>JAWLCT010000006.1:0-30850 GCA_041687015.1 Gammaproteobacteria bacterium
GCCGTTTTCGCGTTGATGCTGTGGGGTGTGGCCGCCGGTTTCGTGCACGGCGTCGGTTTCGTGCCACGGCGTACCGTCTGGCGCGCGATCTTCCATCCCCTGTTCGGCTGGCTGGTGATGGGCGCCAGCGTGGTCTCACTGATGCCCTGATGCGATGCTGTACCGCCTGCGCGCAGCGCGGGCGGAGCTCTCCTGCGGAGGACGCGCGTCCTTCCGCTGCCCTTCCGAAGACCAAGCCCCGTCTCAATCACGCCGCCGCACGACGGTGGCACGCCGCAGCCGCTCACCGGGTGGTACCCGCCCTTTGCTCCGTTCAGGCGCCGTATATCACTAAAGAATGAAGGGTTTCATATATCAGATATCTCTAATGGAGTAAGCGCATCGCCCCACAAAGCGGTAGGATATGCGCCCAGATCAGCGGCCAGCCCCGACGCGGGCCGTCCCGGATTCTCCCACGCACCTCTTATCTATACTTCCTTCACCCGGGAGTGGTGGCCGCGGGATTTATTTGCGTTTTGTCACTGAGGAACTCTTTGTATGGCCCACATCGTCATCCTCGGCGCCGGTACCGGCGGCCTCCCCTGCGCATACGAAATGCGCGATGCCCTTGGCGGAGATCACCGTATCACCGTCATCAACGCCAACGATTACTTCCAGTTCGTGCCTTCCAATCCCTGGATCGGTGTGGGCTGGCGCAAGCGTTCGGACATCACTTTCCCGCTGCGTCCCTACCTCGAGCGCCGCAACATCGATCTGGTGGTCGATACCGCCACCAAGATCGTGCCCGAGGAAAACCGTATCGAACTCAAGGGTGGCGAGCACATCAAGTACGACTACCTGGTGGTCGCCACCGGCCCCAAGCTGGCCTTCGAGGAAGTGGAAGGTTCCGGTCCGCACGGCGGCCACACCCATTCGGTGTGCACCGTCGATCACGCCGAAGCCGCCTTCAATGACTACCTGAAGCTGGCGGACGAGCCCGGCCCGGTGATCATCGGCGCCATGGCCGGTGCAAGCTGCTTCGGTCCGGCCTACGAGTACGCCGCCATCGTCGACACCGACCTGCGCCGCCGCAAGATCCGCGACCGCGTGCCCATGACCATGGTTACCTCCGAGCCCTACATCGGCCACTTGGGCCTGGGCGGCGTGGGTGATTCCAAGGGCATGATGGAATCCGAACTGCGCACCCGTCACATCAAGTGGATCTGCAACGCCAAGGTGAGCAAGGTCGAGGCCGGCAAGATGTTCGTGGCCGAGCACAACGACAACGGCGAAGTGATCAAGGAACACGAGCTGCCGTTCAAGTTCTCCATGATGCTGCCCTCGTTCAAGGGCGTCGAGCCTGTCGCGGCAGTGGAAGGCCTGTGCAACCCGCGCGGCTTCGTGATCGTCGATGCGCAGCAGCGCAGCCCCAAGTACCCGAACATCTATGCCCTGGGCGTGTGCATTGCCATCCCGCCCGTCGAGCAGACGCCGGTGCCCACGGGCGCGCCCAAGACCGGTTACATGATCGAGTCCATGACCACCGCCATCGTGCACAACATCCGTGACGAAATCGAGGGCAAGACCCCGCACGAGACCGGCACCTGGAACGCCATCTGCCTGGCCGACCTGGGCGACTCGGGCGCGGCTTTCGTGGCCCTGCCGCAGATCCCGCCGCGCAACGTCACCTGGTTCAAGAAGGGCAAGTGGGTGCACTGGGCGAAGATCGCCTTCGAGAAGTACTTCATGCGCAAGATGAAGAAGGGCACCTCCGAGCCCATCTACGAGAAGTACGTGCTGAAGCTGCTCGGCATCACCCGCTTGAAGGACAAGCCACAGAAGTAATCACCCGCAAGGGAACCGAAGAAGGGCGCCGCGCAAAGGCGCCCTTTTTTTTTGCTCCGCGGGCCGCGTCCTTCCGGTTCACGAAAAGGACACGATTCCCGGCACTCTGCTTTTTGGGAAGAGAGAAATCGTCCACCTGTGCTCGCCGGCGGTGACAGTCATTACGCCCAGTTCCCGCGTCAGACGCCACATTTGGCAAGCTGTCGATACCACCAATGAACAGAGGGGATTTTCTATGCGTCTGTTTTTTCGCGCTATTTGGAAAACCCGCGGCAGCCGGCAATGACGACGTTCCTGGCACCACGTTTGCAATAGTTCGGTCGGAGTAGTTCCCTCTCTCCAAACCCAGCGTCCACGCCAAGGGACGCGTTCGGCGCAAGGATGCGCCGCCCTTTTACCCCCGAGTGCAACCCGCCAACCGCCGTTGGCTTGTCCTGACGCTTGTCACCCCACGACCGGTTTGTCCTTGCTTCAGTCGGAAATCCGCTCGCATCACCTCCGCCGTGTGGGCAAAGGCCGGGCCAGCGCAGTCACAAATGACACTTCGCCCGGTATTTTCGGTGACATATCGCCACGATTGACATACCCCGGGTTCGACCCCGACAGCAATTATTTTTAACTAATTGGTTTTTCGTGATTTTTCATTTTCGCAGCAAAACGATACCGCCGCCATTCATGGCATTCCGCTTGCAATAAACCTCATCGGAGTAGTTCCCTCTCTCCAAGCCCTGCGTCCATGCCAAGGGACGCGTTTACGGCGCAAGGACGCGTCGTTTTTTGGAGAGGCCCAAACCCTGCACGTCCGGTAAGGTACCTTGCCGAGCCGACGGTCCTCCCGGAATTCAAACTCACGGAGTCACGCCATGACGCAACCCGCTTCGCCGTGCCGCAACGATGCCCGTCTCGTTATCCGGGGCGTCACGGTCGACGGCAAGCCCTTTCGGCCCAGCGACTGGGCCCAGCGCCTCGCAAGCATGGCCGGGCGGATCGACCGGGGTCGTCGCCTGCGGCTGGATCCCCGCGTCTCCAATACCATCGTCGAGGGCACCAACAGTCTCGTGCTGGACCCCCACTTGCAGGAGGAACAGCCTGAAACCTTCGAATTCCTGCTGAAATTTGCCCGCAGCAACCGGCTGGTGATCCTGGAGTGCCCCGCCGGCGAACTGTGCGGCCCCCATTGCCACGCCAGCAGTTACTGAAAGTAGTGAACCACGGAGAAAGACTAGGCTGCTCGGGCCGACCCAAGGCCGCGCTTTGCGGGCGCTGATCCCCCGCGCGACCCAGCAATCAGGTGAGCGGCGTGGGATGTCCCGAGGTTTCCATGGGCGCCAGCCAACGTTCGAGGCGTGCTGCGATCTCCTCGGCGTATCGGCGGAGATCAAATGCCTTTTGCATGAAGTCGTCGGCACCGGCAGAGAGCGCCTTGGAGCGGTCGGAGTCCAGCATGGAGTTGGTCATGATCACCACAGGCAGGTGGGACAGGCGCTTGTCCGCCCTGATCCGCCGCAGGACATCGATACCGCTCATCCCCGGCATCTTCAGATCCATCAGCACGACGGCAGGCAGAATTTCACTGTTCGCGAGAAACTCGAGCGCGGCTTCGCCGTTGAATGCCTCCACACAGCGGACCTCCTTGTGCTTCTTTCCGATGACACGGGTGGTAAATGCCATGTCATCCGGATCATCGTCCACTATCAACAGAATGGGGGTCATGGTGCCAAGTCGTCGGCTCGCCTGGTTGGCGGCTTCTTTGCGTTATCGGGATACGTCGTGACGGGGAAAGTTACTACAAGGTGAAATAGATTGTCGCGCCCTGCCCGACGGCCCCCTCCGCCCATACCCGCCCCCCATGCCGTCGAATCACCCGCTCGACGATGGCCAGGCCCAGACCGGTCCCCTCGAACTCAGTATCCGGATGCAGTCTGTGAAAGGGCAGGAACATACGCTCGATGAAGGCCGGGTCAAATCCGGCACCGTTGTCCCGTACAAAAAAAACCCGTTCGCCGTCCTGTTCGACAGCATCCACCTCCACGCATGGTGCGACGGTATGCGCCGTGAACTTCCAGGCATTGGCGAGCAGATTCGAGAGCGCCACGCCGAGCAGCCGTGCATCGGCGAAGGCCACCAGCCCTTCCCCCACCCGCGTCTCGATGCGCCGCGCCGGGGCACTGTCGCGCAGCTCCGCAATGAGTTCCGTTGCGAGCCTGCCCAGGTCCACCTCGGTGCACACGATTTCATGGCGTGAAATGAGTGACAGGTTGAGCAAGGCATCCATGCGCTCACTCATGCGGGTGGCGCAGGTTTCGATGCGTTTCAAGTAATCTTTCCCTGCGGCATCGAGCTTCTTCCCATAGTCCTCCTCGAGAATGGTGGAGAACCCGGCGATGGCACGCAGTGGCGCGCGCAAATCGTGCGACACCGAATAGATGAACGACTCGAGTTCGGCGTTCACGGCCTCCAGTTGCTCGTTCTGTCGTCGGAGGTTGTCGTTCAGATTCGCATTCCGCCGCTCCACTTCGTCGCGAAGCGCCGTGGTACGGCGAAAGGTCTCCGCGACCGCGTGAATTTCGTCATTGTGGCCGGCACTGGCGGCTCGCAGGTTTTGATCCATGTCGCGCCGGTCCCGGGTCTTCCCGGAGGCGTGGCGCAGGGCGCGATCGAGCGCGTTGATACGTCGCGTGTGGCCCATCAGCCAGGTGCCGAGGGCGAACCACAGGATCAAGCCATCGAGCACCGGGATCACGCTCACGGCAAGTGCCAGCTCCATGGTGGAAAACAGCAGCTTGACCGGCGCGCTAATCGTCATTTGCACCGGGTCATCGGCTCTCCCGCGCCAGGGCAGCGTACGTGATCGCGCATTCGGCATGGTCACCTGCGGTAACAGCCCGCGCGCGCCCAGTGAGCTTGCCAGCGGTGTGCCGTTGTAGGCCACTGACAAGGTCACCCCCGGGGAGGCCAGGTGGCCCAACAGGGCGTGATCGATGCGAAAGAAGACCCACATACGGCCCATGCCCTGATTGCCCAGCCAGATTGGCTCCTCGTAGACGCGGTAGAGCTGGCGGGTTTCGGCATCGAGATAGTAATCCGCCCCCTCCATCAGTTGCGCGATGAGGCCGGCCGATGACATCCCCTTGCCGAAACGGAAGATCGGTTCGCCCTTCTGACTTCCGATCAGCAAATAGCGAAAATTGCGGCCACTGCCCTGGACGGTCATGAAGGCCTGCAGATTGAGCACCGCCGTGTGCGGTTGTTCGAGGATGCGCGCGTATTCTATACGCACGCGGAAATCGCGGGCCTGCACCTCCCAGTCGCGCTCGATTTGGGTCAGTCGCGATACATAAAACGCGCGGAGGTCATTCGCGCGTTCCGTCGCCGCCTTGTCGAGCGCCGTGCGATAAAACGCTGCCGTCGACAAGCCCACCACGATAACGAACAAACCCAGACTGAACACCAGCCGACGCGCGGCCTGGACCGCGATGGAACGGCGTTTCAGCATCATGGGCGACGACCTACCCAGCTGTCGTCGATCATGGATTCGATGTCCAGGGCCTGGGCGCGCGGATCGCCCTGGCTGGTGATGCGGAAAAACTGTGCGGTTTGCACGAGCTGTGCGTTGGAAAAAACCGCATCACGACTGAATGCGTTGGGGTACCGCCGTAACGAGACCAGAAACGCCTCCCGCTCCTGCGGGTCCGCAATATCCATCACCTCGACGATCTCTTCCGGTGTGTGTTCAGCCATCCAGCGCAACGCCCTGCGCAACATTGCAGTCATTTTCGTGACTTTGTGCGGCTCCTGCGTGATGACATCGCTGCGCGTCTCGAGCGCCGCGTGCAGGAATCCGGCGCCGGGGACCCGCTTGACGGTGTCGGGCTCCGCCAGGTGCGCGAGGAAAAACACCTGGTTTTGGGCATGGAGCCTGGTGGCGTAGGGTTCGTCCCCCATGACGGCATCGGCCGCACCGGTGAGGAGCAAGGAGGACTGCTCTTCCCAACTTTGTCCTGCCGGAACGATGCGCACGGAATCCACGGCCACACCGTCACTGCGTAGCAGCAATTCCATGAGTTGTTGCGACGTTGTCTTGCTGGTGCGGGTACTGGTGTTGACCCCCAGCACCATCCCCTTGAGATCCGCGATGCGCCGCACCTGGCGCGCCAACCCGGCCCTGACCATGAGCACGAACAACGGCGCGTCGTTCACGGGGGCGACACACACGACGTCGCCCCCGTTTGCCCGCAGTGACATTGCCGCGGGCATGCCGGCCACCGCGAAGTCCGCGTTGCGCGTGGTCAGGTTGTTCAGGGCTACGCTGCCGCCGCCGGTGTGCAGCAACTGTATCGATGCGCCCACGTCCCGATCGGCGCCGATTTTGGGTATGAGATCGATGGGGAGGTAGGAAATATTGCGCGGGCCCGGCACGCTGACCACGATGCGCTCCAGTCCCTGGGCAGAGGCCGCGTTCGTCCCTGACAGCAAAGAAAGAAGGCATACCAGTCGGGCCAGGCTCATGCGGTTTCTTTGGTGAACGGTACCTGGCCATTCTTATAACACGGGCCCCCATCCTGAGGGAGTCCGTTGATAGGGTCACGCCGACCCGGGTGCGAACTCAGCCGTCGTCGCCGCCGCCCTGTGCCAGGTGAATCCGCCGTCCTACGCCCCCGCGCAGGAAGCGCTTGCCGAAGCGTGTCGCCAGCCGAATGATGGCGTCATCGCCCGAACAATGGGTGGGCATCACCCGGCGGACACCAAACGCCTTCAGCGCATCTGCAACCTGATCGATCGCAGACGCGTCCTGTTCGAACAAATGAAAGCCTCCCGCGAGTAGGCCGATGGGCCCATGCACCTGTTCTGTTGCCACGGAAGCGAGAGTGACGATGCCCGGGTGCGCGCAGCCTGTGATGACCAACGGCCCGGCGGCGCCCGCCACCACCAGCGCCTGCTCGGGAACGTCGGCGTGGAGCAGGCCGGTGGAGAAAAAGCCCGGTGCCATCACGAAGGGGGACTGATCGACCACGACCACTTTGCGCACCAGCATCTTCAAATCGCGCAGCATGCGCGGCGACAGGCTTGCGGGCACGATCAGCCGCGCTTGTGGATTCAGCTCGATGATCGAGTCCAGACCACCGATATGATCCCAATGGGTGTGGGAAATGAACACGTCATCCAGGCCGATCGCATCGATACCCAGAGCCCGCATGTTACGCAATAGCACGCGGCCGTTGCTGCCTGTGTCGAACAGCACCCGGCGGCCATGCGCCTCTACCAGGCACGAAAACCCCCACAAACGCTGCAGGTGCGGATCGTGGCTCACGTTATCGAAGAGAATGGTCAAGGTCGGCGACATGACATGGCCTTTGCGGAAGGGAGAGGCGGTTGAGCTCTTCCCTGGAAGAGCACAATGCATGCCGTCAGCGTTTTACGAGCGAACGCACCCACTGTTCCATCGCGGCATTGGCCGGCGGCATGGGGGCTTCCATGAAAGTCACCACGAAGCCGGTATGGGTTTCGGCGACACCGATGGAACGCGGACGCACCGCAAGCACCTGGGGATTGGGCAGCTTCATGCCAAAACAAAACACCAGGTTCTTGGCATCGAGGATGCCCTCGCCGATTTCGCCATCGGGCAGGGAACGGGTGTGGCCATAGTGATCGAAAACGGCGATGAAACGTGCGGCAGGATGCTCCTCCACACACCGCTTCAGGTACTCGATGATCTCATCCACATTGCGGAACAAGGTTTCCGATCTGTCGAGCTCAAGGGTAAAGACAGGATACTTCTCCTGAAAAATCGACTGCTTCATGGGATTCGCTCCAAGGGTATGGCAGAGCGGAATTCTCAAGTATTAGCGGCAGGCGTGCATTGAGAATGCGCAATGTGACTGCCGTTATTGACCGAATATCGAAGAACCCAACCGTGGGCCACCGCTTGGCGCCGACGGGCGGCGTGACATGTGTCAACGCTGACAGCTGCGCCGGGTACGCGACGTCAGCAATGGCATAGTTCCGGATCGAGGTGCGATAACACACTCGCCACCACAGGGACAGCGGGTTGCGGTCGATGGTCTGCGATTTGCAACCCCGTAGTCTCAGCCCTCCGATGAACTTCGACCATGTTGCGAAACCTGCTCCCTTCCTGCCGGCCGAGTTCCACGGCTGCATCACATCAAGACGTTCGCCTCCAGGTGGCGTTCGATAATGTGCGGCTTGCGCCAAACCTGTCCACCGGATGGGGCTTCGCTTGTCTCGTCCGAATCGGGCAGCGTGCCGTTCTTTTCGACACCGGGGGCAACGGTGACCTGCTACTGAACAATCTGCGCCAGCTGGGCGTCCATCCACGCCATATTGATACCGTGATGATCTCCCACCTGCATGCCGATCACATGGGCGGCCTGGAACACTTTCTGCGCGCCAATCCTGCCGCCATCGTTTACACCCCCGCCTCCATTGCACTGCCCCTCAGGCGCATGGTCGCAGGCCACGGTACACGCATCAAAGCGATCGCCCGACCACAACATCTGTTCTCCGGCATCCACTCCACGGGCGAGTTCGGCGAAGGCGTGGGCGAACAGGCACTGATTGCGGAAAGCCCTGAAGGGCCGATACTCATCACCGGCTGCGCCCATGCGGGTATCGACATCCTCGCAGAAGCGGCCACACACCAGCTTGGCCGACCGCTGCACCTGCTCATGGGCGGCTACCACCTGAGACAAAAACAGGAGATGGAGGTGCTTGGGATCATTGCCCGCTTGAAGGTGCTCGGTGTGCGACACGTGGCGCCAAGCCACTGCACGGGCGAGCTTGCCACGGCGTTGTTACGGGAAGCGTGGGGAGACCGGTTTCTCGCCTCCGGTTGTGGCGCGGACTTTTCATTCCGGTTGCCGGATGAGCGTCCGACAGACGCCGATACGCCCTGATAGGGATTACCCGAAAGCACCCGGCCTTCTCGGGGCCTCCCAAGCCACACACGCCTGCCGGCGCGCTCTTGTAAGATAACGTCCCCAACACTTGGCACCGGGTCACCATGACACGTCGAATTTCCCGTTATGCGCCTGTGCTCTTGCTCGCAGTGGCCATGGCCTATGTGTGGTTCGTCCACGTCAATTATCGTTTCGAGACCGTGAGCGAGGGGCGGGTGTACAAGTCAGCCGCCATGCCGCAGGACACGCTCGTAAGCTATGTCTCGACCCACGGGATCAAAACGGTGATCGACCTGCGGGATCCTGGCGGCGCGCGCGATGCCCTGCACCCCGAACGTCAGGAAGAAATCGATGCCGAAGCCCGTGCACTCGCCGCCTTGTCAGGTGTTCGTCACGTGAACATCCCTTCGCGACAGGTGCCGACCGCCGCCACACTCAGCCGATTCTTCAAGGTCCTCGACCAGGAGGACGCCTTCCCGGTGCTTATCCACTGCCATCACGGCACGGGCCGCGCGGAGATCTATTCGGCGATCTACCGCATCGAATACGAACACTGGAGCAACGAGGCGGCACGCCAGGGAACGCGCCCGGTGATTGAGTTTGCCGGGTACCGGAGTTCCTTCGCCGACGGCAAACCAAAAGGCGACTTTCTCATGAACTACCAACCCAGGCGCGCCGGCGAGGCGAGCACGCTCTCGGCGATGGAGGCCGCCGCCACATCTGAGTAAACGGCGGCGTGGACGTCATGGGGCCTGCGGCGCCTTGCCGCAGGCCCTCTCCATCAGGCAACCAGCAAACGCCGGTTGAGTTTCAGCATGGTCAGTACGGTTTTCAACTGCACGTACACCAGCGGGACGAGCAACGCGAAATAGACGACGCTGAATTGCGCGACCACCCCGACGCGTACCAGCCCCATGTGTATGAAGAACATGGAAAAGACAAACACCGCCACACCCGGGCAGATGAGTGCATAGCTGGTCGGATGATGCTTATCGCCGTGCAGGTAGTCGCGGAAATAACCCAGCCGCCGCATAACCGCATAGCCGACCAGACCGGCCATCAGCTCAAGCGACAGGATCACCGACGTCAACACGAACAACCATGCCGGACTCACCGGATGGTGGAATCCGTGGTGTAGCCCGAACGAAATACGGATTGTGGCGATCCCGAGCAGCGTCAGGATGGGAATGGTGATCCACAGGCTCGGACTGGCCGCTTCCGAAATGCCATGCTTGAACATGGATTTCAGGCCGAGCACGAACTTGGGTACGGCGAGTACACCCGCGATGGCGCCAAAGGCCAACGAGAAGAAAATCCCCACCGCATTCACCTCGGGATGATGGCTCATCGCACCGGGTGCCGCGAAGCCCACGGAGACCATGGCAAAGGCGAAGATCGCAAGCATCTGACTGAGGTTGTTGTTTTCGACAAAATCGAAATCACCTTGCGTAATCAACCGGGTCATGTAGGCCACGAAGATGCGCAGCGCATATACCCCAACGGCAAGGAACCCCAGGATCGCCATGGGGAACAGGTATTCCGCATAAGCCCACAGGCCGGGAACGAATACGGCTCCCAGCACGAACATCACGTTGATGGTCATGGCCAAGGTGAGCGGAATGGCCATCAACGCCACCTCCTCGTTCGAGCTGCGCAGCCTGGCGAATTTTTCGGTCTGCTTGAACAGGCGGTATTCGCGCACGTTCCATACCAGCAAACTCACGTGCATGAAAGCGAAGAACATGATGGCCAGCAAGGCCGCCCCCACAAGGACCTTGGCAGTCAGACTGCCGTCCTGGAGCAGCGGCATGATATGGGAAAACGTCGGCAGCGGCGTATCCGGATGTTTCACCATGAACATCAGGTACATGAAAAACGAAACTGCCAATCCGCCTGCCCCGAGGGCCGACAGGAAATACATGGGCGAATAGCGCTCACCCAAGCCACGGTGCAACATCGAACGACCTCTCTCTTGTACCAACATCGGCGGGCGCGTCTTTGATCTGCGCGCAGGTGACTTCTGCGGCTGTTTGAACAGCAACAGTGTTCTCAATGATCGCAGCTGTTGTTACCCGTATGCAGGTTCCCCGCCAGGAATTCGTTCACGAGGTGCTCCGGAGGGTCTTCCGGCGCGCCCAGCACTACGGCGATTCCCTGTCGGCCACACAGTTCAAGAGCGCGGCCACCCATGCCGCCTGCAATGATGATGTTCGCGCCGCGCTCTGCGAGCCATTGCGGCAACAGCCCCGGTTGATGAGGTGGCGCATCGATTTCCTCCCGGTTGATGATGCTTCGGGTGGCCGGGTCGGCATCGAAGAGCGCGAACACGTCACAGTGTCCGAAATGGGAAGACAGTCTTCCTTGGATGACGGGAATGGCGATACGCATGGTTGTTTCTCCAGTTGGATACCTACGGTTCAAAGTGATTGCCATCGAGAAGCACACGGAGTCTGTCCCACATGGCACGAATGTCCTCTCCGGCACGTGTGTCGATTTCCGTGGCTGCTCGCAATGCATGTTGTGCGTCGCTGACGCCCGGGTCGTAAGCGACGCGACCCACGGGGATCGCCCCGAGCGTCCGGGACTTCTCCTCGATTTGCAGCGCAAGGATGGGATTGATGTCCCACTTGTTCACACACAGTGCCGCCGGGATTCGAAAGTGGCGGATCATGGCAAGCAATCGTTCCACATCGTGTAGCCCGGATACCGTCGGCTCGGTCACCACAAGCGCCATCGTAGCGCCGGTTACCGAGGCGATAGCGGGACACCCGATGCCCGGCGGCCCATCAATGACGACGAGCGGCTGATGCTGCGCCCGTGCGATGCTGCGTGCCTCGGCACGTACGATGGCTACCAGTTTCCCTGAGTTTTCGGCCCCGGGTCTGAGCCTCGCATGCACGAGCGTTCCATTGCGGGAATCGGAAACGAACCATTCGCCGCAGTCGCGTGGTTCGAAATCGATGGCTCTGTCCCTGCAGAAGTGGACACAAACCCCACAGCCTTCGCAGAGCAAACCGTTGACGCGAAATTTCTCCTCGTCTTGCTCGTCCAGATAAGGCTCGATTGCACCGAAACGGCAGTTGTCGAGACACACACCACACCCGGTGCAGTCCGTCGGCCGTATGCTCGCTTCACGGCCGCTCACGAAGGTTTCACGATGGCGGGTGCGGGGTTCGAGAATCAGGTGGAGATCTGCGGCATCCACGTCGCAATCGGCAAGGACGGTATCGCTGCCGAGTTGTGCAATGGAAGCGGTGATACTTGTCTTTCCTGTGCCACCTTTGCCACTGAGGATCACCAGCTCCTTGATCATCGGGTCAGCGCCATTCATCTCCCATCCCCTAGAGCGCGGGACACATGGGTATTCGCTGCCCGTTCACGGATTGTCAGTAGCAGTAGTTCGAAAGCGGCCCGGTACTCAGGTAACGCTTCCACCAACACCTCACCGCGTGAATAGGCCTCTGCGATGCGCCTGTCGTCCGGCAATTCCAACAGGACAGGGATACCTTTGCGCTTGCAGAACGTTGCCGCACTTGGTTCCACCCGGCGGCTGCGGTTGATAACGACACCCATTGGAATCCCACACGCTTCAAGCGCCTCGACGGCCAATCCCAGGTCGTGAACACCGAAAGGCGTGGGCTCCGTCACCAACACAACGAAATCGCAGCCGGAAACCGCGGTCACCACCGGACAGGTTGTCCCGGGTGGAGCATCGATGAGAACGAGTTGTTCATCATCGTCCGCCCGGCTGCGCACGGCACGAATCAGGGGAGGTGCCATCGTCATGCCGATATCGAGGCGACCGGTAATCAGCGTCAGCTGGTCGGAACGCCCGACAGTGACGGTACCGATCGGACGGGGGACCTCATCGATAGCGCCCTTGGGGCAAACCTTCGCGCAACCACCACAGGCGTGGCACAGTTCTTCGAACACCTTTGGGCGGGATGCCGTCATCGCGATGGCATTGAATGCACAGAACGCGCTGCATTCGCCACAAGCGTCGCAGCGCTGTTCGTCGATACGCGGAACCCATATCGACGCAGGCTCGACCTCGTCCGACGGACAGGCAATGAACAAGTGAGCGTTCGGTTCCTCCACATCACAATCGAGCAATGTGACGGGCTGCGTGGCCACACGCGCCAGGTTTACGCATACCGTGGTTTTGCCGGTACCGCCCTTGCCTGAAGCGACGGCGATTTTCACTGGAGATGGCCTCCCTCGCCCTGTTCGATACGCTGGCCGCGTCGCTGTGCCGTATCTTCATCCACTTCGTCCTGCCATCCGTTGCGCGTCCCCACGAAGCAGTCGAAGCGTGCGGCGTAGGGCTTGATGTCGAGGATTGGCGTACCGTCAAGCAGATCAAGACCGGTGACATGCACGCGGTTGTGCTCCACCCTGACCAGACGCACGATGCTCAATCCTATGGGGTTCGGTCGCCACGGCGCACGCGTGGCAAAAATGCCGTGTTCCTTGTCTTGAAGAAAAGGCGTTACGAGCAAACGAGACTCGTCAATCCGGTGCAGGTGGTAGATCAGGTATATGTGCGAATAGCCCTCAAGGCTGCGCAGGCCGTCCACCAAATGCTCGTGGATCTCCACATAGCCATGGGCGGCCTCCGCGTAGACGGGCTGAATGGGCGTATCCCGCGGCACGACATGGGGGCTGGAGACGTAACCGATCGGCGCGTATTCGACGACGTCTTGAACGCTTCGGCCTGTCATCCGATCCGCTCCAACGCGCCGGCGCGAAACCGGGCCAGTGCATCGCCCACCGTCAGGGCGTCGCTACGGTAGACGGCGACACCTGCGGCAGTAAGCAGTTGCATTGCCTTCGGCCCGCAGCGACCGGTCACCACGGCTTGTGCACCGAGCCGGATCACGCGCTCCGCCACTTGCATACCTGCGCCCGCGGCGGCCTCGGCGTTCGCGGCATTGTCGATGGCGCAGCATGCGCCGTCGCCCAGATCACACACCACCAGTTTCGGCGCTCGTCCGAACACGGGGTCGAAGGGCGCCTCGGGGGTTTCACCCCTCGCAGTGATTACGATGTTCAATCGATCATCCTCCCCCGGCAACGCCGACGCTGGCCCGCGCACAGGTGTTGCCGGCGTTGTCCACCGCAGCCCCGTCCTGTTTCGCTTGCCGCCCATCCCCATTCCTGGGTCATCGTGACCGGCTCGGCCGTCAGCGCGACCACACGCCCCCGAGCCCCGACACCGCTTCGAACACCGTTTCTGTTACCTTTTCTCATGATCAAATCTCCCGATCCGGGGACTTTTGCCCCGGACGTAAATGATGGCGCCGCCTTTGGCGGCAACGGCGACCCCGACAACCGGGCATCGCGAATCGTTCGTGCAGCAATGTGCCGTCACGCCACGCATCGAGCACCTCGTCGACATCACCGGCTTTGAATGCGATCACAGTGATGCCGCAGGCTGAGGCCATGGCCTCCGTCGCGCGGGTTATGGCACCGCAAATGAGGGTGTCCACGCCTTGGCCGGTCAGGTGCATCACCTTCGCGGCCGCATCACCCTCACACGCGACGATGCCGATCTCTTTCAGCGCACATCCCACATCGCCCTCCAGGACCCGGATCCGGTTGCACGTATCGAACACAGGGGACAAACGTCCGTTCCAGACCGGGACCGCCAGTTTCATTGCGAGCCTCTCGCATATCCCGCACCGTACGACAACTGCGAACAGACCACGTGTACACACCGGGAAGACCTGCAGGCGGCGAACGAAAGCGCCTGCACACCGGCGAGAGATAGCACGCGCCATGCCAATGTTTCCTGATGGACTGCGCGGCGCGAAAACAAGGAGGAAAGGCCGCACGCGCGGCCTGGGGCGGGCTGGAACGCCGCATTACCGCGACGGTCGCGACACACACCGTCGCACAAGTGCGACTATCGGGAACGACCGTCCTGCTCGGGAAGATGAATGCCGAGGGCCTTCATGCGACGGTACAAGGTGCTCTTGTGGATGCCGAGTTCGAGGGCCGCGGCAGCGCGGTTATAGCGGTTGCGTACCAGCACGTCGCGTATGGAATCGGCCTCCGCCTGCTGCCGGATCGCAGCAAACTTTCCCACGGATGGGGAAACCCGTGAAGAAAATTCGGCGGGAAGATGAGGGACATCGATGCGTTCGCCGGTGCAAAGCACGAAAGCGTGCTCGATGGCGTTTTCCAGCTCGCGGATATTGCCCGGCCAGTCGTGCGCCATCAGCCGTTCCATCGCCTCACCCGTCATAGCCCGGATGGGCTTGCGTTGGAGCTTGCCCAACCGACCGATGAAATGCTCCACCAAGAGCGGTATGTCTTCCTTGCGGGCTCTCAAAGGAGGAAGTTGAACCCGCACCACATTGATGCGGTAAAAGAGGTCTTCCCTGAAGACGCCCTCGCTCACCAGGCTGCGCAGGTCGCGGTGGGTCGCGGCGATGATGCGCACATCGGCGTGCGATGTGCGAGTGGCACCCAGCGGCTCATAGGTCCTCTCCTGCAGTACGCGCAGCAGGCGAACCTGAAGTGACGGACTCACTTCGCCGATTTCGTCCAGAAACAGCGTGCCACCTTCGGCCAGGGCAAAACGACCAGGCTTGTCGCGTGTCGCCCCCGTGAAGGCGCCGGCCTTGTAACCAAACAGCTCCGATTCGAGCAGGCTATCCGGCAGCGCACCGCAATTCACTGCAATGAACGGTTTGTCGCGCCGTGTGCCCTCGGTATGGATCGCGCGGGCAAGCAATTCCTTACCCGTCCCTGTCTCACCTTCAATCAGCACGGTACTGGTGGTCGCCGCCAGGGTCGGCAATATCTCGAATACCCTGCGCATGGCCGCGCTGTGGCTGATCAGGTTTCCGATGCGAAAGCGCCCATCGAGCGCCTCGCGCAACGCCTCCACTTCGCTGAGATCGCGAAAGGTCTCCGCGCCACCCATCACCCGACCGTCGACATCCCGCATGACCGCGGTGGAAACGCTGATCGGGATGCGTTTCCCGGTACTGTCGACGATGTAGCCTGCTCGACCGATGACGGGTTTGCCGGTTTTCAGCGTCTGGCGCAAGGCACAGTCGTCGCCGCACATGCTGGAGCGGAAGACCTCCGAGCAACGCTGGCCCAGCGCCTGATCGCGAGTGATCCCGGTAATCGCCTCGGCCGCGCGGTTGAAGGAGGTTATCCGCCAGTCGTGGTCGACGGTGAAGACGCCGTCAGAAATGCTTTCGAGTATCGCCTCGGTCGGCGCAAGGGGGTTGGTTTCAGAGCGACGCATCACATCCCTTTGACAGCGCAGCCCGGGAAATTACGCCCCACCAACCTCCGCACACGCCGGTCAGGGTGATTTCCGACGCCCCAGATACTCGGGCAGGGCGAGCCATACGAGCCCGGCGATGAACAGCGGGAAGCCGACCAGGTCGCTCATTCCGCCTCCGACCATGCTGCTCGAAAGCATCACCAGCAAACCGAAGCCGATCAGCACACCGGGCACGGCACGATTGATGATTCGTTTCATGGGAATCCCCTGTTGGTCCGTTTTGCCAGATTACATCGCGCCGCGGATGGTACGGATGACAATTCGCAATTTCGGGACTTCGCCTGCAGATTTTGCAGGTGTTCACCTAGCGCTTGTGTGGGAACTTCCCCCACTTTCGGCGCTGCCTCGTGAGAAATAGGCATCACCTATCAACACCATCGAAACAAACGATTTCATCGTTTGATAGCCAATCCTGATAATGGACCCGTCATCGCAACCCACACGGAGTTTCCAACTATGTCTGACATTCGCGAAGAAGCCGTCCGCCCCGCCATGCCCCGCATCAACGAGCCGGCGCCGGCGTTCGAGGCCAAGACTACCCACGGCGTGAAGACGTTGTCCGATTACAAGGGCAAGTGGCTGGTGCTGTTCTCCCACCCGGCCGACTTCACGCCCGTGTGCACCACCGAATTCATGGCCTTTGCCAAGGCTTACCCCGAATTCCAGGCGGTCAATACGGAACTGCTCGGTCTGTCCATCGACAGCAACTACGCGCATCTTGCCTGGGTGCGCAACATCAAGGACAAATTCGGTGTCGAGATCCCCTTCCCGATCATCGAAGACCTCTCCATGCGCGTGGCCAATGCCTACGGCATGATTCAGCCGGGTGCCTCCGACACCTCGGCCGTGCGCGCCACCTTCGTCATCGACCCCAACGGTGTGCTGCGCGCCATGGTGTACTACCCCATGAGCAACGGCCGTTCCATCCCGGAATTCCTGCGCCTGGTGAAGGCACTGCAGATCTCGGACGCCCACAAGGTCGCCACGCCCGAAGGCTGGCTGCCGGGTGACAAGGTCATCGTGCCCCCGCCCGATAGCGTTGCCGGCGCCGAGGCCCGCCTGAATGAAGGTCACGAGTGCGTCGACTGGTATTTCTGCAAGAAGGCCCTGTAGACCCAAACGTTCCGGCCGGGCCGCTGAGCGGCCCGGCCTCCGTTTTAAACGTCACGAGAGGTAAGCCATGTTCAAGACCCTGGCCAGCTTTGCGCTGGCTGCGACACTGGCCGGAACGGCCACGGCTGCAGAGCTGGAGGTCCGTTTGGCCAACGTCGCTCACGAGCGCGGCAGTATCCGGATCTGCCTGTACAACGGTCCGGAAGGTTTCCGTCACGAGGAGAAGAGTCTGCAGGTGCTCGAGCATGCGGCAACGCCAGGGACGATCACAGCCCGGTTCGAAAACCTGACTGCGGGTCGCTACGCCATCATCGCCTACCACGATGAAAACGGCGACGGCACCCTCAACCGTTTCCTTGGCATGGTGCCCACCGAAGGTTACGGCCTCAGCAACAACCCGGAAGTGATGGGCCCGCCGGCTTTCGAGCAGGCCGCCTTCGACGTCCCCGACGAAGGCACCGCTACCCGTATCGAGTTGAAGTACTGAGTTCAAACAAGAAAATGCATCCGAGAGAGGTGAACAACGTCACAGCCATCAATCCAGAGGAGACAGACATGATTCACTTCAGGCAGCTGTTTGACGAAACGAGTTCAACCTACACCTATCTGCTGGGTGATCCCGTCACGGGCGATGCGGTGCTGATCGATCCGGTGCAGGAACAGGTCGACCGGGACCTTCAGGTGCTTGCCCAGTCCGGGCTTCAGCTGCGCTATGTCCTGGAGACCCATGCCCATGCCGATCACATCACCGGCGCCGCCGCCCTGCGCGAGCGCACCGAGGCACGCATTGCCGTGGGTGCAGAGTGCAACGTGGCCTGTGCCGACCAACAACTGAGTGACGGCGACATCATCGTATTCGGTAACGAAATCATCCATGTCATGGCCACGCCAGGCCATACGCCGGGGAGTGTCACCTTCCAATGGCGCGACCGGGTATTCACCGGGGATACGCTGCTCATCGCTGCGTGCGGCCGGACCGACTTCCAGCACGGTGATGCGAACGCCCAATACGACAGCTTGCAACGGCTCATGACCCTCAGGGATGACGTTCTGGTTTATCCGGGCCACGACTACAAGGGACGCACGGTCAGCAGTATCGGGGAAGAGCGTCGCACCAACCCCTATATCGTCGACAAGACGCGCGCACAGTTCGTCGAACTGATGGCCAATCTGAATTTGGCGCGCCCACGCCTCATCGACATCGCCGTGCCCGCAAACCGCCGCTGCGGTATGGCTTCCGCCTGAAACCGACGCCCCCTGGCATGTGTCTGCCGGGGGGCGCCCGTAAAGCGCAAATCACCCTTCCACGCCCGCTTCATTCTGTTATGTTATCGGCCCGCTGGGCACCTCGGTTGCCATGGCCTCGGCCGGCAGGATCGCCCTGCCACTTGCTCGCACCGCCTTGAGGAACACACTGATGCTGTGGGTCATCGGATTCAGCCTGATTACCATCGCCGGCGCCGTCGCGGGTGCCGGACTCATGCTTTTGTTTCCGGACCGCATGCGCCGCACACTGATACCCTGCTTTATTAGCTACTCCACCGGTACCCTGCTCGGTGCCGCCTTCCTCGGCATGATACCGACGGGTCTGAAAACCGTCCCCGCCATGATCATCATGGGCATGGTACTCGCGGGTATTGTGCTGTTCTTCATTCTGGAAAAAGTCGTCATCTGGCGCCACTGTCACGACGAGACTTGCCATGCCCACGGCAGGGCGGGTCCATTGATTCTGGTGGGCGATGCCTTTCACAACTTCGTGGACGGTGCGGTCATCGCCGCAGCCTTCCTGACCTCCGTGCCCCTCGGCATCGCCGCGGCGCTGGCTGTCATCGCCCATGAGATACCGCAGGAAGTCGGTGACTTCGCCATCCTGCTCGACAGCGGCTACTCACGCCTGCGGGCATTGGCCCTGAATACGCTCTCCGCCACGGCGATGCTCCCGGGCGGTGTGCTCGCCTATTTCTGGTTGGCAGAGACGCGCGGCGCGATTCCCTACATCCTGGCCCTGTCGGCGGCCAGTTTCATCTACATCGCCATCGCCGACCTCATCCCAAGCCTGCACCGTCACACCTCGGTGAAAGCCGCCGTGCGACAAATCGTGCTCATCCTCGCCGGCATCGGCACCATCGCCCTGTTCCGCTTCAGCCACTGACGACGGGGCGCTCAGACGCGGAAATTGTCCTCGATGGATTGCAGCTCACCGGCCAGTTGCGCCAAATTGCCCGATGCCTCCGCGAGCTGACGGGCACTCTGAAAGACGTCGTCGGCGATGAGACGGATACTGTGAATGTTCTTGCTGATATCCTCCGCCACGGCGCTCTGTTCTTCCGTTGCACTCGCCACCTGGGTGGTCATTTCCGAAATGGTGCTCACGCGCCCGGCGATGCTGTTGAGTGCGGCATCAGTGGCCTGTGACTTCGTCACGGTCGCCTCCGCCTGGCTACGCCCACGCTCCATAATCGATACCGACTGCCGTGCCTTGGCCTGGAGACGCTCGATCATTTCCTTGATCTCCTGGGTCGATTCGCGTGTGCGCACGGCGAGGGTGCGTACCTCGTCGGCCACCACCGCGAATCCCCTTCCCTGCTCACCGGCCCGGGCCGCCTCGATGGCGGCGTTCAAGGCGAGCAGATTCGTTTGTTCGGAGATGCCCTGAATCACGTCCAGCACGGCGCCGATGGACTCGCTCTCCCGCTCGAGCGCCGCAATGGCATCCGCCGCGGATTGCACCTCGCGTGCGGTCGCCCGCACCATGTTGATGGCGTCCTCCACGGTGTGCCGGCCGTCCTGGGCGGCGCCATCCGCTTCCTGGGCCATGGCCGCTGTCTGCCCCGTGCTGCGCGCCACTTCCTGAATCGCCGCCGACATCTCGGTGATAGCGGTCACCACCTGATCGGTTTCCTGTTGCTGGCGTTCCACGCCCTTGAGCGACGCCTCACTGGCCAGGGTCATTTGTCCGGCTGCCGAGGCGAGCTGCGCCGTGGCGCCGACCACCTGCTGCATGAGTCGCTGGATCTTCTCCACGAAGGCGTTGAATGCCCCGGCCAGCTCGGCGGTCTCATCGCGCCCGGTGGCGGCGAGGCGCCGGGTAAGGTCACCGCGCCCTTCCGCGATTTCGCGCATGCTGCGAACCACGTTGCAGAGCGCGCGCGACAGACCGCGCATCACCCATGACATCAGCGCGATGCCCGCGATCAGCGAAACCAGCGCCACCACGATGCTGCGCATGCGCACGCCGGCCGCGTCGGCAAGCACCTGGTCGCCCATGGCCTCCACCGCCTTCTGCTGATCGGCAATGAGCCCATCCAGTGCTTTGCGGATGGCCTTCCATTCCATGATTTCCTGCGCCGCGAGTAACTGATGGGCGGCGTCCGGTTGACCCTGCTCGACCCATTCCAGTGCCCGTACCCGCGTGCGCTGAACGATCTGCCATCGGTTGGCGATGTCGTCCAGGGTGGCGAGCGCAGCCCTATCCTGCGGATGGGTAAGTGCGCGCACCTGCGCCAGCAGCGCGACGAATGACTTACCCGTCTCGACCACCACCGGACGGGATTCGGTCAGGGTGGGGTCGAAAATCTTGTTACGTACGGCAAATCCTCCAAGCAACCCACGTCCGAACATCGCATGCAATGCATCCATGCGCACGTTTTCGTGCTGCTGCAGTGTCCGAAAGTCGCCCACGGCATCATCCAGGCCTTTCAATGAAAAGGTGAGCGCAAGCAGGAACAGTACGGCGGCAGCGAAAAAGGCCGCCAGAATGCGGGTGGTGTTGCTGTAGAGGTTGAACATGGCGGCAGTCCTTCCGTAAGAGTCCATGCACGCGCATGGGCGGTCTGGCCGTACAGGCGCCAGGTGGCACGCTGATCGTCCACCCGGTGGTCACGGGATGCAAGGGCGTGACACGCAAACTTCCTGGACTATGTTCTCAACTAGGGGGATTACCGGGGCGGCGGGATGGAACAGATCCGCGAATTGGGCGAGGTCCTGGAGCGCGCCAACACGTTGCGTAAACGCTGCCTGGCGCGCGTTCTGCTGAGCGGGATTCTTACTTTGCACGTGGCGCCGGCCGCCTTTTTCCCGCCGGTGCCGGTGCTGTCGGCCCAGGTCCTGCTGCTCATCTTCAGCCTGGTCTTTGCCGGGGCGCTGGTGCGCTGGCGTCAGCTCCGCCTTGCCCTCGCGGGGATGGAGTTCTCCGGTTGGGCGTTCGACAACGAGGTGCAGATGCTACCCCGCCCCATCCGCAGCCTGGACGAGCACCGGCCACTGCCCGGATGGCTGGTACCCGAGGGCCATGCCCCGGCACCTGGCCCGCTCGCCGCCGCGGCCGACGATGCCGTGCGGGAATATGAATCATTGGTGCAGCGACGCAGCGAATGCGTCGCCGCACACGGTTGTGTCACGGTCTATGACGCCGTCAACCTGATCTTCGCCGCGCGCGGGCTCGCCCGCGCGGAGGGACCGCAGCGGCTTCAGCCGTGATGGCACCCGCTACCGTGGTGATGATCGTGGTTGTGCGATGCGCGCATGTCCGGTGCCGGCAGCGGCTCACCATGCAAAATTGCACGGGCAGCCTTGAGCGGATCGCTCTCCGAAGTGACCACCACCTGGATGCCGCGTGAGGCCAGCCGGCGGGTAAAACCGAAACCACAGCTCTGGGTTATCACCACATCACTGCCGTCCACCGGATGCTCACCCGCGCCGTCGAATTCATGGAACGAAAGTTCCTTCGGCAGGTCGATGCGCTCCACTTCCACCGGTTCCCCGTTGGCGTCGGGTTCGAAAACGAGGAAGCGTCGGGTTTTGCCCGCGTGGCCGGTAATGGTCCGGAAGTTCTGGCTGGTAACTGCAACTCTCATCATCGTTCCTCCGCGAGTGACGCCACCCACCGTGCCACGATTTCTCCCGCATCAGCGACCGGCGTTTCCAGGAAATTGACTATGAATCGGTCATTCAACTCAGTAACAGCAATGGCGCGTGGCCGCAGCGCCATTGCCACCGGGCCCGGGAGGGTCAGCCCGAGACAAAACACCACGTGCCTGGCAGCCACCACCTCCGGGGCAATGTCGCCGCCCACCTCCCAGGTGTGCTCCAGGTGATCGAACACGGCGATGAGGCGCGCCTTCGGGTGTTCCTCGATGCGGCGCAGGATCGCTTCCACCACGTCGTCCGCGTCCGCGTACAGGCCGGGCTTTGTGATCTCGATGCTGCATACCGTATACGTTCCTTCGACTTCACTCCTGTTCAGCATGTGGCCTCCCCTGCGCCGTGCGCTGCTTCAGACCTTGCCCTCGCGCTTGAGCTGCTCGTACCACAGCGGGTTGTGGTGATGGATGAATTCCACCGAGGCATAGCCGCTCTTCATGGTTTCCAGCGATTCCCGCTCTTCCACCACGGCAAAATAGATGTGTGCCACCAAGCCGATGAGCACCAGGAACACCGCCGCCGCGTGGATCAACAGCGCGGTGCGGAACAGGAACCCGAACACAGGCGAGGCCGCAAACGAGAACAGCTTGGGTGCGAAAAACAGATAGAGTCCGCTGACGGCTATCGCCAGCGAGGCGACGATAATCAGCGTGCCAAGCAGCCGCTGAGCGCCGTTGTAGCGCCCCTGCGGGGCCAGCTTGGCGTCCTTCATGAAACCGAACAGCTTGGCCAGCGTGATGCCCATGAAGCGCATGTCATCGATCACCGCCCAGGGTGTGATGGACAATACTTCGCGGAGAAACGGCACCACGACGGTACGCCAGCGCAGGGCCACGAACAGGGCAATGCCGGCCACCCACACCAGGCCGACCACGGCATGGCCGGTAATCAGCGCCGCATTGCCTCCGAAAAGGCCCTGCAGGAATTCCGGCCAGAACGCAGGCGCAAGGCGCAGGCTGTCGCCGGAAATGATGCCCAATCCGCTGGCCACCAGCAGCGCCCAGCCGAAGGCATTGAACCAGTGCAAGCGGATGGTCCACAGGTCGCGCACCATGATCATGCGCGGCTCGCGTTGCTCACTCATGTTTGTTCTCCTTTTCGCCGGCCAGCGCGTTGCGGCGGTCGATGATCTTCTTCACGCCGGCGCCAAGGAACGCCGCCACCATGCCACCGATGCCGACGCTCGCCACCGGATTGACCACGTTGCCGAGCAGCGCGGCCTGGATGTGTTCGCCCACAGGGCGCGGCAACACTTCGTTGGGCAGCGGAGCGCCGCCGGTGTGGTAGTAATGGCTGGTGCCACCGGGCACCTCGGCGGTAGTGAGCTGTACCCACTCCTTTTCCCGCAGCAAACGGCTCACCTCGGAATCGGGATCGTTGGCGTCCCCGAACTTGAGCGCACCGCCGACGCAGGTCTGCACACAGGCTGGTTGCAGGCCTTCATCGACGCGAGGCTGACAGAAGGTGCATTTGCTGATGGTGTTGGTCTCCGGATTCAACCAGCGCGCCTCGTAGGGGCACGCCGGCACGCACAGCTCGCAACCGGAGCACAGGGCATCGTCCACCAGCACGATGCCATCCTCGCGCTTCCATGCGGCCCCGGACGGGCAGGCTTCCACGCAGGGCGCGTCGTCACAATGCTGACAGCGGCCCGGGAACAGCTGGACGATAGGGAAGCCGTCCGTGGTAGACAGTTCCACTTCCTTCACCCAGTCGCGCGAATGGCCGAGCGGGGTCTCCCACTCGGCGCGACAGGCCACGACGCAGGCCTTGCAGTTGATGCAGCGGGTGATGTCCGCGAGCATCACGTAACGTTTGGTCACTTTCTATCTCCCGAATATTCGATCTGGTCCGTGAAACAATCGCCCGAGTTCAGCGCGGGCTGTTTCCCGTTGCATGCCTAAACCTTTTCGACGCGTACCAATCCGCGTCCCATGCTGATGGTGCCGAGGCGGCGGTCCGTATCGGCCGACGCAAGATTCGAGTCCGCGGCGCCACGCCCGTAGGCGGTCGTCATGCGCGGGTCGAAGTGGCCGAAGCCATGCACCATGAATACCGTGTCGTGGCGGATGCGCTGCGTTACCTTGGCGGCCAGTTCACCGGTGCGTCCCTTGCGGTCGGTGACACGCACGCGATCGCCATTCGCGATGCCGCGTTCGGCGGCCGCATCGGGGTGGATCCAGAGCACGTTTTCCGCCATCAGGTCCGCGAGCCACGGGTTGTTCTGGGTACGTGCGTGGGTATGAAAACCGATGCGACCGAAGGTGAAATGGAATTCACCTTCCTCGGGACGAAGCTGCGGTTCGTAGTCCAACGCATCGAGCTGGCCGAGATCGCCCAACATGCTCGGCATCAGCTCCACCTTGCCGCTCGGCGTCGGGAAAACGGAACGTCCGCCGTGTTCACGCGGGAAGTTCTTTGCGGGATCGGCAGGGATTTTCACCACACCCTTTTCCTCGAGCTCCGCACGCGACAGGCCCACCTTCTTCAGACGTTCGTCGATGAGGTCTGCCACGGAATCATGGGGAAAGTAAGCGCCGAGACCGATACGTTCGGCGATACCCTTACAGATGCTCCAGGCGTCACGGGTGTCGTGCAGCGGCGCCATCGCAGGCATGCGGATGGCCACGTAGCCTTCGCGGGCACCTCCCGTCTGCAGGTCATCGTAGCGCTCCAGATAGCTGGCTTCCGGCAGGAGGATATCCGCGTACGCGTTCATCTCGTTGGGCGTGATATCCGCCGCCACGTAGAAATCCAGGGTCTCCAGCGCACGGCGCACCGTCTCGTAGTCGGTGCTGTTGGCAAAACCGTTGCCGCCGGCGGTAATGAGACCCTTGATGGGGTAAGGCGTCTGCGCGGCAATGGCTTTCCACATTTCGTTGGTGAGGCCGTAGGCCGCATTGGCCAACGGCCAGCGACCGGCCACGCCGGCACCGTCCGCGCGCTCCACGTGCGCGTGGGGATACGCAGGCAGGTCCGGTTCGGGCACCGCAAAGCCCTGCGGCGTGAACACGCCGCCCGTGCGGTCCCACACGCCGAACAACGAGTTGAGGATGGAGATGGCCGTGGCCGTACCGAGATCGTTGGTACTACGCGTGAGGCGGCGCGGGGAATAGACCAGCACCGCAGGTGCCTGCGCCGCCATCTCGCGCGCGATGCGGCGCACGGTGTCGGCGGGGATCTCAGTTTCCTCCTCTGCCCACTCGGGGGTGTAACGCGCCACTTGACGACGCAGTTCCGCCAGGCCGGTGGCGTATTCGGCGATGAAGGTCTTGTCGTAGAGCTCTTCTTCGATGACGACGTGGATGAGCGCGAGCAGGAACGCGTGATCGGTGAGCGGACGGATCGGCAGCCATTCGTGCGACTTGGACGCGGTAATCGTGAAACGCGGATCCGCATACACCACCTTCGCGCCGCGGGACACGCCCTCGACCCATGCCTTGGCCTCGCCATTGTGCAGTGACTCGACGATGTTACGGCCGAGCATCAGCAGATAACGGGTGTTCTCCAGGTCGACCGTTTCATTGCCGGTCAGATTGCGCCCGACCACCAGCATGTTGCCGACGCCGCGCGGACCGCAGCACAGTCCAAACACCGGACTGGTGGTATTCGGCGTGCCGAAGGCATGGGCCAGCCGGTGGTAGGGCTTCTCCCAGGTGCCGTGGCCGATCATGGCCAAGCCTTCCGGGCCGTATTTTTTCTTGATTTTGTTCAGGCCGTCTGCGATTCGGTCCAGCGCCTCGTCCCAGGTGATGCGCGCCCACTTGCCCTCACCGCGGGCGCCGACACGCAACATCGGAAATTTCAGACGATCCGGATCGTAGGCCGCCATCAGGCCGGCGTTGCCCTTGGCACACACCACGCCGTAGTTGTTGGGATGTTCCGGATTCCCGTCGATCTTCACGGCGCGACCGTCGCGCACGCGCACCTTCACACCACACCGCCAGTAACACATGTCGCAGAAGCCGAAGACTTCGGTCGTGGGCTTGAGCTTCTCCGCCGCGTGGGGTGCATCGATACGCGCCAGGGCGCGACTGGGCATCCCGGCGATGCCGAGGGTGGTGGCCACACCGGCAGCGCCGCCCAGGAAGGCGCGTCGTCCCGGCTCGAAAGGCATTTTTTTCATCCTGACCTCAATGACTCGAAAATTGAAAAATGACAGGTTCCAGACATTCACTGCCGGACAGCGGCGCTGTGGCGCTCAAGCATGTCCGGGCGAATTCGGCTACGCACAAATCCGGGCGCTGCACGGAAACAGCGCGCCAGCGAAATCCCAATCGTCCGTAATGTCAGGCCGCGATGGGCGTGCGATCCGGCGCAGGTATACGGCCGCAGTCCCACGCGATCACCTCGCGCAGGAAATAGGCCGCCATGCGGTAGTAGAGTGCAGGCTCACAGGTGCGCAACGCCGCGGTGAAACGTGGCACCCAGACCCCGAGGTGGTTGTGGAGCAGAATGGCCTGGGTGGCGAGGGTGGATTCGAAGCCATTGTGATCCGCCAGATACGCCATGAACTCCAGCTCGGTCACCAGGTGGTCCGGCAGCAGACCGGAACGGCGATCGACATCCACACCGTGCCGGCGCAATAGCGCGGAAACCTCGGTGGTGGTACGGCCCATGAGCGTCTGTTCGGTTTCGAGCCAGTAGGAACCGTACGGTTGCGCAGTGACTTTGGGTTTCCCGAGCACGAACAGGCGGGAATACTCCGTCTGCAGTTCGGCGATATCCTCATGCATATCGGCGATTTCAAGCAGTGGAGGCACCCATCGGGCATCGACGGGCGAACGATAGATCACACGCCACATGAGCGCGCGCACGGCATCCTGGGTTTCGGCCCTGGGCACGTCGAACAATGCCGCACCGAGCATGTAGAGATGGGCTCGCATCACGGAATCTCCCCTTGGTGGTCAAGTGGCCGAAAGAGCGGCCTGGGGAGATGCTAGGGGGCGCCGTCACGACGGCGCATTGAAAATCGTCAATCGTTCAGACGTTTGAGTGCGGCAAGATCACATTTGAAGCTGTGGGCGGATTCGCTGAGGATGCCTTCGCGCTTGAGCTCGGCCACCGCGCGGCTCGCCGATTCGGTGGTGACCCCGAGCATGGCCCCCATGTCCTTGCGGCTGAACAGGGGGCACAGGCCCACACCGCGATCGTCCACCAGGCGCATGAGCAGACGCACCACCCGCTGACGTGCCGAACCGGTGGAGAGCTCCGTGAGCCAGGCATCCGCTTCGCTCAGGGCACGATGCCAGCGCCGCAGCAGTTCGTGATGCAATGTAGGGTTTTCGCGATCCAGACGATGCAGCACGCCTGTGGGCAGGCGGCACAATGACGCGCGCTGCACCACGATGGCGTCGTGCTGATAGCGCTGACCAAGCAAGGCCTCGAGTCCCAGCACATCGGAAGGCCGGGCCAGACGTACGATACGGTGGGTGCCGTCGGGCAGGTATTGCACCAGCTTCACCACCCCGGTGCGCAACGTGAATGCCGCGGTCCCGGGCGTGCCCATGCGGTACACGGACTCACCCGGTTGAATGACCAGGTCATCGATATTGTCCTGGATCTCTTCCAACAGCGATTCGTCGAGCCCGGCAAACAGCACGGAATCGCGTACGCCGCAGGAGCGGCAACCAGGTTCGCAGCGAATATGTTTTTCGCTCATGGGAAAAAACGCCGGTGGAGTCGTGCGATTGTAGCGCGCTTCCTACCCGAAAGGGGCTGTCAACTTCGACATTTCCACGGGTAACGATTGCCAGTATTGGCAGTAAGGTGTGCGGGCGATGCCGATGGTCACCGTCCAAAAATCCATACCATCCTGATAAGTTAATAGCCGTTCACCCTTGGACGTGGCTGGCCCGACACTTGCTACCAGCTATTCAAGTGCCACGGAACACACCTGCGCCCTGCGCCTGCGGGGCCGGAGGAATCACGCTGTGCATTCAGCGCAATAACACCGCGCCCCAACGACCGTGTCCGGTGATACCGGACGAAAAGGAGTCCTTGATATGCGTTTGCAACATTTTCCCATGGCCTGGTTTTCCACGGTGATGGGTTTGGCCGGATTCACCATTGCCTGGACACGTGCCAGCGCCGTACTCGATATGCCGCCCGTGGTGGGAAAGGCCTTGCTGGTGGCGACCATCACGCTTTTCGTGATCCTGGTCTTGCTCTATGCGACCAAACTGGTGCGGTTCGGTGAGGCCGTGGCGAAGGAACTGAGCCACCCGGTAAAGCTGAGCTTCTTCCCCACGTTTTCCATCGCCCTGATCCTGTTGAGCATCGCCACCTTGCACTCGGCCCCGGCCGCCTCCCAGGCGCTCTGGACGGTAGGAACGGCGGTGCATCTTCTGTTCACCCTGTACGTGATGTCCGTGTGGCTCAACCACACGCATTTCCAGATACACCACATGAACCCGGCCTGGTTTATTCCGGTGGTGGGCAACATCCTGGTGCCCATCGCCGGTGTGCACCACGCTTCGCCGGAAATCTCCTGGTTCTTCTTCAGCATCGGCCTGGTGTTCTGGCTGGTGCTGCTCACCATCGTTTATTACCGGGTGATTTTCCACGACCCGCTGCCCGATCGGCTGGTGCCGACCATGTTCATTCTCATCGCACCGCCTGCGGTGGGCTTCATCTCCTACCTGAGCCTGACGGGCGGACTCGACAACTTCGGGCGCATTCTCTTCTACGCCGGTCTGTTCCTCACCCTGTTGCTGCTCAGCCAGATACGGCGCTTCGCGCGGGTGAAGTTCTTCCTCTCCTGGTGGGCCTATTCCTTCCCCATGGCCGCGATCACCATCGCTACGATGCTCATGTACCAGCACACCACCCTGCCCTTCTTTGCCGGCCTTTCTTACGTGTTGCTGGGCATTCTCAGTCTCATCATCGCGGTGTTGGTGGTACGCACGGCGATCGGTGTCGTGCGCCGGGAGATCTGCGTGGAGGAATAAGGCGGCGGCGGGACCGCTGTAGCACACGCGGCGCGATTCCGGAAATTGCCGTTCAGGATCTCGCCCGTGCGCAGAGCACGCCAGGAAGAACGGTGAACGACAAGGCGCTTTCTGTTCCTGGCGTGCTTTGCGTCTTGGCGAGGTCATGTGTTTCCAAGGTCCGGAACACCGATCCAGGCCTTCGACTAGCCTTTCCGTAAGGAGTCCCACCGGGGTTCGCTCATGGTCCTCGTGCGCATCATCGCCGCGGTGCTGGTTCCGCCTTTGGGTGTGTTCCTGCGCCACGGTATCCACCGGCAGTTCTGGCTTGCCCTCCTGCTCACGCTCATCGGCTACGTGCCGGGTGTGATTTACGCCACCTGGATTGTGATGCGCTGAGGAGATCGCCATGCCTCGTGCCATCTGGAAAGGCAGCATCAGCTTCGGCCTGGTCCACGTGCCCGTCTCGCTGTACCCGGGCGAGAAGCGCGATGAGCTCCACCTCCACATGCTCGACGCCAAGGATTTTTCGCCGGTGGGTTACAAGCGCGTCAACAAGAGCACCGGCGAGGAAGTGCCCAGCGATCGCATCGTGCGTGGCTACGAATACGAAAAGGGCGAGTACGTGGTGCTTACCAACGAGGACCTCAAGCGCGCCAATGTAGAAGCGACGCAAACGGTCGAGATCGTGAACTTCGTGGACGCGGACAAGATTCCGCTCACCTATTACGACCGTCCCTATTACCTGGAACCACAAAAACGTGGCGAAAAGGCCTACGCACTGTTGCGGGAAACCCTGAGACGCACCGGCAAGATAGGCATCGCCAAGGTGGTGCTGCACACGCGCGAACACCTGGCGGCGCTGGTCCCCCAGGGTGATCTGCTGTTGCTCGACCTGCTGCGTTACCAGGATGAGATTCGTTCCGCCGATGAATTGCGGGCGCCCCACGGCGACGCGGAGGAGCTGGGCATTTCCGACAAGGAATTGCAGATGGCGCAGCTGCTGGTGGAGAGCATGGTGGATGACTGGCATCCGGAACAGTACCGCGACGAATACCGCGACGACGTACTGAAACTGGTGGAAAAGAAACTTGAGGCCGGACAGACCCACGCCATCGAGGCCGTCCCGCCCGAAGCACCGCCGCGCCCTGCCGAAATCATCGACCTCATGAGCCAACTCAAACGCAGCGTGGAAGAACGGCAGGCCGCGCGGGGCAACGGCGACAAGCAACCCGCTTCCCGCATGCCACGCACCCGCCGTGCCGCCCCGGCCACGCCGCGGACCCGCGCACCGGCGCCCGAGAAACGTCCCCGGTCTTAAAAACCACGGAGGCCACGGAGGAACACGGAGATGAGGATTGTGGGTGCGGTGTTGGGAGCGTCCGCCGGACGCGTTGGGGCCTCGCCGAAGAAAGAAGGAGGAACCACGGAGATAAGGATGTTGGGTGCGTGTTCCACCGGACGGTTGTTCAGGTCGCCTCGTTGCACGTCCGGCCTTCATAGTTCCGCTTCTCCGTGACCCTCCGTGGCCTCCGTGGTTTTCTCTTCTCTCCTCCCGCCAGGTCAGTACCACACTTGAGGCATGGACGGCTTGCAGGAATATGAGCGGCGGCGGAATTTTGGGCGCACGCCGGAGCCGCGCGGCGCGCGGGAAGCCGAGGGTGGGGCACGTTTTGTGATCCAGAAACACGATGCGCGCCGCCTGCATTACGACCTGCGCCTGGAACTGGACGGTGTGTTGAAGAGCTGGGCGGTGCCCAAGGGGCCCAGCTTCGATCCGGACGAAAAGCGGCTTGCGGTGCACGTGGAGGACCACCCCCTCGACTACGCCGACTTCG
>JAWLCT010000006.1:30950-99094 GCA_041687015.1 Gammaproteobacteria bacterium
TGAAGAGCTGGGCGGTGCCCAAGGGGCCCAGCTTCGATCCGGACGAAAAGCGGCTTGCGGTGCACGTGGAGGACCACCCCCTCGACTACGCCGACTTCGAAGGCGTGATCCCGGAAAAGCAGTACGGTGCCGGTGCGGTGATGGTGTGGGATGCCGGGACCTGGGAGGCGGTGGGCGACGCGCGCGAGGGCTACCGCAAGGGCCGCCTGCATTTCCGGCTCACGGGCGCGCGTCTGCGGGGCGAATGGGTGCTGGCGCGCATGCACGGCGCCGATGCGGGGGAAGACAAGCAAAACTGGCTGCTGCTGAAAATCGCCGATGACTATGCGCGTCGCGGCGTGGAACTGGAGGACATGCACGCGGTGAGCGTGTTGTCCGGACGCACCCTGGCGGAAATCGCGCGGCATCCGGAATTCACCTGGACCCCGGAAGGCCGCGCCGTGGCCGAGCCGCCGCCCGCGGCGGAGAAGCTGCCGCCCATGATCAGCCCGCAACTGGCGACGCTGGTGGCGCGCCCGCCGACCGGGCCGGACTGGCTGCACGAGATCAAGTTCGACGGCTACCGCACCCTGTGTCGCATCGATCGCGGCCGCGTCACCCTTTTCTCGCGCAACGGCAAGGACTGGACCGCGCGCTTCGGTGCCCTGGCGCGCGCCGCCCGCACCCTGCCCCTGCGCTCCGGTTGGCTCGATGGCGAAGTGGCCGTGCTGCTGCCCGACGGGCGCAGCAGCTTCAGTGCCCTGCAACAGGCGCTCAGTGCCGGGCGCGATGGCGACCTGGTGTACTTCCTGTTCGATCTGCTGCACGCCGACGGGGAAGATCTCACCCGCCGCCCTTTGCGCGAACGCAAGGCGCTGCTCGCCGGTTTGCTGGAACACCTTGGCACGGCCGCATCACCGCTGCGATTTTCCGAACACATCGAGGGCAATGGCGAAACCGTCTTCGGCGAAGCCTGCCGACTCGGCCTCGAAGGCATCGTGTCCAAACGCGCCAGCGCCGGCCATGTGCCCGCACGCACCCACGACTGGCTGAAGGTGAAATGCCTCTCCCGTCAGGAGTTCGTGATCGGGGGGTTTTCCGCGCCCAGCGGCGCACGCTTCGGCTTCGGCGCACTGCTGCTCGGTGTCTACGAAGACGAACGCCTGGTGTATGTGGGCCGGGTGGGCACCGGTTTTACGGAGCAGGACCTGCGAGACCTGCGCGCACGTCTCGACCCGCTCGTCACGCCCGTATCGCCCTTCGCCAATCCCATCCCCAAGGCGCGCAGTGGCAAGAACGTGGTGAGCTTCGTGCAGCCGGTGCTGGTGGCTGAAGTGGCCTTCGTGGAGTGGACCGCGGACGGTATTTTACGCCAGCCCTCCTTTCAGGGCCTGCGCGAGGACAAGGCACCACGCGAGGTGCGCCGGGAAGGCCCCGCAGAAGCAGAACCGCCCGCAGAGGAGACCACACCGCCACAGCCGCTGCGCACGCGCATTGCAGGCCTGCGTCTGTCCAACCCCGATAAGGTCCTCTACCCGGGCATGGGGCTGACCAAACGCGACCTGGCGCTCTATTACGAGTCGGTCGCCGATCACCTGCTGGTCGATCTGGTCGGGCGCCCGCTCACGCTGTTGCGCTGTCCCGAGGGCGCCCATCAACCCTGTTTTTTCCAGAAGCACGCCAATGCGGGGCTACCCGCGGGCATTCGCCAGATCGCGGTCGCTGAAAAGAAAGGCAAGGGCATGTATCTGGCGGTGGACGATCTCAGCGGTGTCATCGGGCTGGTGCAAATGGGCGTGCTGGAGATCCACACCTGGGGCGCCCACGCGGACAAACCGGATGCACCGGATCGTCTGGTATTCGACGTGGACCCCGACGAAGGCATGCCCTGGGAGAGTGTCACGACGACCGTCCTTGCGTTGCGCGAACGCCTGCATGATCTCGGCCTGCCGGCGTTCCTCAAAACTACCGGCGGCAAGGGCCTGCATGTGGTGATACCCCTGAACCGACGGCACACCTGGGAGGAAGTGAAGGCCTTCGCCCACGCCCTTGCTCGCAGCCTGGTACACGACGCCCCACGGGTTTACACCATCAATCCCTCCAAGGCCGCGCGGCGCAACAAGATCTACATCGACTATTTGCGCAACGGCCGCGGCGCCACCGCCATCACCAACTTCTCTACCCGCGCGCGGGCCGGTGCACCGGTGGCGGTACCTATCGCCTGGGACCGTCTGGACATCCATTCCGATGCGCTTCGCGTGGACAACGTGGCCGCACACCTCGCCCGGCGCGGGGCGGATCCCTGGTCCGACTACGACCATGTGCGGGCCACCATCACGAAGAAGATGAAGGCCGCCCTCGGACTCGGGTGATGCCCCATCGCACTTTCGTCCGTGCAATTTCATGGTATGCGCCGCCGTGGCCTCCGGCACCGCTTCTAGACTCGAAGCAAGGGTGTTTTTTCCAATCACTTTTGTGAGGAGGCAACATGGCGGGCCCAACCGATAAGCCGATCGGCAGCGAGACGGAGTCCCGCGCCAGGAATGTGGCTGCGGAGACCCGCAGCCAGGCCGAGAGAATTGCGCAGGAGGCCAGTGCCGCTGGGCGCGACATCATGGACAGGCAACGCGCATCCGTTGCGTCGGAATTGGACAGTATCGTCAAGGCGCTGCACAAAACGGCAGGGGCGTTGAAGGATGAACACCAGGACTCCTTCGCCAACTATGCCGAACGTGCGGCCGACGGTCTGTCGAAATTCGCACGCGACATGCGCGACAAGGACGTGGGCGAACTGGTGCACCGGATCAACGACTACGCGCGCCGTCAGCCGGGCGTGTTCCTGGGCGGTGCGGTGGCGACCGGTTTTCTTCTGTCGCGGTTTCTGAAGAGCGGTCGCAGCACGTCGGTATCGTCGGGTATGGCGTCGTATTCGGCGCAGGAATCATCCCCGTATACCACGCGCGATGTGGAAGAAGGTTCGCTGGTGCATCCAAACGAGACGATCGGGCCATCGTCAGGTGAACGCGTGCCATGAGTATTCAACGCGAACCCGGCGAAACCAGCTTCCCGGAAGTCGACGAGGTCGATGCACAGTGGAAAGACCCGGACGATCCGGACGAGTACACCCGCGAAGCGGCCTGCGACGACGAGCCGGCGCCTGACGAAGAGGAAAAGCAAACGGGAGCATCGCAATGAAAAACAGCGACAAACCCATCACCGGACTGCTGTCCGACCTGGCACGCGAAACCAGCGATCTGGTGCAAACCGAGGTCCGTCTCGCCAAGGCGGAACTGTCGGAAAAAATATCCCAGGTGAACACCGGTATCACCTCGCTGATCAGCGGCGGTGTGGTGGTGTTCGTAGGCCTGCTGTTTCTGCTGCAGGCGGTCGTGATCGTGGTGGCGCAATTGCTTGAGCCGATAACCCAGCAGCCCTGGGTCGCGCCGCTTATCGTCGGTCTGATCGTCGCCATCATCGGCTTGGTACTGCTGCAGAAGGGAAGGCACAACCTGCAGCCGGACACACTGATGCCGAAACGCAGCGCGGAATCCCTGCGCCATGATCGCGACCTGCTGAGGGAGCAATACAAATGAACGGCGAGATGCATACCGAAGGCAGAACGCATGAGCGTGAACGCCCGCGGCGCATGAACGGCGAAGCGTCGCCCGAGGAGCTGCAGTACGATCTGGATCGCACCCGTGCTGACCTGAACGCCACGCTTCAGGCCATCGAACAGCGGTTTTCGCCCGGGCAGATCCTCGATCAAGCGCTCGATTACGTGAAAGGCGGCCCGAAGGAATATGCGCACAACCTGTCGGAGCAGGTAAAGGATAATCCGTTGCCGGTAGCGCTGATCGGCATCGGCATCGCCTGGCTCATGGTGGGTCCGCATGCGGGGCGCGAAGAGGGCGTGGAATACACCTCGGAAGGCCTCGCCGAAACCAGCGGTGAGGGCTATCAGCGCGCTCAGGAAGCCATGCACGGCATGGGTGAGCGGATGACCGAGAAAAAGGCGGATTTCCGCGCCCGCATGGGGCGGCGCATGTCGGAGACCAAGGAACGTTTCGCCCATGCATCGGAGAAGATGCGCCATCGTCGCGAAGCGGCGGGAGAACGGGGCGGTGAATTGGCCGAGCATCTGCGCGAACGCGGCATGGGTGCCCGCGAGAGCTTCGGTTCGCTCATGCAGGAGCAACCGATGGTGGTCGGCGCGCTGGCTGTGGCTCTGGGCGCCCTGCTGGGCGCAGGCCTGCCCATCTCCCGGCGCGAAAAGGAAACCATGGGCGAGGCCAGCAGCAAGGTGATGCATCGCGGTGAAGAAATGGCCCACGAAGCCAAGGAAATGGGCCGTGAAGAAGCCGCGCACATGGGCGAGGCCGTGAAAGAAAGCGCCAAAGGCGAACCGTCGGCGCCCACGACCCACTGACGCGTGGTGGAGAAGGGTTGAGTCCCGCCGCAGGAACGCGGCGGGCGGAGGTGACAAGGGCGCGGACCTCCCGCGTACCTGTCACGGCGGCCGAGGTGCGCCGCGATCGTCACAGCGGTGGTCCAACACCACCGCGGCGGTGAGCGCGCACGCGGAGCCTGAACCATGTCGGGTGTGTGTCCGCCTCCAAAACCGGACCGCCCGAGGCAGGACGCACGCTACGGCCTGTGACCTGCCCCCTGGACGTGACCTCTTCGGGGGGAAACGTGGGAGTGGCTCAAATGCCCCGCGAGTCTCCGCACACCGCTCTCCCGGTCGCGCGCGCCCCGGTTCGCCTTTTTTAGGGTGCCACGGAGAAAAAAAGAAAGGGGATTGAATCTGTCGCTTTCGATGCTCCGTGATTAACCTGGTTCCGGTTGAAAAATCGCGGCCTGAGGCCGCTCCTACAGTCTGGACATCCGCCGCAGCCCCCTACCACCATTTTTCTTCTCCGTGGCCTCCGGGGTTAACGCTCTTCTTCGCGTCTAGCACGTCTCAAAAGCTCACCGCAGGCGACGTCTTCGGCTTCGCCTGGCTCGATGAAGGGAACCACGGCGGCGAGGGGACCGGCCAGGGCGGTAAGGGCAAGGGCGGTGGCGGCGCGGCCGGCGAGGCCTGATGCCTCCACATCCACGTCCGGTTTCACGAAGGCCCCCATGAGATGCAGCGGTGTGCGGGCAGCCAGCAGGCTGGGATCCTTGGGGTGCGCCAGCAGGGTGAGATCGAGCTGCTCGTTGCGCAGGTCGATGCGCCCACGCCCGACGACCGTGCTGTCTTCCGTGTCGAGCACCAGGGCATCGACATCGGCAATGCCGTCGTTCACGTCGAGCACGGCGACCGCGCAGCGCACCGGTGAGGCGGAGCCTTCGTCGCCGACCACCAGCAGCAACTCGGCCAGATCCAGGCCGATGATTTCGATGAACTCGCTGTCGATTCGCCCACCGGTCATCACCAGGGCGATACTGCCGTCGCTGCTGCCGATGGCTTCGGCGACGGCCTCGCCGCTGCCGTCCAGCGCCACGTGTCCGGTGATGAAACCCTGGTTGGCGTCGAGGATGGGAATGTTTGGAAAGAAGGCACCCAGGCGTACGTGCCGCAGGCGCGTGTCGAGCACCACGTTGGCAGGCGCCGCACGGGAATCAAGGGCCAGCATGCCGGACCAGGTGCCCTGGGCGATGCCGAGTGACATGGGCTCGGCACGCAGTCGACCGTCTGCCACCTGCACATGCGCATCCAGGGTCTCGAGGGGGAGGGGCAGACCTTCCACGCGTGCCGCCTGCACCGCCACGTCCATGTCGAGCTGTTGCAGCTTGTCGATATTCAGGGGTACGTCCGGGAACAGCTTGCCTGGTGTGGGCGGCGGACCCTCGGGTGGTGCGCCGATGAGGCCCTTGAAGTCGCCCAGGTGCAGGCGCTCCGCCTGCAAAGATCCGCTCAGGTGCGGCGGCGATGCGTCCCACGCCAGCCGCAGATCACCCGCAAGGTCGGTGGCACCGATGTGCGCCGTGAGGCTGGTCATGCGCAGATCGCCGCCCGCGCGGTGCAGCCGGGTATCCATGCGGTAATCGGGCGTGGCAGGCAACGGTAGCGGATAGAGGGCCGACCAGTGAGCGAGATCGGCGCCTTCCAGGTGCAGGTCCGCATCGAGACCACGCGCGCCGAAGGGTTCGTCGACGGTGCCGGCAATGCGGAGCGTGGACTGGCCGAGATCGAGCACGAGCGCGAAGGGATAAGGGTCCTCGCTGCCGCGCAGCAGGTCCACGGAGGCGCCTTCGAGGGCGATACGCAACGGCGCACCGTCCCACTGCCCCTCGCCCTGCAGGGCCAGCCCCTGCGTGCCCGCCACCGCACGTCCGCTCACCCTGTCGAAGGCGGCCTCGCGGCGGGTACCGTCGCGCCGATCACGGTAATGCAGGCGCAGATCCCGCAGTTCGAATTGGGTCAGCACCGGGAACTCGGCACGCTCCTCGGGCAACGCCTCCACGGCCGGGGCGGCCGCGGGCGCCGGTACAAACTGCCAGTTGGGCTCGCCCCGCGGGCTGCGCTCCAGCCAAACGACAGGTGCGTCCAACTGCAACTCCACAAAGCGCAGATCACCGATGAGCAGCGGCAGGATACGGAGGCGGAAGCGGATCCGATCAGCCTCAAAGAGGACCGGCGCCTGGCCCCACTGCGCGTTCGCGAGACGTACCTGTTCCAGCGTGATCCGCGGCGGCAGGCCGGCGTCGATAGCCACCCGCCCGACGCTCACCTCGCGCCCCGTCCGCCCGCTGGCCCAAACCGAGGCATAACGTGCCAGGTCGCCGGGCCCGAAAAACACCAGCACAATGAGCAGCAGCAGGGCGAACAATCCCAGGAGCACAAGGCCGATGCGGCGCGCGGTCACGGACATGGGTGACTCGGGGAGTGAATCCTGCCCAAGTATGGACGCTTGCCGCGACGCGACTGTGACGGCTGGAGCCGGCTGCGGGCCGCAGCCTTCGTTCAGGACAGCCGCTGATCCAGTTCCGCGAGGCGCTCGGGCGTGCCGACGTCCACCCAGCCGCCGGTCCACAGCTCACCGGTGACCAGGCCCTGAGCCATGGCCAGGCGCAGCAACGGCGCCAGCGGGAAGCGCCCCGGAGGGCAGTCCAGGAACAGCTCGGGACGAAAAATGCCGATACCGGAATAGGTCAGGCGCGGCTCGCCGTCGGCACGCACGCTGCCGTCGGTGGTGAGCACGAAATCGCCCCCGGCGTGCTGCGGTGGATTGCGCACCAGTACCAGATGGGCGAGTCCGGACGGCGCGCGGCGCAGGCGTTCGAAGGGGTAGTCGGTCCACACGTCCCCGTTCACTACAACGAAAGGTCCCGGGCCGAGCAGCGGCAGGGCGCGGAAAATGCCGCCCCCGGTCTCCAGGGCTGTGCCTTCCGCCGAGTAGGTAATGCGGGCGCCGTAACGGCTGCCATCACCCAGGGCCGACGCGATCATCTCACCGAGGTGGGCATGATTGATGACGATGTCCGTGAAGCCGGCCGCCGCCAGGGCCTCGATGTGATATTCGATAAGCCGCTTGCCGCCTGCGCGAAGCAGCGGCTTCGGGGTGTGATCGGTGAGGGGCCGCATGCGTTCGCCACGGCCGGCAGCGAGAATGAGAGCCTTCATGATTTTTTTGTTTCGCTCCTGACGGCGAGGGCGTAACTTTAACCGCTTTCCGTCGGGCAGGGGTGCCCTGGCGGGCTAATGTTGATTACAATGCTCAACTACTTTCCCCGTTTCAACTGGCAGGAGTCCCCATGAAGATCACCGACGCCGAGATGGAACTGAGCAGCGGCATCGCCGCGTTCGAAGGCAAGCACTTTGCCACCGCCATGCAGTTGCTCATGCCCCTGGCGGAGGCCGGCGAGCCCGAGGCCCAGTACCGCGTGGCCATCATCCAGCAGAACGGCCTTATCGGCGCCCCCAGCACGGAGGAAGCCGCCAAGTGGATGCGCGCCGCCGCCGAACAGGGCCACGCCCTCGCCCAGCATGGCATTGGTTTCATGTATCTCGAGGGCGAGTGCGTCGAGAAGGATGAGGCCCAGGCGGCCCTGTGGTTCCGCCGCGCCGCCGACCAGGGGCTGGCCGGCTCTCTCACCACCCTGGCCATGCTCTATCAGGAAGGCCGCGGCGTGCCCAAGGACGAAGAAGAAGCCAAGCGCCTGTTCAAGCAGGCGGGATTCGATTTCTAACAACCTGATCCGCCTCAACCATGCCCCCAGCCCCGCTCCCGGAGGGAGCGGGGACGAAGCGATGCGATTTCCATTCCGGTGCGCTCTCTTCGCGCGGGTGGCCGGTGCACACACTCAAACCACTCCGCGCCCCTCGGCTCTGCGGTGGAACATCCGGGCGCATACTTCGCGCAGCCAGATGCCGGCCGCATCATCGGCGTTCACCCGGTGCCAGATCATTTTCAGTTCAAAACCGGGAATCGGCAGCGGCGGCGTGAGCAGACGGAAATCCCAGCCGGGGCGCAGGGCTTGCGCCATGCGTTCGGGGATGGTGACCACCAGATCACTGTCGTTGATGATAAGGGGGATGGCGAGGGCATGGGGCACGTAAAGACGCGTGCGGTTCGACAGACCCCGCTTCGCAAGCATGCGATCCACCACGCCGATATTCCCTTCCTGGGGCGTGTAGAGAATGTGTTCGTAGGTAACGAATTGCTGAAGTGTGAGCCTGTCCGCAATTTCAGGATGACCCTGCGACACCACACAGACGAATTCGTCCTTGAATAACACCTTCTCGTAAAAGTCGGCGCCCGCTTTCACCTGACTGCTGAAGGCAAGGTCCACCTCGTTGGATTCCAGCTTCTTCAGCACCGTCCTCTCATCGAGCCGAACCACCTTGACGGAGGCCCTGGGCGCCTCCACCGCCAGTTGCGACAGCAGGGTGGGGAGCAAGGTGGTGCTGCCGTAATCGGTCATCGCCAGCACGAACACCTTTTCCGTAATGAGCGGATCAAATCTCTTTGATTCCAACGTGTTGTCGATGAGTTCCAGGGCGCTGCGGATATCCGGTGCGATACGTCTCGCAAACGGGGTGGGCAGCATTCCCTGGGACGTTTTCACGAACAGCGGGTCGTTGTAGATGGCGCGCAGACGCTTCAGCGCATTGCTCACGGCAGGCTGCGAAATCCCCAGTGCGCCACCCGCGCGACTGAGATTCGCCAGCCGGTACACCATGTCGAAAACCACCAGGAGATTGGGATCGAGCTTCATGCGTTATTCATACCATGAATAGCCGGATATAACCTGTATAAGGATTGAGTATAGCTCGGAGGTTCTCGTAAATTACCTCACGCCCAAAGAGGGAAGGAAAAGGTCGGCGTCCCATGCAGTCTCCGACCAGGCACGACGGAATAACTGGAGGGTGCCATGGATAACCTCGATTGCAAGATCCTCGATCCCATTGCCTCCGATGCGTCGATCCGACGCGCTGCCATTGTGGCGGGGCATTACTGCATTTCCCCGGAACTCAGCGACCTCTCCAACGAGAGCAGTTCCGAGGAAGTGTCTTTTGCCAGCGGTGCGAAACTCCTGCGTTCCCTGCGCGAACAGGGCAAGGACGGACTGCTGGTGCTCTGGCTCAACGACATCGGCATTCCACAGGAGGAACGGGAACGGCTGCGCATGGAGTACCAGCTGCCCGCAAACTACCGCAACATACTCGACCGCTACGGACTCGCGGAGAGCGACGTTTCGGTGAGGTTCGAAAGCGCCATGCGCAATAAGGCATCGACCATGCTGCGCAAGCTGGTGAAAAGAAATCCCGACACCTTCCTGGTGGTCAATCCCGATGACCCTTCCCTGGTACGCTGCATCAACAAGGAGGTTTGCGAGATCAGCGAAACCCAGGGCCGGGTCTACGCCGTACACGGGCCCGACCAGGAAATCCTCGTGGTGAAGGAAGGCCCCAACCCCAAGTGCAACCTCATCCTGGGTACCTTCCTAAAGCAGGTGGTGAGCGATTACTCGCCGGACATCGTCGTGAACATCTTCAATGCCATTTACTCCAGCCGCATACGCTTCGGCGTATTCGTGTCGAAATACGTGCTGGGCAACGACACCCCCATGTGCAACTACTTCGCCGATGGGGACACCGTGACCGAAGCCTTCTGGCGAGTGTAGGCGGAGGTATGACCGTGCACGTCAGGGAATGTCCGGCGCCGCATTTTCTTTCCACGCGCAAGCGCATAGGCATCATCGCCGGTGCCGGCCCCGAGGCCGGCATCGATTTGTGGAAGAAGATCCTTGAAGCCAACAAAGCCTGTCTTGGCGACCGCTTCAGCGGCGATCTGGACGCGCCTGACGTGACGGTCCTTTCAGTCCCCGAATTGGGGCTGGCCATGGATCTCAGGGAAAACGAAGAGCAACTGTGGTGCGTACTGCGGGACGCGATACTCGCCATGGATGCTGCGGGGGTGGATTTGTTCTGCATCGCCTGCAACGTGCTTCACTACTATGCCGACCGGATCGCGGCCCTGAATACACGGGCGCGCTTCATTTCCATCGTGGACAGCGCGCGCGACCATCTCAAAAAGCAGGAAGTTCGTCAGGCGGCGCTGCTCTCCATCAGTCGCGTCATGGCCTTGGATGAGTGGTCCCCTTACGCACCGCTGGCCGACCATGTCACCCTTGAAACCCCGGCGGACACGGCGGCCCTGGACGACATCATTCGCAGCATCAAGCGGGATGGCGCGCAGAGCGCCGAGGTTTTCGTCAACTTCTCCCGGGTGCTGGACTCCCTCGGCTCACAGGTCATACTGCTCGCCTGCACCGAGCTGCCCCTGGTGCCGGTCGCCCCCCGGGACAAGCGCCTGGTGGACGTGACCGCCCTGCTGGCAGAAACGATGGTGCGTGAATCCCTGAAGGACGGTGAGCCCTGGGTTCAACAACAAATGACGAGGAGTTGAGATGGAGTTTCTGCTGGTTTCGTTCGTCGGTGGCCTGGTGGGTTCGTGGTGGATGGACCTGGTCGACGACTGGAACAAGCGTTTGACGGGTATTCACAGCGGCGTCACGGCGCCACTCATCGGGCGTTGGGTGCTCGGCTGGCGCCGCCTGCGGTTTGCTTACCCCGACATCACTCAGGCGGATCCGCTTGAGGGCGAAGCGCGGGCCGGCGTGGTGTTTCATTACCTCGTGGGCGGCGGCACGGTGGCGCTCGCCTATCCGGCGTTTTTCATGATCACAGGCATCACGCCGCCATCGAGCCATATCCTGCCTGCCGTGTTTTACGGTTTCGTCACGTCACTGCTGCCCTGGTTCATCCTCTTCCCTGCGTTCGGCTGGGGTGTGCTGGCCAGGCGCCCCATGGAAGGCACCCGTCCGGTGGTCGCGAGCATCATCACCCACATTCCCTACGGGCTGGGCATTGGCGTTTCCCTGGATGTGTTCGCGCGCGTGACAGCGGGCTGACGCCCCCGTCACGCACGCGAAACCACCGCCCCACGCGAAGCGCCTGTGTGGCGCTCGCGTGGCGGCAGCATTGCAGCCTCAAACCGCTTCGCCCAGCACCATGGTTCGATAACCGACCAGATCCGCGATGCTGAGTACCGGCATCCGCTGGCGTTCGGCGAAGGCCACCACCTCGGGCAGACGTGCCATGCTGCCATCAGGATTGGTCAGTTCGCACAGCACACCGGCAGGCCGCAACCCGGCCAGCCGCATGAGGTCGATGGTCCCCTCAGTGTGCCCGCGCCGTGTCAGCACGCCGCCCGGCTGCGCCCGTAGCGGAAACACATGGCCGGGCCGGGCGAGGTCGTCGGGCGAGCACTCGTCCGCGATGGCCGTGCGGATCGTGGTCACCCGATCGGCAGCAGACACCCCGGTGGTCACACCGGCTCTCGCCTCGATGGACACCGTGAATGCCGTGCCGTTACGGCTGGTGTTGTCACTGACCATCATGGGTAAGCGCAGCCGCCGTACCGTCTCGTCGCTAAGACACAGGCATACGATGCCGCTGCATTCGCGGATCATCATGGCCATCTGCTCCGTGGTGATGGTCTCGGCGGAAAACACGAGATCACCTTCGTTCTCGCGGTCTTCATCATCCACAAGCAGTACGCCCTGGCCGCTTTGCAAGGCCTCGATGGCGGACGTGACGCGGGTGCAGGCGTCGCCAAAACGCGACAGGAAAGATGGACTGGTCTGATTCATGGATCGCTCCTCTCGAGTTCCAGAATCAGGGCGTGAAGGGATGTGCCGGCGGAACCGGCAAAACAGGCGCAACGGAGCCCGCGCGAAAGCCGGCGCTCGCGGAATGCCTTATTCTCTCCCATCCGGACTGTCACCGTCGGCTCCGGCTTCTCACCGGATCTGCTGACCCTGCAGTGCAGGCGCTCGCGGGCTCTTCCGCTGACGCGGAAATACCGCCGGTAGGGAATTTCACCCTGCCCTGAGAATAAGTGGTTGGTCTGCTCCGTTCGGAGCGGCACCAGATTACCCCATGGCAGAGACGAATCAAACCCGGCTTTGTTCACCTTGGCGGTGCACGCCCTCGCCAGCCGACGTAACATGACCGCGCGGCCCGCGCCCACCTTTTGCAAGGACACTCGATGGACATCGCACTCGCCACCACCGATCAAGACATCCTCGCCGCGTATCCGGTCATGCGGGAACTTCGTCCGCACATTGCGCAGGAGGAATTCGTGCAGCGGGTAAGAACCCAGGAGTCCGCCGGATATCGGCTGGCCGTCCGCCGCACCGCGGAAGGGCCCGTGGCCGTGGCGGGATTCCGTATTGGCGAGAATCTGGCCTGGGGTCGCCACTTGTATGTCGACGATCTGGTCACCCATCCCCGCCACCGTTCGCAAGGCCACGGTACCGCGTTGCTGAACTGGCTGCGCGAGCACGCCCTGACACAGGGTTGCGCACAGGTTCATCTGGACTCCGGAATGCAGCGCAAGGACGCCCACAGGTTTTACGAACGTGAAGGGATGGTGAAGGCGAGCTTTCATTTCTCTCAACGGCTCTGAAACGGTCACTGCCGTGCCGGCCCGGACGACAGCTTTGCACATCCGCCCCTATACGCCTGACGATCTCCAGTGCGTGGTGGAGGTGTTTTTTCGTGCCGTCCATCAATCGGCCGACCGTGACTATTCCCCTGCCCAACTGACCGCCTGGGCACCGCCTGCACCCGACCTTGGTGCCTGGGCCCGGCGGCTTGACAGCGGTGGCGTGTTCATTGGCGAGTGCGCCGGCCGGCGGGTGGGATTCGCCCGCGTGGACCACGCAGGCCTCATTGACCTGCTGTTTGTCGATCCGGCGTTCCAGCGCCGCGGTGTGGCGGGCGCCCTGCTCGAACAGATGCTGGCGTGGTCGTCGGCACGTGAACTCAGGGCCCACGTGAGTCTCACCGCGCGGCGTTTTTTCGAGAACAAGGGCTTCTCGGTGGTGGCCGAGCGGCAGGCGGCACGTGGCGACCAGTCGCTGCGCTATCTCGAAATGGCGTTGCGCCGCTGATGCGCCAATCGAGTGCTGGCGCACGGTCGTCAGCGCCGCGTTTGTTACAATGCCCGGAAAACCGCCGGAGGAGCCAATGAAAACAACAACATCGTTCCTGATCCTGGCCATGGCCGCCAGTCTCGCCGGATGTGGTGTGCCCAAGGTGGCCATGTACCGTGGGGGACCGGCACATACAGGCGTGTACGAGGCGGAGGGCGTGCAACAATTGCGCGCCGTACATTGGAAGTTCAAGACCGGAGCCCCCGTGAACACGTCACCGACGGTACTTGGCGACGTGGCCTACGTCGGAAACAAGGCAGGTTATGTTTACGCCGTGACGACACAAGACGGGCGTGAACGCTGGCGCTTCAAAGCGGGCAAGGAAATCGGTGGCGCGCCCGTCGTCACAGAGACCCGTGTGTTTGTGAGCAGCCATGACGGTCACCTCTACGGCCTCGACGCCAACACCGGTCAGACCGTGTGGGACTTCCAGGCTGAGGCCGCGCTTACCACCGCGCCGGTGCTGGACAGCGACCGCCTTTACGTGGGAGGCGCTGACGGCCACCTGTATGCGGTGGATGCCAACAGCGGGCGCGAGCACTGGCGCATTCGTATCACGGGCGCCATCTACGCCTCACCGGCGGTCCACGCCGGCATGGTCATTTTCGGTGCCGACGACGGCTATCTGTACGCCGTGCGGACTTCGGACGGAATGGAGCGCTGGCGCTTCCGCAGCAAGCAGCCGATCCAGGCCGCTCCCGCCGTGAACGACAGGATGGTGCTGGTGGGTAGTCGCGATTACTCCATCTATGGCGTGGACATCAACACCGGCCAGACGCTTTGGCGCCACCAGGTCAACGGTGCCATCCACAGCGCTCCCGCACTAATGGGCAACCAAGCGGTATTCGGTGCCCATGACGGTTACGTCTATGCAGTAGCCCTGGATTCCGGCAACGAGCAGTGGAAGTTCCGCACCCGCGACTGGGTGGGAGCCGCGCCGGCGGTGGCAAACGGGCTGGTCTACGCCGGCAGTTACGACCATCACGTCTATGCCCTGAACCTGCAGGATGGCACGGCGCGCTGGAACTTCCGCACTGATGGCCCGGTTGTGGCCGCACCGGTGGTGGCAGGCGAATTCGTCTATTTCAGCAGCATGGACGGGTATCTCTACGCGGTGAAATGAGGCCGCTGCGAGCGACACGGGTGTCTCGGGGGCGCCCGTGTTCGTTCCGCGTGAACGGCGGGAGTGGTCTCAGGCGGGGCTGGGTTCCGGGTACCTGGGTTATCGCGGCCTGAGGCCGCCGCTCCTACAGCGGTGTCAGGCATTCTGTTCTCGCGACGAATCCGTCGTGGTGCTGCATCCCATCGCCGCAAACATCAAGGCTCCGTTCAATGCGTAGGAGCGGCCTCAGGCCGCGATAGGTCATGGCACCGGGTTATCGCGGCCTGAGGCCGCTCCTACAGCGGTGTCAGGCATTCTGTTCTCGCGACGAATCCGTCGTGGTGCTGCATTCCCATCGCCGCAAACATCAAGGTTCCGTTCAATGCGTAGGAGCGGCCTCCGGCCGCGATAGGTCGTCGCGCCGGGTTATCATCGCTGCCTGAGGCCGCTCCTACAGCGGTGTCATGCATTCTGTTCTCGCGACGAATCCGTCGTGGTGCTGCATTCCCATCGCCGCAAACATCAAGGCTCCGTTTAATGCGTAGGAGCTGGCGCGCGTGTGGCGCGTAAGACGATGTCTACAACGCTACGGGTATTTCCAAAGCGGGCGATTTCCGTGAGAAGAATACATTGTTGCATTGCGGCCATAGCACAAAATATCGAGGTCCATCTGTCGAAGCCTGCTACGGCACATGCAGGTTTCTGCGAAGGCAGCAATCCGCTGATACCCACGCGCTGTTCACCTGCACCGACTACCGGGTGGGATGGAACTCCCTCCTTATGCGCGCGTTCCAACCTGACGCAGCGTTGGAGAACCCATGTTGACCGGTCGGCCCGTTCAAGACACCGCCGAGGCAGTTCTGTGGCGGAATTTCAGTGAAACACTCGCGGCCTGTACAAAGCAGGTCGATGGGTTTCACCTGACACTCCAGACGGCTCTGAAGCTCGGCGCCGCCAAGGGTGCCATTTGCATCGCCGATCCCGCACTGGGGGGAAAGCTGGTGGTACGCTTGTCTGCCGGGTTCGAAGGGGCCAGCAACAAGGTCCTTTCGGCCAGCGCGCCCGGCCGCACGGCGGCAATGGAAGCCCACGCGCAGAACAAGGTCCTGGTGGTCCCCGATTTCACCAGCGTCGAGTACAGCCCCACGGATTTGGAGGCGCGTCTGGCAATCACCGGCGCGGCCTACTTTCCCATCGCTTCCGAAGGTCAGGGCCCGCTCGGCCTGCTCATCGCCGTGCCGTCACCCGATACCGCCTTCGAGCACACCGCATTGGGAATGCTCGAGCAGATCGCCGCCACCCTCGGAAAGAACCTGGCCCGCCTTTCGGCCGGCAAGCCGTTTGCACTTACCCTTCCCGCGGAAACGCATGAATTGCCACCGGGATTGTTCGAGGCCTTTCGCCAGTGCCTGAACACACCCAATATTGACGAACTGTCCGCCATGACGCTGGAGCAGTGCCGTCGGTTTACGGACAGCGAATTCGGTTTCGTGGGCTATCTGGAGCCTGCCACCGGATTTCTCATCTGCCCCACCATGACCCGGGACATCTTCGCCCAGTGCAAGGTGGAAGGAAAAACCGTGGTGTTCGAAAAGGCAGGCGGACTGGGCGGCTGGGTGCTTGATCAGAGGGCCCCGTTGGTCACCAACGATCCGGCCGCCCATCCCGCGAGCGTGGGCACGCCGCCCGGTCATCTGCCGATACGCAAATTCATGGGCGTGCCGTGTTTTTCACAGTCCCGGATCATGGGCATGATCGCCTTGGCCAACAAGGACAGTGACTACACCGAGCACGATCTCCGCATCGTCACGGCATTCGCCGACATCTATGCCGCAGCCGTCGCGCGGTTCTTGTCCGAGCAGGAGCTCACCGCATCCCGCAACCGCTTGTCCTCCTTGTACAACGATGCGCCGTGCGGGTACGACACCCTGGCCCCCGACGGCACCATCATCGAAGCCAACGACACCGCCCTGAAAATGCTCGGCCACGAGCCGGGCGAGGTGATCGGTCGCCTCAACATCACCACCCTGCTCACCAGCACGGGCAAAAACCTGCTGGCCGACCAGCTCAGGGAGATTGGCAAAGGCAACCCCGTTGCACCGGTAGAACTGCATCTTCGGCGTCCCGACGGGACACGTCTGCCCGTGCTGCATTCGGTAAGCGCCAATCATGATGAACGCGGATTTCTCCGCGACATCCGCTGCACCCTGGTCGATCTCAGCCTGCGCAAGGTCCTGCGCCAGACCCGCGACTATCTCGAGACCCTGTTCAACTATTCAGCATCGCCCATTGTGGTGTGGGATGCGCATGGAAACATCACGCGATTCAACCGGGCTGTGGAGCGCCTGAGCGGCTACCGCTATGCGGACGTCGTCGGTCGCCCCCTCGGTATGCTGTTTCCGGAAGACGAGCGCGAGAACCTGCTGGCGAAACTCGAAATGACCAACAGCGGCATTCAACTGAATTCCGCCGAATTACCCCTACGCACGGCGGACGGGCGTCGCAGGACCATTCTGTGGAATTCCTCGAATCTTTATTCTGAAGACGGCAGCGAACTGCTCGCCACCGTGGTACTCGGTGTCGACATCACCGAGCGAAAAGCCTACGAGCTCGCCTTGCGCAAGACCAACCGTGCGCTGAAAACCCTCAGCCGCGGCAACGAGGCTTTGGTGCATGCCAGCAGCGAGACCGAACTGCTGGACCGGGTGTGTCAGATCCTGGTCGAGGAAGGCGACTACCGCCTGGCCTGGATCGGCTATCTCGAGGGCGACGCACAGGACCCGGTACACGTCGTGTCCCATGCCGGGGCCGGAATTGATTGCCTGAACGCCACGAAGACAGACCCGGGCGACGGTCTCCCCGACCAGGATCCCGTGCAAACGGCGTTGCGCACCGGGTTGGCCCAGGTATTCCGGGATGCGGCTGACTGTTGGCCCGCGGGCGGCGACACGCCTCAGGATCATCACTCGCACGCCGCCTTTCCCCTGAAGCACGGTGACCATATCCTCGGTGTGCTTGCGCTGTATGGGTCGCAGTCCAACCGTTTCGACAAGGATGAGATGCGCTTGCTGAACGAGCTCGTCAACGATCTCGCCTTCGGCATCGTCACCCTTCGCACCGAGGCCGAACGCAGGAAACTGGAGAAGGAACGCGAACACAATCTCCAGCACCTGAAGGAAAGCATGGAAGCGACCATCCAGGCCATCGCTGCCACCATCGAAAAACGCGACCCCTATACGGCGGGCCACCAGCAGCGCGTCGCCCGGCTTGCCGTGGCCGTCGCGACCGAAATGGGACTTCCGCCGGATCAGATCGAGGGCATTCATTTCGGTGGGTTGATCCACGACATCGGCAAGATTTCCGTGCCCGCCGAGATTCTCAGCAAGCCGGGGGCACTCGCCCCGGTGGAATTTCAGATCATCAAGGCCCACGTGGAGGTGGGCCGGGAAATCCTGGCGGGCGTCCGGTTCCCATGGCCCATCATCGACATGGTCTACGAGCATCACGAACGCATGGACGGCTCCGGCTATCCGAGAGGACTGACGCGTGATCAGATTCGCCTCGAAGCGCGCATCATCGGCGTTGCCGACGTGGTGGAAGCGATGTCATCGTTCCGCCCCTACCGCCCCGCGCTGGGCATCGAAAAGGCCATGGACGAGATCACCAGGAACAGTGGCCGACTCTACGACCCCGACGCCGTTGCGGCCTGCCTGACGGTGCTGCGCAGCGGATTCAGCTTCGATGCCTGAGGTTCCGCCCGCTTCCTTTCCAACCGGCGCCGGGGCCGTTCTTTTTTGAACGGTGGCCCCACCAAACAAAACGCCATCTCTAGCCGCGTGCCTGCAACCAGCTGACGAAAACCTCCGGGGGCAGCGGTGGTGCAAAGATGAAGCCCTGCACTTCGTCACACTGCCGCTCTCTCAGCAGTTCGATTTCACCCGGATGTTCCACACCCTCAGCGATGACACGGATGCCAAGACTTCTCGCCAAAGCGATGATGGCCTGAGTCACGGCACGATCGGCTTCGTCGTGCTCCAGATCGTGCACGAAGGACTTGTCCACTTTCAGGCGATCGATCGGGAAGCGCCGCAAATAGCTGAGGCTGGAGTAGCCGGTACCGAAATCATCGATGGCGAGACTGATACCCATGGCTTTCATGTCGTTCAGCTTGGCGACACTGGCCTCTGCCTCCTGCATGATGGAGCCTTCGGTCAGTTCCACCTCCAGAGCGCCGGGCGCTGTGCGGTTGCGTTCCAGCACATCGCTGAAGCGCTGGCGCCAGTTCTTCTCACGCAACTGTACCGACGAGACGTTGATGGATACCGGGATGGACGGCAGTCCGCCGTCGATCCATGCCTGTTGCTGTCGACAGGCCTCCTCCATCACCCACACCCCGATAGGCACAATGAGTCCGGTTTCCTCCGCCAGGTGGATGAAGCCCTCCGGCTGCAACAGCCCGGTTCCACGCCGCCATCTGATCAGTGCCTCGACGCCAACCAACGCCCCCGTTCGCACGTTGATCTGCGGTTGGTAGTGCAGTACAAACTCCTGCCGCTCGGTGGCACGGCGCAACTCGCTCTCGAGGGAGAGTCGCGCCAGTACGCGACGGTTGAGTTCCCGAACGAAAAACTGCATGTTGGCGCGCCCGCGCTCCTTGGCGAAATACATGGCAGCGTCTGCATTACGGATCAACACATCTTCCGTATCGCCGTCCTCCGGGTAGACGGCGATACCCACGCTCGCGGTGATCTGCACTTCGGTGCCGTCCAGGGGAAAGGGCTCGGCCACCGCCGTCATGGCCTTCTCCGCCACATGGGCTGCATCGGCCGGGGAACGGATGCTCGAAAGCAGCAGCAGAAATTCGTCGCCTCCCTGGCGACTCACGGTGTCATCCTGGCGGATGGCCTTACGCAGGCGCTTCGCCGTTTCCACGAGCAGACGATCGCCGAGTGCGTGGCCAAGGGAGTCATTCACATTCTTGAACCTGTCCAGATCGAGAAACATCACTGCGAACTGCGCGCCGGCGCGCTGGGCGTGCGCCAAGGCATTCTTTACCCGATCCTGGAACAGGACCCGATTGGGAAGCCCGGTCAGGGCGTCGTGATACGCCAGATAACGGATGCGCTCCTCGGCCGCTTTGCGTTCACTGACGTCCGATGCAATCAGAACGTAGTTCTTGATCCGCCCGGACTTGTCCTTGATGGACGACAGGTTGAGCCACACGGGATAGACATCTCCGTTCTTGCGGCGGTCGCGCAACTCCCCCTCCCAGTGACCCGTTTGCTTCACGGCCTTCCACAACCGGGCGTAGAACCTGGGGTCGTAAAACTCCTCGCTCAGCACGGACGGCGGGCGGCCACGGATTTCGTCCCTGTCATGACCGGTCATGGCGGTGTAGGCCGGATTGGCTTCGAGAGTTTTCCGCTTCGCATCGGTCACCAGGATCGCTTCCTGGCTCGCATCGACCACCGTCGCCCAGAGGTGTCTCTGCTCTTCGGTTTGGCGCTGGATGGTGATATCGGTATGCGTACCTGCCATGCGCAGAGGTTTGCCTTCAGGGCCGCGCCGAACCACCCTGCCGCGGGCGCGCATCCAAATATATCCGCCATCGCGCCGTCGCATGCGATGCTCCGACCGGAACGCCGGCGTCTCCCCGCACAGATGGCGTTCCAATTCAGCCCGGACCCGCGCCAGATCATCGGGATGCACCAGTCGCTCCCATTGCGCGAAGTCCGTACTCATCTCTTCCTGGCGATAGCCGAGCAGTTGTGCAAAGCGGCGGCTGTAGTAGGCGATCCTCGTCTCCAGGTTCACGTCCCAATAGCCGTCCTCTGTCCCCTCCAGCACGAGGCTCAAGCGCTCTTCGCTCTGGCGTAACGCATCCACCGCGGATACACGGTCCGTCACGTCCTCCATGATCAGCACGAGTTGCTCCGTCGGCAGACGGTAAACGTAGGATTCGCGCCACCCCGGGTGGGCGTTGCGATGCTCATGGGCCGGGATGTGCTCGGGTTCTCCCGACAACCAAACCCTCGCCGACGCCGGCGCCAGGCAGTGATCGGCCCATGGGAACACCTCCTCCATTAGCCTCCCGATGATGCCGGATCGTTCGACGTGCTCCAGGCGTTCGAAGGCCGGATTGATGTCCACCACGCGGAACCCGCCCTGCGCCGCGGGCACCATCATCAATACACCGCTGTTCAGGCTGTTGAACAACGAGCGGAATCGAAACTCGCTCTCCTGCAGATCGCGTTCCGCGTCCCGGCGCCGGTTCTCACGGCTGATGTTTTCCAGCGCGTAGCCCAAATCGGCGGCCATTTCACCGAACACACCGAGAATCTCCTCGTCAAAGGCAAGCCTTTCTGAGGTGTAGACCCCCATCACACCGACGACGCGCTCTTCCACACGCAACGGCAGGGCCGCCACCGCACCGGTGCTGTGCTGGGGCGAATACTGATGCCAGGCGTGGCGCTGCGGTTCGGCCGCGATGTCGTTGACACATTCCGGCTGGCCTTCACGCACCACGCGTGCCGAAAGTAACGCGCCGGATTCGACGTTCGAGAGCGGCGGACGGAACTGGGTCCGAAATGCGTCCTCGCCCTGCCCGTGAAAGGCATACGGCACCAGGTGGCTGTCATCGGACGAGCGCATGGCAATCCATGCCGTATCGAAGCCCGCAGTCTGCACCGCGATCCGGCATGCCTGTTCCAACAGGGCCTTTTCATCGCGCAGGTGAACAATGGCTTCACTGGTCTGCACCAGCATCGAGTAGAGCCGGTTCAGGCGCCTGATACGTTGCTCGGCCCGCTTACGTTCCGAAATGTCACGCACGATTTCCTGGTAGTAGACGTGTTCGCCTGCCTCGATGCATCTGGCACTGCTTTCGACGGCAAGCGTGCTCCCGTCCTTGCGACGGTGGACGGTCTCGAACATGACAGCACGCGCCCTGGCAAGGGTGCCCCATAGGGCAGGAAGCTTCTCGCGTTCCGCAGGCGTGCGCAGATCGGCAATGCGCATGGCAAGTAGTTCTTCGCGACTGTAGCCATACACCTCGACCGCCCGGTCGTTGATCTCGCGAATGCGCCCGTCCGCGTCGGCCAACAGAATGATGTCGTTGGCATACTTGGCGAGGTCATCGAAGTGCTGCGCGAACGCGCGCTTTTCCGCCTCCGCGTGCATTTTGCGAGCGGTGGCATCGGCCTCGACCCGCCGGCGCCAGGAGGCAACCGCGACGGCTGTCGCGCCGAGCAACAACGTGCTGAACAGGCCGACCCCCGCCCCAAAACGCAGCGCAAGCACCGTATTCTCACGTTGATGCACCTTGGTAATCAGCATCCATGGCGTCCCGGAAATACTGGCCGCCACCCCCATGGAAGGCGCACCGGTATAATCGACACCCTCGATGCGGCCGCGACGCTCGGCTGCCTGGTAAGCCAGCAGGTCATCGCGTGGCCCGAGAATGGCGGCAGGACCGGTAGCAAAGCGGCGCGGCGTGAGAAAATACACCCGGTTGTCCTCCGGACGCACAACCATCACTTCCGCGGATGAGCGGAGCATGGGCCAGCCCGATACCAGGGGTGAAAATCCCCGCGTGGGCATCAGCTGAAAACCGAGTACGCCGACAAATCGCCCGCCCTGTTGCAAGGGAGCGAGCATCACGAAGCGCGCTTCGAGCTGGCCCCCAGGCCCGGTTCTCACGAAATCGTGGAATTCAATGCGTCCACTGCGCCGCACCCGTTCGGTTGCCACAGGCAGGTGTTCCAGTCCTCCGGGTGGGGCGCCGAGTACCACCTGCGGTCGGCCCGCAGTATCCAACACGAAAACGCTTTCATAATGAGGTCGCCGCATGACGATGCTCGCCTCGGCGACGAGCAAATTCCACGCAGGATCAGCGGATGTGTCGGCGCCACGCAGACGATCCACCACGGCGCGTGTGAACCCCGGGGTTTCGGAAAATCGAAGGGCTTCGTACTCGCGTTCCTCACGCCAGGCCGATGCTTCGCCCAACTTGTCATCGGCGAGCGCTTCAAGCATGGCCCACTGGTACTCGATAATGGCATCGCGCGTATACGCAAAGCCGGCATAACCCAACGCCGCAATCAGCAGGACCACCAGGGCAAGTGAAGGCCACGCCCTGATGTGCAGACGTTTTTCTCCACGCGGCATGCATCATGCCTCGAAGAATCCGATGTCTTCAGTGTAGGAGCCGACTGACACAAAGGCTTGCGACCCTACTACGCAATTTCCCGATGATGCATCGGGGGGCGCGGCCTATCAGTCCGGCGGCTGTACGCCCTCGCGCGAGCGCTGCAACCACCAGTCAAAAAACTCGTCTGCAGCCAGTGGCGGGGAAAAATAGAACCCTTGCAGCTCGTCGCAGCGGCTCTCTCTCAGCAACTGGATTTCCCCCGCCCGCTCCACCCCCTCGGCGATGATGCGCAACCCGAGGCTTTTGCCCAATGCGATGATCGCCTCGGTAATGGCCCGATCGGCGGGGTCGGTCTCCAAATCCCTGACGAACGACTGATCCACTTTGAGACGGTCGATGCGGAAGCGACGCAAATAGCTGAGGCTCGAATAACCTGTGCCGAAATCGTCAATGGCCAAGGTGACGCCCAGTTCCTTGAGCCCATCAAGAATTCGCATGCTCGTTTCCGCATCCTGCATGATCATGCTTTCGGTCAATTCCACTTCCAGTTGCGTAGGTTCCACACAATTGTGCAAAACGATGGCACTGATCGCATCGAGCAGATCTTTCCGGTGAAACTGTGCCGCGGAGATGTTTACCGCCATCGTGACCGCAGGGAGGCCGCCTTGCATCCAACGCCCCTGCTGGCGGCAGGCCTCCTGCAGCACCCAGTCACCGATGGGAATGATAAGCCCGGTTTCCTCGGCGATGGGGATGAAGTCCCCCGGCGCCATCAGGCGATCCCCCCACTGCCAACGGAGCAGGGCTTCGACCCCCACCAGGTCGCCACTCCAGATGTTGACCTGCGGTTGGTAATGGAGGATGAAGTCGCCATGGTCAATGGCCTTGCGCAGGGCGCTCTCCATGGAAATGCGCCGTAGCGCGCGCAGATTGAGTTCGCGCACGAAGAACTGGAAATTGTTGCGCCCCTGCTCCTTGGCGTAGTACATCGCGGCGTCGGCGTTGCGAATCAACGCATCGCTGTCTGCACCATCTTCTGGATAAATGGCGATACCGACACTGGCGGTCACCTGGATTTCACTGCCATCGAGCGTGAATGGCTGATGGATGGTCTCCAGTACTTTCTGTGCAATCTGACCGGCGTCGGATGCGTCGCCCAGCTCCGTCGCCAGCAGTATGAATTCGTCGCCGCCCTGCCGACTCACGGTATCGTCCACGCGCACGCAGGACCGCAGTCGCTGAGCGACCATCTTGAGCAGCTCGTCGCCCATGTGGTGCCCGAGCGAATCGTTGATGTTCTTGAACCGGTCCAGATCCACGAAAAGGACACCGACACGCGTTTCGGTACGCTGCGCATGGGCCAGCGATTGCTCGAGGCGATCTTCAAGCAGTGCGCGGTTTGGGAGCCCGGTGAGGACGTCATGGTGGGCGAGGTAACGAATCCGTTCCTCGGTCGCCTTGCGTTCACTGATATCAGTGCAGATAGCGATGTAGTTCTGCACAGCCCCGCGCGGGTCCCGGGTGGCCGTGATGGAGGTGTAGAGCGGGAAGATTTCCCCATTCTTGCGCCGGTCCCAAATTTCGCCTTGCCAATGTCCCGTCTCGTTGATGGACGCCCACATGTTCTGATAAAAGGCCCGGTCCTGTTCGCCGGAGGAAAACATGCGCGGATTACGCCCCATCATCTCCTCCACCGAATAGCCCAGCATCTGGGTGAGCGCCGCGTTTGCAGACACGATGCGTTTCTCGCTGTCGGTGATGAAAATGCCCTCCTGGCTGTCCTCGAACACGGTCGCCCACAGGCGCAATTGGTTTTCCTCTTCCTTGCGTTCGGTGATGTCACGGTGCGTGCCGGCAAGGCGCTGTGCTGTGCCATCACTACTGCGCCTGACCACGGCGCCCCGGGCCTGTACCCAAATCACGCTACCGTCCTTACGTAACATCCGGTGCTCCGATACATACTGGGGTGTCTTTCCTGCGATGTGTTCGTGCAAGGCCTTTTCCACCTCCGGGCGGTCCTCTGGATGAACCAGGCCAACCCAGGCTTCGGCCAGATGTGCCATGTCGTCGGGGGCGTAACCGAACATCTCAGCAAACCGTTTACTGAAGTAATAATCGTGCGTTTCGTAGTCGATGTCCCACCAGCCGTCGTTCACACCCTGGAGCACCAGGGCGAGGCGTTCCTCGCTCGCGCGCAGGCTTTGTTCCGCCGCCTTGCGTTGGGTGATGTCGTCGCAAATCGTGACCAACTGGCGCGTGGGCAATGCATAGATGTAGAGATCGCGCCATTGCTTCTTGCCTTCGAGGCTATAGACGACTTCGAGGGATTCGGGGTTCCCTGTCAACCACACCCGTTGCAAGGCCTCGAATTCACCCGTTGTTAGAACATTGGGCATCCGCTCGCGAACGCGTGCGCCGATCACCTCGACGCGCCGTACCCGCTCGAGCTGTTCAAATGCCCGGTTAACATCACGAACAATGAAGTCGTCGGCATCCTGAAGTGGTTCGTAGACCACCATCCCTGGACTCATGTTATCGACCAACTGGCGGTAGCGGTGTTCGCTCTCACGGGTCTCTTTTTCCGCCTGCGCGCGCAGGGCCTCACGCCGGAAATTGGCCAGAGCGAAGGAGATATCGACCGCCATCTGCGTGAGCAGCGTCAATACCTGCTCGTCGAAATAGTCCCGTTCGGCGGCGTAGACGGAAAACACGCCGATGACGTGCTCGTCTTCCTGTATCGGTATGGAAGCGGCGGCCTTGATGCCCCCGGCCTCCGCAAAATCTGGCCACTGTTGGGTGCGCACGTCGTGCTGAAAATCGTTACTCACACAAATCTCGCCAGAACGGAATGCGCACGCCGAGACACCCGAGGTTTCCAGCGCTTGCGGTCCGATACTCGGCCGCAGCCGTGCAAACAACCTGGCATGTTTGCCGGCGTGGGCGACACCGGTCAGTGTGTCTGAAACAGGGTCATGGAGGGCGATCCAGGCATCGGCAAAACCACCGTTCTCCACGGCGATCCGACATATCTCATGAAACAGTGCCCGGCGGTCCTGCAGACGGACAATGGATTCATTGGTCTGCGCGAGCGCGACGTAGAGGCGATTGGTGCGTTGCAGCTTCTGTTCGGCGATCTTGCGTTCGCTGATGTCGCGTTCGATAGACTGAAAAAACATCTTGCCGTCGACATCAATGAGGCGTGCGCTCGCCTCGATGGGGACCACGCGGCCGCTCTTTGTTTGGTGATTCACTTCGTAGACGCGCGCTCTCTCCTTGGCGATGAGCGCCCACTGCTGCTCGAAATGGGGGCGGTCCTGGGGTGCGCGCAGTTCCTTAATCCGCATGTGGAGCAGTTCGTCGCGTGAGTAACCGTAGAACTCCACCGCACGCTCGTTGGCCTCCACAATGCGGCCGTGTTCATCGGCCAACAGAATGATGTCGTTGGCATACTTGGCCAGATAGTCGAAGTGACGGGCGAGCGCCTCGCGCTCGCGGGCTGCCTCGGCCTCGACGCGCGCGCGCTCGGATCGCCACCACATGAAAATCAGCAATGCGGCGACCGTGATGATCGCCAGAATCACCCCGATGATCCAGATGGCGAGATGCCGGATGGGTGCGAAAACTTCCTGTTGGTCGATCTTCAGTAGCAAACGCCACGGTGTACCCGGCACCGGAACGGCCACGGCCAGCACGGGTGCGCCGCGATAATCGGTGCCCTCCAGTACGCCACGGGAGCGCAACGCGCGTGCGCCGACGTTTGCCTGCCAGGCAGGCAGCACGGTGCCCGCCCGGCCTGCGCGCGAGGATGAAAGAAAGCGCACCCGATCACCTTCGCCTCGCAGCAAAACGACTTCACCTGTGGAATGAGCCACCGGCCAGGACACGATGACCGGTTCGAGGTAGAACGCCGGATCGAGCTGCACCCCGAGCACCCCGGCTGTGGCACCCTCGGACTCGCCCGGGATGGCCGTGAGCAGGTGGAAGCGCACACCATCATCCCCGGGTTGTATGGCATCCAGGAATTGAGGTGCGCCCGTGGTCAGGACGGCTTGGGCAGCGATGCGCACCTGGGGCGGAAAATCCGGGGCCTCGCCCAGGCGGAAACGTATCTCGCCGTTTTCATCAAGCACATAAACGCTGTCGTAACGTTCGCTCGCCACCAGCGGGACAAAACTGTCACGCAGCGTCGCGAGCGCCCCGGGGTGGTCCGAGGCGGTTATCTCGCGCATGCTCTCGGCCACGGCGGGATTGGCAGTCAGGAGATAGAGATCATCCAGTCGGTCGCGCCGCCACGCCTCCATTTGCCGGAGTTTGCGCTCAGCGATGCTGGATAGCGCCAGGATCGCCGCATCGTGCTGGCGCTGACGCTCGTACTCGAAGACGCCAAAGCCGACCGCGATGACGGTCAGCACGACCGCGAAGAACAGGGTCGCGAGGGCGCGGCCTCGCGTCGGGAGACGCAGTTTGGAACCTCGTGTCAAGAAACGGTTTCGGATGCCGGTCTTGTTGTTCATTTCATCTGCGCCTTGTGCACGTTACGGATCAAGGCACAATGCGTCCGGCACCAGGTACGTGCCTTCAGCAAGGCACTGGGCGGGACATCGCGGCCCCGCCCCAGACAGCTTTTTCTACGGCGCGCCTACAGCCGGAGCCCTGAGAGACGCCAAGGTCGATTATCGTCGTGCGACGCGATACACCCACAACAGCAGCACGGCGCCGAGTACGGCGATGCCGAAGCTCGACAGGTTGAAACCGGTGACCCCGCCAAACCCAAGGGCGGATCCGATGAAGCCACCCAGCAGGGCACCCACGATGCCGATGGCGATGGTGATGAAAAAGCCACCCGGATCACGCCCGGGCATCAGCAGCTTAGCGATGACGCCGGCGATCAAGCCGAACAGGATCCAAGCGAATATACCCATGGCCCTTTCCTCGCTGCGGACACTCTCGGAACAAGCATAGGCCGTCCTTGGCAAAAGCAAGGCTTACCATCACGCCACAAGCGGCCAGGTCTACCCTCAAGGTGAGGCACGGTTGATGAGCACTAGCGGGGTTTCGATGCGTACATTCTTTGTTCCAGCGCCACCTCAGGGGGTCTCCGAGGCCGAGCTCGCCCGCCATCCGAGCTGGCGTCGCCTGACCCGCAAATACCGTCGCAAGCAACGTATCGTGCGCGATTTGTGGATCGTTTCAGGGCTGTTGATGATGGGTGTTCCGTTGGGGGCGATGCTTGCCCTCGGGCTCGGCACCACCCTGGTGGCGCTCGTCATCCTGGATGAGACCGCCTGAGCCAAGGGCGGCGGCAAGGAAGGCCACGATCTCCGAGGCGTGCCGATGCAGACCCGTCAGGCGGTGGTCAGCACCAGGCAACACCATCAACCGCACCTCGGTGTTGGCGCGGGCGCGTGCGGCATAAATGGCGTGCGCATCGGCCACGGGGATGCTGCGATCGGCCGCCCCGTGGACCAGGAGCACCGGACAGGCGATGCGGCCGATGGTGGACAAGGGCGCAATGGCGTCGTAACGCGCCCCGATGGCGCGCTCGATGTAACCGAGTATCCACCAGCCCACGGGCAGATAGGGAATGCGATTTGCGCTCATCATGGAACGCATGATTTCACGCGGGTGGGCAAATGCGGCCAGGCTCACGACCGCGGCCACGTCAGGGCGCCGGGAGGCTGAAAGCAGCACCGCGGCGGCCCCCACCGAATGGCCCACCAGGGCGACGCGGCGGCCTGCGACCTCCGGGCGCGCCCGCAGCCAGTCCAGCGCATGGTCCACATCCTCGGCGAATTTCACCATGGAGGAGAAGCCGTCGCCGTCGCTGCGGCCGTGGTTGCGGGCATCCACCAGCAAGACGGTCCAGCCCGCCCGATAGAGCACATCCGCAAGAGACAGAAGGTTTTCGGCGTTGCCTCCCCAGCCGTGCATCAGCACCAGCGCAGGGGCGGGGCCGGGTTGGGTGATGAGCCAGCCGTGCAGGTGTTTTCGTGCGGCGGTGGGGATACGCACGGTCAGGAAAGGCAAGCCCAAGCGCGCCGGGGTGCCCCGCTCCGGCACCCGCGGCGCCCGCCAGGCCAGGCGCACCAGACCCGGCAGCAATGCAAAACGCACCGCCGCCAGCGCCAGTACGCCCGCCAGGCCCGCTTCCACGGTGTTCATAGCCAGTGTGCCCCCTTGCCGCTTTGAGCGCCGGTGAACGGGCATCCCGCCCCACCGATCTCCCACAGGTTTTTCGCAAGAATATATTGACGCGGGCGCCATTTTCCGCAAGAATGCGCAGCCCTTGCGGACCTGCTTCCGCAAGCACCGGAGCGGTAGTTCAGTCGGTTAGAATACCGGCCTGTCACGCCGGGGGTCGCGGGTTCGAGTCCCGTCCGCTCCGCCATCTCCTCATTGAAAACGGCGCCTTGAAGGCGCCGTTTTCATTTCTGCACCGGAAACGCCCCCGTCTGTTGAAATGGCTTCTCTCCCCGGGAGAAGGCACGACAACGCGTGACTAGAGGGACTGGGCGAAATAGCGGGTCAGGTAGTCGTCGAACGACAGGCTCTCCGATTCCTCCATTTCGCGCTGCGATGCCAGCGACTTTTCGCTCAGCTCACCCAGCCGGTGCGCCAGCACCGCGTCCGGGGCCAGCGACTGGAAATAGCGGCGATGGGCCAGCGACATGCGCCGGGCAAAGGCATGGAAGCTCTCACCCTGCGCCCGCATGTCGCGCAGCATGCGTGCGGACGGCGTACGCTCCGGATCCTCGACCGCCGCCCGTTGTTCGGCCAGCGCGGTGGCATAAGGACGATCGGGCCTGCCGGCGTCCAGGAGCTCGACGATGGGCTCCAGCGCATCGCAAATGCAGCCGGCCCAATCCCGCAGCGTCACTTCCTCGCCGTTGCGCATCAGGACAAGGCCCGGTTCGCGCCCTCGGTGTGCCGCGGCCATCTCATTCTTGTCGATTTCCGAACGCTCCCAGGGGTGGATGCGCGGACTCTCCTCGAACAAACACCACAGCATGAGGGCATGCAGAAAACGCATCTGCGCCTCGTTGATGCCGAGCGGCTCATAGGCATTCACGTCCAGGGAACGCAGCTCGATGTAACGCACGCCGCGGCGCTTCAGCGCCAGGGTGGGTTTCTCGTTGTCCTGCAGAATCTGCTTCGGCCGGACCGTGGTGTAGTACTCGTTTTCGATTTGCAGGATATTGGCGTTCAGCTGGCGGTATTCACCATTCACCTTCACGCCGATCTTTTCGTACCCCGGATAAGGCGTGGTGATTGCATAGGTGAGCGTGTCCACGTACTCATCCAGGTTGTCGTAGCAGGCGCGGACACCGATCTCGTGTTCGCGGTTGTTCTGATAGCCGATGTCGCCCATGCGCAGGGAGGTGGCGTACGGGCCGTAGTAGGTGTTCTCGTCGAAGCTGGCCAGTGAACCCGGTTGCCCGTCGAGGAACCCCTTGCACACCGCCGGCGACGCGCCAAACAGGTAAGGGATCAGCCAGCCTACGCGCTGCAGGTTACGGATAAGGCCGAAATAATTGTCGGAGATGAAATCCTTGCGCGGCCGCGTATCCCCTTCCAGGGCCTGCAAGCGGTCCCAGAACCCATCGGAAAGGGAAAAATTGAAATGCACGCCGGAAATGGCCTGCATCACGCGTCCGTAACGGTAACCCAGGCCCAGCCGGTAAACGTATTTCATCAGGCCGGCGTTGGAGCTCCCGTAGCGGGCCACGGGTACACCCTCTTCGCCGGCGACCACGCAGGGCATGCTGCTGGCCCACAGGTATTCATCATCGATACGTTCATACACGAACCGGTGCAGCTCACGCATGAATGCCAGCACGCTCTCCATGCCCTCGAGCGGCGGCGTGATCAGTTCGAGCAGGGCCTCGGAGAAATCCGTGGTGATGTAGGGGTGCGTGAGTGCCGAACCGAGCGCCCGTGGATGGGGGGTTTGGGCCAGACTGCCCGCAGGACTCACCCGCAAACTCTCCTTCTCCACGCCACACTGAAAATCCTTGAGCAGATCACCGCAGCCGGCGGACAGGAATCGTTGGAGACGTGGTCGGGAAGGCGTATGCAAGGCAGGGGAATTCCAAGGCTGAGAGGCGGGGTTGTTGCAGGCGAACTTAATACGTCGCCATCTTTCCTGCAACCGTCCGCTGGATGGGTGATTTCGTCAGCGCACCCATGTTCCCACATGTTCCCAAGGGGAAAGGCACGCCTCTGAAAAGACTATAGCGATCCTGTATTCAACGGTGGGAAGCCGGAGCCCCCGCCCTGCCGCATCCCCACGGAAGCAGGCGACGACTAACCCGGCGCCTAAAACAGATGCCAGCCACGCCACATGGAGACGGCCAAGGCCAGCATCAAGAGCGATACGGCCAAGACTTCGCGCAGGGGCGTTGCCCTGCCACGCAGCACCAGCAGATCGCGGCCGTACATCTGTTCGCCCTGCGTACCCAGCTCGGCCAACTGATCCCACGCGGTCTGCAACGCGGCTGGGATTTCCACTTGCTCCCACTGTTTGCGATCGCCGGTGACATCCGCCGGTAACAGCACGCCTTCCGGCTTGCCCTTGGGGAAGCTCGCGCCCTCTTCGAACAGCACGATGCCGCGCACCGGCACTTTCGGCAGGTGATACTTCACCGCCAGCACCCGTTCGTCGCTGGCCATGAGCGGATTGTTGAAACGGTAGGTGCGCCGTCCCACCACCCGCGCCCAGCTGTCGGTCTTCTCCGCGCCGAACACGGCCCCGCGACCGCGTTGCAGCGTCACCGCCAGGATTTCGCCGTCCGTGAGCACCAGCCAATCGATGAACGCCATGCCTTCCATGCCGTTGTCGAGGGAGACATCCCGCATGGCGGTCTTGCCCAGGCGGCGTATGCACGCACGCACGCGTGCTTCGCGCCGATAGCGGCGGAACCACGGGCGCAACAGCCACAGACCGAAAACGAACAGCAGGCCGGGGACTGCCCACACGAGCTGCGATTCAAGAAGGAGCTGCTGCATCTGGCTTGAGGAAAGCTCGATAAAGGCGTGATAGTCGTTCATAGCATCCGCCCTCGTGGGAGGCACGGACAGAGGGTGAGCGGATCACAAAACTAATACGCAAGACTCACGGGTGCAACTCTTGACATGGCGCTTATTGCGCATTGCGTCACACACTTGACGACCACGCGGGCATCACATTAAGTATTCGGAAGAGGGCACATGCTTTGCGTCCCGGAGGGTCCATGAGAAAACCGGACTTTGCCCGTACCGCGCTGTATCCGCTGGCGGAGAGTGATCTTCGTTTCCTGGTCGAGAACATGCCGCGGGTGGGTGGCAGCTACGAGGAAATCGCCAGCCTGCTCGAGGCCATGCCCAACACGCTCGAGTCCATGCTCACCAGCGATTACGTGTACGCGCTGATTCGCGACCGCCGTAACCTGCTGCTCACCATTTCGCCCTTTCTACTCTTCGGCGTCCTGCTGCGCCGCAGTCTGGATGCGCCGCGTACGCCCGTGGAACGGCGGGTGATCAATTACCTTGCCAATCTCCTGGCGTTGTTCGTGCGTACCGAGCGGCTGTACCGGGTGGAAGATGGCGCGGACCCGCAGGCCTACGTGGTGGAGCTGTTGCAGGATCTGGCCGAGGCCGAACCCCGTCGCCAGTTCGTCACCTACGCGCACATCGGCAACTACACCCTGTGGCTTACCGGTCTCCAGGCGGCCTGGCTGGAACACCGCCATCGTTACGGGCGGCGTTCCGTGGACGCACGCTACTACGAATCCCAGGGCAGTGCCTATTTCGATCGTGCCGCCCACCACAGCCTGGCCCGTGAGTTCGGCCTCGACGACGTTTTCCTTCGCCTGTCGATGATGTTCGATCACTACCGCGCCGGCCTGGAGCGCATGCGCCGCAACGAGATGTTCGCGTAGCCGGATGAGGCGAAGCGCAATCGCTTCGCCTCATCCGGGCTTCGTCAGAAGGCGTAGTTCAGACGCAGGGCGGTAATGGTCGCCGCCTCTACCTCGGCATCGAAGCCGGGGTTTTCCAGGTACTGGAGATGGAGGCTGCCGGTAAGCCCGTCCACGACAGGGAAGCTCAGATAGGCCTCGGCCTGGCTCAGATCATCACGAGCCGTGTCGTCCACCTGATCGGACAACATCACGTAGGCGGCACCGATACCGAAGGTGACCGGGTCCCAGGCATAGGCGTAACTCAGGGACGCGAAAGCAGCGGCCTCGGACACCTCCTCGTTGGCGACACCGAGGCGCAGATCTGCCGCATGATGGCCTGCGCGCCGACCCAGGTTCGCGTACACGCCGTAGTTGGAGGCCTCGTCGTCACTGTCGAACTCCACGTGGGTGGCCGTGTTGGCCCAGGCACCGATTTCCAGCAACCCCTCGCCCAGCCAGCGCACACCGGCGGCGACGAAGGCACCCTTGTCTTCCGCATCCAGTTCGAACAGTTCGGAATAGGAGACGGCTGAATTTTCCGACAGGCCATGGGAGCCGGTGAGCAGCAGAAACACCTGCGAGCCGTCCGCATCCAGCGGGATCTCGAAGACGAGGCCCGGCACATAGTCGGGAAACTCGATGACGCCGTTGTTGACCAGGTTGGCCCCCAGAAACTGTCCGTTCTCGTCGTTGGCCGTGACGGCGAAATCCATGTAGGCCGTGGTATTCACCAGGCCGGCGGTGATCGCTACCGCATCCAGATCGTGACGGTATTTCAGTTCGCTCACCTGGACATTGCCCGAGCCGTCCGCCGCCAATGCGGTACCCGCATCGGCATTGGCCTCAGGATAGGCCTCGGCCACGCCACCCTCGCGCGGCGCCGTGCTCCCCTCCACGTACACGGTCCAGCTGCCACGCCCCTGCGGCACGGTGACGAACAGGTCGAAAGACCCCAGCGCCTCAGTGTCGGTCTCGTCCGCGGCCTGTACCGTGGCCGTGATGCCGCCGGTGACATCGACCGGCTCCTGTGCCATGGCCAGTGTCGAACACAGCGCCAGGGCGCTCAATGTGGCGCGTCGCATGGCAGGTCCTAAACGGCGAAGCGTGCCACGAGGGTACGCAGCGCCTGAGCCAGTTGGTGAAGTTCCTGGGCCGCCGAGGCGATATCGCGCGCACCGGCGGCACTGCCTTCGCTGGCGCCATGGATGTTGGCGATGTTGCGATTCATCTCGTCGGTCACCGCGCTTTGTTCCTCGGCGGCGGTGGCGATATGGGTGTTCATCTCGGTGATGGACGAAACCGCACGCGTGATGGCCACCAGGCGCTCGCCCGCGTGGGATGCCTGGGCCACGTTTTCCTCGGTACGCGTGCGGCTTTGTTCCATCACGCTCACCGCATGCTGTGCGCCGCTTTGCAGGCGCTCGATCATGCCCTGGATCTCGCCGGTGGCTTGCTGGGTACGCTGCGCAAGCGTGCGCACTTCATCAGCCACCACGGCAAACCCACGCCCCTGCTCGCCGGCACGGGCGGCCTCGATGGCCGCGTTGAGCGCCAGCAGATTGGTCTGATCGGCAATGCCGCGGATCACGTTGAGTATTCCGCCGATGCTTTCGCTCTCCGCTTCCAGCGCGGCAATCGCTTCCGATGCCTTCACGACGTCGCCCGCCAGGGCATGGATCGCCTCGATGACCTGCTCCACGGCCTGGCGCCCGAGGCGTGCCTCGTTGTCCGCCTCCTGTGCAGAGCCCGCGGCTGCGGAGGCGCTGCGAGCGACTTCCTGCGAGGTGGCCGACATTTCGTTCATGGCCGTGGCGATCTGGTTCACTTCCGCCTGCTGGCGATCGAGGGCGACGCTGGCATCCTCGGCGATACCCGACATCTGTTCCACCGCCACGGACAGCCGTGTGGCAGAGCCGGTGACTTCGCTCAGGATTTCGCGCAGGTGCGCCTTCATGGCATTCACGCCGGCGCAAATGCTGCCCACTTCGTCTTGGGAACACACCTCCAGCGGATCACCGTTGAGATCACCGCCGGCCACGCGCCGCAGTTCCTGCTCCACCTGCGGGAGTTGGCTCACCGCCTTGTACAGGATGCGTCCGGCCACCAGCATGATCACGCCCATGAGGGAGAAAGCCCCCAGCAGCACCAGGCGTGACTTGCTGAGCAAGCCGCTCTGCTCGGCAAGCAGTGCGTCGGAGCGACGCTGTGATTCGGCCAGCAGTGCGTCCACGCCTTCCGTGATGCGCGCAGCGACCGTATCGAATTCGCCCATTATCCTGTTGCCCGCGTCGGGCCCGCCCGACACATAGGCTTCGGCCATGCGCCGTCCGGTGGTGTAGTAGGCGTCGAAATCCGGCCCCAGTGCGCGGTAGCGCGCCGCGTGTTCCGGATCCAGGCGAATGAGCTCGGCGAGGGTTTCGCGAAATACCGCAGCGTAGTTCTCCGCTTCAGCGAAACCATCATCCAGCCCATCACGCCCGCGCGTGGCGCTGATATCCGTGAGCCATTGCTGCACCTGCACGGTGGCCAGCTTGATGCGATGGGCTTTTTCGAGCAGTGGAAAATCGAGTTCCGACAAACGGCTGTTTGCGTCTTGTACGGAGCGCGTCGTATCCATCACCAGCCACAGCGTGAAGACGATGGCCAGGGCCATCACTGCGCCAGCGAATAAGAATTTCCTTATAAGGCCGTCACTTCCCATAGTTTGTACCTCCCCCGGACCCCATATTACGCGAAGGGAATACCCGGAGCGCAAGCCTGGGAGATTCAGGTGAGTGACAGTTTGCTGGTGTCTATGTCAGGGGTTGTCAGAGATTCAGGCTCAACCAGTTGTACACCCGGTTCCGCGAGCGTCATGGCGCTGGTGTCCACGTCCAGGTCCGGGACGGTCACCGGCTCGATCAGCACGACACCCGGCTCCGCCATCGACATGCCGTTCAGATTCACGTCCAGTGCAGGAACGTCGGCCGGCGGCACCAGCGTCACCCCGGGTTCATCCATGTGCAGATGACTGATGTCGATGTCGGGCGGTGTGACCTGCTCCGGTTCGATGAGGACGACACCCGGCGGATCGATGGTGGCGTTGAGCCCGCCGCTCTCCGGTGTTGATGGCGCCGGAGTATTCGCCGTCTGCACCGCCGCCGGTGGAACAGCAGGCTTTGCGGGCGCGGCTACGGGCGTCGCTGCCCCGCTGGGTTCCATGTGAACGATCGCGCCGGCCTCACGCAATGCCTTCTGGTACTTCAGCGCGGTGGCCTCGTCGAGGCCTTTCTTGATCACGAAGCGCTTGCCGGAAAACAACGGCTCGACCTTGGCCACTTCGGTCTTGAACAGGGCAGCAAAATTGGCCTTCACCCGGGCCGGGTCGTTGCCCGGCACGATCACGCCGGTAAAAACGATATCGAAAGAGTTCTGGCTCATACACGCCTCCCGTTGCGTGATGAAAACATGCCGGCGCATACCTGCCAAGCCATGCCAGGGTGCCGATGCCCGTCCCGGTGGCCAAACGCGCCCTGTGTCACAGAAGCAACGGCCCAGCGCCGAGACGTGGACGTCGCAGAGTGCCAGTGTGGCTGTGGACCGCCATGCATGTAGACGCCTTAAACACATCAGCCCCAGAGCGCATCGCGCAATCCGGAACTGCGTTCGATGCGCCGTTGTACGGCACGGCTGAAGAGATTGCGGGCCCCCCACAGTTCGACGGTGCGGCGGGCTCGGGTGATACCCGTGTACACCAGTTCCCGGCTGAGTACCGGTGCGTCCTGATCCGGCAGCAACAGCACGCAATGATCGAATTCCGATCCCTGACTCTTGTGCACGGTCATGGCGAACACGGTTTCGTGGGCAGGCAAACGGTGCAACAGCACACGACGCAACGTACCGTCGGGTGTGGCAAAAAAGGCGCGCAGGCGGCCGCCGGCCTCGGGGTCCGGCAGTACGATGCCGATATCCCCGTTGAACAGACCAAGGGCGTAATCGTTCTGCATCACCATCACGGGCCTGCCGGGATAATGGCGCGTGTGGGCAGGCAACAAGCCGGCCTTGCGTAAGGCGGCCTCGGCCGCCGCGTTCACCTGGCTGACGCCGAAGGGCCCTTCGCGCAGCGCGCACAGGAAACGGAATTTGCCGAAACGTTCCAGGGCCGCGGCCGGATCGCCGGCCGCCAGGTAATCGCGAAAGCCCGCGACTGCCGCGGCGCCGACGGTCTCCAGGACGTCGGCCGCGGTGACATCCCGCCACTGTGTGTCCGGATGTTCGTCGGCGCAGACCTGCAGTGCTGTTTGTGCATCGCCGCCGTTCACGGCGCGGGCCAACTGGCCGATACCGCTGTCACTGCCGAATCGATAACTACGGGTAAGCACGGCCAGACTGTCGGCCATGGCGGGCAGCGGCCCGTCGCTCACCGCGGGGATCGCCACGTCAAGCGCGGCAAGCTGTGCCCCGAGCGCACTCGAATACGGTGTCCCCACACCGCGGTTGCACACGTCGCCCAGGACGCTGCCCGCTTCCACCGATGAAAGCTGATCGCGATCGCCAAGCAGGATGAGTCGTGCGTGCCCGGGGAGCGCATCGAGCAGGCGGGCCATGAGCGAGACGTCCACCATGGAGGCTTCGTCCACCACCAGGACGTCCAGATGCAGGGGGTTGCCCGCGTGATGGCGGAAACCGCTCTGACCCGGAATCACCCGCAACAGGCGGTGCAGCGTACCGGCCTCCTCCACGATGGCATCACGCACGCCGTCTTCGCAGGCGAGTCGCCGTTTGGCTTGCTTAATGGATTCGGTGAGGCGCGCCGCTGCCTTACCGGTGGGTGCAGCCAGGGCGATGCGCGGCACCTTGGGCCAGCTCTGCTCGATCAAGAGTGCGAGCAACCGCGTCACGGTGGTGGTTTTGCCGGTGCCCGGGCCGCCTGAGATCACGGCGAGCTGCCGCAACAGGGCCAGTGCGGCGGCACGCCGCTGAGGATCATCACCGTCGTTGGGTCTGGGAAACAGGCGGGCAAGCCCCTCGCGCGCACACGCCGTGTCGATGGCGACAGGGACTGCGCGGCGCTGCAGTTCACGCACCAGAATCTGTTCGAAATACCAGTAACGCCCCAGATAAAGCCGATGGTTGTCATCCAGTACCAGGGGCATGGCATCATCACTGCCGCCCACTGCGCCGCTCCCGTGCAACAGCGCGCACCACGCCCCCAGGTCGGGCGCCGTCAGTGCGGGATCGTCGAACACAGGACGGCCGGCGAGTTCATCGAGCGCGATGCAAACATGTCCATCGGCGGTGGCCCGGCTGGCCAGCGCCGCCGCCAGCCACAGGCCGGGTTCATGACACCCCGCCACCTCACAGACACAGGCGGCGAAATGGAAATCGAGTTCGCGCAGACGTTGCGCTTCCACCGCGCGGCGCAGGCGTTCGCGAATCATGCGATCCTCCCCGCGAAAAGCGCATCGAGCGCCGTCACCAGTGCCTCTGAGGGCCGGTCGAAGTGCACGCCTGTTTCGGCACCGCGGCGCGCATCCATGCCGCGCAGGAACAGGTAGTACACGCCGCCGAAGTGATCCTCATAGCGGTAATTGGCCAGACGGCGTTTGAGATAGCGGTGCAAGGCCACGCAGTAGATGAGGTACTGCAGGTCATAGCGATTGGCGGCCACTGCGGCGGCCACGCGTGCGCGGTCATAGTCCTCGATGCGTGGGCCCAGGTAGTTGGATTTGTAGTCGGCGATGAAGAAGCGCCCGCCGTGCTCGAACACCAGATCGATGAAACCGCGCATCACACCGCCATTCACGTGGAACTGCAATGCAGGCCCCTGGGCGAAGTAGTCGGCAAAGCGCGCCGTTGTGCCCGTGAGGTCAGCCGCGTTGAATGCGGCAAGCGGATAATAGAATTCCAATTCGATGAGGCGGCGTGCATTGCTGACAGTGCGTAGACGCAGCGCCTCGCCGTCCAACGGCGTGTCGAGTACGTTGGTGACCATGGCTTCCGTGGCCCCCTGCCAGCTGGCATCAAAGCCATGACGTTGCAGCTGGTTCTGCACCTCGTCGCCCAGCACGGCGCCGAACGCGTGTGGGAAATCGCAGCGTTCCAGCAGTTTGTGCATGAACGTGCCGGCGCGTGAGCCGCGCGGGAACTGCAGGATATGCGAGACCGGCGTAACGGGCAGCGCTTCCGCGTCTTCGGCCCGGGTTCCGTAATCGGGCCGCTCGTGGTCGTGGCCTGCGGCCAGCCCCGTATAGCTGGTGACGCGCCAGTCCACGCTCACGTGGCGTTCGGGGAGGCGCGCCGCCAGTGTCGGGCCGGCGGACGGCGTACGTGGCGCGCTCGCCGGTTGCTCAGGCAGGCGCTCCACGGTCATCCCGCCGGGTGCACGCAGCGCCCAGGCGTCCAGCGGCGCGCGCAGTGCGTCGTCTTCCAGTGCCTTTACATGTGCGGCCAGCCGTTCCGTATCCGCCTCCAGGCCATCGCCGTGCAACAACCAGGCAAGCGCCGAGGCTTCGGCGCTCGCAAAGCGGCCCCAGGTGAAGTAGCACAAGTGCTTGGCACGGGTGAAGGCCACGTACAGAAGGCGCAAATCTTCGGCCAGGCGTTCACGTTCGGCACGCTGGTAATGCGCCTCCCAGTCTTGCCCGCCCAGGTCGAGCACGGGGCGGCGCTCGTCGTCGTGGCACATCACCGCGCCGTCCTTGTTCACACGGCGCGTGGACCACGGAAACGGCAGGAACACCACCGGGTACTCGAGGCCCTTGCTCTTGTGAATGGTGACGATCTTCACCAAGGCCTCGTCACTTTCCAGGCGCAGCTGCTGCTCTTCGCTTTGGCCGTCGGGCTGGCGGCATTGGTCGGTGTACCAGCGCAACAGGTTTTCCATGCCGACGTGTTCGCGGGCGGCATTCTGCATGAGTTCCGCCAGCTGCAGCAGATTGGTCATACGCCGTTCACCATCGGGCAGCGCGAGCAGGCGCGGCGCCACCTTCCAGGCATGCAACAGGCTGCGGAACATGGGCATGAAGCCGCGCGCCAGCCACAGCGCATGGAACGCCTGCACCTGATCCAGCGTCGCTTCCCAACGCAACTCGTCCCGGGTCCAGGCATCCAGTTCGGCGGCATCGATCCCGGCCATGGCGGTGGTCAGGGCTGCACGCAGGCGGCGCTCGTCGGTGGGCTCGGCGATCGCCAGCAGCACGCGCAACAGTTCTTCCGCCTGTTCGCTTTCGAAGACGCTGGCGCGCACCTGACTCACAGCCGGGATACCGGCGGCGCGCAGGGCCGCCTGAACGTGCTGCGCTTCGCGGTGGGTGCGCACAAGCACGGCAACATGGCGTGGTGCGAGCGGCTCGTTGCCGAGGGTGGCGCGGCCGGCTTCACCCAGGGCAAGCAAGCGACCGATCTCGCCGGCGCAGGCGCGGGCGAGGTGTTCCGACGCCCAGGCACCCGTGATGCGCCCGTGATAAACACGTGCGCCGTCGGCGGGTACATACCAGGCGCGCAACGGCACCGGCGTGGCACCGTCGATGCGCAGCGGTTCGGCGTCGGCCTTCCCGGCAGCGTTCACGGGATGGAAATCGATGTCGTCGGCGTAAACGAAGGGCGCGCCGTGGACAGCGAACAAGGTGTTCACCGCGTTCACCAACGGCGTGCAGGCACGCCAGTTGGTGTCCAGGGTGAAGCGGTCACGCTCGGCATCGGTGGCACGTTTCGCTCCGATGTAGGTGAAGACGTCGGCGCCACGGAAGCTGTAGATGGCCTGCTTGGGATCGCCGATCATGAAAAGCGCACCCTCGGCACGGCCCGCGTAGATGCGCGAGAAAATGCGCGCCTGCTGCGGATCGGTGTCCTGGAATTCGTCGATCATCGCCACCGGAAAACGCTGGGCGATATGCTGTGCGAGGGCATCGCCGCCGGGGCCGTGCAATGCATCGGCAAGCTGGACGAGCAGGTCGTCGAAGGACACCAGGCCGCGTTCCGTTTTGCGGCTGCGCAAGGTTTCGCGGCAGAAACGCAGGGCTTCTGCAGTGAGCTGCATGACGCGTGCCTCACGCAACCGGCTCAGGTCCTGACAGATGCGGAAGAAGGGGTGTTCGGGCGGCTGGATGCCCTTTTTGCGCTTGGCGGGTGTGATGGCCGCGGCGATACGGTTGCTGGTGAACAGCTCGAACCCCTGCGGCAGCACGTAGTCGTCGGCGTCGCCAGCGAAGTGCTCGTCGAGCGCGGCAGCGGCGGCCCGCAGGTTCGCCTCGTTGTGGCCGTCCTTGCTGCGCGACAGGTCCTTGGAATCCACCAGCAGGGTGAGGATGGCCTCGCGCTCCGCGGCCCATGCGGCGGCGGCCGTCGCGTGCAGGGCACGCCAGGCCGTGCCGTCACATTGAGCGATGTCGATGTCCGGCACCACCTGCAAATCGTGCCGGGACAGCGGGTCGCGGAGGGTCTGGTACAGTCCTGCCGGCGTGCCCCAGGTCTGATGGGCGAGTTGCGCAAGCCCCGGGCCGGCGGTGTAAAAACTGCGCCGCCAGAAATCTTCCACCACGGCGCGTCGCAGCTCGCTGTCGTCGGTGATGAATTCCGTGTCGAACAGCGCACCGCTTTCGAAGGCATGCTCCTGCAGCATGCGCTGGCAGAAGCCATGGATGGTGAAAATGGCGGCCTCGTCGATGCAGGTCAGTTCGTCGGCAAGCCGGGTGGCGGCAGCTGCCGGATCGGGCTGCGCGTCGATCAGTGCGGCGAGCACATCGTCGTTCGTCGCGGCCCCCTTCAGCACGGCGATGGCCTCGCGCATGCGTGCGCGAATGCGGTCGCGCAGCTCCTCGGTGGCCGCTACCGTGAAGGTGACCACCAGGATGTCGCGTACCGAGCGTTGCTGTTCCAGCAACAGGCGCAGGTAGAGGGTGGCAACCGTGTAGGTCTTGCCGGTGCCGGCGCTGGCCTCAATGAGGCGGACGCCGTCGCAGGGCAGGGAAAGCGGATCGAGGCGCTGCATCACGTGTGCGCCTCGACCATGGTCGCGAATACCGGCTTGAACACGCCTTCGGCCAGTTGAGCGAATTCGCCGTCGATGGGGTCCACGCCGCGGAAGGCGGTCTGGTTGTAGGCGTCCAGGCTTTCCGCAAAACGGTTGCCGAACTCGTTGGGCGTCCAGGCGGACACGGCGGCGGCCATGGCGTCCTTGCCGTCATCCATCGCGCATGCGTAGGCCCAGGCGGTGCGGGGAAAGAACGGCAACGGGCGCTGCTGGCCCGCGCGGTAGGCAACGAGCAAGTCGCGCAGCACCGCCATGGGTGTGGTCACCGGCCCCAGCACCAGGCAGGTATCGCTGGCGAAGTGGCGGCTCTCGGCCGTCGACGGTTGCACTGCGCAGCGCACCACGTGACGGATCCACAGGCCCAGCACGTCGTGGGCGTTCAGCTTCGCATGACGATAACGCACCAGGCCGGCCGTGGTGAGTCCATCCAGCCAGCCGCGCAGGTGCAATCCGTCAATGTGGAGATCCACTTCCACGGGCGCCAGCGGCGTGCCCACGAAGGGGCGCAGAGTCTCGACGTAGTCCTGGAGGGAGGCGGTGCAATTGGCAAACGCGAGATCGCCGAAGTGCCCGCTGGGCAGGGTGCCCTCGGCACGCAGCAGCGGATGACGCGCGGCCACATCCGCACCCGCAAGAAGATCGGCGACCAGGCTCTGGGTCAGCTGATAGGCGGTGAGCCCATCGAGTTCGAAGGGTTCGGCATCCTCCAGCACTTCGTCCGCATCGTCCAGCGCGATCCCCAAACGGCGGCGCAGGAAATGGCGTGCAGGATGGCGGAAGAATTCAATGAGGTCGGCGAGTTCGATCGCATCGGACGTTTGTTCGGTCTCGGGCAGCGGTGCGGGACAGAAGGGCGGCAGTTCACTGCGTTGCCCTGCCTGGGCCTGTGCCCCCGGCAACCATTCCCTGGCGTAACTGAACAGGCGTGCGTCGGCACCGAAATAACGGCGACTGAAGGGTTGCAGGGCGTGCTCGGTGACCAGTTGGCTGCGCAGATCACCCTCCGCCGAGACGAAACCCTGCGCCACATGATCGAGCAATTCGGCCACCAGGACGGAAGGCAGCAGCAGGTTGTTATCGCGCAGATCGCGGCCTACATAGCTGATGTAAAACGTGTCGCGCGCCGCGAGCAGCGCTTCCAGAAAGGTGTAGCGGTCATCGTCACGGCGCGAGCGGTCACCCGGCCGCGGCTTTTCCACCATGCGATCGAATCCGAGCGGCCGCTGCACCCGCGGGAAAGCCTGGTCGTTCATACCGATGAGGCACACCACGCGGAACGGCACGCTGCGCAGGGGCACCATGGAGCAGAAGGTGATGGGGCCGGCGATGAAGCGTTGGTCGGGATCGGGATCGGTCAGGGCGCGGCGCAGGTGGTCGCGCAACACGTCAAGACCGAAGCCATCCGTAAAACCGGCTCGCCGGGTATGCTCCGCCAGCGCCGCCATGGCCTCGCGCACGGCCTGCAATGGCGTGCTGTCGTCCTCGTCGGTATCAAAAAAAGATGCGAGCAAATCGTTGATCAGCGTGCTCCAGGCGTCGGCGTCGTAGCGGCCCTGCAGGCGCGCAGCAAACTGTTCCAGGCGCGCCACGAAACTGCGTAGCCTGCCGAGCACTTCCGCCTCGCCACCTTCCACATGCGGATAGGGCAGCACCCCGTGGAACAGCACGGGTTCCGGCGCCATCGCATAACCCAGCAGCAGGCGGCGGAAACCGAACGCCCAGGAGTTGACGTCGTCATCGGGCAACCCGGCGGCGGCACGGGCCGGGCCGTCCAGCCCCCAGCGGATGTGACTGTCGCGCACCCAGGTACGCACCCGCTCGTAATCGCCCTCGTCCAGGCCGGTGCGGCGCATCACCGCGGGCACTTCGAGGATCGACAATACCTCGCTGGCGGTGAAGCGGCGGGTGGGCAGATCGAGCAGGGACAGAAAGGCCGCCAGCACAGGCGCGCTACCGGTGCGGCTGCGATCGGCGATGGTCCACGGCAGGTGCCGGCCTTCGCCGGCAGCGCCGAACACCGCCTCGATGTACGGTGCATAGGTGTCGATATCCGGTGCCATGACGACCACGTCGCGCGGGCTCAAATCCGGGTGCCGATCGAACAGCGCCTGCAATTGATCGTGCAGCACCTCGATCTCGCGCATGGGCCCGTGACAGGCATGCACCTGGAGCGAGCGATCGGTCGCGGCCAGCACGGCTTTGTCGCCACCGTCGCGCGTCTCCAGCAACAGGATGTCACGCTGCAGCTGTGGCAGCAGGCTGTCGCCTGCGGGAAGATCGAACAGCTCCTCGTCCTCAAGCGGATAGTCGTGCAGCAGCTCGATGAAATCACGCCCCTGTTTACCCATGGAGGCAAGCAGAGGATGGCCGGTGCTGTAGTACTCACTACGATCGGGCTGGCCCAACCGTGCCCACTGCCGGCGCAGACGCGCCAGGTTGCGCTCGGCGCGGATGTCACCCCAGTAGAGCAGGCAGGGATTGAGTACGAAGAGATGCACGTCGATGACTTCGGCCAGACGGCCAAGCACCGCGAGATAGGCCGGGGGAATGGCAGGCACCGCAAACACGCACACGCGTGGCGGCAGGTGGGTGGTATCCAGCGGCTCGCTCAGGAAACGTTGCAGCATGCCCGCGCGATGGGCGTCCTGCTGTCCGGCGACCAGGGCGCGCCAGAGCTGCGCCTGCCAGTCATCCGGTTCGGCACCCTGCTCCCATTGCGAAATGAGATCCGGGCGGTACACCAGGTACTGGTCGAACACGTCGGCGATGCGCCGTGCCAGTTGCCAGCGCCGCAGCTCCGGACGTTCGCCGGCCACATAGCGGCCCAGCGGCGCGAAGGCGGGCGTGTCCAGGTGTTCGGGAAGCAGGCCCAGGATCCGCCACACCAGGGTGTCGCGATCGAAGACCGATTCCTGGCCCGCCTCGGGGATCTGCGCGGCGAACAACCGCCAGACGAAGGCGGCCGGCATGAAGAAACGCAGGTTGGCCGCGACGCCCGTGCGCTCGGCCAGTTGCAACGACAGCCAGCGCGCCATGCCCTGGCTTTGCACCAGAAACCATTCCGGCGCGAAGGGATCCGGCAACGGGTCCGCCGTTACCGCCACCAGGCGCTCGCACAACCGCTCCAGCCGGTTCGAATGATAGACGCGCAACATGGCGCCTATGGTACCGGAAAAGCCGACGGCGAGCGGTCACGAACCGAGATGGAGACAAAACTTACCGGGGTGGCAACGCAGACGAAACCTCCCCGGATTCACATCGGATTACCGGTCAACGCCGCTCCACGGTCAGCTTCAGGAAATGCGTGGAGCAGGAGATACACGGATCGTAATTGCGGATGCCGGATTCGAGGCGCAGACGCAGCTCGTCGTCGCTCATCGCGAGGTTTTCCATGACGCTGGCGCGCATGTCCGCCTCCATCTGTGCCTGGTTCTGGCTGGTGGGTGGGATGATGGTCGCGTGCGTCACCTTGCCCTGGTCGTCCAGTTCGTAGCGGTGCCACAGGATGCCGCGCGGCGCCTCCGTGCAGCCGCAGCCCATGCCCGCACGCGGCACCACGTCCATCTGGGGTTTGGGCGGTTTGTCGTAGGCCTCCAGCAGTTGGATGGCGTCCACCATGGCCACGTGAATTTCCACGGCGCGGGCCAGGGCGCTGTGGTAGGGGTTTTTGCTGGGCCAGGCCACCGGTGTCTCGCCCAGCAGCTTGGCAGTGGGCGGCGGCAGCCTGTCCAGGTTGTTGTTCAATCGCGGGGCGGGGCCGACCCAGTAGGGCTGATCGTGCAACAGCGCATGCAGTGCGGTGGAATGGGGCACCTGGAATTCGCGGAAGTGCTGTTCGTATTCGTTGACGTGAATGTCGAGGCCCCGGTCGGAGACGATGCGCCCGTAGTTCATGGGATATTCGTCATGAGCGCGCAGGGAAACGCTCGCCACGTCACGCGTCACATCCGGTAGTTTCAGGCTGCCCACCCACCGCACCAGCTCTTCGGCATGGGGCAAGGCTTCCTTGAACTTGCGCAACATGTCCTTCGCTTCGGCGCGAGAAGGCGAGCGATAGAAACCGCCGGGGACCACGCCCACAGGATTGACGGGCCGCCCACCGAACATCTTCAGGATGCTGTTGCCGAGCCCTTGCAGATGCATGCCGCGCCGCACTTCATCCGGATAGTCCTTGGCCATGTGGATGGCATCCGGGTAACCGAGGAAGTCGGGCACGGCGAGCAGATGAATGTGCAGCGCATGGCTTTCGATCCACTCACCGCAGTAATAAAGACGTTTCAGATCGCGAATGGATTGTGGCACGTCCACGCCGAAGGCCATTTCGATGGCGTTGGAGGCGCTCATCTGATACGCCACCGGACAAATGCCGCAGATACGGGCCACGATATCCGGCACCTCGCGCCAGGTGCGTGATCGCAGGAAGTGTTCGAAGAACCGCGGCGGCTCGAAAATGCGCAGACGCAGGTCGGTTATCTGATCGTTCTCCAGGCGCAGGAAAAGCGCGCCCTCTCCTTCCACACGGGTCAGGATCGGAATGTCCACGCGCCGTTCGCCCGCAACGGTGGCCTGCGGCTGTCCGCTCACGTCGTTCATGGTTGCACTCCGGTGGGCGGGTTGACCGTGCTGGAGGGTGGCAGCGGCCGAAAGTCCGCCTGGCCCGCCAGCCAACGCTCCGAGGCCTCCCGAAAAGGCGGTGACCAGCTGTAGATGAAACGCAACCGATGCACCAGTCCGTCGCGCGGCAGGCCGGCACCGATGAAGCGTCGGCCCATGGCGTCGATGTTGGCGGTCTCCGCCGGGCCGAAACAGCTGTAGCAGTCACGCTCCTGATGCGGGCACAGGGCGCCGCAGCCGGTCTTGGTGATGGGCCCCATGCAGGGTTTTTCCTGGGCGACCAGTACGCACACATTGCCGTCGCGTTTGCACTTGAGGCAGATGGCCTCGGTGGGGATACGGGACTGCACGCCGGAAAGCACACTGTTGATCACGTACTTGAGCTGGCCCTGGTCCGGTGGGCAACCGGCCAGTTCCGCGTCCACCTTGATGTGTTCAGAAAACGGCGTGGACATCGGCAGCGCCTCGATGTGCTCGGGCATGGTGTAGAAAGAGGTTTTGTAACTGTCGAGGTCACCCCAGTTGCGCAACGCCTGAATGCCGCCGGCCGTGCCGCAGGCACCGATGGCGATCACCATCTTGCTGTTCTCGCGGATCTTCCTGATGCGCTCCACTTCGTCGGGTGTGGTGACGGAGCCTTCGACGAAAGACACGTCGTAGTTGCCGTAGGGTCCATCGCCCAGGTTGCTGGTGGCCTCGATGAAATAGCTGATCTCCACCCGCTCGGCCAATTGCAGCAACGCCTCTTCCAGGGTGAGGAACTGGAGCTGGCAGCCGTCACAGGAACTGAACTTGTGTACAGCGATGCGCGCTTTATTCATCTCAGAACCCCTTGACCGGCATCAGCCGGCGTACCCTGGCGTACGGAAACACCGGACCATCCTTGCAGATGAAGTCGGGGCCATACTGGCAATGGCCACAGTGGCCGAGGCCGCATTGCATGCCGCGTTCCATGGAAACATAGATGTCCTCAATGGGTCGGCCACGGTTGAGCAGTTCCTCGGCGACCGCACGCATCATGGGCTCGGGTCCGCACATCATGGCCATGCCTTCGATGGCTTCCGGAGCCAGATCATCGAGTAACTGCGTCACCAGGCCTGTGCGTCCGCTCCAGCCCGGTGCCGGTTCCTGGGAAGCGAACATGCATACGGTGTCCGGCGCCTTGCACCAGTTGGCGAAGCGCTCGCCGTAAATCAGATCGTCCGGTTTGCGCACACCATGGCATACGCTGATCTTCCCGTACTGATCGCGCCGTGCATGGGCGTACTGCACCACGGAAGCGGTGGGCGCACAGCCGATACCACCGGTGATCACCAAGAGGTTGCGACCCTTGGCCTGTTCCATGGGCCAGCCTGCGCCGAAGGGGCCGCGCAGACCCATGATGTCGCCGGCCTTGAGCCGCACCATGCCCTCTGTCACCCGGCCGACGGCGCGGATGGTGTGATCAATGAATTCCACGTCACCCGGATCGGAGGATATGGAGATGGGCACCTCGCCCACGTTGGCCAGGTACAGCATGTTGAACTGGCCCGGCGCGAACCGATAGTCGGCCCGTTGCTGCGCATCCCGGAGCCGCAGGCGCAAGGTGTTGATGCCCGGCGCTTCCTCGATGTTGTCGACCACCTCGGCGGCCATGGGCAGATACGGGTTGGTCTTGGGCAGTGCGCTCATGTGGCTTTGAGTCCCGGTTGTGCGCGGATGGCCGCCGCCTCTTCGGTGAGATCAATCCCGGTGGGACACCAGGTGATGCAACGCCCGCAGCCTACGCAGCCCGACACGTCGAACTGCTTCCACCAGGACCCGAGTTTATGGGTCAGCCACTGGCGATAACGTTGCTTCACCTGCGGACGCAGCCGGGCACCGTGGGTGGAACCGTGCTCCATGGTGAAGCAGGCATCCCACTGACGGACGTGCTGACTGGACTGGCCGTCCATGGCCGGCACTTCGTTCTCGCGATGGCAAAAACAGGTCGGGCATACCATCACGCAGTTGGCGCAGGACAGGCAGCGTGCCGCCACATCGTCCCAGCGCGGGTGATCCAAATTGTCGAACAGCAGTTCATAGATGCCGTTGTTGTCGATGGAACGCGTCTGAGAACCGGCCACTTTTTCGATCTGATCCGCGGCTTGGCGATGGTGGTCGTCGCCGGCGGCCTCAAGCGGCAGTTGCCGCGCGATTTCCTCGCCTGCCGTGCTCCCCGTCTCCAGCAGAAAGGCGTCCTCCAACTCGGTCAACGCAATGTCGAAGGCCTCGGTGACCCGCGGGCCCGTGCCCTGGGACGAACAGAAGCAGGTGGAGGCACAGGTGGAACAGTTCACCGCCACGACGAACAGCTTCTGGCGCCGGTCGGCGAAGTAAGGATCGGTGAATCGGCTCCACTGCCCTTCAAGGAACGTCCGCTCCTGTACGCGCATTCCCGCGATGTCGCAGGCACGCGCACCGATCACCGCTGCGGGTCGACCATCGGGGAGATCAGGATTGAAACTGACCTGACCATCATGGCGAACCGTCCAGAGGGTTTCCTCCGCCGCGAAGGTGAAGCGCTTGAGGGACTCGTGTCCATGGGTGAAGTCGAACAGGCGATCGCCACCTTCATAGGCGAGCCGGTAGCGTCCGGGGACCTGTTCGCTCTTATGACCGCGTGGCAGATCATCAGCAGAACCGAGCTCGTCGAAGACCACCGACCCGGCGCGCGGCGTGGGACCGAAGACGCGGTAGCCTGCATGGCCCAGCGTCTGAATGAGGGCGTCGAACTTCGCCCGTGGAAGAAGCGCAGGTTCCATCCCCGATCCTCGCAGCCGACCTCGGATGAGTATAGAAGGCACTGACGCGCGGCTGCGTGCAGGGAGATTCCCACCGAGAAGGAATACGAGCGGGCATCCTTCCCCACGCCTGTTCTTGCGACCTCTATGGCTTGCTCATTCGGCGGGTTTGCGGCGGAGGGCCTTGGTGGCGCCCCGCTTGGTCTTGCTGTCCATGCGGCGCTGCTGGGAGGCCCGGGTGGGCCTGGTGGGGCGACGTTTCTTGGGTACCCGGGTGACGCTGACGATGAGTGCCCGCAAACGTTCGCGCGCAGCCTCACGGTTCCGCTCAAGGCTGCGGTATTCCTGGGACTTGATGATCACCGTCCCCTCACTGGTAATGCGATGATCGCGCAGGCCCAACAGGCGTTCCTTGTAAACGTCCGGCAACGACGAGCGGCGCACGTCGAAGCGCAGGTGAACGGCATTGGCAACCTTGTTGATATTCTGCCCACCCGCGCCCTGGGCGCGCACGGCGGTGATCTCGATCTCGTGCTCGGGGATGGAAAGGCTGCGGGAGATAATCAACATGCGGATGACCGATGAATCCGACGGACGCACAGCGGAGTTGGAATGACGGCGCAGGCAAACAGCCCGGAGCACGCTGCGCGCTACGCCAACCCTAAATGGGCGCGCGCTTTACCCAACACAGGATACGGTTATTGGCGGGCATGGCGAAATCGTGCTGCAAGTGCATGCCCGCATCCACCGCCAGACGGTTCAGATCGGCCACATCGCGAATGCCGCTGCGCGGATCCCGTTGCTTGAGCCAGACGTCAAAGCGGGCGTTGCTTTCACTCGTGTAACGTCCGTCGTAGTTGAACGGGCCGTACACGGCGAACAGCCCGCCTTCCGGCAGCAGTCGGCCGACGCCCGCAAACAAGGCCTGCACCGCATCCCAATCCATGATGTGCGTGGTATTGGCCGAGAATACGGAATCCACATCGACTCGGGGCCACGGGTGCATGCTGACATCCAGTGACAGCGGCGGCTCGACGTTGGCGAGGCCCGCCTCTGCCAACCAGAGGAGGATACCGGCGTGGTTTTCCTCCCGATCACTGGTATGCCAGCGCAAGTAAGGCATCTCCGCGCCGAAATACACCGCATGCTGGCCGGTACCACTGCCGATCTCGAGCACGGCTCGGCGCGTTGCAAGCAGCGGGCGGAGCACCGCAAGTATGGGTTCGCGGTTCTGGTCGCAGGATTCGGCGTAAGGCTTGTCTGACATCGTGGTGTACTCGTTCCCGGTCGGCGAAGTATAACCGCCGTGACCGGGAACGCGTGCATCGGGTCAGATTTGGACGTAAACCCAACCGTCCTTCTGACGGCGGATGATCTCGTCCAGCGAAGATGGCGTGAGATCACTGCCCGGCAGCAGCGGAACGTCACGTCCGAGCTCTTTTTGCAGTTTGTCGAGTGCGATCTTGCATGCCACGAAACGCACGTTCTCATAGCGCTGCTGCAGATCCCGGATGCGTGCCGCGAAGGGCGACGCATCGGCACGCAGCATGTTCAATCCCGCACCGTTGGTGAGGACTTCGACATTGATTTGCTTCAACTCGCGTTCGTAGTACCCCAACAGTTTTTCCGTCTCATCCAGCACCGTCTTCATCTTGCCTTCGTCATTGGTGCTCACGTGCAACATCACCTTGACCGAATCACGTCCGGCGTTGGGCACATGGATGAGACGCGCCAGGTCGATCAGCGTATCGGGCTGGCGCCATGTGAGTGCCTCGTTCCCAAACCAGCCGGCACAGACCCCCGTGACGATAAGCACAGCGGCGGCCGCCCGATGGCGCAGGCGCCCGCGTGGCGGCTTTGAGGCAGGCTTGGGCGGCTCACGGTAGCTCTGGCGCACCATCTCCCTCACCAGGCTGAGCTGGCAAAGTCGCTTGCCGAGTTGGGCATCGCTCTGTAATGCCGCCATCACTTGTTCCGCGTCCTCGTCACTCAGGGCGCCGTCGATGAAGGCATTCAGTCGCGTGTCATCGATATGCTGCGGGTGATTCATTTGATCCTCCGCAAATTCACCGTGTTGGATTCGTGTACCGTTCCAGCCAGCACAACCGCCAGCGCCGCACGGGCACGGCTGAGGCGGCTCATCACGGTGCCTATGGGAATGTGAAGCATGCGCGCCACTTCCGCATAGGAGTGCTCGCCAAGATCCACCAGACTCAGCACTTCTCGTTGCGCATCGGGCAGGTTGGCGACCGCCCTCCTCACCCGCGTTTGCCGATCCAGGCGCTCATGCTCAACGGCAGGATCGGCATCGGCTTCGAAGTCGTAGTCTGCGATGTCCTCCATGGGTCGTTGCGTGCGCAGGTGATCACGCCAGCAGTTGGTGAGAATGGCAGCCAACCACGCGGGCATGGCCCGCAGATCTTGCAAATGCCTGGATTTCCTGAGTGCACGCTCCATGGTCTGCTGAACCAGATCGTCCGCCAGGGCGGCGTTGTGCGTCCAGGCGTAGGCGATGCGATACAACCGTGGTCGGCCCTCCTCCAGCTGTCGCCGAAATTCGTGAGATCGGCACAAGGCGGCCAAGGGATTCATTGTTGTTCTCCATCCAGGTGGCCTATCAAAGGACGTCTCCACCCGTCGATTTATTCCACCCATGCGCTCGGGAATAAACCCGCCGGGCGCCTCGTCCTCAGGATTGCGCGCTGACCACAAATGAGCGCTTGTGCACAAGCGCCGCCTAACGGAGACAAAAAAATGCATCGCCTTTTGCTACTTGCGGTTTTGTTCCTGTGCTTGCCGGATGCCTGGGCAGCGCCACCAGCTGACAAACCTTTTGCGGAAGAGAAAGTGGTGCTGCAAATCAGTGATGAAGCATCGGGCAAGCAAACGCTGGTGCTCAATGTCGCGAGCAACCTGCTCAAGCATTACGGCCCTGATCGGGTTGCCGTCGAGATCGTCGCCTTTGGTCCGGGCTTGCGCCTGCTGCTTGCGGAAAACGCCAATGCCGGGCGCCTGCGCGCCCTCGCCGACGCGGGAGTTGGATTCAGCGCATGCCAGAACACGGTTGCTGCCTTCACCCAACAACTCGGCCACCCGCCCGCGCTCAACCCGCTCGCGCAACCGGTGCCGGCCGGTGTGGTACGCATCCTTGAGCTGAAAAACAGCGGCTACACGCTGATCAAGCCTTGATGGAGGTGAGGTGATGAGAACAACGAACATCATGCTGGGTGGCCTCCTGCTTCTACTCGGCGCGCCGGCCCAGGGGGCCAACTGGCTCATGCTCCAGGGTACCGAACCCGCCGATGCGGCTGACCGCGCCTACGTGTGGGGATTCATCCAGGTCGACTACCAGAAGGATTACAGTGATCCAAATTCTGCCGGCGCCTACGTGCCCCCCAAACTGCTGGGCCCCAACCTCACCACCCAGGAAGGTTTCAACGTCAGCCGGGCCCGCCTCGGTGTGCGTGGGGCGGGTTTTCCTCTGGACAACAAGGTGAATTACTTCCTGCTGACGGAATTCGGCAACAACGGCATCACCGCCGCGGATGGACCGCGTATCACCGATGCGAGCATCACCCTGAATCACCTGCCCGGCGCAAGGCTGCGCGCGGGCCTGTTCAAAACGCCCGGTCCGGAAGAGGCTTTGCAGGCCATCCATGTGTTCGACTACGTGAACTTTTCTACCGTGACCAACCAACTGATGCTCGAACGGGTGCCCAATGCGCGCTATACGTCCAACGTGCCTGAGGTGACGCTCCCCGTCTCCAGCGATAGTGGCCTCAACCAGTTCGACCGTTCCGTTGCTGCATTTCGTGACGTGGGATTGCAGGTGTTCGACACGTTCAACCTCGGTGACTGGGAACACACCTATGCCATCATGGTGGGCAATGGAAATGGACTCAACTTCAGCGACAACGATAGTCAGAAGGACGTTTACGCTTACTTGTCCACCGCAAAGGTGTACGGCAGCAGCGGCCCGATGCGTAATGATCTGAAGCTTTTTGTGTGGCAACACCGCGGACGGCGCTTGCTCGACAATACCGATGACGCCGTTTACAACCCGCGCTATTTCGATCGTGAGCGCGAAGGCCTCGGTTTCAAGTACCGTCGTGACGCCTTTCGTCTATCCGCCGAATACATGCGCGGCAAGGGCATGATCTTCGTCGGACCCGACAAGCCCACGTTCGACCAGAACGGTGCCCAGCCGGCTGCGGACGGTGCCGATGGCGAGGCCTCCGGTTGGTATGTGGAAGGGGGCTGGCGTATGCCGGGCTCGAACTGGGAACTGGATTTGCGCCATGACGTGTATCACCGCCTGGAGGATGATCCGGGCCCGCCCGCAGGCCCCAATGCGGGCCGAAGCTTCGAGTCGGTGTGGACCACGTGGACGGCGGGCGCACAGTACTACTTCAACCGCAAGACCCGATTCACGTTCAACTACGCCTTCCGCTCGGTGGAATCGCCTGATTGGCCGGATGACGTCGGCCCCAATGACAACATGAACGGCATCGATGATGTGGCCGCACTGCAGCTGACGCATATTTTCTGAAAGTCCACTCTCGACGACTCTCTTGTAGCGAGATTTGCCCCGGGCTGGACCCGGGGTTTTTTTCAGTGCCGCCATCCGGCAAATCCCATTCAAGGCCTGTAAGATCGCGGTCATGGCCGACCTCGTCCTCACTACCCTCAACGCCAAGTTCATCCACGCATCGCTGGGGCTTCGCTATCTCGTCGCGAATCTGGGTGAGCTGCGCCCGCGGGCAGAGTTGATGGAATTCACCATCGACCAGCGCCCGGTGGAAGTCATGGAAAAGCTGCTCGCACAGACGCCGCGCGTGATCGGCCTGGGCGTATACATCTGGAACGCACAACAGACCGCCCATCTGGTGGCGCTGCTCAAGCGGGTTGCGCCCGAGGTGGTGATCGTGCTCGGCGGTCCCGAGGTGAGCCATGAGCCCGACGCGCAGCCGCTGACGGCACTGGCAGACTATGTGATAGCCGGTCACGGCGATTTGGCCTTCGCGGACCTGGCCCGGCAATTGCTCGCCGGCGAGCGCCCCGCGCAGAAGTTCATCCAGGCGCCGGTGCCGGCACTCGATGCACTGGCGCTACCGTACCGCGAGTACACGGATCAGGATCTCGCCCACCGCCTGCTGTACGTGGAGGCGTCACGCGGCTGCCCGTTCAAATGCGAGTTCTGTCTCTCGGCATTGGACAAAACCGCCTGGCCCTTCGATCTGGATCGGTTTCTCGCGGAAATGGAGGGGCTGTACCGTCGCGGCGCACGCCATTTCAAGTTCGTGGATCGCACCTTCAACCTCAAGGTGGAAAGCTCACGGCGCATCCTGGACTTCTTCCTCGAACGGCTTGATGACAGGTTGTTCCTGCATTTCGAGGTGATTCCGGATCACCTGCCCGACGCCTTGAAGGAACGCCTGATACGCTTTCCACCCGGTGCCCTGCAACTGGAAGTGGGCGTACAGAGTTTCAATCCGGAGGTGCAGGCACTCATCAGTCGCCGGCAGGACAACGCCGCCAGCGAGGAAAACCTGCGCTGGCTGCGCGAACACACCCATGCGCACTTGCACGTCGATCTGATCATCGGCCTGCCCGGCGAGGACCTGACCAGCTTCGCGGCGGGGTTCAATCGGCTGTGGGCGCTGCGGCCCCATGAAATTCAGGTCGGCATTCTCAAACGCCTGCGCGGCGCGCCCATCGCGCGCCACACCGAGGCCTATGGATTGCGCTTCGACCCCCAGCCGCCTTACAGCGTGCTCGCCACCGATCGCATCGACTTCGCCACCCTGCAGCGGTTGGCGCGGTTCGCACGCTATTGGGACCTGGTGGCCAACTCGGGACGCTTTTCCACCACGCTGCCGTTGCTGCTCGGCGATGAACCGTTCGAGAATTTCCTGGCCTTCAGTGACTGGCTGTACGCACGCGTCGGCCAGACCAGCCGTATCGCCCTGCCGCGTTTGTTCGAACTGCTGTACGCGCACCTGCTTGAGCGGAGCATGGCGGAGGACGCGGTGGTCGACGCCCTGGCCCGCGACTGTGCTGTGTACGGCGCCAAAGGCTGCCCGGCCATGCTTCACCCCGCCCTCGCCCGCCTCAGCGCCGACCAACGCCGGCGCAGCCACACGCCCGAACGGCAGGCGCGGCATTTAGGTTAGGAAGGAGCTATCACCCGCGGGGGGACGAGCGCCGGCGGCCTCAGAGCTCCCGCCGCAAACCCAGGCTCGCCAGCTTCACCGCGGGAAATTCCCGCACCCAGGGTTTGTGGCGCGCCAGGGAGGACGGCAAAGCCTTGAGCATGGCCCTGGCTTCCGCGACGGTGGCATAACCGCCGTAGAACAGCCGGTACCAGGTGCCGCCTGCGTGCTCGCCGGCGTAGTAATGGGCCTGCGATGCGTCGAGGCCATGTTCTCTCACCAGGGCGACCAGATCCGCCTTGCTGCGGCTGCCCAGCAGTTGCAGCGTGTAGCGGGGCGGACGCTCAGCCGATTTTTTGGGTGCGGACGGGTCAGGGCCGATGCTGGCTTTGATGAGCCCGGGCGCTACGTGCTCGGGTGCTTGCGGCGGGACCTTCTGTTTCGGCGCAACCGCCTCCGCCTCGGGGGCGGACTCCGTCGTAGTCATGATCGGCGCCGGCGTGGGTTCGGTGATCACCACGCGCCCCTTCACCACCGTGGCTTCCGCTGAGCGCCCGGGGGTTTGCACCTGCACGGCGCCGGGCCGTTGTTCCGCGTCGGTCGTTGCGGCGGTCGGCTCGATTTCGCTGATGATGATGCGCTTGTCGGTGACTTGCGCGACGGCGGATTTCGAGACGGGTGGAACGGCTGCGAAGCGCAGCTGTTCTTCGGCCATGGCCAGGGCCTTGCCCGCATTGTGATGACCAAGCCGCGAGGCATCACGGAACCACGCCACGGCCCGATAACGGTCCTGGCGCACACCGCGGCCGTAGAAATACATGTAACCGAGGGCATATTGCGCTTCCGCGTTGCCCTGCATGGCAGGAACGGCGAGCAGCTGCGCCGCCCGGCCGTAGTCACCCTGCGCATAGGCGCTGTGCGCCTGTTCGAGGCCGGTGTCGACCCGGGGTGCCCCGGAACTGGCGCAGCCGACCATTGCGGCCGCCATGAGCGACACGGCCACCGCGCGTGCCAGTGGGTGTCGGGTCAGGCGCGGGTGTTTGCGCTGCTGTGAGGTGACGGCAATGTCGTCCATGGGTTCCTCCGTTGTGAGGGCATACCGACCCTCGATCCATGCAGGGCCGGGCCGGCGGATCGGGCCAAGGCGACTGCCCCACGGATTATAGATGTCGGCATGATACACAGAGGGGGCGCAGGAAAACATGCGCAAACTGCCGGAGTGTCGCTAACAGAAAGCGGGAGGCCGGAGCCTCCCGCGTGCTGAGATTACTGATAGTAGAGATAATCGAACGGCTTGTAGATGAGCTTGGGGTGCAGTTGGGTGCTGTAGGGCAGGCTGGCAAAGTTCTTCCAGCCGTCCAGATCGCCGGCGTCACCCACCACGCCGTTGTTGTTCAGATCGAGCGCGTTGCCGGCGGTATCCGTCTTGGTACGTCCCTCGAAGCCTTCCCAGATGTTACGCACCTGGGTGTAACCCGCCTCGGCCAGCAGGTTGCTTGCGGCGATGCTGCGCGAACCGGTCTTGCACAGCACCAGGATGGGGGTGTCCTTGTCCGGGATGGCGGCCTGCACCGCTTCGATCAGCAGGGTGGCCTTGTCTTCGGCACTCAGCACGTTGTCGAGGGTTTCATGGATGCGCGGATACGGCACGTGCAAGGCACCTTCCGGGTGACCTGCCACGTACTCGGGGATGCTGCGTACGTCCAACAGCACGGGCTTATGCGATGCGCGACCGGCGTTGCCGTGATTGTGTTGCGTGAGCCGGTAGGCCTCGGATGCACTGACTTCCGAATGGTAGAGACGCGGCTGATCGTAACGGTTGCCTTCGGCACTGGCGGCTGCGGACAGCAGACAGAGCGAGGTGAACATGCCCAGGAACGCGGTTCTCGTTTGTTTCATCTTTTTCTCCCTTTTTGTCAGCCCCGAGCAGCGGAGCCCTGGCATCCTAGAAGTGGTTAGGCATCCAAACCGAGAACGCCATCACACCACAAGACCACGCCGCCCGACCAAGCCGAGCCGGCAGCCGCCCTGGAACAGCAGTAAGCCAGGGGGCGAACTTCAAAAGATAGTCGACCGACGTCGTTACGCCAGACAGGCGGGAAACGGTTTTCAGTCGGGCTGACCGTCCTTGGTGGGGAAGCGGGCGCTTGCTCACGCGCGTACGCCCGCTGTGGCCATACCCGCCGACCGGCTTGCGTTTTACACCGAATGCGCGTGGTACCAGGCGCAACCGCCCGTGCAAGCGCCCGCACGCAACCTCAGCGCTTTTTCCTGGGATCGGGCCGACCCGGTGTACGGGGATTCGGCTTACCACCTGCCGCGCGGCGTGGTGCCCGTTGGCGCGGTGCGTATTCGCCATCCCCGGAGCGGGCTTTGCGCTGCACCGGTTTCTCGTGCCCAGCGACGTACTCATCTTCACGCACGAGATTGATCTGCCGGCCCATCACCCAGACGTGGCGCAGGTGGATCAGCGTGGGCTTGGGCAAACCTTCGGGCAGGTCGACGGTACTGTAGGTGTCGTGCAGATCGATGCGACCGATGTTGCGGCTGTTGAGGTTGGCCTCATTGGCGATGGCACCGACGATATGCTTGGGCAGCACGCCATGATCTCGGCCCACCTCGATGCGATAACGCACCATGCCGCTCTCGGGCGCCGACGGTGTGCGGCGCGGGCGTACACCCTCGGTACCGGGCGCGTGCTCGCGGGGCGCCCGTGGCGCGCGTTCATGGCGTGCGCCACGGGTCTCGCGCCGTTCGGGCGCCACGGGCACTTCCTTTTCCTCCAACCACAGGGGCCGCTCGCGTTGCACCAGAAACGCCAACGCCGCAGCGACTTCGCCCGGGCCCACGTTATGCTCCGCCTGGAAATCGTCTACCAGGGTCTCGAACGGCTCGAGCTGCTGGGATTCCAGCGTCTGCGCAATGAGTTCCTTGAAACGCGCTATACGCTTGTCGGTGACGGCCTCGCGGCTCGGCAGCGCCATGGGCTCGATGGGCTGCCGGGTGGCGCGCTCGATGGCCTGCAGCATGCGGCGTTCGCGCGGCGCCACGAACAGAATCGCCTCACCCTTGCGGCCGGCGCGGCCGGTGCGGCCGATGCGGTGCACATAGGCTTCCGTATCGTAGGGGATGTCGTAGTTGATCACGTGGCTGATGCGCTCCACGTCCAGCCCGCGTGCGGCCACATCGGTGGCCACGATGATGTCGATGGCCCCACGCTTGAGCTTGTCCACGGTCTGCTCGCGCTGGATCTGGTTGATGTCGCCGTTCAGGGCGGCGCTGGCGTAGCCGCGGGCTTCGAGTTTTTCGGCCAGGTCCACGGTTTCGGTCTTCGTGCGCACGAAAATGATCATGGCGTCGAATTCCTCGACCTCCAGGATGCGCGTAAGGGCATCAAGTTTGTGCAGGCCGCTCACCTGCCAGTAGCGCTGGCGGATAGTCTCCACCGTGGCGGTCTTGGCGGCGATCTTGATCTCCACCGGTTCGCGAAGATGACGGCGGGCCACTTGCTGGATGGGCCGCGGCATGGTGGCGGAGAACAGCGCAATCTGCCGCTGCGGCGGGGTGTGGCCGAGGATCCACTCCACATCTTCCAGAAAGCCCATGTTGAGCATTTCATCGGCTTCGTCGAGCACCAGCATGTCCAGGTGGTCGAGTTGCAGGGTTTCGCGACGCAGATGATCCATCACACGCCCCGGTGTGCCCACGACCACGTGCACACCACGATGCAATTGGCGCAGTTGTGCCCCCATGCCCTGACCGCCATACACGGGCAGGATGTGGAAGCCCGGAAGGTGCCGCGCATAGCTCTGCATGGCCTCGGCCACCTGGATGGCCAGTTCGCGGGTCGGGGTGAGCACCAGCGCCTGCACCTTGGCCATGGAAATATCGATACGGTTCAGCAGCGGCAGCGCAAAGGCGGCGGTTTTACCCGTGCCCGTCTGCGCCTGGCCGAGCAGGTCACGGCCCTCCAGCAGCGGAGGAATGCTCGCCGCCTGAATGGGTGATGGCGCCTCGTAACCGATATCGCCGATAGCCTGGAGAATGGGCGCGGCGAGGCCGAAGCTGGAAAAGTCGGAGACGGGATCGGACATGGGGAAAATCTCGGGGGGACCTGCGGTGATGAAGGCGCGATTGTACAGCGATCCCTGGGGGATCGCGCGGGAATGGACGCGCGCGGGCGGGAAATGGGTCGTGTGGATGAGCAGGAGCGGCCTCAGCCGCTCCTGGACGGAAAAGCACGCGGACATCGCAGCGCGGGAAACATGCCTGCCGCCCGCTCGCGGCCCGCGTCACTGCAGTCCGGGAAGCCCGTCGCTTTCATCCTTCGGTGAGATGATCTCGCCGAGCACGGCATAGGCGCGCATGGCTTCCGGGTACATGGCCAGGATGTGGGCGGCCAGCTCCTCGAAGCTGCGGCCGGGATCCATCGCCGAAGCGTAGCTGGAGGCGAACTCCAGCGAGGTGAAGAACGGCAGGATGACCAGCAGCGCGCTGAGTTCCTCGGCCTGGTCCTGGGGCAGATCGTTGGGCCACCAGTCGCCCATCCATTGATGCCCGGCCACGAATCCGCGCGCCCAGCGCCCCAGGGGCGCGTCACTGCCGAAGTTGGCCATGGGGTCGGCCGACGGCACGCAGCGCGGCGGCAACGCGGCCTGCTTGTCAGCCACCCCGGCGGCCACCCACTGGTGCAGGCCCATCAGTGACTTAAGGAAGGTCTCGGCCTCGTCCTGGTCCTGGTAACCCGCTTCCTGGTCGTTGAACACCAGCGGCAGCCATTCGTTGGGTGGAATCATGTCGGCCACGGACGAGACCGCGAACAGGAAACCGGCCACCTCCTCGTACTGCATGGTGCCCGACGGACGCCCCGGTGCCTTCAGGAAGTCACTGAGAAACTCGGCCTGTGTCGCGTTGAAAGTGGAAGTCCCGCTCATGATGCCTCGCTGGTGGCTGCTGCCGGTAAGGGTTCGGGCAATGGTAGCGGATAACGGGCGGCGGGTCGCCGATGGCCTCCGGGTGACAGCCGGCAGGCTACCGTAAAGCTATGAGGTTCAGCAGGTTAGGACCACTAGCGAAGCAGCGGCACCTCCCCCTTCCAGTGGTAGGGAATGACCACTTCGCCCGCACTCCCCGGCACGATCATGCGACTGGTGAATTCGACGGGCAAGGAACGGGCATCGCGCAATTTGCGGGCCAGGGCGCCCAGATCGCCGTAGGCCACGAACATGTCCAGCGTCAGCATGCCCGTGCCGTTGGGGTTCACCGCCAGCGCCTGGGTACTGCGGCCCGTCAGCAGCGGCGCATCGGCAATCTTCAATTCATAGTTCATGCCTTTGAAATCCACGGGGAAGTCATTGGCATTGTTTACCTGCACGCCCAGGCTCAGTGCCAGCCCTGACAGGGTGAAGGCGTCGACCTGCACGCTCTTCACCGAAACCTCGGGCAACTTGGGCAGACCGATACTCCCGGATTTGCTGTAGGGCAGGCTCAGCAGCCCGAAATCCGCCTCTCCGCTCAGGCGATAGCGCAATTCCTCGGACTGGGCGAGGGCCCGCATCGTCCCGAGGGCGTCCTGGAACCGGAGGGTAAACGGCAGGGTCACGCGCGAACTGCCGTTGGCCTCCACCTGAATCCTTTCGCTCACGATGCCGTTGAACAACGGCTTGTCCTGGAGCGAGAGACCGTAGGTCAGACGGCGCAGGGACAGGGTATAGGCGTTGGGATTGTCGACCTCCAGATCGACGGCGATCTTCGCGTCGGCCAGGGACATACCCAGCACGCGCACGTCACTGACACGCAATTCCGGCGGCGCGACCTCCGGCCGCAGCATCGCGCAGCCACTGACCAGCGCCAGAACGGCCAGTACCAGGACAATCCGTTGCGATTCTTTCCACCAGCCCATGCGTCACTCCATTAGAATCACTGCCCAATCCGCAGCAGGCGCGCCAGTTTAGCTGACGCGGGCCCAAGTCCCCAGCCCTGCGACGGATTCTGTGACCCATTGGCAGGAATCCAGATGGCGGGAGCTTGCGCCTCCTTCGCCGCCGCGGCAAGCGCCGCCCCGAACCGATCGCTATGCTCCCTGATTTCACCCTCCCGCAGATATACCTGGTGGCACTCCTGTTCGTCTGGACCGGTTTCGTGCGAACCGGCCTCGGCTTCGGCGGCGCCGCCCTCGGCCTGCCCCTGCTGCTGTTCGTGAACAATCAGCCGCTGCTGTGGTTGCCCATCATTGGCAGTCACCTGTTGTTCTTCTCGGGTTTGACCCTGCGCACGCGCCTGAACAACGTGGACTGGCGCTATCTGCGCCGCTCCGCACGCTTCATCATCCCGGCGGCTATCGTCGGCGTGCTGGGCCTGGTGAGCCTGCCCACCCTGTGGCTGAACGTGTTCATCTACTCCGTGACCCTGTTCTACGGCTTCGTTTGGTTCATGAACTGGGCCATTGAAAGCCGTCAGGGCTGGGTGGACAAAATGCTGCTTGTTGTCGGCGGCTACATCGCCGGCACCTCGCTCACCGGCGCACCGCTCATGGTCGCCGTGTATATGCGCAACGTGCCCAGGGAACAGCTGCGTAACACCCTGTTCGTGCTGTGGTTCATCCTGGTGGCCATCAAGATGAGCACCTTCGTCGCGCTGGGCGTCAACCTGCACCTTTTCACCGCCCTCGCCCTGCTGCCCGTGGCCGCCATCGGTCATATCCTCGGCCTGAAGGCCCACGACGCCATCCTGCGCAACGACGCCCGCTTCAAACGGGTGATCGGCGCGGGACTGATGGCGATCAGCGCGGTGGGTCTTTGGGGGCTGATTTGAGAGCACACTTTGTAGAAGAAGGGGACTACGGAGCGAAGAAAGGGTTTGGCTCTGGCGGGTTCAACGATACAGCAACGACATGTACAGTCCTTCCATGAAAATTCATCCTCTCCGTGGCCTCCGTGGTTAATCGCTTTTCAATGTCCAAGGAAATTGTCATCTGCGGGCTCGACGGTGTGATCGCGCTGATCGAGCATCGCCTGCACCATCTGCATAACGAGGAAGGCGTGAAGCATTGGGATCGTTTTCTCGCCGCCTGTGTCGATGACATGCCGAACCTTCCGTTAATTGATCGCCTCAACCAGGCGCGTGCCGAAGGTGTGCCGGTGATGATCGTCACCGGCCGCAGTGCCGCAGTACGCGCGGAAACCGTCGAATGGCTGCGTCTGTGGGATATCGGCTACGACGGGCTGTGGATGCGACCACCCGATAATTTTACTGCGGCAGTGAAGCTGAAGGCCGCCATTATTGAGCAGCAGTTTCCCGGCTCCACCATCCGCCGTGTCTACGAGGCCGCCCAGCACCTTGCGGTGGCGCACTGGTGCACCGAGCGCAACATCCCCGTCACGCTCATCGGCCCCAACCAGGGCAACGGGGCCAGCCGCGAGCAACTGGATCTGAAAGTGATCCGCCACGGCTGCGATCACGTCATGCTGCATCCGTTCTACGGTGACGACGACTTCACCTGGGATGATCGCGTGCAACAACTCGTCGCCGGCGCCTGCCGCGTCTGCCAGGCCGAGGAGCAGGAAAAAGAGCGTCGCCAGAAGGCCGACGAGGCGCGCCTGCAGGCCCGCGAGCGCGGCTTGCCGCCGCTGGAAGGCTCCGAGAGACAGGTGGAATGGGCCGAAAGCATTCGCATCAACGCCTTCAATGCACTCGACAAGGTGCAGAAATGGATGCGTCAGGTGGACGATCAGGCCCGGCACGAAGACCCGGATCACTGGCACAGCGTGTGCCAGAGCATCAGCCGTGCCCGCACCTGGCTGGAAGAACAGACCGATGCCAAGTGGTGGATCGACCACTGCCGTGGTGTACGCAATAACCTTGACAGCGGCCGGGCACTGCTGGCGGGCGTGGCAGAACAGCTGGGACTGTTTTAAGGTCAGGCCGAAGACAATCACGGTCGCCTCCGGCTGCGACGACCATCCTGCGACCGAAGGGAATCCAATGAACGCGAAACCTGAAATCCGCAACATGGCAGTATTCTGCGATTTCGAGAATGTCGCCCTGGGCGTACGCGATGCCAAATATGCGCAATTCGACATCGGCAAAATTCTCGAGCGCCTGTTGCTCAAGGGCAATATCGTGGTGAAGAAGGCCTATTGCGACTGGGACCGCTACAAGGAATTCAAACCCGGCATGCACGAGGCTGCCTTCGAGCTTATCGAGATCCCGCACATCCGCCAGTCCGGCAAGAATTCTGCGGACATTCGCATGGTGGTTGATGCCCTGGACCTCTGTTACACCAAGTCACACTTGGACACCTTCGTCATCATCAGCGGTGATTCCGATTTTTCTCCCCTGGTAAGCAAACTGCGCGAGAACAACAAGACGGTGATCGGCGTGGGCGTGAAGAATTCATCCTCTGACCTGCTGGTGGCCAACTGTGATGAATTCATCTACTACGATGATCTCGTTCGTGAGACCGCCGCCAAGACCACCAAGCGCACACGGCGCAAACCCGCTGCCAAAACAAAGGCGGCCAAGACCGTTCAGCCGGAAGAGGCCGACAAGGCTCACGAGGCCCTCGAATTGGTGATGGAGACGGTGGAGGCACTAGTCACAGAGCGTGGTGAAGAAGAGAAAATTTGGGGCTCCATGGTCAAACAAGCTCTCAAGCGTCGTATGCCAGGCTTCAACGAGAGCTATTACGGCTTCCGCTCCTTCAGCAAACTCCTTGAAGAAGCCGCCTCCCGGAAACTGTTGGAGCTCGAACACGATGAGAAATCCGGCGGTGTCGTGATCAAGAACTATAACCCCGACTATTGATGGGTGCCCGGGGCGCGCCAGGCTACGCCCCGCTGCAATAGCGGTATTCACGCCCCTGAAAACACCGTCACGGCTCCCTCGGAAGCAGATACTGCTCGGATATCGACGATATCGGCGGTGCAGCAAACGCCCCCATCCTGGCGACGATTCGTCCCGCACCGACGGATCGGCTACGTTCTGGATGTCCACTGCCATTGCCGCATCAACCATGCACCTCCACGTCGGCACCAGCGGCTTCGCCTACAAGGGATGGGTTGGGCGGTTTTACCCGCCCGGCACGCCTGAGAAGGCCATGCTCGCCCGGTATGCCACACAACTGGACACCGTGGAGATCAACAACACCTTCTACCGGTTCCCCACCGTGGCCGGTCTCGCGGCATGGGCATCACACGTTCCCGGCGATTTTTGCTTCGCCATCAAGGTTCCGCAACGCATCACCCACATCAAGCGCTTGCACGACGTTGATGATGACCTGTCACGTTTCATCGACGCGGTCGAAACATTGGGCGAGCGGCTGGGACCCTTGCTGTTCCTGTTACCGCCGCGCATGCCGCTGGACCTCACTGCCTTGCAGGATGTACTCACAAGGCTCCCACCGGCACGGAAGGCCGCGTTCGAGTTCCGCGATAAGCGTTGGTTATGCGATGCCGTCTTCACGTTACTCGCTCAACACGGCTGCGCCGTGTGTTTCGACGATGCACTGATGCCGGCACCCCGGACGACAACAGACTGGGGTTACGTTCGGCTGCGGCAGGAGACATACACCCCTGCCGCTCTCAGGACCACCGCCGAACAGGTGTTGGCCCAACCGTGGCGCGAGGCTTACGTCTACGTGAAACACGAAGCGCCGGATTCACCTCAGCTGGCCCGCCAGTGGCTACAGGTGGCACATCAGCTATTGGAATCCCGTTCGCCCGGCCCGGTTTGAAGAAACAAGATGGCGGCCATGCGCTGAATCACGGCGCTCCAGATGAAAACGCGGTGCGCATCGAAGACCCTATGTTCGTCACTTGTATTCAAAAGCGCGTAGGAACAATCTCACCGGCGGCGCCCAGACGCCTCGCTCAGGTGTTGCGGGGTGCCATTCCGTCGCCACGCAAGTGGCGCCAATCGCGGGTTTTTCCCGGCATTTGGAACGATTCTTCAGCGCACCCGACGACTCGCTCGCGCATGGTGCCAGTTCGCCACCCCCCTCTTCCGCTTACGCGTCGGGCACACGAATGTTCGCAGCAGTGCTAAAACTCCCCGGGGGAAATATCGAACCTCGGCCAAGTGCCGCAGCGACATGGACATGAACCCGTCGGCCGTGAGGCAGTCATGGCTTTTCAACAAGGTCTGAAACGGCACTCCTCCGCGCAAGCCGGTGCCCGTGATTGCTCACGGACACACCTGGACCGTGATGCTACAAGGGTCCGTTATGAAAGCATGAAGACAGTTGTCCTTCTCGTGCCATGTGGCGCGCCCCCCATGACGGGTTTGTGGCCGGCAGCAGGTATTCACGCGACGGGAGGGCTCTCGTGAGCGACCCTGGGCACGAAGGGGATAGTGAGCAGAAAATCCGTGCATTACAAGCCGCCATCGACGAATGTAATGCGCGCGAGCAACGCTGTCGCGCACTGTTCGACGCCACGCAGGCTGCATTCGGCCTCGCCGAGATCATCGTCGATGAGCATGGCAAGCCCCGCGACTACCGCTTGCTCGATGTGAACGACACGTTCGGTCAGGTACTCGGCATCCCTTCACATGCACTGATAGGAAAGACTATCCGTGAGCTGATACCCGGCATGGGACAGGCATGGATCGACCTGTGCGGCGATGTGGCATTAACGGGGACCCCGTTACGTACGGAGCAGTACGCGGAACAATTCGGCAGGCGCTGGTTCGAGGTGTTCGCCTATCGCCCTGCACCCAATCAGTTCATGCATGTGTTGTTCGATGTGACCCAACGTAAGCGCATGGAGTCCGTTCTTGAGGAGCAACTCCGTTTCTCGCAGGTCTTGCTCGACGCTATTCCTTTGCCCATTTTCTATAAAAACACCAAAGGCATCTATCTTGGCTGCAATTCCGCATTCACCCGCTTCCTCGGTGTGTCTTGTAACGCGGTGGTCGGCCATACGGTCTATGACGTCGCCCCCGAACATCTGGCAAAGGTTTATCACGAAGCCGACGAGGAGCTGTTGGCACAGGGGGGCACCCAAAGCTATGAGACGAGTGTACGGTACGGCGACGGCACCGAGCATCAGGTCATATTCAACAAAGCTGTATTCACCGCACGCGATGGAAGAACTGTCGGGATTGTTGGCACGATCTTCGATGTGACTGAGCTCAAGCGGGCTGAGAACGCGCTGCGTCGAAGCGAGGAACGCTATCGGCGCCAAGCCGCTGAACTGGAAGCGATCTACCAAAGCACACCACTGGGAATCGCCGTACTGGATCGGGATGTGCGTTTCCGACGTATCAACGAGCGCCTCGCACAGCTAAATGGTGGGGCGTCGGACAATTCAATTGGCAAGACACCCGCGGAGGTGGTCCCCTGGCTTGCTGAAGTCGCCGAAGCCCTGGGTCGGCGAATAATCGAAACCGGCGAGGCAATACGCGATCTCGAATTTCGCACCCACGGGAAAAGAGGCGCCAAAACCGGGCTTCGCTATTTCACCTCCCATTGGCTTCCCCTCAAGAACGAGGCGAACGAAGTATGGGGCGTCAATATGGTCCTGGAGGAGATCACGGACCGCAAGCGACTTGAAGAACGCACCCGTCACATGGCCCAGCATGATGCGCTGACCAATCTGCCGAACCGTCGCATGTTGCTCAACCTGCTGGAAAACGCGCTTCACTCCGCACACCGTCGAGGGCAACGCATCGCGCTCCTGTTCCTAGACCTGGATCGATTCAAAATCATCAATGACACCTTGGGTCACGAAACCGGTGATGCACTGCTGAAAGCCGTCGCCCGCCGGCTCACCGCTCGTGTGCGACGCTCGGATTTGGTGGCGAGACTGGGCGGCGACGAATTCACGGTCCTGCTGCCCGATCTGCAGCATGCGGAGCAGGCCGCCGAAGTGGCCACGTCACTCCTGCAGTGCTTTGAGCATCCCTATCATGTACTGGCGCACAGCCTCTACATTACGACGAGCATCGGGATAAGCGTCTACCCGAATGACAGCGATACCGCGGAAGGTATGTTGCGGTGTGCCGATGCGGCCATGTATGACGCAAAAGAAGGCGGCACCAATACGTTCCGCTTTTACAACCCATCGGTAGGACGGCGCGCGCGGGAAAAGCTGCAGGTAGAACACCGCTTGCGTGAGGCACTGCGCGGCAGCGGACTGCACCTGCACTACCAGCCGCAAATCGATCTGAACACCGGTCGTGTGGTCGGCGTGGAAGCCCTACTTCGGTGGCGACATCCGGAGCTGGGCGTGCTGGATCCGGCCCGGTTCATCCCCATTTGCGAGGAAACCGACCTCATTCATGCCATTGACAACTGGGTACTGCATACGGCTTGCCGTCAAGGTCGCCTGTGGCTCGAACAGGGACTGCCCTCCATGTGCATCAGCGTGAACCTCTCGGCAAAGCGGTTCGAGCATCCCGACCTCATCGACACCGTACGCCGGAACCTGGATGAGACCGGTCTCAATCCCGAACACCTGGAACTGGAATTGACCGAACGTGCCGTAATGCGCCACATAGAACATACCTCGGAGCGAATGCGTGCACTGGTAGAGCTGGGCGTTGGGATCGCCATTGACGACTTCGGCACCGGTCAATCGTCACTCAGCGAACTCAAACGCCTGCCAATTCGCAAGCTCAAGATCGATCAATCCTTTATACGCGACATCCCGGCTGATCCGGATGATCGCGCCATCGTACAGGCGGTGACAGCCCTGGCCCACACGATGAACAAGCGGGTCATTGCGGAAGGCGTGGAAACGGAGGCGCAACGCGAGTTCCTGCGCACGGCCCGATGCGACGAAGCCCAGGGATTCCTGTTCAACCACCCGCTGCCACCCGATCAATTGGCACAGGTGCTGGATATCCACTGAGCTACGCGCCTTCGAACCCGAGAGCAACCGCCCCGATAACCCGGGCAGCAAGGGGCAAACACGCCCCAAAATGCCAGCCGCAGCGGATCTTAC
>JAWLCT010000007.1:0-2383 GCA_041687015.1 Gammaproteobacteria bacterium
TGGTCGTCGGCAGCTTCCTCAACGTGGTGATCTATCGGCTGCCGGTCATGCTCAACCGCAGCTGGCAGAGCCAGTGTGCCGAATTGACCGGTGGCGAGGCGGCGGCAGACCAGGACACATTCAATCTCGCCGTCCCCGGCTCCACATGCCCGCATTGCGGCCACCGTATACGCGCCTGGGAGAACATTCCTGTCATCAGTTACCTGCTCCAACGCGGGCGCTGTACGGCCTGCGGCGAGCACATCAGCCTGCGTTACCCCATCATCGAGGCCGTCACCGCGCTGCTTACCGCCGCGGTTGCTTTGCACTTCGGCTTCGGCTGGCAGGCTTTGGCTGCCATGGTTCTGACCTGGGGGCTTATCGCCCTGACCATGATCGATTTCGACCACCAGCTGCTGCCGGATGACATCACGTTCCCGTTGCTGTGGTTAGGGCTGCTGCTGAGTCTGTTCGGGGTTTTCGTTGACGCGCCGACGGCGCTGATCGGCGCCATGGCCGGCTATTTGAGTCTCTGGTCCGTTTACCACGTGTTCCGTCTGCTCACCGGCAAGGAAGGCATGGGTTACGGCGACTTCAAGCTGCTCGCTGTGCTGGGTGCCTGGCTCGGCTGGCAGATGCTGCCGCTGATCATCCTGCTGTCGTCTTTGGTGGGCGCAGTCGTGGGGATCACGCTGATTCTGGTGCGCGGTCATGACCGCAATATCCCCATTCCCTTCGGGCCCTATCTCGCCGCCGCAGGCTGGCTGACGTTGCTGTGGGGACAGGAGCTCACCGCCCTGTACCTGGGCTGGATGGCCTGAGGTGTTGCGGGTAGGCCTCACCGGCGGCATCGGCAGTGGCAAATCCACTGTCTGCCGCTTGTTCGAGGCGCTGGGTGTCCCGACTATCGATGCGGATCTGATCGCACGTGAGGTCGTCCGCCCCGGCCAAGCGGGCTTTGACGCTGTGCGCCAGGTCTTTGGTGACGCGGCGGTGGGACCTGATGGGGAACTGGACAGGGCCTGGTTGCGCGCGCGGGTGTTCCGCGATCCCGTTGAGCGCCACCAACTGGAAGAACGGCTTCACCCGCTCATACGCGAGACCATCCGCCGACGGGTACGGGGGCTGACCGCGCCCTACTGCATCGTTGCCATTCCCCTGCTTGTGGAAACAGGATGGCGGAACGAGGTCGATCGCGTGCTCGTCGTCGATGTGCCTGTGGAGACACAGATTGCACGTACAGCCGAGCGCGACGGCATGCGCCCGGAAGAAGTGAAGCGCATCCTCGCGGCGCAGGCATCGCGCGAGGAACGGCTGGCCGCCGCCGATGACGTACTCCGCAACGAGGGCGACCTGAATGCATTACGGGAACACGTTACACTATTGCACCAACGCTATTTACGCCTGGCCGGCCAACTCTGAAGAAACCAACGAGCCGGCCCTGGAGACTGTCCCGGTGCACCCATTTGTCGTCTACGAGCATCCGCTCAACGAGCGCGTGCGAAACCTTCTGCGGCTCGAATTCCTGTTCCGCCAGGCCCATCACTGCCAGGCGGGGACTACCCCCTGGGACAGTCGCCTGTTCATCACCACGCTGCTCGACATCCTCGCCATCCTCAACCGCTCGGATCTCAAAACCGAGCTCATCAAGGAACTGGAACGGCATGTGGCCACCCTCGGGCGGCTGGGCGAGAGCCCCGATGTGGACCAGCAACAACTCGCCACCATTCTCAAACACCTGGAGCAACTGCGCAGCGCGCTTCACGCCACCAATGGTCCGCTTGGACAGGAACTCCGCGACAGCGAGTTCCTCAATGGGGTGCGGCAGCGCAGCAGTATTCCTGGCGGAACCTGCGATTTCGATTTGCCCGCCTACCACCGCTGGCTGAGCCGTCCGGCCGAGGTGCGGCGGGAGGTTCAGCAACAGTGGCTGGACTCACTGCGCCTGACCCGCCAGACTGTGGAGTTGCTGCTCAAGCTCGTGCGCAATACCGCGGGACCCAGCCATGAAACCGCCGCTGCCGGCGGTTTCCAGCGGAACCTGGACCCGGATCTGCCCTTCCAACTGATACGGGTGGCCATCGATGCGGACTTGCCCTATTACGCCGAGATCAGCGGCGGCAAGCACCGTTTCACCATCCGTTTCCTGGAACCCAGCGACGGCGCACGCCCGCAACAGGCCACCGTGGACGTGCCCTTCCGGCTATCCTGTTGCGCATTATGAAAGTGAAATGTCCCACATGCGGCAAACCCGTGGAGTGGCGTCCCGAACAACGCTGGCGCCCCTTCTGCAGCGAGCGCTGCAAGCTCATCGACCTGGGCGAGTGGGCCGCCGAGCGGCACGTCATCCCGGGCCCACCCGTCCCGATGCCGGATCAAGAAGAGAAAAGCTGAAAACACGGGG
>JAWLCT010000007.1:2483-87450 GCA_041687015.1 Gammaproteobacteria bacterium
ATCACAGCAGTAAAGCCACGGATCATCTCGTGTTGTCCCCGTGTCCCCCCGTGTTTACGCTTTTTGCCTTTTCACTTACCAGTGCTGAAAGGAAACCGCGCGCGGTAGCGGGTGCCATCGGCGCTGAAGGTCACGTCGGCCACCCAGTCGGCGCGACCCAGGGTACACACGGGGAGGACGACGGTGGCATTCCATGCGCCTTCCCCCGCCCGCATCAGGCGGTAGCGGTTGTCGCCCATGTCCATCCCAAGCATGGAAAGCGCCAGCACGGGGTTCTGAATTTCGCGCCCGATGATACGCACCTGTGCCTCGAAGGGTTTGAGCGGCGCAGGCGCGGGCGGCAGCCGGAGTACAACCTGCACACCGTCGTCTGCTGCCGCACACGGCGTTGCCGTCACGTCACAGGCCGATGTGGCGTTCAGCTCGGTCATCACCGTCGTGTCGGGGCTGCCGCAGGCGGGGAGCAGCGGCAGGGCCAGCAATAGCAGACGTCTCATTTCAGCACCTCGTCGCTGGACCACAGGCCACGAATCGCGGCGATCCCCTGCGCACCGCACCGGCGCGCCTGCGCCATATCGGACAATTCGAGGCCGCCCAGTGCGAACACCGGAATGCGGCTTTGTTCCGTCAATGCGCGAAAGGCCTCCCATCCCAACGCCGGTGCCGTGGGGTGCGAGGCCGTGGCGAGCACCGGCGAGAGCACGGCGAAGTCCAGGCCGATACGCCCGGCATGGGCAAGGTCTTCAGCGGAATGACAGGACGCGGCAACCCAACAGGTCCTCGGCAACGGTCGCATCGTGAGCTCCCGGAGCTGTGCGGAAGGCAGGTGCACCCCGTCCGCGCCCAGCTCAAGCGCCCGTTGCGGATCACCGTTCAACAGAAGCCGAACACCATAGCGATGGGCAAGACGCATCGCTTCACGGGCGAGCGGTTCGAGCCCAGAAACGGAGCGGGTTTTGCTGCGCAGCTGAACCAGCCGCACACCGGCCCGCAGGCGCTGCTCGAGGCGGGCGAGAAAATCCTGGTCGTCGTCCGGTTCCGGCGTGATCAGGTAATGATCAGGCAGGCGTGCCGCGGTGATGATGGGCAGGTTTGCCGCGGGAAAGCGATAGTCCGTCAGTGCCTCCGCCGACACCCAACGCACCGGCTGCCCCTCGCGGCCATGGGGTAGGCCTGAAAACGCCGTGACCTCCCAAACGTCGAGCAGCACGTTTCGGTCAGGGTATTGGTGACGCACGCGGATGAGGGGCGTGCATGCCTGTACCCGGATGCCTACTTCCTCATCCAGCTCGCGACAAAGCGCCGCCCGCACATCCTCGTCCGGTTCCACCTTGCCGCCTGGAAACTCCCATAGCCCACCCTGGTGCAGGTGTGCAGGCCGCTGGGCAATCAGGATCCGACCGGCCCCGTCGCGAATCACTGCCGCGGCTACGTGCAGCCAGTCGTGCCTTATGTTCACGTGAGTCATGGGCATTCTAAAACCAAGAAACGCAGAGGGCGGAGGCGCGGTCGTCCGTGGGCGCGGCTACTCGGGCAATCCCTCGGCCAACTGCATATTGCGCAGAGCGGTGCGCGAGAATATGGCTCTCGCCAAGACGCGAAGAATGCCAAGCTACCACGGGCCTGCTCTGGTGGACTTGGCGTGTGGTCGGGCGATCCGCGTCACAATGCCTTTCGTCTTCCCACGTCTTGGCGTTGTTGGTGCCCCTTGCGAGAGCAGTGTTCGAGGAATCCGACGTTTCTCTTCGCGACCTCTGCGTCTCCGCGCCCTCCGCGTTTTCTCTAAACCAAGCCGCACTCAGGTGCGGTACTCGGCATTGATACGCACGTAGTCGTAGGAGAAGTCGCAGGTCCAGACCCGTTCACGTGCAGATCCGCGATGGAGGTCCACACGGATGGGGATTTCCTCCTGCTCCATCACTGCGGCGCCGCGCGCCTCCTCGTAATCGTCGGCTCGGCCGCCGTTGCGTACGATGCATACTTCGCCCAAATGAATCGTCACGGTGTCGAGGTCCAGATGCTGCACGCCCGCCCGGCCCACCGCAGCCAAAATGCGCCCCCAATTGGGATCGCTCGCGAAAAACGCGGTCTTCACCAAGGGTGAATGCGCGATGGTGTACGCCACCTGCAGGCATTCTTGCGTATCCCGGCCGCCCGACACGTCGACCGTGATGAACTTGGTGGCACCTTCGCCGTCGCGCACAATGGCCTGTGCCAGTTGCTCGCAGATCTGCGCCACCGCTTCGGTGAATTCCCCGGCTGCCTTGCCGTCTTCTATGGCCACGCCGGAAGCGCCGGTTGCGACCAGAATGCAGGAATCATTAGTCGAGGTGTCTCCATCGACCGTGATCCGGTTGAAGGAACGGTTCACGGCCGCGTCCAGACAGGATTGCAGCTGCGCAGTCGCCACCTGTGCGTCGGTGGCCACAAAGGCGAGCATGGTGGCCATGTCAGGGCGAATCATGCCCGCACCCTTGGCAATACCGGTGATGGTCACCGGTTTGCCGTCAATCATGATGCGCCGCGATGCACCCTTGGGCACCGTATCGGTGGTCATGATGCCGTGAGCCGCCGCTTCCCAGGCATCCTCCGACAGGTTCGCGACCGCCTCGGGCAGAGCGGCGACGATCTTGGCCACTGGCAGCGGCTCACCAATCACGCCGGTGGAAAACGGCAGCACGTCCACCGGGGCGCATGCAGCCACGTCGGCCAGCGCATCGCAGCAGGCGCGGGCATCCACCATGCCGCGTTCGCCGGTGCCCGCATTCGCATTGCCTGTATTCACCAGCAGATAACGGGGTGTGGTGCTGGCGAGATGCTCCCGGGCCAGCACCACCGGTGCGGCGCAAAAGGCATTGCGCGTGAACACTGCCGCGCAGTGTGCGCCCTGCGCCAGCTCCATGACGACAACGTCGCGGCGACCCGGCGTCTTGATGCCCGCGCACGCCACGCCGATACGGAATCCCGCCACCGGCAACATCGACGGCATTCCCGTGAATCCCACTGCCATGCTCAATCTCCTGCGGAAGACAAACCAAAACGGGCCCGAAAATCGGGCCCGTCGTCGGGAAAGAGATTATCCACGCAAATCGCGTTCTACTCGAGCCGTCCGTGACACTGCTTGTACTTCTTGCCCGAACCGCAGGGGCAAGGTTCATTGCGTCCCACCTTGCGGGTGTCACGCACGAACGGCTGATGCGGTTCGGCCATGGCGGCTGCCCGCTCGTCGGCCGGTTCCTCCCCGGCCGGGGCCGCGAACGAAGCGGCAGGCGCGTGGGTGTACTGCATGGCCGCGGACGCACGGCGCTGTTCCTCCACCGCGTCCACGTCTTCCGGTGCACGCACCTGAACCCGCGAGACGATGGCAATCACGTCATGCTTGATACGCTCCAGCAGTTGCTGGAATAGCGCGAACGCCTCGCGCTTGTATTCCTGCTTTGGGTTCTTCTGCGCGTAACCGCGCAGGTGGATACCCTGGCGCAGATAATCCATCGCGGCCAGGTGTTCTTTCCACAGGGCATCCAGCACCTGCAGCATCACCGCCTTTTCGAAATGCCGCATCACCTCGCTGCCGGCCATGTCCTCCTTCTCCTTGGCGATGCGCACCATTTCATCCAGGATGCGCTGGCGCAGACTCTCTTCATGCAGGTTGTCGTCGCTGTCCAGCCAACCCTGCAGCTCAAGCTTGAGACCGAACTCCCGCTCCAGCGCATCGGTCAGTCCCGGCACGTCCCACTGCTCTTCCAAACTCTGCGGCGGAATGTACTGGTCGATGACGCCGTTCAGCACATCCTCCCGGATGGCCGCGATGGTTTCGGAGATGTCGTCCGACGCCATGAGTTCGTTGCGCTGCTCGTAAATGACCTTACGCTGGTCATTCGCGACATCGTCGTACTCCAGCAACTGTTTACGGATGTCGAAGTTGTGCCCTTCCACCTTGCGTTGCGCGTTTTCGATGGCCTTGGTCACCCACGGATGCTCGATGGCCTCGCCCTCCTGCATGCCCAGGCGCTGCATGAGGCCCGACACCCGCTCCGAGGCGAAGATGCGCATCAGGCTGTCTTCGAGCGACAGGTAGAACCGACTGGAACCCGGATCACCCTGGCGACCCGAACGACCGCGCAACTGGTTGTCCACACGGCGGGACTCATGGCGTTCCGTACCGATGATGTGCAGTCCGCCGGCCGCAATCACCTGATCGTGCCGCTGGCGCCACTCGTCACGGATGCGCTGCACGGCATCCGCATCGGCGCTTTCGCCGAGCGCCGCAACCTCCGATTCGGGATTGCCGCCCAACACGATGTCGGTACCGCGGCCCGCCATGTTGGTGGCGATGGTCACCGCCGCGGGGCGGCCGGCCTGAGCCACGATCTCCGCTTCGCGCTCGTGCTGCTTGGCATTCAGCACCTCGTGCTTGATGCCCGCCTTTTTCAGGAGTTTGGCCAGGTACTCGGAAATCTCGATGGAGGTGGTACCCACCAGCACGGGCTGCCCGCGCTTGCTGCAGTCCTTGATGTCTTCGATGACGGCATCGAACTTCTCACGCGCCGTGAGGTAGACGAGATCGCCCATGTCATTTCGGATCATCGGCTTGTTGGTGGGGATCACCACCACTTCCAGGCCGTAGATCTGCTGGAACTCGAAAGCTTCGGTGTCGGCAGTACCGGTCATGCCCGCCAGTTTGTTGTACAGGCGGAAATAATTCTGGAAGGTAATGGAGGCGAGCGTCTGGTTCTCGCTCTGGATACGAACCCCTTCCTTCGCCTCCACGGCCTGGTGCAGGCCGTCGGACCAGCGCCGGCCAGGCATGGTGCGGCCGGTGAATTCGTCCACGATGATAATCTGGCCGTCGCGCACGATGTATTCCACATCCCGGTGATAAAGCACGTGGGCGCGCAGTGCGGCGTTGAGATGATGCATGAGGCCGATGTTGGCGGCGTCATACAGACTCTCGCCTTCACGCAGCAGACCGTTCTCCAGCAGCAGTTCTTCCACACGCTGGTGGCCGTCTTCGGTGAGGTAGACCTGCTTGGCCTTTTCATCGACGGTGAAATCGCCGGGTTGCTCATCCGATTCCTGCTTCGTCAGGCTTGGAATCAGCGCGTTGATGCGCTGGTAGAGATCCGAGCTGTCCTCGGCCGGACCGGAAATGATGAGCGGCGTGCGTGCCTCATCGATGAGGATGGAATCCACCTCGTCGATGATGGTGTAGTTGAGGTCACGCTGAACCTTCTCCGCAAGGGTGAAGGCCATGTTGTCGCGCAGGTAGTCGAAGCCGAATTCATTGTTGGTGCCGTACGTGATGTCGGCACCGTAGGCGGCGCGCTTCGCCTCTGTGTCCATGCCGGCCACCACCACGCCGACCGTCAAGCCCAGGAAGTTGTACAAGCGGCCCATCCACTGGGCGTCGCGACGGGCCAGGTAATCGTTGACGGTGATGACGTGCACCCCCTTGCCCGGCAGCGCATTCAGGTAGGCGGCCAGGGTGGCGACCAGGGTCTTGCCCTCGCCGGTACGCATTTCGGCGATCTTCCCGCTGTTGAGCACCATGCCGCCGATGAGCTGGACGTCGTAATGGCGCATGCCGAGCACACGCCGGCTCGCCTCACGCACAACGGCGAATGCCTCGGGCAAGAGATCGTCCAGTGCCGCGCCGCCGGTAAGCCGCTCGCGGAATTCGACCGTTTTGGCGCTCAGCGCCTCATCGGACAGCTCCTGCATCGCCGCTTCGAGCGCATTGATCTGTTCGACGGTCTTGAAAAGCCGCTTGACGATACGCTCGTTACGGCTGCCGAAAATCTTGTTCAGCAACAGACTTACCATGGAATCCTACGTGGTGGGCAAAAATTCAGGGAATGATACCGCAAACAAAATGCTCGCGGGGCGCATGGCCCCACGTGCGGAGCTGGATGGCTATACGGCGGGAACAACCTGGAAGCAAGTTGCGGGGCGGCTTCCTTGCACCCGGCTCCCGCGGTGGCCCTCGATACAACGGACCAGCGCCGCAGCGATTGGTTCAGCGCGCGGCCTGGATGTATTTGATGGGATCCACGTGGCGCCCGTTGTGCAGCACCTCGAAATGAATGTGAGGTCCCGTAGACCGGCCGCTGGAGCCCATGGTCGCCAATGTCTGCCCCTTGCGGACGGGCTCGCCCAGGCGGACCAGGATGTCCTTGTTGTGCCCGTAGCGGGTCACGTAACCGTTGCCATGGGTGACTTCGACCAGATTGCCGTAGCCGTAGCGTTCCCCGGACCAGGTCACCACGCCGGCCGCCACGGAAATGACCTCAGTACCTTCCTTGCCGGCCAGATCGATGCCGTTGTGATGGGCAGGACGGCCCGTGAACGGATCGTTGCGCACACCGAAGTAAGAGGAAATCCAGCCTCCCCTGGCCGGACGGCCAGCCGGCAACACTTCCGTTTGCATGTTTCGGCTGATGAGCATGGTTTCCAGGACGTCCAGTTGCTGGGCGCGGTCGTTCAGCTTCTGGGAGAGGACGTCGAGCTGGGCGACGAAGTCGGCAATGTCGAGCGGCTCGGTGCTGGTGCTGGTCACAGGACCACCCTGCCCAGGCGGATTTTCGAAATCGAACTCGCCGTCCTCCAGCTTGGCCATGCGGGTAAGGCGCTGACCAAGCGCATCCAGGCGGATGACATGGGCCTGCATCTGTCCCAGGCGAAGGGCGAGCGCGTTGAGGTTTTCCTCGGCGACGCGCTTCGCTTCGTCAATCGCTTCACGCTGCGCCTGCATTTCCCTGGCCCAGGTTACGGACAACGCGTGGGGTTCGGTGGAAACCACGCCAAAATGGTACCCCGCGAGGCCGCCCACCAGGGGCAGGATCACGAAAACGGCAATCAGTGCCACGATGACCCCGTTCCTGCCCAGACTGAGACAGCGGGAGCGCGTGTGACACTTGGTCAGAAATAGAACGTTCATGGCAGGGACTCTTTACTTCCGAACCGGTCGCCCGGATCATTCGGATCGTTGTTACTTTTCTGGTGCCCCTTCTCTTGAGCAAACCTCTCCGTGCTGATCGACTGGACCTGGCGGCCGGCCTGCAACGCCTGATAGACAGGGCCCGCCAGCTGGCGCTCGTGAACCAACAGATCTCGAGCCACCTTCCGCCGTCCCTCGCCCCGCATCTGCGCTTGGCCAACCTCCGGGACGGTGTCCTGGTACTTCATGCCGACTCGCCGGCTTGGCGCATGCGTGCGCATTATCTCACGCCTCAGCTGCTGGAGACCCTGCGTACCCTTCCGGGTCTGGCCGGGCTGGTCTCGGTACAGGTCCGGGTTGCGCCGGCGAAAACCACGCCAGCCAACACACCGCCGAAACCACAACCCTTGCGCCTTTCCGGCGAGGCCACACAGTGCCTTGCCGATGCGGCCGACACGGTCTCCGACCCCAAACTGCGCGACTCCCTGCGCCGTCTCGCCGCGCGCGGCCGGAACTAGCTGGCCGCGACGGGCTGGATGTAGGAAATCGGCGCGTGCTGCGGGTCGTCGAAGGTCACCTGTTCCCAGGCGGCCTGGTCCGCAATCAGTGCCAGCAACAGCCGGTTGTTGAGTTCATGGCCGGACTTGTAACCGGTGAACGCGCCGATGAGGCTGCAGCCCAGCAGGTACAGGTCACCAATCGAATCGAGAATCTTGTGCTTTACGAATTCATCCTCGTAGCGGAGCCCGTCCTCGTTCAGGACTCGGTAATCGTCCACCACGATGGCGTTGTCGAGACTGCCGCCGAGGGCGAGGTTGCGCGCACGCAGGGCCTCGAGCTGACTCATGAAGCCGAAAGTGCGGGCCCGACTCACTTCCTTCACGAAGGAGGTGGTGGAGAAATCCACTTCGGCATGCTGGCTGCGCCCGGAAAACGCCGGATGATCGAATGCGATGCGGAAGGAAACCTTGAAGCCGTCGAACGGATCGAAACGCGCCCATTTGTCGCCGTCTTCGACGATGACGCTGCGCTTGATGCGAATGAAACGCTTGGGCGCATCCTGCTCCACGATACCGGCTGATTGGAGGAGAAACACAAAAGGCCCGGCACTACCATCCATGATGGGTACTTCGGGGGCGCTCACGTCCACATAGGCGTTGTCGATGCCCATGCCGGCCATGGCGGAGAGCAGATGCTCGACCGTGGAGATGCGCACATCCCCCTTCACGAGCGTGGTCGACAGGGTGGTGTCGCCCACGTTCTGCGCGATGGCCGGGATCTCGACGTCCCCCTCCAGATCAACACGCCGGAACACAATACCCGTGTTCACCGGGGCGGGGCGAAGCGTCAGATAGACCTTTTCCCCGGTGTGGAGACCGACGCCGGTCGCCCGGATGATGTTCTTCAGTGTGCGCTGGCGGATCATGGATAGGCCTGTAAGCCTTTGATTTATATTTAAGTGCCTAAATTTGTGACAAATGGTAACACAGGGCCATACCCCTGCCTAGTGAACGGGTTCACACCCGTTCCAGGGGCCTACCCTTTTATCGACCTGCCGTCCGCCTGACTTGAATCAGGGGGGCCGTCAATCCGCCTGTCGGCGCAGAAACGCCGGGATGTCCAGCAGGTCCAGGTTAGGGTCCTGATCCTTGTCGCGTTCGCGCAGCCGCTGGATGGTCGGGCGGTCCAGATGCGTGTAGTCGATTTCGCCCGTGGTGGCATTGCGCGCCGTGGAAACCACCCGCAGGTTCTGCTCCGACGGCGGCTGCCCTTTGCGCCCCAGGCCCGTCGCCACGACGGTGACGCGCAATTCGTCACTCATCTCCGGATCGATGACCGTACCCACCACCACCGTGGCATTCTCCGCGGCGAATTCCTTGACGGCGTTGCCCACTTCCTCGAATTCACCGATGGACATGTCCAGACCGGCGGTCACGTTCACCAGGATACCGCGTGCACCGGAGAGATCGACATCCTCCAGCAGCGGGCTGGAAATGGCGATTTCCGCGGCGGCACGGGCGCGGCCCTCACCCCGGGCCACGCCGGAGCCCATCATGGCCATGCCCATCTCGGACATGACGGTGCGCACGTCGGCAAAGTCCACGTTGATGAGGCCAGGGCGGGTAATGAGTTCGGCAATGCCCTGCACCGCACCCAACAACACGTTGTTGGCGGCCTTGAAGGCATCCAGCAACGTCATCTGCTTGCCCAGCACGGACAACAGTTTTTCGTTGGGGATGGTGATCAGCGAATCCACGTACTGCTTGAGTTCCTCGATGCCTTTCTGGGCAATTTCCATGCGCTTCTTGCCCTCGAAGGGGAACGGCTTGGTGACCACCGCGACGGTCAGAATTCCCAGCTCCTTGGCGACCTGCGCCACGATGGGTGCACCGCCGGTGCCGGTACCACCGCCCATGCCGGCGGTGATGAAGACCATGTCGGCGCCCTCGAGCACTTCCTGGATGCGCTCGCGGTCTTCGATGGCCGCCTGTCGGCCGATGTCCGGATTGGCGCCGGCGCCCAACCCTTTCGTGATGGTGCTGCCGAGTTGCAGCACGGTCCGGGCCGACGATTTTTTGAGCGCCTGCGCATCGGTGTTGGCGCACACGAAATCCACGCCCTCGATGCTCGACGCCACCATGTATTCGAGGGCGTTGCCGCCGCCACCGCCCACACCCACCACCTTGATCACGGCGCTTTGCGCCTGCGCATCCATAAGTTCAAACATTGTTATCTCCTCTTCGTTTTTTGTTCAGCCGCTTCGCGTCGTCGGGCGAAGCCTCAAAAGTTGCCCTGGAACCAGTGCTTCATTCTTTTCCAGACACCGTTCATGCCTGCGCTTTGCAGCAGGTCACGGGTTCCACCACGGTTGTGTCTGCCATAGAGCAGCAGGCCCACACCGGTGGAATAGATCGGGTTGCGCACAACATCGACCAGTCCGGCCACGCCTTGCGGTACCCCCAGCCGCACCGGCATGTGAAAGATTTCCTCAGCGAGGTCCACCACACCTTCCATCTTCGACGTTCCGCCGGTGATCACCACGCCCGCGGCACAAAGGTCTTCGAAACCGCTGCGGCGCAATTCGGACTGCACCAACGTGAACAGTTCCTCGTAGCGGGGCTCGACCACTTCAGCCAGGGTTTGCCGCGCCAGGCGACGCGCGGGGCGGTCGCCCACGCTCGGCACCTCGATGGTTTCATCGGCGCTGGCCAACTGGGTCAGCGCACACGCGTACTTGACCTTGATTTCCTCGGCAAACTGGGTCGGGGTGCGTAGTGCCACGGCGATGTCGTTGGTGACCTGATCACCGGCAATGGGAATCACCGCGGTGTGGCGTATCGCGCCTTCCGTAAACACTGCCATGTCGGTGGTGCCGCCGCCGATGTCCACCAGGCAGACACCGAGTTCTTTTTCGTCTTCGGACAGCGCCGAGTAGCTGGATGCCAGTTGTTCGAGCACGATGTCGTCCACTTCCAACCCGCAGCGGCGCACGCACTTGACGATGTTCTGCACGGCGCTCACGGCGCCGGTGACCAGGTGCACCTTGGCCTCCAGGCGTACGCCGGACATGCCGACCGGTTCCTTGATGCCTTCCTGGCTGTCGATGATGAATTCCTGAGCCAGGGTGTGCAGGATCTGTTGGTCGGCCGGGATCGCCACGGCGCGCGCGGCATCGATGACGCGCTCCACGTCGCCGACCGTCACTTCCTTCTCGCGAATGGCGACAATGCCATGCGAGTTGAGACTGCGGATGTGGCTGCCGGCGATACCGGCGTACACCGAGTGGATTTGGCAGCCGGCCATGAGCTCGGCTTCCTCCACCGCGCGCTGGATCGATTGCACCGTGGATTCGATATTGACCACCACGCCCTTTTTCAGTCCACGCGAGGGATGGGAACCGAGGCCGACGATTTCGACTTCGTTGTCGGGCGTCACCTCGCCCACGATGCTCACCACCTTCGAGGTGCCGATATCGAGTGCGACGATGAGATTCTTTTCTGATTTCTTCGACATTGCGTTCCTTCCCCGTCAGGCCGTGGGGTCCGGCTTCTTCCAAGCCACTGCAAAACCGTTCGTGTAGCGCAAGTCCACCTGCGCGATATCCGCTGCGCGCTCAGCAAGCGCCTTGGGATACACACGGACAAACCGCTCCAGGCGCACCTGCGGATCGTCCCGACCGAGCAGGACGACCAGGCCGTTGTCCAGGCGCAAGCGCAGTGCACGTCGCTCGCTCATGCTCAGGCCCGCGATGCCGAGGCCGAGAGGGGCAAGGACCTCACGCAGCTCGCGATAACGTTGCGCCACGCCGGCTGCACTGCCTTGCGGACCGGCCAGGCGCGGGAGCCCCGACGGCCACTGCTGCTGTGCAGGCGTGAACAGATGGCCCTCAGTGCTGACCAACGCCGCGTCCTGCCATTGCGCCACTGCGCGGTGCTCGCGCAGGTCCACGGCGATGACATCCGGCCACACGCGTCGCACGGCGACATCGCGTACCCACGGTAATGCACCAATTTCCGCCTGCATGGCATCCACATCCACGCGAAAAAATCCCGCTGCGGCATGAGCGGCTGCAATGGCGCGAACCTGCTCGCCCGAGGTGTGTATGACTTCTCCCCCCAAGCGCAGCGTGCGAATCGGGAAGCTGTCCGGTTCGAGAAAGCGTTCAGCCGCAAATGCCGACACACCGAACACGGCGAAGAACACGAGCACGAATGCCAGGCCACGCCGGCGTGCAGCCCGCCCAGCCTGTTGTGCCTTGCGTGTCCGGGCCTGCCGCTTCATGCACGCGCGTCCAGCGTGGCCGCAAGAATGCGCCACACCAGTTCGTCAAATTCGATTCCGGCGGCCCGCGCTGCCATGGGAACCAGACTGTGGTCGGTCATACCCGGCACCGTATTCACTTCCAGCAGGTAAGGCGTACCGTCTCCATCGACCAGGAAATCGACACGTGCCCAACCGCTGCAACCAAGCACGTCGAACCCTTGCTGTGCCAGCCGTTGCATCTCCCGTTCGCGCTCGGTGGAGAGACCGCAAGGACACAGATAACGGGTGTCATCGCGAAAGTACTTGGCGTCGTAGTCATAGAATTCGTTGGCCGACTCAATCTTGATCACGGGCAGCGCCTTGCCGTCGAGTATCGCCACGGTGTATTCGCCACCCCCGACGAAACGCTCTGCGATAATCAGCCGGTCAAATTTCCTGGCCTCGCGCCAGGCGTTTTTCAGTTCGCCCGCTGACTTCACTTTGATGACGCCAACGCTCGAACCTTCGTGCACCGGCTTGACGAACAACGGCAATCCAAGCTCGCGCTCGATGGCCGCGAAGTCACTATCGCCGTCTACCAGCCGATAATCGGGCACCGGCAGACCCGCGGCACGCCACAGCAGTTTGCTGCGCCATTTATCCATGCCCAGTGAAGACGCAAGCACACCACTTCCCGTATAAGGCAAACCAAGCGCCTCCAGAGCGCCCTGCATGACGCCGTCTTCGCCGCCACGCCCGTGCAAGGCGATGAACACGCGCTGGAAGCGCCCCTTTGCCAATGTTTCGAGCACATCGGCGCCGGCATCAATGCCATGGGCGTCCACGCCGCGTCGCTGGAGCGCCGCGAGGACCGCGTTGCCGCTCTTGAGCGAAACCTCACGCTCTGCGGAGGCGCCGCCCATCAGCACCGCCACCTTGCCGAAATCAGTTGCTTTGATTGCCGTGTTCATGGTTCACCGACCACCCGCACTTCGGGCTGAAGTCGAATACCCTGTTCTGCCTCTACACGCGCAATGACGTGCGTGATGAGGGCCTCTATGTCTGCTGCCCTGGCGTTGCCCGTGTTGACGATGAAGTTGGCATGTTTCTCCGACACACAGGCACCGCCGATACAAAACCCTTTTAACCCGCTGGTTTCGATGAGCCGCCCGGCAAAATCGCCCGGGGGATTACGGAACACCGACCCCGCGTTGGCCTGTTGCGTCGGCTGAGAGGCACTGCGTTTGTCCAGCCATTCGCGCATTTGCAAGGCCATGCCTTCACTGTCGCCCGACGTCAGGCGCAAGGTCGCGGCCACGAACCATTCGTCGGCGGGGCCGCGCACACTGCGATAACCGATTTCGTACTCGGCGGGGCGGCGCCGGTGCATGACACCCGTCCGCGCGACCGTTTCCACGTCTTCGACAAGCCCCCAGGTTTCTCCGCCGAAGCAGCCCGCATTCATGGCCAGCGCCCCGCCGAAAGTTCCCGGGATTCCGACCAGGAACTCGCTACCCGCCAGCCCTTCCCGCGCACAGAACCGCGCCAGCTTGGCGCAGGGTACCCCCGCCTCCACGCGCACCCGCTGAGCGTCGAGGCGCGTCAGTCCGCCCAGCGACTTCGCGGTGGCGATGACCGTGCCGCGGATGCCGCCGTCGCGCACCAGCAGGTTGCTGCCGAGGCCCATCCAGAACAGCGGTTCCTCCGCCGGCAAGCCGCGCAGGAAGACGGCCAGATCCTCGGCATCCGCCGGCAGGTAAAACCGGTCCGCCGGACCACCCACCCGCCAGGTGGTATGACGCGCCATGGGCTCGTGGCTCAGCAGCGTGCCGCGCAGCGAGGGGCCGTGCGCGAGGGCCTCGTTCACGCAACCTCTCCGCGAGCAAGTACGTCGGCCAGGCGCGGCGCGGCATAGCCGATATCGCCCGCCCCCATGGTGACCACCACATCACCTTCCCGGATCACGCCGAGCAGGGTGTGATCCAGATCCGCCGCCGTCGCCACGAACACAGGATCCACCTGACCGCGTGCACGAATGGCCCGGCACAAGGTGCGGCTGTCGGCGCCGGTGATGGGTTTCTCGCCGGCCGGATAGACCTCGAGCAACAGCAGTGCATCCACTGTGGACAGCACTTCGGAAAAGTCTTCGAACAAATCACGGGTGCGCGTAAACCGGTGCGGCTGAAAGGCCAGCACCAGCCGGCGCTCGGGCCACGCGGCACGCACGGCCTGCAAGGTGGCGGCGATTTCGCGCGGATGGTGGCCGTAGTCGTCCACCAGGGTGACGCGGCCCTGGGGTGTGGTGATATCGCCGTAGATCTGGAAACGCCGGCCGATACCCTGGAAGGTTTCCAGCCCATGCTGGATGGCGGCATCGGTAACGCCCACTTCCGTCGCAACGGTGATGGCCGCCAGGGCATTGAGCACATTGTGTCGCCCCGGCAGGTTGAGGGTGACCGGCAGCGGCGGATGCTCGGGGCGCAGGACCGTGAAGTGGTTGCACAGACCTTCCTGGCGCACGTCCACCGCGCGCACGTCGGCGTTCTCATCGAAACCGTAGGTGAGCACCGGGCGCGTGACGTCGGGGATCATGTCACGAATGACCGGGTCCTCGTAACACAGCACCGCCAGCCCGTAGAACGGCAAATGGTGCAGAAATTCGGCGAAGGTCTGGCGCAGGCGCGCGAAGTCACCTTCGTAGGTCGCCATATGGTCGGCGTCGATGTTGGTGACGATGGCGATCATCGGCAACAGATACAGGAAGGACGCGTCGCTCTCATCCGCTTCGGCCACCAGGTAACGGCTTTCGCCCAAACGCGCATGGGTGCCGGCGCTGTTGAGCTTGCCGCCGATGACGAAGGTGGGATCAAGCCCGCCCTCGGCCATGACGCTCGCCACTAAACTGGTGGTCGTGGTCTTGCCATGGGTGCCGGCCACGGCGATGCCGTAACGAAAGCGCATGAGCTCCGCGAGCATTTCCGCGCGCGGCACCACCGGGATGTGCTGTTCGTGCGCCGCCTGCACCTCGGGGTTGTCTGCCCCCACTGCGGATGAGGTCACGACGGCGTCACAACCGGCAATGTTCTCTGCCGCGTGACCGATGTGGATACGTGCGCCCAGTTCGCGCAGCCGTCGCGTTACCGCGTTCTCGCGCAGATCGGAGCCGGTCAGGTTGTAACCGAGGTTGATCAGCACCTCGGCGATGCCGCCCATGCCGGAGCCACCCACGCCAATCATGTGGATGCAACGGATGCGGCGCATGGGATTCTTGTCGGACGAGCGCTTGCTCTGCATTTCAATGCGCCTCCGTCGCGCGGATGAGACAAAGATCAGCCACCTGTCGGGTGGCCTCGGGACGGGCCAGGCGGCGTGCCGCCGTGGCCATGGCGCACAGGCGTTCGCGGCCCTCGGCCGGTTCCGCGCAGAAGTCGCGCAGCGCTTCGGCGAGGTTCTCCGGCGTCAGGGATTCCTGAGGCAGCAGTACACCGGCGCGCGCCTGCACAAGGAACTGCGCATTGTGCGTCTGGTGGTCGTCCACGGCATAGGGAAAGGGCACCAGCAGGGCAGGCACACCCACCGCCGCCAGCTCGCTCACGGTGAGCGCACCGGCGCGGCAGATGACCAGATCCGCCCAGGCGTAGGCCGCCGCCATGTCGTCCACGAACGGCAGCAGTTCGGCTTCAATGTCCGCTTCGCGATAACGCTGGCGCGTCGCCTCGATATTGCGTTGGCCACTTTGGTGACGCACTTCGGGACGAATCGCCGGCTCCAGCAGCGCCAGCGCCTTGGGTACGGTCTGGTTGAGTGCCATGGCACCCAGGCTGCCGCCAATCACCAGCACGCGCAGGGGTCCGGAACGTTCGCCATAACGCAAGGCCGGGTCCGGCACCTCAGTGATCTCGCTGCGCACCGGATTCCCTGTATGCACCGCCTTGGTGAACGTGCCGGGGAAGGCTTCCATGACCGTATCGGCGATGCGTGCCAGCAGGCGATTGGTGAGGCCTGCGATGGCGTTCTGCTCGTGGACCAGTAGCGGAATCCCCAGCAGGCGTGCGGCGAGACCGCCCGGGCCGCTGACGAAACCGCCCATACCGAGCACGGCATCGGGGCGGAGCTGGCGCAAAATACGCAGCGACTGCCACAGGGCGCGGGTGAGGCGAATCGGCGCCAGCAACCAGCCCAGCAACCCCTTGCCTCGCAACCCCGCCACACTCACGCAATGCATGGGAAACCCGGCCTCGCCCACGAGCGTGGTTTCCATCCCGGTGGGCGTACCCAGCCAATCCACCTTCGCGCCGCGCGCGTTGAGATCGCGCGCCACCGCCAGCGCAGGAAACACGTGTCCTCCGGTGCCGCCTGCCATGATCAGGATGCGCGCCGTCATCGCGTCACCCCGCTACCCAGTTCAAGGCGACGGACTTCGTGATCCACGCGCAACAGCAACGCGATGCCGATGCTGACTACCAGCAGGCTGGAGCGGCCGTAACTCATCAGCGGCAGGGTGAGGCCCTTGGTGGGCAGAGCACCCATGTTGACGCCCATGTTCACGAACGCCTGGAGTGCCAGCCACAGGGTGATGCCGAAGGCCAGGTGCCCGCCGAAGGCAAGACCGGCCCGCGAAGCACGCCGACCGATGGAAAAACCGCGCCAGGCGAGGAATCCGAAGAGCAGGATCACCGACACCACACCCAGCAGCCCCAATTCCTCCGCCAGCACGGCGAACAGAAAATCCGTGTGCGCTTCGGGCATGTAAAAGAGCTTTTGCACGCTGCCGCCCAGACCGACGCCGAACCAATCACCACGCCCGAAGGCGATGAGTGCCTGGGTGAGCTGATAACCGCTGTTGAAGGGATCAGCCCACGGGTTGGTAAAGGTGGTGAGGCGCTCCATGCGGTAGGGCGACGCCGTGGCCAGCCCGAAAAGGAGAATGCCGCCGATCAGCACCAGCGCACCGAACGATGACAGGCGCACGCCGCCCAGAAACAGCATGCCCATGACCGTGGCGAGAATGACCACCGTGGCACCGAAATCCGGTTCAAGCAACAGTAACGCCGCGAGCACACTGATGACGGCGAGCGGCTTGAGAAAGCCGGCAAGCGTGGTGCGCACCGCGCCATCGTGCCGCACCAGATACCCTGCCGTGTACACCACGGCGGCGATTTTGGCGAATTCCGAAACCTGGAAGCTCACCGGTCCGAGCGACAGCCAGCGGGTGCTGCCATTGACGGTGCGCCCGAGCCCGGGCACCAGCACCAGCGCAAGCAGAACACCGGCAACTATCAGCATGGGCATCCCGACCCGCTCCCAGAACGCGAGCGGCACACGCAGGATGGCATAGGCGATCACCAGGCCCGCGCCCAGGGTCATGAATTGACGTGAGAGGTAGTAGAACGGGTCACCGGTTTGCCGGTCCGCGATGGAAACGGAGGCCGAGCCGACCATCACCAGCCCAAGGCCCACCAGCACGAACACGGTGACGAGCAAAACCCCGTCCCAGGCCGCGGGAACCCGGCGTGCCGCTGCATGCATTCCCAGCGCGGCCGCGCTCATCGGACAAGGCCTCGAACCACCGCGGAGAAGGCTTCTCCCCGGTGCGCATAGTTGCGAAACATGTCGAAACTCGCGCAGGCGGGGGACAGCAGCACCACATCACCCGGCTGCGCCTGCTGTCGCGCCGCATGCACCGCCGCTTCCATGCTTGCCGCATGGAACACGGGCGCGGCACCCGCGAGGGCGTTTTCGATGAGTTTTGCGTCGCGACCGATGAGCACCACGGCACGGGCCCGCGCGGCCACGGCCGGGGCAAGCGGCGTGAAGTCCTGGCCCTTGCCCTCGCCACCCGCGATGAGCACCACCTTGGCGCCCGGCATGCCGGCCAGCGCCGCCAGGGTGGAGCCCACGTTGGTGCCCTTGGAATCGTTGTAGTAACGCACGCCGTCGATTTCGGCCACGTATTCGCAGCGATGGGGCAGCCCGGGGAAATCACGCAGGGTGGCCAGCATGGTCTCCATAGGGAGACCCACGGCCTCGCCAAGGGCAAGCGCGGCCAGCGCATTGGCCAGGTTGTGCCGGCCCGGCATACGGATCTCGTCACAAGGCATGAGCACCTGCTCGCCGCGGGCGATCCAGTCGCGACCGTCAAGGCGGCGAACCCCGAAATCCGTTGCATGACGCGGTGTCCACAGGGAGAAGCGCACCACGCGTCGGCGCGCATCCACCATGGCGGCGCTGAGCGCATCATCGGCATTGACCACCATGACGCCGTCGCCACGAAAAATGCGCTGCTTCACCGCCGCGTATTCGAGCAGGCTGTGATGACGATCCAGGTGGTCATCGCTGAGATTGAGCACGGCCGCCGCGGCGCAATGGAGGGACACGGTGGTTTCGAGCTGAAAACTGGACAACTCGAGCACGTACAAATCGGGCCGGTCGTCGCCGAGCAAATCCAGTGCAGGGGTCCCGAGATTGCCGCCCACGCGCACCTGTTTGCCGGCGTGTGCGGCCATTTCACCGACCAGCGTGGTGGTGGTGCTCTTGCCGTTGGAACCGGTGATGGCCACCACCGGCGCATCGGCCGCCAGTGCGAACAATTCCACGTCGCCCACCACCGGCACACCGGCGGCACGCGCCGCCGCCACCGCCGGCAATTCGGGCGACAGTCCGGGGCTGAGCACGATGGTGTGCGCGTGAGTGAACAGTTCCGGATCGAAGGCGCCCAGGTTCACGGCCACGCCGGGAAACTCGCTGCGCAGCGCCTCGATGCCCGGCGGCGCCTCCCGCGAATCGGCCAGCATGAACGGGATACCGCGGCGCGCCAGCCAACGCGCGACCGACAACCCGGTCTTGCCGAGCCCGACCACCAGCAGCGGCTTGCCGGCGTGGGATTGCAGTGCGTTGGCGCCCAGGGTCGTCATCAGCGGATCTTCAGGGTTGCCAGGCCGATCAGGACCAACACCACGGTGACGATCCAGAAACGCACGATCACGCGCGGTTCCGGCCACCCCTTCAGTTCGAAGTGGTGATGCAGCGGCGCCATACGAAAAATGCGCCGTCCGGTGAGCTTGTAGGACGTCACCTGCAGGATCACGGAAACCGTTTCCATCACGAACACGCCGCCCATGATGAAAAGCACCAATTCCTGGCGCACCACCACCGCGATGGTGCCGAGCGCAGCGCCCAACGCCAGCGCGCCGACGTCGCCCATGAATACCTGGGCCGGATAGGCGTTGAACCACAAAAAGCCGAGGCCTGCGCCCACCAGGGCACTGCAGATGATGAGCACCTCGCCCGCGCCGGGCACGTACGGAATGCCGAGATAGCCCGCGAAATTCACGTTGCCGGTCACGTAGGCGAACACGCCGAGTGCACCGGCTACCATGACGGTGGGCATGATGGCGAGCCCGTCCAGACCATCGGTGAGGTTCACGGCGTTGCTGGTGCCCACGATCACGAAATAGGCGAGCAGCACGAAGCCCGCACCCAGCGGGAGGGAGACGCTCTTGAAGAAGGGCACGATGAGTTGGGTCTCCGCCGGCGTGGTGGCGCTCATGAACAGCACCACCGCCGCGCCCAGGCCAAACAGCGATTGCAGGAAATATTTTTCCTTCGCGCGCAGTCCGGTGGACTGTTTCTTGATGATCTTGCGGTAGTCGTCCACCCAGCCGATGGCGCCGAACAGCAGCGTCACCGTAAGTACCACCCACACGTAGCGGTTGCCGAGATCCGCCCACAGCAAGGTACCGGTCGCCACCGCAAACAGGATGAGCGCACCGCCCATGGTCGGTGTGCCGGCCTTGGACAAATGGCTTTGCGGGCCGTCGTCGCGCACGAACTGGCCGATTTGGTGGAAGGTGAGCTTGCGGATCAGCAAGGGCCCGAACCACAGGGACAGCAGCAGCGCCGTGAGCACGCCCAGGATGGCGCGCAGGGTCAGGTACTGGAAGACGTTGAAGCCCGAGTAGTACTGCGCCAGGTATTCGGTGAGGTGATATAGCATGTTCAAACCTCGGCGCCGGTCAGCGCGGCTACCACGTGTTCCATGCGGCGGCTGCGCGATCCCTTTACGAGCACCGTCACGTCGGGCCCCAACGCCGGCAACAGCGCGGCAATGAGGCTGGCCTGGTCCGGGAAATACTGCGCACCCGGCCCGAAGGTCTCCACTGCATGACGGGAAAGCTCGCCGGTCGCGAAAAGACCATCCAAGCCAAGATCACGCGCCGCCCTGCCCGCTTCCGCGTGCAGCGCGACGCCCGTAGTGCCCAATTCGGCCATGTCAGCCAGTACCAGCAGACGCCGCCCGCCGTAACCGGCGAGCACGTCCATGCCGGCACGCAGCGACGCCGGATTGGCGTTGTAGGTGTCGTCGATGATCAGCGCGCCGCCATGACCGCGGCGCGGCTCCAGGCGTCCGTGCACCGGGTGCATGGCAGCCAAACCCGCTTGCACCATGGCAGGTGTGGCGCCCAAGGCGAGGCTCGCGGCGGTGGCTGCGAGTGCGTTCATGACATTGTGTCGCCCGGGCAGTGCCAGACTGGCCTCGAACGCCCCGCGCCCATAGCGCACGCGCAAGGCGCTGCCCTGCCCCTGCATCTGCCAGGTGGCGGTCACCTCCGCTTCGGCACCAAGGCCGAAGGCGACCACACGGTGAGGTGCTGCGCGCGTGCGCCACAGCAGGCTGAATTCCGAATCGCCGTTGATCACTGCGATACCGCCTTCGCGCAGGCCGTCGAAGATCTCGGCCTTGGCGCGCGCCACACCCTCCACGCTTCCGAAACCTTCCAGGTGGGCTGGGCCGGCATTGATGAGCAGTGCGACGTCAGGACGGGCGATAGCAGTGAGAAAGCCGATCTCGCCCGGATGATTGGCACCCATTTCGATCACCGCGAAGCGATGCTCACGGGTCAGGCGCAACAAGGTGTATGGCACGCCCAGGTCGTTGTTGAGATTACCCTGCGTGGCCAGTACCGGCCCCGCCTGGCCGAGCACGGCGGCGATCATTTCCTTGGTGGTGGTCTTGCCGTTACTTCCGGTCAGCGCCACCAGCGGCGTGCCGAGCACGGCACGCCAGGCACTGGCCAGCTGCGCAAGGGCGATGCGTGTATCGGGCACCAGGATCTGGGCGATGGCCACCGGCACGCGGCGCGACACCAAAGCGACCGAGGCACCGCGGCGGGCTGCCTCCAGCACGTGTTCGTGGCCGTCGTGACGTTCGCCGCGCAAGGCGACGAAGAGGTTGCCGGGGGTAATCTGGCGCGAATCGCCGGACACGCCGTTGAACGCGCAATTTCGGCCCACCCAGTCGGCGCCCAGCCAGGCGGCCGCCTGCACCAGCGTGCTGCGGATGCCTTCAGCCATGGAGCACCTCCTCGCCGAAAAAGCGGCTCACTTCGACGCGATCGCTGAACGGCAGTCTGCGCTCGCCCACCTGCTGTTCGGTCTCGTGCCCCTTGCCGGCCACCACCACCACATCATCGGGACCGGCCTCCGCCAGGGCGGTGCGGATGGCCTGGGCGCGATCGCGAATAACCTGGGCCTGTGCGGGGCGGCTCATGCCGCGCGTGATCTCTTCCACTATGAAATCGGGATCTTCAAACCGCGGATTGTCGTCGGTCACGACCACGCGGTCTGCGAGACGTTCGGCAACTTTGCCCATCAGCGGACGCTTGCCGCGATCGCGATCGCCGCCGCAACCGAACACGCAGAACAGGCGGCCGCGCGTGTGATCGCGTGCCGCGGTGAGCACCTGCTCCAGCGCATCCGGGGTGTGGGCGTAATCGACGATGGCCGTGGGGCGTCCCGCGCCGCCGCCGAAACGCTCCATACGACCGGGCACGGCGCGCAAGCGCGACAGGCGCTCGGCGGCGGTGGCCAGCGGCATGTCCAGTAGAAGCAGCGCGGCCAGCGCGGCCAGCAGGTTGCTGGCGTTGAAACGGCCCATGAGCGGGCTGACGATGCGTGCAGTGCCTTGCGGCGACGTGACATTGAAGGCGATGCCTTGCGGGCCGAGCACCAGGTCACCACCAAGCACCTCGGGCGCCGCCGCGGCATCGAGCCCGTAGCCGAGCAAGCGCCTGCCACTGCGCAGCTCCGCATACCAGTCACGACCGGTGGGATCGTCCAGATTGAGTGCGGCGGACTCAAGCGCCGGCATCTGGAACAGCAGCCGCTTGGCCGCGGCGTAGGAATCCATATCGCCGTGATAATCCAGGTGTTCGTGGGTGAGATTGGTGAACACGGCCGTCCGGAAGCGAACACCGTTGACGCGCCCTTGGTGAAGCCCGTGGGACGACACTTCCATGGCGACCGCACGCGCACCCGCCGCGAGCAGCTCTGCCAGCGTGGCTTGTACGCTCACCGCATCGGGCGTGGTGTGACCGGTACTTTCCAGCTGTGCCACCAGGCCGCTGCCGAGGGTGCCGATCATGCCGGCCGGCGCGTCCACGGACAGTGCGTGGGCAATGAATTGGGTGACGGAGGTCTTGCCGTTGGTGCCGGTCACACCAATGACGGGCATACGCGACGACGGCTCGCCATAGAATCGCGCAGCGATGATGCCTGCCTTCTGGCGGAGTTCGGGAACGGTGATGACCGGGATCGAGCGCGTGGGCAGCGCGACGGCATCGACCCGGGCCTCGTCGGCTTCGAGAATGACGGCATGTGCGCCCCGGCGCACAGCATCTTCCATGTAACTGGCACCGTGACTGCGCTCGCCGGCGCAGGCCAGGAACAAGGCGCCGGGCTGAACCTTGCGGCTGTCCATGGCGATGCCCTCGACGGTGCATTCGAGCGCCTCGGGCACCGTCGCAATGTCGTCCAGCAACTGACGCAGGCTCGCGCTCACAGGAAACCTCCTGCCTGCGCGAGGCGCGCGTCGTCCTGCACGGGCAGGTCGTCGGGCGGGATGTCCAGCAGACGCATCGCGCCGGCCATCACCGCGCCGAACACGGGTGCCGCCACTTCACCACCGTAATATTCGTCGGTGCCCGGTTCGTCCAACACCACCACCATCGCCAGGCGCGGGCGCGTGGCCGGCGCCATGCCGGCGAACACGGCCACATAACGGTCCCGGCTGTAACCGCCGGCTTCGGCCTTGCGCGCCGTGCCGGTTTTGCCCGCCACGCGATAGCCGGCCACGCGCGCGCGGGTACCGGTACCGCCCTCGATGGTGACCGATTCGAGCATCTTGCGCACTTGCATGACGGTGGTTTGGGAAATGGCGGAAACACCTTCGACCGGCTCGCTGCGCGCCAGAAAACTCACCGGACGCAGCCGGCCGTCGCCTGCCAGTACCGTATACGCCTGCGCCAACTGCAAAGGCGTGACGGAGAGTCCGTATCCGTAGGAAAGGGTGGCGCGCTCCACATCGCCGAAGCGGCCGCGGCTGGCGAGCACCCCGCCGGTTTCGCCCGGGAAACCGCTGCCCGTGGGCGAACCGAAGCCGACCCGGTGCAGCATGTTGCGCAATGCCGTCGGTTCAAGCGCCAGCGCCAGCATGGTGGCACCCACATTGCTCGACTTTTGCAGCACGGTGGTGACGTCGATGGCCCCGAGCCGGTGGTGGTCGCGTACCGTGCTGTTGCCCACGCGCAGGAAACCGGGTCCCGTGTCCACGATGGTGTTCGGGCGGAATTTACCGCTTTCCAGTGCCGCCGCCACCGTGAAGGGCTTCACAGTGGAACCGGGCTCGAACACATCGGTGATGGCGCGATTGCGCGCACGGGCACTGGCGCGGTGACGCAGATTGTTGGGGTTGTAAGCCGGTTGGTTCACCATCGCCAGCACTTCCCCGCTACGCGTATCGAGCACCACCGCCGAGCCCCCTTGGGCGCGGTGATGGAGTACCGAGGCTTTCAGTTCGCGGTAGGCGAGATACTGGATGCGGCGATCGATGCTGATACGGATGTCACGGCCGGGACGGGGCTCGCTGATACTGGCTACGTCCTCGACGATACGCCCGAGGCGGTCCTTCAGCACGCGCTTGCTGCCCGGGATGCCGCGCAGCAGGTCGTCATACATGAGTTCGATGCCTTCGATACCCTGGTCGTCCACATCGGTGAAACCGAGTACATGCCCGGTGACTTCCCCGGTGGGGTAATAGCGCCGGTACTCGCGCTGCAGGGCGACGCCGGGGAGCTGCAAGGCCGTGACCTTCTGCGCGGTTTCCGGTGATACATGCCGCTGCAGATAGACGAACTCACGTTCCTTGCGCTGGTTGATCAGTTTCTCCAATACCACCCGCTCCGTGCCGAGTGCCCTGGCCAACGAGGACAGGCCTTCCCGATGTTCCACCAACACCTGCGGGTTGGCCCAGACGGAATCCACGGGGGTACTGATGGCGAGCGGTTCGCCGTGACGATCGGTAATCATGCCGCGATGCGCCGAGACCGGGACCACACGCAAGGCACGCGCATCGCCCTGTTGCTGAAGGAAGCCGCGATTGAAGACGTGCAGATCCACGGCGCGCCACACCAGCGCGACCGTGAGGACGCCGAACACACCGACCACGAAGGCCAGGCGTGCCGGTCGCACGGATTCGATCGCATGCTTCTTCATGGCCGCACCACCACCACGTTCTCCGGCGCCGGCAGACGCATGGCGAGGGTCCCGCGCGCGGCTGCCTCGATGCGACCGTGGGTGGCCCAAGTGCTCTGCTCAAGCTGCATGCGGCCCCATTCCACGTCCAGCTCGTCGCGGATCTCCTGCAGGGCCTGCAACTCGATGAACAGCTTGCGCGACGCGTGACTTGCGTAAACCACCGCGAGGGCGGAGCCGAAGCAGGACAGGCCGAGGATGAACGCCACTGCGCGTAGCATCAGCCCGCCCTCTCTGCCACGCGCAACACGGCGCTGCGGGCGCGGGGATTGGCGCGGGTTTCCTGTTCTCCGGCGCGGATCGCCTTGCCCACGGCGCGCAGGCGCGCATGATGCACGGGCGCCACCGGCAGGTGCCGCGGCACATCGGGGCCGCGCTCTTCGTCACGGATGAAGCGCTTGACGCGCCGGTCTTCGAGGGAATGAAAGCTGATCACCGCGAGCCGGCCTTGTGGCGCTAGCATGTGGATGGACTGCGGCAGAAAGGCCTCCAGGTCGTCGAGCTCGCGGTTGATGAAAATGCGCAGCGCCTGGAAGCTGCGCGTAGCCGGGTCCTTGTGGCGCTCGCGGGTGGGGCTCGCCCGCGCAATCAGTTCCACCAATTCGCTGGTGGTCTGCAACGGTCCTTCGTTCTCGCGCCGGCGTACCACGGCGCGAGCAATGCGTCGTGCGTGACGTTCCTCGCCATACTCGAACAGCACGCGGGCGATGTCCTCCTCGTCGGCGCGCGCCAGAAACTGCGCGGCGCTTTCGCCGCTTTCCGGATCCATGCGCATATCGAGCGGGCCTTCGGCACGGAAACTGAAGCCGCGTTCGGCCTGGTCGAGCTGGGGCGACGAAACGCCCAGGTCCAGCAAAATGCCGTCGACCTTGCCCGTCCAGCCACGCTCAGCCACCAGGTTCCCCAACATCGAGAAACTCCCCCGCACGATTTCAAAGCGCCGATCCTCGCCAAAGCGCTGCCGCGCCGCAGCCACTGCCGCCGGGTCCTTGTCCGTGGCGAGCAGACGCCCCTCGGGACCGAGGCGCGCCAGGATTTCGCCCGCGTGACCGCCGCGCCCGAACGTACCGTCGAGATAAATACCATCGGCACGAAGTCGGAGCGCCGTCAGCACTTCCGCCAACAGCACCGGTTTATGTTCCTGGGCGACCATCAAAGGACCAGATTCTGAAGTTCAACGCTCAGCGAGGCATCTTCGATGCCCTCCGCCAGCCAGGCGTCGCGACGCGTGTTCCACAGCGCCTCGTCCCACAATTCGAATTTCTTGCCCTGCCCGACCAGAACCACTTTGTGATCCAGTCCTGCGTATTCACGCAGCATGGGGGCAAGCAGCAGGCGGCCGGCGCCGTCCATGTCCGTGTCGGTCGCATAACCCATGAGCAGTCGGCGGAGCCGTGTGGCAGCGGCATTGAAGGCGGGAAGTGCGTCCAGCTTGGCCTGGATGGCATCCCACTCGGGCAGGGGATAGATCCAAAGGCACCGATCACTGGTGTCGATAGTGATAACGAGCTTGCCGTTGCAGCGCTCCAGCAAGCGCTCACGGTAGCGCGCGGGCATCGCCATGCGGCCCTTCGCATCGACACTGAGTGCATTGACTCCCCTGAACACCGCGACTCCCCTGGTGGCGGATTCCTTCCCACTTTGATCCACTTTCTACCACCTGCGGCACACTATAGGGAGCGCGCAGCGCGGGTGTCAAGGCGACTCAGGGGGAAATGATGCTTTGCCAACAGTAACTTAGCGAAGGTGGGCGGGAGTGGATCCGTTAGGAAAATCACCTGCACCGGGGATGTGCTAACGAATCAAGCGGTTGGCGCAGGAAGCTAAGGCAGGACATGAAGAGAAAAGGAGGAGTCGGCCTGTAAGCCGGGTTCTGTCGAGGACAGTCATTCATCTGGGATGCACGTCACCGTGCACCTCGAGCGACCTACCCGGGAACGATGCGGGCCGCACCCATGTTCCCCTATTTGGTCTTGCTCCGGGTGGGGTTTACCGTGCCGCGGCGTGTTGCCACCCGCGCGGTGCGCTCTTACCGCACCTTTTCACCCTTACCGGCCCCGAAGGGCTTAGGCGGTATGTTTTCTGTGGCACTTTCCGTGGGCTCGCGCCCCCCAGGCGTTACCTGGCACCCTGCCCTATGGAGCCCGGACTTTCCTCCATCCCCGGAGGGACAGCGACTGCCCGGCCGACTCCCGCGCGAACGATACCGGCCCGAAGGGGCCGACTCAAGCTTGGAGTGCAAGTGAAAGGGCGGGTTCAACGCGGAGGACACGAAGGCGCGGGGATCGCGGAGGAACGGAAATGCCGATTCCCGGCGCTTTTCCCCAATAACGAACCCTGACTACGTACTCTCCGCGTCCTCTGCGCCTCCGCGTTCTCCGCGTTTTGGCCCTGAAATAGAAAGCAGCGCCTGGTACAGCAGGTTCTTTTTCTTGCCGGTGATTTCTGCGGCGACGGCGGCGGCCTGGCGGGGGGGGAGTTCGGCGGCGAGGAGTTTGAGCACACGCAGGGCTTCGGCGTCCAGTTCGCTTTCGCTGCCAGGAGCACCGTGTACGACGAGGACTATTTCGCCGCGACGCTGATTCGCGTCCCGCGCCACCCAGGCGGCCAACTCGCCCAAGGGGGCGCGCCGGATGGTCTCGAAGGCCTTGGTCAGTTCGCGGGCAAGCGCCGCCTCGCGTGTCTGACCGAAGATCGCGGCAAGATCGGCGAGTGTTTCGGCGATTCGATGCGGCGCTTCGAAAAACACCAGGGTGCGCGGCTCGCTGGCCAGCGCTTCCAGGCGCTTGCGGCGGGCGCCCTCCTTGGCCGGCAGGAATCCCTCGAACACGAAACGATCGGTGGGTACGCCGGCGGCTGCCAGGGCCGCCAGCACGGCACTGGGCCCGGGCAGGGGCACGACGCGCACGCCGGCTTCCTGCGCCGCCCTGACCAAATGAAAGCCCGGATCGCTAACCAGTGGGGTGCCTGCATCGGAGACCTGTGCCACACTGGCGCCGGCCAGAAGGCGCGCCACCAGATCCTCGAGCACACGCCGCTCGTTGTGCTCGTGCAGAGATACCAGCGGCCGGTCGATACCGAAATGGTTCAGCAGGCCACGGGTATGTCGCGTGTCCTCCGCGGCGATCACGTCGACAGTGCCAAGCACGTCACGGGCACGCGGGCTCAGGTCCGCCAGGTTGCCGATGGGCGTGGCTACCACGTAAAGCGTGCCTTTTTCAATTGACACTACAAGCTCCCGGACAAGATACTTGGCAATTCAAATCGGAAAGCTACCACACTCGCTCCGCCCCGTTCCCCATCCGATGCGTCTGCTCCTACGTCTCGTCCCGATTATTCTGCTGCTCGCCGGCTGCGCCACGCCGTCCGTGGCCCCGCGCCCGGGTGTCAGCCCCGATGCGGCGCCGGCCTACCGTGCGCTGGAGTCCGGCAATTATCAGCGCGCCGCCTCGCTGTTCGAACGCCTCGCCGCCGAGGCTCAGCCGCCCTTGCGCCAGGATTACCGGCTCAGTGCCGTGGAAGCACTGCTGCAGGCGGACCTGGTGCCCCAGGCCGCGCAGCTGTTCGCCCGTATCGATCCGCTCGGCATGGACGCGCGCGGCCATACGCGCATGCAACTGGCCGAAGCACGCATCGCCCTGAAACGCCGTGATGCGGAAAGCGCCCTGCTCGTCCTCGACGGACTGCGCACCCCGTCCACGGAACCGGCCTTTCTGGCGGACTACCACCAGTTGCGCGGCCTTGCCTACCAGCAGTTGGGTAACCACCTGGAAGCGGCCCGCGAGTGGGTCATGCGCGAACCCTTCCTGAGCGAACCGGAGGCGATTCTCGCCAATCAGCGCGCCATCTGGGACAGCCTGAGCCAGCTCTCCGTGTCCGTGTTGCTCGCCCTGCAGACCGCGCCGCCCGACGTGCTAAGCGGCTGGATGGACCTCGTGCGCATGGGCAAATCACTGCACACCACCCCGCAACTGGAAGCGCAGCTCGTCAACTGGAAACGCCTGTTTCCGCGGCATCCGGTCCATGAGGCCATCCTCGGTGAACTGCTGACGCGCAGCCAGGAAACCATGGCCCCGCCCGCCCGCATTGCCCTGTTGCTGCCCTTCGAGGGAGATTTCCACGAGGCGGCCGCGGCGGTGCGCGATGGGATACTCGCTGCGCATTTTGCCAACCGGCAACGCGAACAGATTTCCATCCGCAGTTACGACACCGGCGGCGATGCGCGCCAGGCCAATGCCGCCTACGAACAGGCCGTGGCCGACGGCGCCGAATTCATCATCGGACCACTGACCAAGGACGCAGTGGACGCCATCGCCTCGCGCTGGTCGCTGCCGGTCCCGACCATGGCCCTCAATGTGGGTGAACGCAACGGGCCTGACAACTTCTATCAGTTCGGCCTGGTACCCGAAGACGAGGCGGAGCAGGTGGCAGAACGTGCCTGGGTCGACGGCCTGACGCGGGCCGCCGTCATCGCGCCGGCCGGCCCCTGGGGCAGCCGGTTGACGGAAGCCTTCGAGGAACGTTGGCGCGAGCTGGGTGGAGAGGTCGTGGCGACCGCAAGCTACGATGCTCAGAAAAACGACTTCTCGGCACCGTTGCGCAATCTGCTGGCGCTGGACGCCAGCGATCGCCGTCATCGGCAATTGGTGGCGACCCTCGGCGTGCGACTCGAGTTCACGCCACGGCGCCGCCAGGACATCGATTTCATCTTCCTCGCGGGCTTCCCCCGCCAGGTGCGCCTGCTGAAACCGCAGCTCAATTTCCATCACGCTGCGAGCCTGCCGGTGTACAGCACCTCGCATTTGTTTTCGGGCACCGTCGCGCCGCAACTGGACCGCGATATGGATGGCGTGATGTTCGGTGACATGCCCTGGGTGCTGGACGGCCTGCAACCCGCCAGCCTCAGCCGTCATGACGGGCAGTTGCGCCGCTTGGTCGCACTGGGCACCGACGCATACAACGTGATCCCCTATCTGCGCCTGCTCAAACGCTATCCGGAAGAACGCTTCGAGGGCGGCACCGGTATCCTGCGCGTGGACGCGGACAATCGCTTGCGCCGCAGCATTGCGTGGGCGCGTTTCAACGCCGGCCGCCCCCGCGCGCTCGACGAGAGCGTGCCGGGAACCCGCACCCCGTGAGATGACCAGCGCCTCCAGGACGTTGGGCGATCAGGCGGAAGCGGCCGCACGGCAGTATCTGGAAGGACGTGGCCTCACGACCGTGACGCGCAATTTCCGCTGCCGCCAGGGCGAGATAGATCTCGTCATGCTGGAGGCGTCGACGCACGTGTTCGTGGAAGTACGCTATCGCAGCCAAAACCGCTTCGGTGGGGCGGCGGAGAGCGTGGACCGGCGCAAACAGCAACGCGTCATCACCGCGGCCCAACATTATCTGCAACGCCATCCAAACGCCGCGCGTGGTCCCTGTCGCTTCGATGTGGTGGCGGTCAGCCCCGCGCCCGACGGCGGATGGCAGATCGACTGGATTCAGAACGCTTTCGAGCACGTGTAACGGGGAGACCCATGCAGGAACGAATCAGACAGCTGTTCGAGCACAGCATTGAGACCAAGCGCGCCTCACTCGAACTCCTCACCCCGGCCATCGAAATAGCGGCAATGCGCATGGCGCAGTGCCTGCTTTCCGAGAAGAAAATCCTGAGCTGCGGCAACGGCGGCTCGGCAGGCGACGCACAGCACTTCTCGTCCGAAATGCTCAACCGTTTCGAACGTGAGCGGCCCGGTTTGCCGGCCGTTGCGCTCACCACCGATGCCTCCACGGTGACGTCCATCGCCAACGACTACCATTTCGACGAAATCTTCTCGAAACAGGTGCGTGCGCTCGGCCAGGCCGACGACGTGCTGCTCGCCATCAGCACCAGCGGTAATTCTCCCAACGTGATCAACGCGGTTGACGCAGCGCATGCCAAGGGCATGCACGTGATTGCGCTCACTGGCAAGGATGGCGGACGGCTGGCCGATCACCTGCGCGATGACGACGTTGAAATCCGCGTGCCGGCATCGGCCACGGCGCGGGTGCAGGAGGTACATCTGCTGGTGATCCATTGCCTGTGCGATCTCATCGATCTGCAACTGTTCGGCGAACAGGTCTGAAACCACATTGAACGATCAATCCGCGCTCGACACCCTGCCGCGCCCGTTCCTCGACGCACTGGCGCAGGTGCTCGGTGACGGCGCGCTGCTGACCGCGCCCGCCGACCGCTGGGCCTACGGCTACGACAATAGTCGGCGTCACGCCCTGCCGGGTGCGGTCGCTTTGCCCGCCGATCACGCCAGCGTGTGCGAGGTGGTTCGCCTGTGTCACGAGGCCGGCGTGCCTGTGGTGGCGCGCGGTCGGGGCACGGGGACCGCCGGCGCATCGGTGCCCGTCGCCGGTGCCGTCGTGCTCGGCCTCGAACGCCTGCGCCGCATCGTGCGCGTGGATCCGGCCAATCGCCTGCTTGTGGCGGAGCCCGGCGTCACCAACCAGGAAGTTCAACAGGCCGCTGCAGCCCACGGCTTCTTCTGGGCGCCCGACCCCACCAGCGCGGCCGTGTGCACGGTGGGTGGTAATCTCGGCTGCGGTGCCGCCGGTCCGCGCGCCGTGAAATACGGCACCACCCGCGAAAATGTGCTCGGGTTGCAGGCGGTCACCGGTACCGGCGAGGCCCTGCGCACCGGGGTACTCACCACCAAGGGCGTGGTGGGTTACGACCTCACACGGCTGCTCATCGGCTCGGAGGGCACACTGGGCATCATCACCGAAGCCACCCTCAAACTCACACCCTTGCCCGAAGCCAAGGCCACCTTGCGTGCCGTTTACGCCGACATGGAAGCCGCCGCCCGTGCCGTGACCCGCATCATGGGCCAGCCCGTGACACCCTGTGCATTGGAATTCATTGACGCCGCGGCGGTTGAAATGGTGCGCCGCTATTCCCAGGCGGAACTGCCAACCGATGCCGGCGCCCTGCTCATGATCGAAGTGGACGGCTCGAAGGCCTGCCTGGATGCGATGGTGGCGGCGGTTGCCGAGGCCGCCGCTGGCGATGGCTGCCTGGACGTGCGTTCGGCGCGGGATGCGGCGGAGGTGGTGCGCCTTTGGGAGACGCGCAAGGCCCTCTCCCCTGCCCTGCGCAATGTGGCGCCGAAGAAGATCAACGAGGACGTGGTCGTGCCGGTTTCACGCATGCCCGAGCTCATCAACGGGCTGGCCGCGCTGTCGGCCCATTACGGCGTGACCATCGTGAATTTCGGTCATGCGGGCAATGGCAACATCCATGTGAACCTGCTGGTGGATCCGGACGATGCCCTGCAAATGGAACGTGCGGAACCTTGCCTGTCCGACGTCTTCGATTTGGTCCTGCGCCTCGGCGGCACGCTCTCGGGCGAACACGGCATCGGCACCGAAAAGCGCGACTTCGTCAGCCGCGAACTCGATCCCGTCGCCCTTGGACTGATGCATGCCATCAAAGCCCAATTCGACCCCAGGGGCATCCTCAACCCCGGCAAAAAGCTTCCGCCCCGCGGGGGCCAGGAAACCGAGCCTGATCCGCGCCTGCGGTCCTACCCGACAGGGCACAATCGCACCCGACACATCGCAAATACGGATTGATGCCGCCCTTCACGGCCGACCGCGAGGGATGCGCCGCATTCTGGGCCCGGACAGTTGCATCCTCGCATCAAGTTTGCCGGCAAGCTGTTGCAGGCGGACGAGATGATAGGTGGCTTTTGAATAGCTGCCTGCCAAGCGCAGACCTTCGGCATCGAGTGCGGCGCTGGTGGCGTCCAAATCGAGATCGCCGGCGGCCAGGCTTGCGGCATAGCGGATCACGCCGCCGCCACCGAACCCGTCCGCGGGATCGCCGCTCACGCCGACGCTCCACAGGTTCAGGGTTCTGCGGGTTTCGGTCGAGACGGCGTCGAGCCGAGGCTGCCCAAAAGAACCTCGACTCCTCGGAGAAGTTTTCGCTGGGGGGTGCGTACGGCGTGCGCGCCTATCCCCAGGGCGAAGCGGCCGCTGACGAAACAGACGCGCTATCGCTTGGGTGAGGAATTCGGACCTGGCGATCAATTGGCACAGCTTCACCGTCAAGCATCACGCCTGGTCCTACGACGGCACCACTGTCTCGCCCCTCACCGTCAACGATGCCGGCAAGGTCCCGCGCAGGCGATTGAAAACGGTGTCTGACGGCTATGCGCAGCCGATCCGGCGTTATTTCACGATACGCAGGGACGGGCGTTTGGGTTTGGTGTCTTCGGGGCTGTGATCGTCCGGCGGCGTGGGCTCGGTGCCCTCTTCGTCGGAGAAGATCATGCCTTTACCGTTTTCGCGCGCGTAAACGGCGAGCACGGCGGCGATGGGCACGAACACATGCATCGGGCTGCCGCCGAAGCGCGCTTCGAACTCCACGGCGTCGTTACGCATCTGCAGCGCCTTGACCGCCCTTGGCGCCACGTTGAACACGATCTTGCCGTCCTCCGCATATTGCTGCGGCACCACTGCGCCAGGCGCGGCGGCGTCCACCAGGATGTGCGGCGTGAGATCGTTGTCGACAATCCATTCGTGAATGGCTCTGAGCAGATACGGTCGGCTGGGCGTCATCGGTCACCAAGGGTCGGGGCCGGAATTCCTCAGCCACGAAGCTCTTTTTCGGCTTCGGTGAGACTGAGACGGAAGGATGGGCGCTTGAACAGGCGCGCGGCATAACCGCCGAGGGCCTTGGCCTGTGCAGGTAATTCTATCTTCATCTGAGGCAGACGCCAGAGCAGCGGTGCGAGTGCGCAGTCGACCAGCGTCAATTCGTTGCTCATGAAGAACGGGCTGCTCTGGACCGCGGGGCTGAGCACCAGCAAATCCTCAGTCAGCTCCTTGCGTGCGGCCGTGGCGGCTTTGCCGCCGTTACTCGAGAGGATAATGGCCATACGGCTGTAGAGTTCCTTCTCGATGCGGGCCAGGGTTAGACGGCTGCGCGCCCTCGACACCGGGTCCACAGGCAGCAGCGGGGGATGGGGAAAGCGCTCGTCCAGGTACTCCAGGATGACCGTGGGCTCGTACAGCACCAGATCACGATCCACCAGCGTGGGCACAGAGGCGTACGGGTTGATGTCGGCAAGGTCTTCGGGAACCGCCGAAGGCGTCACCTGGACGATCTCGGCCTCGATGCCCTTCTCGGCGATCACCCAGCGAACCTGGTGACTGTAGGCGTCTGACCGCCCCGAAAACAACGTTATTCCTGAGCGCCGGCTGACAGAAAGGACCATCGGAGTCTCCTGTCCTTACGAGCGAAAACCAGGGCGAGGCCCCGGCTCAGAATGGTTGGAGCGGGGCCTGCCGGCCCCGCCCCAGGTCCATCAGTGGACGTCTTTCCAGTACTCCTTCTTCAGGAGATACGCGACCACGAAAAACACTGCCAGGAAACCGAGCACCCACCAGCCCATGCGCTGGCGCTGGAGCTGGGCCGGTTCGCCCAGGTAAACCATGAAGTTCACCAGGTCGCGCGCGGCCTCATCGTACTCGGCCGGCGTCATCTTGCCGGGCTGTACGAGTTCGAAGCCGGCGAGCACCTGCTTCTCCGAACCGTCGGCGGCTTTCTCGGCCTTGTACACGGCCTTCTGTACGCCCTGCAGATCCCACAGCACATGGGGCATACCCACGTCCGGGAACACCGCATTGTTCACGCCGAACGGACGCTTCTCGTCGACGTAGAAGGTGCGCAGGTAGGTGTACAGGTAGTCGGCGCCACGGGCACGGGCCATCACCGACAGGTCCGGCGGCGGCGCGCCGAACCAGGCCTTGGCGTCGGCGACGGGCATGGCCACCTTCATGGTGTCGCCCACCTTATCGCCAGCGAACATGAGGTTCTGCTGAACCTGCTCGTCCGTGAGGCCCAGATCGCGGCCCATGCGGTTGTAGCGCATGTACTGCGCCGAGTGGCAGCTCAGGCAGTAGTTGGTGAACAGCTTGGCACCGCGCTGGAGCGAGGCCGTGTCGGACAGGTCGACGTTGGCCTTGTCCAGGTGGAAACCGCCGCCGGCCGCGAGCGTCAGACCGGGAAGAGCGGCGAATACGAATGCAATGATCAGCTTTCTCATTGGGTCACCCTTTCCGGAACCGGCTTGGTCTTCTCGAACTTCGGAATGAACGCGAGTGCGATGAAGAACGCGAAGTAGTAGATGGTGCCAAGCTGGGCGATCAACGTGAACAGGTCGGTGCTCGGCTTCATGCCGAGGAAGCCCAGCAGGACAAAGTCGGCCGCGAACAGGGCCAGCAAAACCTTGAAGCACAGGCCACGGTAGCGGATGGACTTCACCGGGCTGCGATCCAGCCAGGGCAGGAAGAACAGGATCACCACGGCCGCCCCCATCACCACCACGCCGGGAAACGCGGAGCCGGCGATGGACGGCACGGCGCGCAGCATGGCGTAGAACGGCGTGAAGTACCACACCGGCGCGATGTGCGCAGGCGTCTTCATCGGGTCAGCCGGCTCGAAATTGGGGTGCTCCAGGAAAAAGCCGTTCATCTCCGGCGCGAAGAACACCACCGCGGCGAAGAACATCAGGAACACCACCACGCCGACGATGTCCTTCACCGTGTAGTACGGGTGGAAGGGGATGCCGTCCAGCGGAATGTGGGTGACCGGGTCCTTCTTCTTCTTGATTTCCACGCCGTCGGGGTTGTTGGAACCCACTTCGTGCAGGGCGAGGATGTGGGCCACCACCAGGCCGACCAGCACCAGCGGCACGGCGATCACGTGGAAGGCGAAGAAGCGGTTCAAGGTGGCGTCGGATACCACGTAGTCACCGCGGATCCACAGGGACAGGTCCTCGCCGATGAAGGGCACGGCAGAGAACAGGTTCACGATGACCTGCGCACCCCAGTAGGACATCTGGCCCCAGGGGAGCAGATAACCGAAGAAGGCTTCGGCCATCAGCGCCAAATAGATCAGGCAGCCGAAGATCCAGATGAGTTCGCGGGGCTTCTTGTACGAGCCGTACATCAAGCCGCGGAACATGTGCAGGTACACCACCACGAAGAACGCTGAGGCGCCGGTGGAGTGCATGTAGCGGATCAGCCAGCCGTAATCCACGTCACGCATGATGTACTCGACGGACGCGAACGCCAGGGCGCCGTCCGGCTTGTAGTTCATGGTGAGGAAGATGCCGGTGACAATCTGGATGGCCAGCACCAGGATGGCGAGGGAACCGAAGAAGTACCAGAAGTTGAAATTCTTCGGTGCGTAGTACTCGGAAAGGTGCTCTTTCCACATCTTGCTGAGCGGGAAACGGTCGTCCACCCAGCCCAGGACTTGGGTCATCATGTTGCTCATTACGCCGCTCCTTCGTCTACGCCGACCAGAATTCGGGTGTCGGCCAGGAACTTATACGGCGGCACCTCGAGGTTTTTCGGGGCGGGAACGCCCTTATAGACACGACCGGCCAAATCGAAGCGGGAGCCGTGGCAGGGGCAGAAGAAGCCGCCCTTCCACTCAGAACCCAGGTCCGCCGGCGCGATATCGGGGCGGTAGGTGGGCGAGCAGCCCAGGTGGGTGCAGATACCGACGATCACCGCGTACTCAGGCTTGATCGAGCGGTTTCCGTTCTTGCAGTACTCCGGCTGCTGGGTGTCTTCGGACGCCGGATCCAGCAGTTCGCCGTCGAGTGAAGGCAGATCCTTCAGGTTCTGCTCAGTGCGGCGCACGATCCACACAGGCTTGCCGCGCCACTCGACGGTCATCATCTGACCGGGTTCGAGCTTGCTGACGTCGGCTTCGACGGGGGCGCCAGCGGCCTGTGCGCGAGCGCTCGGCTGCATGGACAGGATAAATGGAGCCAAGGCATACGCGGTTCCCACACCGCCCACCACAGTGGTGAGCGCGGTGAGGACGCGGCGCCGGCCCTTGTCAACGCCTTCTTTGCTCATCAAACCTCTCCCAATGACCCTAACCAAGAAAACGCTTCAGAATCCATCCGCAATGCGAACAGTTCTGCTTTCGAATTTGCAAATATAGTTATGAACTTCTACGAAATTAACCGCGGATTCTCGTACAAAGCAAGGAAGCAGGTCAAGAACGCTTCAGACGGGGTTCGCTTCATCCACAAACGTGTGAACCAGTCCGAAACGGCCCGCCAGCAGCTCGCCCAGGGCCTGAACGCCATACCGCTCGGTGGCGTGGTGGCCGGCGGCGAAATAGTGGATGCCCAATTCGCGTGCGGTGTGGAAGGTACGCTCGGAGATTTCGCCGCTCACGTAGGCATCGAGGCCCAATGCGGCGGCGTGCTCCAGATAGTCCTGGGCTGCTCCGCTGCACCAGCCCACGCGCCGGATCGGCCGATCAGCAGGGATGTGCAAGGGCTCGCGCCCCAACTGGCGGGCGAGCCGCGCGGCGAAGGATTCGCCGCTCTCGGGTGCCGGAGTTTCCCCGTGCATGGCCACCTCTGCGGGTCCGAAACGGCCGCTCACGGCCAGTTCCAGATCGGCGGCGAGGCGGGCGTTGTTGCCGAGCTCCGGGTGGGCGTCCAGTGGCAGGTGATAGGCGAGCAGGCTGATGTCGTTACGCAGCAGGGCACCCAGGCGGCGGGCTTTCATGCCGATAACGCGCGGATCTTCACCGCGCCAGAAATAACCGTGGTGCACCAGGAGCAAATCGGCCCGCCGCTCGATGGCCGCGTCGATGAGCACCTGACTCGCCGTTACGCCCGAAACGATGCTGCGCACCGATTCCCGTCCCTGCACCTGCAGGCCGTTGGGACAGTAGTCCTGAAACCGGGCGCTCTCGAGGAATTCGTCGCAGAACGCCACCAACTCGCGCAGATTCACCATGGGGTGGCCCGTTCAGTTAAGATGGTCACTTCATCGACCGTAGGATAAACGATGGCCGTGTACCGCCGCCTCACGTTTCTCTTCCAATCCATCACCATCGGACTCGCAATCGCCTTTCTGCTGCTGTTGTGGAAACCGGAGATATTTGAGCTGGGCACGCCCACGGTACAGGTCCTGGAGGCCCCTGCGGGCGAGCGTACGCGCACGGGTGGGCTGTCCTTCGCCGATGCGGTCGGTATCGCCGCCCCGGCGGTGGTCAACGTCAACACCCGCAAGATGGTGCAAGAGCGCGCCAATCCGCTGTTCGACGATCCGGTATTCCGGCACTTCTTCGGTGACAGCCTGGGCGCAGTACCGCGCCGGCGCCTCGAGACCAGCCTGGGCTCGGGCGTGATCATCAGCCCCCAGGGTTACATCCTCACCAACAATCACGTGATCGATGGCGCAGAGGAGATCCAGGTTTCTTTGCGCGACGGCCGCACGGCGGCAGCCACCGTGGTCGGTACCGACCCAGAGGCGGACCTGGCGGTGCTCAAGGTGTCCTTGTCCAGCCTCCCCACGGTAGTGCTCGGCCGCTCCGAAGACCTGCGCGAAGGCGACGTGGTCCTGGCCATCGGCAATCCCTTCGGTGTGGGCCAGACGGTCACCCAGGGCATTGTCAGTGCCACCGGACGCACCCAGCTGGGTATTAGCACCTTCGAGAACTTCATCCAGACCGATGCGGCCATCAACCCGGGCAACTCCGGCGGCGCGCTCATCAACGCCGCCGGTGAACTGGTGGGCATCAACACGGCCATTTTCTCGCGCACGGGTGGCTCTCAGGGCATTGGTTTCGCCATCCCGGTGGCCATCGCACGGGGTGTCATGGAACAAATCATCGAAACCGGGCACGTGAGCCGCGGCTGGCTCGGCATCGAAATCCAGGACCTCAGCCCCGAATTGGCGGAATCCTTCGGCATGAAGGGGGAAAAAGGCGTGGTGGTCGCAGGGGTGCTGAAGTCCGGCCCGGCGGACAAAGCCGGCATGCAGCCCGGCGATGTCATTCGCACCATTGCGGGCCGACCGGTCAACAACGTGACCGCCGCCCTCGACCTCATCGCCCAGAGCCGCCCCGGCAGCCGCGTGAGTATCGAGGTGGTGCGCGACGGGCGCGCGGTAACTATCGAGGCGGAGGCGGGCGAACGCCCACTGCAACCCCCGGCCTGACGCGGCGCGGCCCCGTGGGGCGCCGGACTATAGTTCGGAAAAGCCTTCGGGAGCCGCCGCCATGCGAACGACACTCCTGGCCTCTGCCTGCGCGCTGTTCCTGCTTTGGACCGGCACCGGCTCGGCACAACCGCCCCCCGGACTCCAGCAGGCCATGACCCAGGCCCGCGGCATCACCCAGGATCTTGGCGAGATGCTGTTGAGCGAGCACCTCACGGACCCCACCCGGGTGCGCGACATGGCCGAAGTGACCAACCTGCTCACTTTCGCCCTGCGCGACATGGCCGTGATGGCAGAATTCGGCACCCTCTCCGATGCCCAGCGCGCGCAGCTCACCACCACCCTCGACACGGCCCGCCTGATGCTCGATCAGATGCAGCAGAGCATCCTCGAGGAACGACTCCAGCGCCCGTAACAAACCAATGGGGTCAGAGTACTCTGACCACCTTTTTCAATTGACTCTGACCCCACGGATTCTGACCCCACGGATTCTACGGGGCCGGGACGGGTTGTTCGTTGGCTTCGAAGACGCTGAATTCGCTGCGACTCAGCACGCCGTCTCCGTCCTGATCGTACAGTCTGAACCGGTCGCGGAGTGCGACCATGGGCTCCACCTCGGCGGGGGTCAACTGGCCGTCATCGTCAGCGTCCAGGGTGGCGAAGTCGGCCACCGCGGCGGTGGCGCGCCGAACCCGGTAATAGCGCTCCACCCGCGCTATCCAGCGCGTATCACCGTCCTGCCACACATCCGCCGTGATAGTGGGTGCCTCGACCAGAGTATCGCGGTTGAGTGCGACCACCAGATGGTCCCTGGCCAGTGCGGGCCGTGCAACATCCCAAGGGACGGCAGTAAGCCGGTCCCCCATGTGTAGAAACCCGCCGTAGGCAAGCACCAGGTAACGCACCCGCCCCGCGCCATCGAGTACGATCTCGCGCACCTGCCCCAAGCGCTCCCCCTCGGGATTCTGAACTTCCTTGCCGATGATCTCGGTAGCACGAAACGGTCCTGCGGTATCCGGCTCGCCGCGTTCCTGCGCTCCGGCGGAACAGGCGAGCACCGCGAGCAGCGCGAGCAGCGTGAACAGCATTGCAGGGGCACGCATGGCCACCTCCCTGTCAGGCCTCGTTGCAATGGTCGCCGGTATTTGGTGACGCTGCCTTCGCGAAAGCGCTTGAGTTGGCTCACGAAAATTCCTATCCCCCGGCAGCTCCCGTGGTCGCTCTACACTCATGATGAGCATCCACTGCGCGGTTTCTGCAGAGGTGATCCGATGCCCCGCGCCCTGCTGGTCGCGAATACGCGCGCCCGCGCCGGTATTGCAGGTGTGGACGCGGCGGTGCGTTTGTTGCTGGAGCGGGGTTTTTCTGTGGACGCTTCGGTCACGGCCGACGCGCAGCGCGTGCCGCAGATGATCGATGAAGGCTGTGCCGGTGCGGACGTGATAGTCGTCGGGGGCGGTGACGGTACCCTCAATGTGGCGGCATCGGCCCTGCTGGGCTGCGGCAGGCCGCTGGGTATCCTGCCCCTGGGGACCGCCAACGACCTCGCCCGTACGCTGCTCATCCCGCCCGATCCGGCCGGCGCCATGGAGGTTGTGGTGGGAGGGCGCATTCATCCCATCGATCTGGGACGCGTGAATGGCGTCTACTTCTTCAACGTGGCGAGCATCGGGCTGAGTGTCCGAGTGACGCGGCGCGTCACGCCCGAGCTCAAGCAGCGCTTTGGCTTCCTGGCTTATGCGCGCGCCGCAGCCGCCGAGATCACGCGGCTGCGCCCGTTCCGGGCGCGCATCGACAGCGAAAATGAACATCTGGAAGTACAAGCCATTCAAATCGCCGTGGGCAACGGGCGCTATCACGGCGGCGGAACGCCCGTGGCGGCGGAGGCGGAGGTGGACGACCGACAGTTGTTTCTCTACAGCATCCCGCCGCAACCCATGCGACAGTTGCTGCGGCTGGTGCCGACCCTCCGCCGCGGCAAACATGCCGAGACGCCACACGTCCTCCTGTTGCACGGCAAGCGGGTCACTTTGCACACCCCCCATCCCATGCCGGTGGATACGGACGGCGAGCTCACCACCTCCACCCCAGCCCATTTCGAGGTTCTGCCCGGTGTGCTGCCGGTGTTCGTGCCGGAAGCCTATCTGGCGGCGAGGGCGCGTCGTGCTGCGCAGTGAAGCCCAGGCGATGTTGAATGAACTGCGCGCCGCGCTGCTCGCTTCGGCCCATCACCGGCGCACCCTCGCCCGACACCTGCCCCGTTACGCGCCCGGCCTGATTACCCAGGCGGGCCAGCGGGAGCATTGGGGAAATGCGCTTGCTGCCTTCATCCGCGCCTCGGGCGACCTGCCCGACACACCGGACCCGGAACGGGAAATCGCCGGCGAACTGGCGCTACGCATGCGCCAGCTGCTGGAGGGCGAGCAGGCAGCAATGTCCGCGTTGGCTCAGGAAGACGACCATCTGCTGATGCTGTCAAAACGCACGCGCGCGCAGACGCTGCCGGAAGAGGCACAGGCGCTGCTGGATGAAATGGAACAGGCGCTCAGTTGAGCGCCTGTCGGGTTACTTGCGGGGAAGCCGATACTCGGCGGAGCGTGCATGGGCGGTGAGGCCCTCGCCACGCGCCATGGCCGAGGCGGCCTGACCGAGCGTGGCCGCCCCCTGCGCCGAACAAAAGATCAGGCTGGAACGCTTCTGGAAATCGTATACGCCGAGTGGCGAAGAGAAACGGGCCGTGCGCGAGGTGGGCAGCACGTGGTTGGGGCCGGCGCAGTAGTCCCCCACGGCCTCGGCCGTATAACGGCCCATGAAAATCGCACCCGCATGACGGATGCGCGGAGCCAAAGCCTGGGGATCTTCCACGGACAATTCCAGATGCTCGGGGGCGATGTAATTGGCCACCACCACAGCTTCGTCCATGTCCTTCACCTGGACCAGCGCGCCGCGTGCAGCGAGGGATTTCTCGATGATGGGCTGACGCTCCATGGTAGGCAGCAGCTTTTCGATGCTGGCCGCGACCTGGTCGAGGAAAGCGGCATCCGGGCTCACCAGAATGGACTGGGCATCCTCGTCGTGCTCGGCTTGGGAGAACAGGTCCATGGCAATCCAATCCGGATCGGTCTTGCCGTCGCACACCACCAGGATCTCGGATGGGCCGGCAATCATGTCGATACCCACGGTGCCGAACACCATGCCCTTGGCGGTGGCCACGAAGATGTTGCCCGGGCCGACGATCTTGTCCACGCGCGGAATGGTCTCGGTGCCGTAGGCGAGCGCGGCCACGGCCTGGGCACCGCCCACAGCGAACACCCGATCCACGCCACACACATGCGCCGCAGCAAGCACCAGTTCGTTCACCTCGCCGCCCGGCGTCGGCACCACCATGATGAGCTCGCCCACACCGGCCACCTTGGCGGGCAGCGCGTTCATGAGCACCGAAGACGGATACGCCGCCTTGCCGCCCGGCACGTACAGGCCCGCGCGATCCAGTGGCGTCACCTGCTGGCCCAGCACTGTGCCGTCCGCTTCGGTGTAGCTCCAGGACGACTGCTTCTGGTGTTCGTGATAGGCGCGCACGCGCTGCGCGGAAAACTCCAGCGCCTCCCGCTGGGCCGCAGGAATGGCCGCAAAGGCCTCGGCAAGACGGGACTTCGGAATCTCCAGTTCGGCCATCGAGGTCGCGTTCATGCGATCGAAGCGGTTGGTGTACTCGAGTACGGCGGCATCGCCATGGGTCTTCACCGCATGCAGGATTTCGCGCACCGTCGCGTTGACCGCGTCGTCGGAAACGCCCTCCCAGGCGAGCAACTGCTCCAACTTCTGCCAGAAATCGGCACTTTGGGAATCGAGTCGGGCGATCATCGGTGCTCCTGAATCGAAAAAAAGCATTAACCACGGGGAACACGGGGGACACGGGGAAATCCGGTTTCTTACCCCGTGTTCCCCGTGTCCCCCGTGGTTATTCTTCTTCAGTCCTTCATGCCACGGCGCTGTTCGACCGCATCGGCGACGGCGTCGATGAAGGCCTTCACGCGTGCGTGCTTGATCTTCAGCGAGGCGCGGTTGACCACCAGGCGCGAGCTGATGTCGGCGATGTGTTCCAGGGGCTCCAGACCGTTGGCGCGCAGGGTGTTGCCGGTGTCCACCAGATCGACGATGCGATCGGCCAGGCCCACCAGCGGCGCCAGTTCCATGGAACCGTAGAGCTTGATCACCTCCACCTGCTTGCCCTGCTCGGCGTAGTAACGGCGTGCGATGTTCACGAACTTGGTGGCGATGCGCAGGCGTCCGCGCGGCTCCGGACCGGGGCGGCCGGCGACCATGAGGCGACAGCGGGCAATGTCCAGATCAAGAGGCTCGTACAGGCCTTCGCCGCCGTGCTCCATGAGCACGTCCTTGCCGGCGACGCCCACGTCGGCGGCGCCATAGGCGACATAGGTGGGCACGTCGGTGGCGCGGATGATCACCAGTTTCACGTCGTCCTGATTGGTGTCCAGGATCAGCTTGCGGCTGGTTTCAGGATCATCCTTCGGGACGATGCCGGCATGTGCAAGCAGCGGCAGCGTCTCCTTGAAGATGCGGCCCTTGGACAGGGCAATGGTCAGGGTATCCGTCATGGCATCACGTCGCGTACGGCGTTGCGTTGAAACAGGCGATCAGGGACACGGCGAATGCGCGCACCCAGCTGCCCCAGCTTTTCCTCGATACTCTCGTAGCCGCGATCGATGTGGTAGATGCGATCCACCACCGTCTCACCCTCGGCCACCAGGCCGGCCAGCACCAGGCTGGCGGAGGCGCGCAGGTCGGTAGCCATCACCGGCGCCGCGGTAAGCCGTGGCTTGCCGTTGATGATGGCGGTGTTGCCCTCCACCCGGATGTCCGCCCCCATGCGCTGCAATTCCTGCACATGCATGAAGCGGTTCTCGAACACGGTTTCGGTGATCACCCCCGTGCCCTCGGCCACGGCATTCAGGGCGGTGAACTGGGCCTGCATGTCCGTGGGGAATGCCGGATAAGGCGCCGTGTGCACACTCACTGCCCTGGGGCGGTGCCCCTTCATATCCAACGAAATCCAGTCGTCACCAGTCTCGATCTCCGCGCCGGCCTCGCGCAGCTTGAGCAATACGGCATCGAGCAAGGTCGGGTCAGTATCCTTCACCTTCACCCGGCCACCGGTAAGTGCCGCAGCCACCAGATAGGTGCCGGTTTCGATACGGTCCGGGAGAACCGAATAGCGGCCGCCATCCAGGTTGTCCACGCCTTCGACGGTGATGGTGCTGGTGCCGGCGCCTTCGATGCGGGCACCCAGCGTGTTCAGGCAGTTGGCCAGATCCACCACCTCGGGTTCGCGTGCCGCGTTCTCGATGACCGTGGTGCCCTTGGCCAGGGCGGCGGCCATGAGCAGATTCTCGGTACCGGTCACGGAGACGATGTCCATGACGATTTTGGCGCCGTGCAGGCGCTCGGCACGGGCCTTTACGTAGCCGTTTTCCACGGAGATGTCCGCACCCATGGCCTGCAGTCCCTGAATGTGCAGATTCACCGGACGGGTGCCGATGGCGCAGCCGCCCGGCAGGGAAACCTCGGCGCGACCGTAGCGCGCAACCAGGGGGCCAAGCACCAGGATGGAGGCGCGCATGGTCTTGACCAGCTCGTAGGGCGCCACGAAATCGCGGATGGTGGCCGCGTTCACCTCGATGTTGAGTTTTTCGTCGACCACCAGGTACACGCCCATCTGGCCGAGCAGTTCCATGGTGGTGGTGATGTCCTGCAGGTGCGGGACATTGCACACGGTCACCGGTTTGTCGGCGAGCAACGTCGCGGCAAGGATGGGCAGCGCGGCATTTTTTGCGCCCGAGATGCGCAGCTCGCCGCTGAGCGGACCGCCCCCGGTGATGATCAACTTATCCATATAACGATGGGCACCCCAAATCCGCGCCGCAGCATGCGGGCACGAGAAGGAAAATCAGGAAATCTTCAGCTTTTGCGCCTTTTCCCACTCGTCGGGGGTGTAGGCCTTGATGGTGAGGGCATGGATTGCGCCGCTGGTAATGCGATCGCCCAGGGTGCCGTAAACCGCCTGCTGACGCTTCACCGGGCTGAGGCCGGCGAACACCTCACCAACCACCACGGCCTCGAAATGGCTCCCGTCCCCGGTGACTTGGACGGTGACCCCATTGAGCCCCTGCTGGATGAGATTCTGTACTTCGATCGGCTCCATCGCGCGTCCCCGAGTGCCTGAAGAGCCGCAAATCATACCCTCAGGCACCGGATTTGTAACCCACGCCTCACCAGGACTGTGTGCCGATACCGGGGAATCAGCGAGAACCTCGGGGGCCACGCAGAGGCAACGCCCCGCATTTCCCCCATGGCTCCATGGTCAATGCGTCAACCCGCCGCCGTCTCCACGGGGAGGATGCCCTCGAGATCGCTGACACGGGCGATGGCGCGCAGCTGGTCGGGGATGTGGCGAAAGACGATGGTCTTGCTCTGTCCTTTGGCCCGGCGCAGCCATTCCACCAGCAGGGCCAGCCCGGCACTGTCGACGCGCGACACCCCGGAAAGGTCGATCTCCAGCTCCGCTTCGGCGCTGGCGAAGGCCGGAAGGCTGGATTCCAGCAGGGCGCTGACACTGGCAAATCCCATCTCGCCGCCGACACGGTAACGGCCCGCGGCCACCGGCTCGAACTGTGCCTCAGCCACCCTGCCCCCCTTTACGGTTCATGGATTCGAGCTTGGCGATGAGGTCATCGATACTGCCGGCGCGGATCTGACTCGCGAACGAGGAGCGGTAATTGCTCACCAGACTCACGCCGTCGACGCTGATGTCGTACACCTTCCAGCCGTCCGCGCGGTGGTACATGTTGTAGTAGATGGGAATGGGATAGGCGCTGCCCTTTTGCACGATCTGGGTGCGCACCACCACACGCTCGGCGCTCTCGTCCGCCAACAAGGGCAGGTATTCGATGCTCTGATCGGTGTACTCGAGCAGGGCCTTGGCGTAGGTACGCACCAGCAGGTCACGGAACTCACGGGTGAAACGCTCGCGCTGGGCGGCGTCGGCGGTCCGCCAATGGCGCCCGAGCACCCACTGGGACATGCGGCTGAAATCGAAATGCGGCAGTACGATGTCTTCCACCAGGGGATAGATGAGATCAGGGTTGGCCTGCAGCCGTTCGCGATCTTTCTGCAGGCGTTCGAGCACCTGGTCGGCCGTCTGCTGCACCAACTGCTGCGCCTCCTGCGGGTCCTGCGCCCGGGCGGGACTCGCCGCCAGCACAAGGGTCAGCAGCAATCCCACACATGCCTGACGCACGCTCATGGATTGTCCCCCGCGGCTTTGCTGAACAGGAACTGCCCGATGAGTTGCTCGAGCACCAACGAAGACTGGGTGAGCTCGATTTCGTCACCGTTCCTGAGCACTTCATCGGATCCACCCGGTTCCATGCCGATGTATTTCTCGCCGAGCAGTCCGGCGGTGAGAATAGCGGCGCTGGTATCCCTGGGCAGGTTGTCGAACCGCGTATTGATGCGCATGGTCACGATGGCCTGGTAAGTGCGGGGATCGAAACCAATTTTAGTCACCCGCCCGATGTTCACCCCGGCCATGGTCACCGGTGAACGTTCCTTGAGACCGGCGATGTTTTCGAAGCGTGCAGTGAGCAGATAACCGCCGTCATCGAGCACCCCGCTCAGGTTGCTCACCCGCATGGTGAGCATGAACAGGGCGGCGAGACCGGCAGCCACGAACACACCGACCCAGATCTCCAGGATGCGCGGGTTGGCCATGAGTCATTCTCCAAACATCAGTGCAGTCAAAATGAAATCCAGGCCGAGGACGGCAAGCGAGGTGTGGACTACGGTGCGCGTGGTGGCACGGCTTACGCCTTCGGACGTGGGCACCGCATCGAAACCTTCGAACACGGCAATCCACGTAGCGACCACGCCGAACACCACACTCTTGATGATGCCGTTCAGCACATCTTCGTGAAACTCCACACTGGCCTGCATCTGCGACCAGTAGGCGCCTTCGTCCACGCCGAGCAGGCCCACGCCCACCATATAGCCGCCGAGTATGCCCACGGCGCTGAAGATGGCCGCCAGCAGAGGCATGCTGATGACGCCAGCCAAAAAGCGCGGCGCGAGCACGCGCTTGATGGGATCCACCGCCATCATTTCCATACCGGAGAGCTGTTCGGTGGCCTTCATGAGGCCCACCTCGGCGGTGAGTGCCGAGCCGGCGCGGCCCGCGAACAGCAACGCGGTCACCACCGGTCCGAGCTCACGGATGAGGGTGAGGGACACCACCGTGCCCAGCGATTCCTCGGCACCGAAGTCCACCAGGATGTTGTAGCCCTGCAGACCAAGCACCATGCCGACGAACAGACCCGACACCAGGATGATGAGTAACGACAGCACCCCCACCGAATAGACCTGCTGAATGACCAGTCCGAAGCGCGGCAGCAGCGCCGGCTGACGCCACAGCAGTGCCAGCAGCAACAGGTGACCACGCCCGAGGCGCTCGAAGAAAGCCAGTGCACGGCGCCCCAGCTCGCCCAGCAGGTTGATCATGCGGCATCTCCTCCGGCGAGCAGGTCGTCGAGATAATCGGGCGCCGGATAATGGAACGGCACGGGACCGTCGGGCGCACCCTGCATGAACTGCTGCGCCCAATCCGAATGCGAGTGCTTCAGCGCCTCCGGGGTGCCGTGGGCCACCACGCGGCTTTCCGACAGCAAGTAGATGTAATCGGAAATGGCTGCGGTTTCCGCCACGTCGTGGGACACCACAATGCTGGTGAGACCGAGGCTGTCGTTGAGGTGGCGGATGAGTTTCAGGATCACGCCCATGGAAATGGGGTCCTGCCCGGTGAAAGGCTCGTCGTACATGATCATCATGGGGTCGAGGGCAATGGCACGTGCGAGCGCCACGCGGCGGGCCATGCCGCCCGACAACTCACTGGGCATCAGATGGCGCGCGCCGCGCAGGCCCACGGCCTCCAGCTTCATGAGCACCAGATCGCGGATCATGCTCTCGGGAAGATCGGTGTGTTCGCGCAGTGGAAAGGCGACGTTCTCGAACACGCTGAGATCGGTCAGCAGCGCACCGCTCTGAAACAGCATGCCCATGCGCTTGCGCAGCGCGTACAGCGGACCGGTCTTGAGCCGCGGCACCTCCTGCCCGTCCACGCGGATACTGCCCGAGAGGGGCTTGAGCTGGCCGCCGAGCAGGCGCAGCAAGGTGGTCTTGCCGGTACCGCTGGGGCCCATGATGGCGGTGATTTTGCCGCGGCGGATATCGAGATCGACACCGTCGAAGATCATGCGCGCCCCGCGCTGGAAGCGCAGGCCGCGGATCTCCGCCAGCATCCCGTTGTTGTTAGGATTTTCCATGGTGACTTCTTGTGCAGACGGCGCACAGTGTCGGGAAGTTGTTTCCCGGCGTCAACTTGGCAGCCCGAGCAGTTGGGCAAGCGTGCGTGCCGCACGCAACGCGTCAAGGTCGGGCGGCTCACCCTGGAACAGGAGCAAAGCCGGCCCGCGCCGTGCCAGCGTGCTCATGCGTTCGCGCAACGCGCGCAGATCCGTTGCGGGGCCTTGCCAGGTAGCCAGCCCCATGTCGCCGCCGGCCACAGGCAGCGGCAGGCGCGCACGCCACCAGGCCAGGTCCTGCGGCGACTGAGCCGGGGTCGCCACCAGGCCGACCAGGCGCGAGCCGAGCACCGGTGCCGCCGCCAGCAGGCGTTCGGCGGCGTCAAGGGACCCCGGCAATTCAAGAAAAAACCGCGCCGTGGAAGGGCTATCCTCGCACCAGCCCGTCGCATCGGGCGCGCCCTGCCACACCCCGGCGGGCACCACCACCGTATCGAACGCATGGAAAAAATAAGCCAGCCGCCAGGCAGGCGGGAGATCATCCGGGTAGAATTCGCCGGCCCAACCCGGGTGGTCCCAGCCGTGGGGAGCAAGGTAAAGTGTCATGCTGTTGAAAATGGAGATGGACGCGAGGGCCGATGATAGCCCACGCCGCTGTCAGGCGAGATTGCACATGGGCGAAATCGTCCCCTTCAAGAAACCGAAACCGCAGGCGCGCCATCAGGGCAAGACCCTGTGCCGCAGCGGCTTTCACAAATGGGAAGTCGTCAACGACCGGCCCTTCGACGTGAAGTCCGGCCGTCTCGTCACGCGCTGGCGCTGCACCCGTTGCGGCAGCACACGCACGGAGGCGCGCTGATGCGCATCGCCACACTCGCCCTGACTGCCCTGTTCCTGTCCGGCTGCGCGACCCTGCAGGCGCCGCCGGAGGAGCACGACCCTTTCGAGCAGGTCAACCGCTCGGTGTACCGTTTCAACGACGCCGTGGATCGCAACCTGATGAAGCCGGTGGCCGAGGTCTACGAGGACCTGGTGCCGGGCTTTGTCAGCACCGGCGTGAGCAACTTCTTCTCCAACATTGGCGACGTGCTGGTGCTGGTCAATGACGTGCTGCAGGCCAAGCCGCGCCAGGCCGGTGCCGATTTCTCGCGCATCGTGTGGAATACCACCGTGGGCCTGTTCGGGCTGGTCGACGTGGCCACGCCCCTCGGCCTGCCCAAGCACAACGAAGATTTCGGTCAGACCCTTGGCCACTGGGGCGTCGCCCCCGGCCCCTATCTGGTTCTGCCGCTGCTCGGCCCGAGCAACGTGCGCGACGGTTCCGGCACCGTCTTCGCCTGGTATGTGGATCCGAAGGCGGCCATCGCCGCCGACAATGCCACCTACTGGGGCGCGGTGAGTGTAAACGCCGTCGATACGCGCGCCGAACTGCTGGGCGCCTCACGCCTGCTCGAGCAGGCCGCGCTGGACCCTTACGTATTCACCCGCGAGGCCTATCTCCAGCATCGTCGCAACCTGGTGTACGACGGCGCACCGCCGCCTGAATTCGACATCTTCGATGAAGAATTCGACGACCAGGACCCGCTGCCCACCCAACCCTGACGAGACGAAAAGTTCCATGCTGCTGCCCCTGTTTGCCATCGTCGCCGGCTTCGTCCTGCTGGTCTGGGCCGCCGATCGTTTCGTTTTCGGCGCCTCCGCCGTCGCCCGCAACGTCGGTATTTCCCCCATTATCATCGGCCTGACCATCGTCGGTTTCGGCACCTCGGCGCCGGAGATGGTGGTTTCCGCCGTCGCCGCCTGGGAAGGCAGCCCGGACCTGGGCATCGGCAATGCCATCGGTTCGAACATCACCAACGTGGGTTTGGTGCTTGGTGTGAGCGCCCTGATCGCGCCGTTGGCCGTGCGCTCGGAAACCCTGCGGCGCGAATTCCCCGTGTTGTTCGCCATCATGCTGTTCAGCCTGGTGCTGGTCGTGGACGGCGAACTGAGCCGCCTCGACGGGGCGCTGCTGCTCGGTGCCCTGGTGCTCATCATCTATTGGGTGACCAGCCTGGGGCTGCGGGAACGCGCCAACCACGAGGCGGATCCGCTGGAAAACGAATTCGAGGCCGAGATCCCGTCCGGTGTCGGCACCGGGCGCGCCCTGCTGTGGGTGGCGGCCGGTCTGGTGCTGCTGTTACTGAGTTCGCGCCTGCTGGTATGGGGCGCCGTGGAAGTGGCCCTGGCCATGGGCATCAGCGAACTGGTGATCGGACTCACCGTGGTGGCCATCGGCACCAGCCTGCCTGAACTCGCCGCCTCGGTAATGAGCGCCCTCAGGAACGAACATGACATCGCCGTCGGCAACGTGCTCGGCTCCAACATGTTCAACCTGCTGGCCGTACTGGGTTTCCCCGGCCTGCTGGCCCCGGGACTGGTGCCGCCGGGCGTGCTTGAGCGCGATTACCCGGTGATGATCGTGATCACCCTCGCCGTGTTCGCCATGGCCTATGGGTTCCGGCGCCAGGGGCACGTCAACCGCCTCCAAGGCCTGCTGCTGGTGATTGGGTTTGCCGCCTACGTCGCGGCGCTTTATTTCGCAGGCAGCTAGCCTCTCCCGTGACAATACCCCCGGTCGGGTGCTGGCGCGTGCCGGTGCCTTCCCGGACAATACGGCCCCTGAACCGGGTTCATGCCCGGGTCGGTCCCAAGTGTCTGTTATCGTCATCCAGGTGAATGCCATGGAAACCGAAATCTTCACAGTGAAAAACATCAAGTGCGGCGGCTGCGTCGCCAATGTGCAAAAGGGCTTGCAAGCGCTCCCGGGCGTGGCAAACGTCGAGGTCGTCATCGAGGGTGGCCAGGTCACCGTGACCGGGACGGGCTTGTCCCGAGAGCAGATCACCGCCAAGCTGGGCGAACTGGGATACCCGGAAGCCTGATGCCCCGCACCATCGACAACCGGCGGCTGTGTGAACTGGGCCGCGCCGTCATCGACACCGAGGCGAAGGCCGTTCTCACCCTGGGTGAGCGCATCGACGGCGATTTTGCGCGTGCCTGCCGCTTCATGCTGGCCTGCGAAGGCCGCGTGGTGGTGACCGGCATGGGCAAATCGGGCCACGTGGGCGGCAAGATTGCTGCGACTTTGGCCAGCACCGGCACACCGGCGTTTTTCGTCCACCCGGGTGAAGCAAGCCACGGCGATTTGGGCATGATCACGGCCAAGGACGTGGTGCTCGCCCTGTCGAATTCGGGCGAAACCGAGGAAATCCTCACCATCTTGCCCATCATCAAACGCCTCGGGGTGCCGCTCATCGCCCTCACGGGCCAGGCCCGTTCACGCCTTGCCCAGGCCGCCGACGTGGTGCTGGACGTCAGCGTGGCCAAGGAGGCCTGCCCGCTCGGTCTGGCCCCCACGTCGAGTACCACGGTCACTCTGGTGATGGGCGACGCCTTGGCCGTGGCCCTGCTCGAGGCGCGCGGCTTTACCGCCGAGGATTTCGCGCTATCCCACCCCGCGGGCTCCCTGGGCCGCCGGTTGCTGCTGCGCATCGACGACATCATGCACACCGGCGATGCCGTGCCCCAGGTCCGCGCATCGGTGCCCCTGTCCGACGCCCTGGTGGAAATGAGCCGCAAGGGCCTGGGCATGACCGTCGTGGTGGATGCGGACCAGCGCGCGGCCGGCATTTTCACCGACGGCGACCTGCGCCGCCTGCTCGACCACGGTGAGGTGAACATCCACACCCTTGCGGTGGGCGACGTGATGAAGCGCGGCTGCCTCACCGTGCAGCAAGGCCTGCTCGCCGCCGAGGCGCTGCAAATCATGGACAGCCGCCGCATCAATGCCCTGCCGGTGGTGGACGCCGATGGCCGCCTCGTGGGCGCCCTCAACATGCACGACCTCCTGCGCGCGGGCGTGGTCTAAAGGAGCTCTGTCCGTATATGAACGACAGCGGACGAAGAGAGAAAAGAAAAGCTTAACCACGGGGAACACGGGGAACACGGGAAAATCGATTTTTCTGCAGGAGCGGCCACCGGCCGCGATGGGGCGACATGACGGCCGCGGCTTCGGCAGTCCATCGCGCCCGGTGGGCGCTCCTACGTTAGGGTAACCGTTGATGGATTTCCCCCCGTGTTCCCGTGTCCCCCGTGGTCAATGCTTTTCGCCTTATGTCCGCTTGCGTTCATCTGCGGACTTTCGTGAAACAGGTTGGGATTAGCCGATGCAAGACCTCATGCAAAAAGCCGCCGCCGTCCGTCTCGTCATCTTCGACGTGGACGGGGTGCTCACGGACGGGAGTCTGTTCATCGGTGATGACGGGCAGGAGTACAAGGCCTTTCACTCCCGGGATGGGCATGGCATGAAGATGCTGCTGGAGACGGGCGTGGAGATCGCGATCATCACCGGTCGCACCTCGCAGGTGGTCCGCCATCGCATGGAGAACCTGGGCATCCAGCACGTGTATCAGGGCTGCGTCGAGAAGCTGCCGTTTTTCGAGCAGCTCATCGCCAAGCTCGGCCTGTCGCCCCACCAGGTCGCCTATGTAGGCGATGACGTGGTGGACGTGCCGGTGATGCTGCGCGCCGGCTTTGCGGTGGCGGTGCAGGACGCCCATCAGCTCGCCAAGCGTCATGCCCACTGGATCACCCCCAACGGGGGTGGTCGGGGTGCGGCCCGTGACCTGTGCGAGCTCATCATGGAGGCCCAGGGCACCTTGTCCGCGCAGATGGCCAAATACCTGCAATGAAACGCCGCGCCCTGCCCTTGCTGCTGGCCGCCGCCGTGCTCACGCTGGCGAGCGTGCTGCTCACCCGCGAACCGGAGCGGGCACCGCGCCCGGATCGGGCAGGGACCGGTCCTGACTATTTCATCACCGGTGTGGTGGCCAGCGAGACCGGTCTCGACGGTCGCCTCACCCAGCGCCTGGAAGCCGACCGGCTCACCCACTATGCCCATGACGACAGCGCGCTGATCGACCGCCCGCATTTGGCCGTTCACGAAGCGCCCGCCCCCTGGCACGCCTATGCGGCGCGCGGCCGGATGACCGAGGGAGGCCAACGCCTGTTCCTGGAGGGCGACGTGCGCATCAACCGTGAACTGAACGGCAGCCAGGAAATCCTCACTGAAACCTTGCAGATCTACCCGGAACAGCGCTTTGCCGAAACCGACGCCCCGATCACCTACCGCGGCGACAACCGTACGGTGGAGGCCGTGGGCATGGAGCTTTCCCTGGCGGACGAGCGTCTGGTGCTCAAGTCGCAGGTGCGGGGGACCTATGCGCCGTAAGCTCCCCCTCGCTCTGTCTTTCGCTCTGCTGGCGGCGCCCGTGGCGGCACTGCAAAGTGATCGCGAGCAACCCATTCACATCCAGGCGGATCGGGTGACGGTGGACGAGACGAGCAAGATCAGCACCTACGAAGGCAATGTAGAGCTCACCCAGGGCAGCCTGCACGTCACCGCCGAGCGGGTCGAGGTCCACCGTGCGACCGAGGGCGTGCAGCGCGTGGTCGCCACCGGCGCCCCGGTGACCTTCCGGCAACGCCCCGACAACGCGCAGGAGGATGTGCGCGGCCAGGCCCAGCGCGTGGAGTACACGGGCGACAAGGCCCTGCTGGAGCTCATCGGTGAGGCACACCTGTGGCAGGGCCGGGATGAATTCTCAGGCCCACGCATCAGCTACGAATCCGACAAAAATCGGGTGCAGGCGGCCGGCGAAGGCCGGGTGCGCGCCATCATTCACCCGCAGAACGACAATACGCCATGACACCGGTTCGGCTGGCCGCAGAACACCTGGGCAAACGCTACGGCAAACGCACGGTCGTACGTGACGTCTCACTGCACATCGACAGCGGCGAAGTGGTGGGCCTGCTCGGCCCCAACGGCGCGGGCAAAACCACGTGCTTCTACATGGTGGTGGGGCTGGTGCCCGCGGATGCCGGACGCATCACCCTGGAAGGCCAGGACCTCACCCGCCTGCCCATGCATGAGCGTGCACGCCTCGGCATCGGCTATCTGCCGCAGGAAGCCTCGGTGTTCCGCAAGCTGAGCGTGGCCGACAACATCATGGCCATCCTGGAAACCCGCAAGGACCTGACGCCCCAGCAGCGCGAACAGCGCCTGGACGGCCTGCTCGGGGAACTGCACATCCACCCTATCCGCGACAGCCTGGGCATGGCCCTTTCCGGCGGCGAACGCCGGCGCGTGGAAATCGCCAGGGCGCTGGCCACCGAGCCGCGCTTCATCCTGCTGGACGAACCCTTCGCCGGCGTCGACCCGATTTCCGTGATCGACATCCAGGGCATCGTCAATCACCTCACTGAACGCGGCATCGGTGTACTCATCACCGACCACAACGTGCGCGAAACGCTGCGCATCTGTGAACGTGCCTACATTCTCTCGGAGGGCGGCGTCATCGCCGAAGGCCGACCTGAATCACTCATGGAAAACCAGAAAGTCAAGGAAGTCTATCTGGGTCAGCACTTTCAACTGTGATGCCGTCGAGCACGCCAGACGGCATGAAAAATGCGGTAGACTGGTGTCCCTGCGGGCCGCGGGGATATGTCGCCACAGGCCCGGGCAAATGACACCATGAAACAGTCGCTGCAACTCCGCCTCGGCCAACACCTCACCATGACGCCCCAGCTCCAGCAGGCGATCCGCCTGTTGCAGCTGTCGACGCTGGAATTGCGCACCGAAGTCCAACAGGCCCTCGAAAGCAATCCCATGCTCGACCTGGAGGAGGAAAGCGGTGATGAGCTGGAACTACCCTCCGAGCCGGAGCACGCCGGCGCCGATGACGATGGCCCCACCAGCGAGGAATACGGCGACAGCGAAGCGGATCTGGAACTGGCCCAGGCCGAAATGCCCGATGAACTCCCCGTGGACAGTGCCTGGGACGACGTGTTCGAAAACATCAGCACCGGCCCGGCCTCCACAGGCGAGCACGAAGACCATGACTTCGAGGCGGGCGACAGCACCCCTGAAAGCCTCCGTTCCCATTTGCTGTGGCAGCTCGCGATCGCTTCGTTGTCAGACAAGGACCGCCTCATCGGTGAGGCCATCATCGACGCCGTGAACGAGGACGGCTTCCTTAGCCAGCCCCTGGAGGAAATCCACGAGGGCCTGCCGGGCGAGCTGGAGGTTGATTTGGACGAGGTCACGGCGGTGCTGCACGTCGTGCAGAATTTCGACCCCCCTGGCGTCGCCGCGCGCGACCTGCGCGAGAGCCTGCTCATTCAGCTCAAGCAGTTACCGGCGACCACCCCCTGGCTGGCCGAAACCCGCTGCACACTGACCGAACACTTCAACCTGCTCGCCGGGCGCGACTACAACCAGCTCAAGCGCCGCCTCAAGCTGGAGGACGGACCGCTATCCCAGGTGATCCGCCTCATTCAGTCCCTGAACCCGCGCCCGGGTGGCCATATCAGCGACAGCAAGCCCCAGTACATCGTGCCGGACGTGATCGTGCACAAGCGCAGCAACCGCTGGCGGGTGGAACTCAATCCCGAGGCGGCACCGCGGCTGCGCATCAACACCCATTACGCCAACATGGCAAAACAGGTGCACAGCGCCAGCGATTCCACCTACATGAAGAACCAGCTGCAGGAGGCCCGCTGGTTCATCAAGAGCCTGCAAAGCCGCAACGAGACCCTGCTCAAGGTGGCCAGTACCATCGTGGAACGCCAGCGCGACTTCCTGGAACACGGGGAGGTGGCCATGCGCGCCCTGGTGCTGCATGACATCGCGGAAGCCGTCGGCATGCACGAGTCCACCATCTCGCGCGTGACCACGCGTAAGTACATGCACACTCCGCGTGGAATCTTCGAACTGAAGTACTTCTTTTCCAGTCACGTATCCACGGCCAGCGGCGGCGAATGCTCGTCAACCGCCATCCGGGCCTTGATCAAGAAGCTGTTGGCGGAGGAAAATCCCGCCAAACCCTTGAGCGACAGCAAGATCGCCGAAATTCTCTCCGACCAGGGGATCAACGTGGCCCGCCGCACAGTCGCCAAATACCGTGAAGCGATGGCCATTCCACCGTCCAACGAACGCAAGCGCCTGGCCTAGGCGCCCAAACCCCCAGAAGGAAACGCCATGCAACTCAACATCACCGGTCATCACGTGGAGATCACCGACGCCCTGCGCGCCTATGTGAGCGACAAGCTGAGCCGACTGGAACGCCACTTCGACCACCTCACCAACGCCCACGTGGTGCTGTCGGTGGAGAAGCTGCGCCAGAAAGCCGAGGCTACCATTCACGTTGCCGGTAACGACCTGTTCGCTGACTGTGTGGACGAAGACATGTACGCCGCCATCGATGCTCTGGTGGACAAGCTCGACCGCCAAATCAAGAAACACAAGGAGAAAGTCACGGACCACCGCGGTGAGAGCGGCCTGAAGCAGGCGTTCGAATAAAGCCGCAGGCCGGTACTTATGCGCGTGCCCGATCTCATCACCGTCGACCGCATCGCCTGCGACTCCGAAGCCACGAGCAAGAAACGCGCCCTCGAGCTGGTGAGCGCACTGATAGCGCGCGGGGAAACCGGGCTTGGCGAAGCCGAGGTGTTCGACAGCCTGCTGGCGCGTGAACGCCTCGGCAGTACCGGCCTTGGCCACGGCGTGGCCCTGCCCCACGGCCGCGTCAAGACCAGCGACCGTACCGTGGGCGCCTTCGTGCGCCTGAAAAGCGGTGTGGACTTCGATGCCGTCGATCGCGAACCGGTCGACCTGCTGTTTGCCATGCTGGTCCCGGAACACTCCACCGACGAGCATCTGGAGCTGCTCGCCCATCTGGCGGAGATGTTCAGCGATGCCGACATGCGGCGGAAGCTGCGCGAGGCGGCCGACGCCGAGGCGGTGAAGTCGCTCATCGACGCCTGGCAACCGAAGGCGGCCTGAACATGACCGCCCCAACGGTCACCCTGGCCAAGCTGAACGCGAGCTATGCCCGCCGCCTTGAAATGGAATGGCTGGCCGGCCACGGCCACGGTGAGCAGCCCCTGGTCCCTCCGGGCACGGAGCCGGGGCGCATCTCCCTCATCGGCCACATGAATTTCATTCACCCGCACCGTATCCAGGTGCTGGGGAATTCCGAATTCGAGTACCTCGCCGGCCTGGACACGGGCGCCTGGGAAAACACCCTCGCCTCGCTGTTCTCTCCGGCCAGCGCCGCCGTGGTGATCACCGACGGCCACGAAGTATCCGCCGAATTCATCGCCCGCGCCGAGGCCGGCGGCACCCCCCTGTTCGCCTCGCGCCTCGCCACCGACAAGCTCATCGATCACGTGAGCTACTACCTGTCGGCCATGCTGGCGGACAAGATCATCCTGCACGGGGTGTTCATGGACGTGATGGGCATCGGCGTGCTGCTCACGGGTGAGAGCGCCGTGGGCAAGAGCGAGCTGGCACTCGAACTCATCTCCCGCGGTCATCGGCTCATTGCCGACGACGCACCGGAGTTCTCGCGCACCTCGCCCGACACCCTCTACGGGGCCTGTCCCGAGCTGCTACGCGACTTCCTGGAGGTACGTGGCCTGGGCGTGCTCAACATCCGCGCCATGTTCGGCGACAGCGCCATCAAGAAAGGCAAGAACCTGCGCCTGGTGGTGAACCTCACGCCCATCGCTCCCGAGGGGCTGGAGCTGGACCGTCTGCACGGCACCCGCCACACGCGTGAAATCCTGGAAGTGGAAGTGGCGGAGATCCAGCTGCCGGTGGCGCCGGGCCGCAACCTGGCGGTACTGGTGGAGGCGGCCGCACGCAGTCAGATCCTGTTTCACAACGGCTATGATGCAGCCGCGGACTTCATCGAGCATCAACGGCAGGTCATGAATTCGGAAACCCCATGAACTGTGCGTCGAACCGGGACCCCAAGGGCCCGCCCCATGCCGTCCGCCACGGAGGACGGGCGTGAAGTTGTTCATCGTCAGCGGCATCTCGGGCGCGGGCAAGAGTACCGTGCTCTATGCCCTGGAAGATCTGGGCTTTTACTGCATCGACAACCTGCCGGTGGCGTTGCTGCCTGCCTTCGCCCAGGAACTGCTCGGCAGCCCCAAGCACTACAGCAACGCCGCGGTGGGCATCGACGCCCGCAACCTGTCCAACGACCTCAGCGTGTTTCCTGAGCTTCTGGATCAGCTCCACGCCGCCGGCGTCGAGACGCACGTTATTTTCCTGGATGCGGAGGACGCGGTGGTCATCACCCGCTTCTCCGAAACCCGGCGCATGCACCCGCTCACCCGCGGCAACACACCGCTGACCGAGGCGATCCGGCAGGAACGGGCACTACTGAACCCCATCTCCTCGCGCGCCGACCTCACCATCGACACCAGCCGGACCAACATCCATCAGCTGCGTGAACTGGTGCGGGATCGGCTGGGTCAGAATCCGGGTGGGCGCATGTCCATCCTGTTCGAGTCGTTTGGCTTCAAGCATGGTATCCCCGTGGATGCGGATTTCGTGTTCGACGTGCGCTGCCTGCCCAACCCGCACTGGGACCCTCAGTTGCGCGCCCTCACCGGCCGCTCACCCGAAGTAATAGAATTCCTGACCCGCGATCCGCTGGTGGAGCAAATGTTCAACGACATCTCCGGGTTCCTGACCACCTGGATCCCCCGTTTCGAAGCAGACAACCGCAGCTACATGACGGTTGCCGTAGGATGCACAGGCGGCCAGCACCGCTCCGTATACTTTACGGAGCGGCTCTCCCAACATTTTCGCGCCCGGAACATGCGGGTGCTGACCAGACATCGGGAACTGTCATGAAAGTGGGAGTACTCATCATCGCCCATGACCTGCTCGGGCAGGTGCTGCTCGACACGGCCGCCGGGACCTTGGGCACCCTCCCCTTGCCGGTGAAGGCGCTCGCGGTGTCGCGCGACGTGGATCCGGACGAACTGGTCAAACGCGCCCGCGAACTCACCCGCAGCCTGGACAGCGGTGATGGCGTGCTGGTGCTCACGGATATGTATGGCTCCACGCCGGGCAACATCGCCTGCCGCCTGCTCGAACAGAAAAACGTCCAGGTCATCGCCGGTGTGAACCTGCCCATGCTGTTCCGGGTTTTCAATTACCCCGACCTGAACCTGAGCGATCTCGCCGAAAAAGCGTTGTCCGGCGGAAGTGCCGGCGTCCTGCACTGCGGCGAACAGCCGCGCCCCCACTAAGGGCCAACATGCTCAGCAAGGAAATCACCATCATCAACAAACTCGGCCTGCATGCGCGGGCCGCCGCCAAGTTCGTGGGATTGGCTTCCCGCTTCAAGAGTGACGTGCACCTGGCGCGCAATGGTCGGCGCGTCAATGGCAAGAGCATCATGGGTGTGATGATGCTTGCCGCCGCGCGCGGCACCACCGTGGTGCTCGACGTGAGCGGCGAAGACGAACAGCAAGCCCTGGCCGAGCTCGAGCAGCTGATTCAGCAGCGCTTCGGCGAGGAAGCCTGAGGACACGCCCATGGCAGTCGCGCTGCTCGGGATCGGCGTTTCCAAGGGCACGGCCATCGGCAAGGCCCGCATCATCCAGCATGGGCAGATAGAAGTCCCCGAGTACGCCCTCCCCGCGCGCCTGGTCGAGGACGAGATCAGCCGCTTCCGCACTGCCCTTGAAGGTGCCAAGCAGCAATTGCGCTCCATTCGTGAACGCATTCCCGCAAACACCCCACAGGACATCGCCTCGTTTATCGATACCCACCTGCTCATGCTCGAGGACCACACCCTGAGTACGGGCACCGAGGAGATCATCCGCACGCGCCAATGCAATGCGGAGTGGGCGCTCAAGCTGCAAAAGGATGCCGTGGTGCGCGTGTTCGATTCCATGGACGATCCTTATCTGCGCACGCGCCGTGACGACGTGGAGCACGTGGTACGCCGCGTCCAGCACATCCTGCTGGACCAGGATCGCCACGAGCGCCTGGAGGCCAGCGGCGAAGACGGGCGCATTATCCTAGCGGACGAGCTCTCACCCGCCGAACTGGTACTGCTGCATCACCAGAACATCGCCGGCATCGCCACGGAACGCGGTGGTCCGGTGTCGCACACCGCCATTCTGGCCCGCAGCCTCGGCATCCCTGCCGTCGTGGGTGTGCCCCACCCCGACCAGACCGTGCGTGATGACGAACTGGTGGTGCTGGACGGTGCACAGGGCGTGTTGCTCGCCGGCGTCAACGATGCGGACATCGTCTATTACCGGCGCCGTCAGCAGGCCGAGCGTCGTCACCGCAATGAGCTGCGCAAGCTGCGCGACGTACCCGCCATCACCCGTGATGGTGTGGCCATCGAGCTCCACGCCAACGTGGAACTGCCGGAAGACGTCACCGCCATGCGCCGCGCCGGCGCCACCGGCGTGGGCCTGTTCCGTACCGAATTCCTGTTCATGAATCGCAGCACGCCCCCGGACGAGGAGGAACAGTTCGACGCCTATCGGCAGATGCTGCGCCGCACCCGCGGCGGGCTGCTCACCATCCGCACCCTCGACCTGGGCGCCGACAAACCGGTGGGTCCGTTCAGCGAGTTTGCCGGTCCGAACCCCGCGCTCGGCCTGCGTGGTGTACGCCTGTGCCTCAAAGAGGCCGATCTGTTCGTGCCCCAGGTGCGTGCCATCCTGCGTGCCTCGGCACTGGGCCCGGTACGCATGCTGGTGCCCATGCTCACCAACCTGCACGAGCTGCAGCAGGTGCTCCGGCTGTTGAACGACATCAAACGCGATCTGGCGCGCGAAGGCCTGCGCTTCGACGCCCACATGCCGGTAGGCGCGATGATCGAAGTGCCCGCCGCCGCACTGTGCGCCGACAGCTTCGCTGCACAACTCGATTTCCTGTCCATCGGCACCAACGACCTCATCCAGTACACCCTGGCCACCGACCGCATGGACGAAGAGGTCAATCATCTCTACGATCCGCTGCATCCCGCCGTACTGCGGCTGATCCAACTGACACTGCGTGGCGCCGAACACGCTCATATTCCCGTGGGAATGTGCGGCGAAATGGCCGGTGATCCCCGTTACACGCGCCTGCTGCTCGGCCTGGGCCTCAGGGAGTTTTCCATGCCGCCCGGCGCCGTGCTCGAGGTCAAGGGCGTCATCACCGAAAGCAACGTGACCGAACTGCGGCGTCGCGTCTCGCGCCTGTTGCGCTGCACCGACCCCAACCAACTCGCCCACCACCTCGACCAGATCAACGCCTGAAGCGAAACAAACACCGAGGGAGCCACATTCTGCGTGCATGCCCCTCTGTGCTCTGCACCACCCTCATACAACAGAGGGAAACGCGTGATACTTTTCTCCGCGTCCTCCGCGCCTCTGCGTTTGACATTGTTTCGGGCCGGTCCTGTTAGAATCCCCGCATGACCGAGCCCGACCGCTACAGCGAAACCAGTGAACGCCTGTACACGGCACTAAGTGCCGAGGATCTCCCGCTGGTGCGGCAGTTGATCGTGTCTCTGCACCCGGCGGAAATCGCCTCGCTGCTCGAGTCCCTGCCGCCCGAGGAACGCCTGGTCGCCTGGAAACAGGTCGCCCCGGAGATCGGCGGTGAAGTGCTCACCCACCTGCATGACGATGTGCGCGCGGGCCTGATCCGCGATATGCACTCCGCCGAACTGGTGGCGGCCACCGAAGACCTTGATCCGGACGATCTGGCCGACCTCATCCACGAGTTGCCCGACCAGGTCATCGCGCAACTGCTGTCCACCATGGATGCGCAGGACCGCGCCCGCCTCGAGGCCGTACTGCCTTACCCGGAAGATACCGCCGGCGGCCTCATGAACGTGGACACCATCACCGTGCGCGCCGGCCTCACCCTCGAAGTGGTGCTGCGTTACCTGCGCCTGCTCGGACGCCTGCCGGACACCACCGACAGCCTGATGGTGGTCAACCGTGACGGCCGCCTGCTGGGCGTGCTGCCGCTCGGCGAAGTGCTCACGCGCGATCCCAGCCTGACCGTGGCGGAAGTGATGCGACACGATGTGGAAGGCATTGCCGCAGATACGCCGGCGCAGGAGGTGGCCAAGCGTTTCGAATACCGCGACCTGGTGACGGCGCCCGTGGTCGACCACCACGGCCGCCTGCTGGGACGCATCACCATCGACGACGTAGTGGATGTGATTCGTGACGAAGCCGAGCATTCCCTGATGCGCATGGCCGGTCTCAATGAGGAAGAGGACATGTTTGCGCCTGTGGGCCAGAGCGCGCGACGCCGTGCCGTGTGGCTGGGCATCAACCTGATTACGGCGCTCATGGCCGCCTGGGTCATCGGCCTGTTCGACGCCACCATCGAAAAACTGGTGGCGCTCGCCATCCTCATGCCCGTGGTGGCGAGCATGGGCGGCATCGCCGGCAGTCAGACCCTCACGCTGGTGATCCGCGGCCTTGCCCTCGGCCAGGTGCGCGGTAGTAACGCACGCCGGCTGCTAGCGAAGGAACTGACGGTGGGTCTGGTCAACGGCCTGGCCTGGGCGCTGGTGATCGCCCTGCTTGCGGCCGTGTGGTTCGAAAACCCGTGGCTCGGCGCCGTGATTGGCGCGGCAACCGTCGCCAACCTCCTGGTCGCGGCTTTCTCCGGCGCCACCATCCCCCTGTTGTTGCGCCGTCTCGGCGTGGATCCCGCCCTGGCGGGCAGTGTGGTGCTGACCACCGTTACCGATGTCGTCGGCTTTTTCGTTTTTCTGGGGCTCGCCGCGATGTTCCTCGTTTGACGCGATAACCTTAAGCGCGATGGACGACACGAGCCGCAGTGCGCGCAAGCGCGAGAGTGAAGCCCTGCAGAAGCTGGGGACTGAACTGGTGAAATTGCGCGAGCAGGACGTCGCGCACGTTCCCCTGCCCGAGGAACTGGCCGGGGCCGTGGCATTGGCGCGGCGCCTGCCTAAGGGCGGTGGCCTGCGCCGTCAGATGCAGCACATCGGTGCCTTGATGCGCCAGGTCGATGCCGAACCCATTCGCGCTGCGCTGGCCGCGTTGCGCGCTGAACGCAGCACTGCCGCCGAAGCACAGCACGCGGTGGAACACTGGCGCGATCGTCTGATCAGAGAGGGCGAGCCTGCCATCGCCGACCTGCTTGCCGAGCACCCTGACGCGGATACTGCGCACCTGCATCAACTCGTCGCGAAGGCCCGCCACGAACACACCGCCCAGGCCCCGCCGCGTGCCGCCCGCGAACTGTTCCGCTATTTGCGGGATTTCACGTTGAAGAATTGATCACGGGGGACACCGGAACACGGAGGGAGAAAGGGGGGAATCCAGCTACTGCTAACGCTCACAGCGCGCGATCCTCCACGTGTCCTCCGCTGCGGGGCACGCGAACTGTTTCGCTGCTCAGGGACGGGGGTTTGAAGAATTGAACACGACACTGGAACGACACAGTTCCTTCTCCGTGGCTCCGTGGCCTCCGTGGTTTCTGCTTTTCTTCTCCCCGTGTTCCCCGTGGTCCCGCTTTTTCTCGATCAAGACAGCGTGCAGGCGATACGGCGGTGATCCAGTGCCGGGAAGCTGCGGCGGATGCCGGCGAGGCGCTCGCGATCCATGTCGGCGCTGATGACGCCGGAGCCGCGCGGCAGGCGATCGAGCACGATGCCCCAGGGATCGACGATCATGCTGTGGCCGTGCGTCTCGCGACCGTTCACGTGATAGCCGCCCTGGGCGGCGGCCACCACATAGCTGAGGTTTTCGATCGCCCGCGCGCGCACCAGGGGTTCCCAGTGGGCCTTGCCGGTGATGGCAGTGAAGGCGGAGGGCAGTGTGATGATTTCCACGCCCTGCTTCGCCATGTTGCGAAACAGCTCGGGAAAACGCAGGTCATAGCACACCGCCAAGCCCAGCTTTCCAAAGGGTGTGTCCACCACCACCACCTGATCACCCGATTCGATGCTCTCCGACTCGGTGTAGTTTTCCCCGGTCTCCTCCAGATGCACATCGAACAAATGCACCTTGTCGTAGCGTGCAACGCGCCGCCCCTGATCGTCGAACAACAGGCAGGCGGCACGCACCTTGTTGGGATCCGCCGCGGCGATGGGTACCGTGCCGCCCACGATCCAGATACCGTGCTGTTTGGCCTGTTCGGCGAGGAATGCCTGGATGGGACCGCTGCCATCGGTTTCCTTGACGTTGAGCTTGTCATGCTCGGTCATACCCATGTGGGCGAAATTCTCAGGCAGCACCACCAGCTCGGCACCGGCTGCACGGGCGCTGCCGATGAGGCGCTCGGCTTCGTAGAGGTTGGCATGGACGTTGGGACCAGAAGCCATCTGGATGGCGGCAAGGCGGCTCATGAATGACCCTTTGTTGTTATCGGTTCTAACGCGGTGTAACGGACAGGTCGATGCGATCGGGTGCGCTGCTTCCCGGCATCAGGGCGACGCGCGCCGGATCAATCCCCAGCGCGACCAACCATGCGCGAAGTTCGCCGGCACGGAGACTGCCTTCGTCGCCGCCGGGATAGCGTAGCTCAAGCTGTGCGTCGGAATCCTGCAAAAGTGCTGTCACAGCAGCGCGCAGCACCGGATGCCGGCTCACGGCCAGCGCATCGCGGGGCTGTGCCCAGTCGCTGAGTTCGACGAACCGTTCTTCCTCGGCAAGCGTGGCGCCCGCCAACAGGAATGCGCAGAAAAAAAGGCCGATTCGCATGCGGATCAGCATAGCACTAACGCCCTTCGTGCGACGAGCCGGCAGATGCGCGGGGCGCTCTCAAGAAGCCGCCTGCCGCGAAAAGAATCGAAAACCCGTGAACGCGCGTTTTTGTTCCGACTTTCTGCGCGGAATTTATTTCTTGTCGAGACGCGTCACCACGGGTTTCTCCCATGGCCCGGTGACGGTGTAGCGGATCAGGGCAGCCTCATCGATCTGCTTTTTGAAAATACTCTGGAAAAGCAGCAGAACCGCGCCGACCTGCGGCCCAAGGGCAATGCCGCCGGCCACCGGCAATGTGCCGGCCACTTCGGGGACCACAGTGATCGTGTGATCGTAATCGCGTCGAGCCAGCCCGGTGCGGCCGTTCACGAAAATACCCGCGGGCAGGGTGTCGAGATGGAGGTTGTTGGTGTAGGCGTTGCCGTTTTCGAGACGGAAATCGCCTTCAAAACGGCGGAAACGCACGCCTTTTTCGAACATGTCGCGGAAGTCGAGCATGAGACGGCGCGGCAGGGCTTCCAGGCTCAACAACCCGAGCAAACGGCCGGCACCGGGCTCCACCTCTTCGAGAATGCCATCCCTGACCTTCACACGCGCGCTGCCGTTGGTGATGGCGAGATCGTAATCCTGCGGGCCGCCCGGCCAAGTGAGCTTGGCGTCCGCCGTGAGGCGGCCTTTCTTGATCGTACTGGCGAGTCCGAAGCTGCGCGCCAATGAACCCAAATCCGGCGAAAATACTGTCATGTCGAGCTGGGTTCGCGGTACCGGCCCGCGGCGCCAATGACCGCTCCCCGAGACCTCAAGCAGACGGCCGCGCAGGCTGAACTCGCGCATCACCAACTGACCGGGGCCGGGGGCGGCCTCGAAATGCAGCCGACCCAACGGCTTGCCCGCCACAGTGAGCTGTTCGACCCGCACCGACATGGGCGGCAGGAGCTCGTCATCCCATACGCGGGCCTCGCCTTGCGCTGCGCCGCCGGGCGCCATGGCCACATCGAGTTCTTCCAGATGTAGCCTCACAGGCAGCGGTGCGGTGCGGGGTGTGGTGCCACGCACGGCAGGACCCTGCGGCAACAGACCGGTCCAGGCCGCAGCTGAAAAACCGGTCAGCCGTCCAGTGATAAGCAGTGAGGATTCCTGCGGAAGCGTGGCGCGTCCATCGCCCAGGTGCACGGCAGCACGCGTGATCTTTCCATCAGACTGACGCTCCCACACAGCCCCGGCACGCTGCGGCAAGACCAGTTCGATCTGGTTTGCGCGCTCGCCGGTGAAATACGCGGTAAGGTCCAGCGCCTGTTTTTCCTCCGCCGGTTTGCCAAGTGGTGCGGGCAGTTCGACGGCCATACCCTCCAAGGGGCTTTGGATCCGCAACAGGCTTTCACCGCCCGCGCCGGCGATGTGCAAGCGGCCGGTCCAGGCCGCGCGGCCGTGCAGGCGCGCACTGAGCGGCGACGGGAAACGTGCCGCCAGGGTTTCACCCAGGGCGGTGCCCGCGAACGTGATTTCGTTGGCCTGGTCGTGCGGTGCCACGCTCACACGCACGGGCTCGTCGAACAGGCGCGCGGCAATGCTGTCCGCCCGATAGTCCTTGCCGTCGAATTCGAGGGTGCCGTGGATATCGGTGAATTCCACACCCTCGGCCACCTGCAGACGACTGTCCAGAAACTGCACCGCCCCCCCGACCCGTCCCGGCCCGGAGGACTTGCCCAGGGGTTGTTCGAGATCGAGAGACAGGACCGAGCGACCGCCGCCGCGGAACCGCGCCAGCACGTCATCGAACTCTCCCGCCAGACCGCTGATTTTCAGGTAATCGAGCAGATCGGAAAACGGCCCCTCCACCTTGCCCTTCACCTGCAAACGCGCTCGCCTGAGATCGGGGATGCTGACCGCAGTGGCGCCCACCTCGCTGCCCAGCAGTCGCGCCGCGCTGGCCTGGATGTGCATGCCGCGCCCCTCGAAGACCACCTCGCCATCGATGCCGTGCAGGCGTGGCCAGCGCGGCATGTAATCCAGCTGCACGTCCTCGGCATGGAAGCGCACCTCAAACCGCCCGGGGGCGCGATCGAAGGGAAAATCGCCGAGCCTGCCGTGGAACACCACACCACCCGCGCGCACCCGTCCTTCCTTGAAGGCGCGGTCGAGCCAGCGCACCGTCGCTTCGGGCATCACATGGGCGGGCAGATAGCGGTAAACGCTGGTGGCACGGCCGTCACGGAAATCGCCCACCAGGTCCAGGTAGGGACTGCCCTGGTCGGGCAGGGTGAGGGCCAGGTTCGCACGTGCGCCGATATCGTCGTTTTCCGCCGCCACATCACGCGCCACCAAACGCCAGGCCGGGCCGTCACGGTGCAGGCGCGCTTCGCCCGTCAGCCGGGTCAGTGGCAGCGGATCGCGGAACAGGCGGGGAAGGAGAATTTGCCCGTCGACAGTGGCGAGCCGCAGCCCCGCTTCGCCCTGCGCGTACCAGGCATAGCCGTCCAGTCCGTCCACACCCGGGCGGCGGCCGTCCGGGGCCAGGGCGAGATCCCGGAATGCCGCACCCGCGTTCCAGCGCGCGCCGTCCCAGTCCACATGAACGTCGCGCAGATCGCCGGCCGCATCCAGGGCGCGCAGGGTACTGCGATGTTTCGGAGCGAGCGGAAACAGGCTCGCGGCCGCGCTCAGGTCTTCGAGCCGCAGGAAATTCGCCTGCAGACGCAGGGGACCGAGCCCTTGCCCGGCATCTGCGGCATAACGCAACTGCAGGCGCGTGGGTTCCCACGGGCGGCCCCCACGCGTGACCCTCAGGTCCGCCAGCTCGAAGGTGTTGCCTGCGGCGGAATGGGCCCAGGCGAAACGCGCTCCGATGGCGTCGAGGGCGAAGGGGCCGTCCGGTCCTGTGATGTGCAGATTGGCCACCTGGAAATCGCCTCGCATCGCGCTGAGGCGTCCTTCCCAGCGCCCCCATGCCCTGGCGCTCACCTCGCCGGCGGCGGTCGGCAGGCCACTCAGAGGCAGCAATGCGAGCACTCCGGCCGGTCGGGCGCGCTCCACCGCTGCATACAGATCGCCCGTCACCTCATTGAGATGCAGCAGGTCCCCTTCCAGGTCGGCGGCCACCTGCAACGTGCTGCCCAGGTCTTCCGGCAGGTGCAGCGTGGCGTTCATTCTGTGGCGGTCGCCGTCGTTACGCAGCTCGAGACTGACTTGCTCGAAAGCTCGCTCGCTTCCGGCCAGCTCATCACGCCACACCAGGCGGCTTTCACGCAGCCTGAGGCGTTGCTGCGCCAGCAACCAGCGACCCACGGCCAGCGGGTCTTCGCGCGGCCCGCTGCGCTCGGGCAGGGAAAGACCCTCGACCCGCAACTCGCCGTCCTCGCGACGCTGCACGGCCAACCGTGCGCCGATCACGGTGAGATCGTCCATGACCAGCCGGCCGGCGCGCAGGCTGGCGAGCGGGGCGAGGCCGATGTGTATGGAATCGAAACGGGCGAGGGGCTCGCTGCCACCGGGCGCCACCAGGGCGACACCGTCCAGGACCAGCGTGGGGGAAAGCACCAGGAGGCGCGCGTCCATGCGTTCGATGCGCACGGGATGGCCCACATAGCCGCTCACCCAGTGCTCCACATGGGCGCGATAGTCCGCGGCATGGGGCAGCACAAGACGGACGCCGGTCAGCAGAACGGCGGCGATCACGAGTACGGCGGCGACGATGTAGCCCAGCAGTCTGCGCAGGCGTTGGAAAGGGCTAGCCGGTTTCAATGGACCTCCTTGCGCATGCTGCCACAGGGGGCGGCGCAAGAACGGAACGACTTAACAACCAAGACTCACATGAGCACCACGTCAAACTGCTCGCGGGTGTACATGCCCTCCACCTGGAACTTGATCGGCCGACCGACGAACTCCTCCAGCTCCGCCACCGAGGTGGATTCCTCGTCCAGCAGCATCTCCACCACCTCCTGCGAGGCCAGCACCAGCAGCTGACGCGCCTCGAACTGGCGCGATTCGCGGAGAATTTCGCGAAAGATCTCGTAGCAGACCGTTTCCGGCGTCTTGAGGGTGCCGCGGCCATTGCAGGTGGGACAGGCCTCGCACAGGATGTGTTCCAAACTTTCGCGGGTGCGCTTGCGGGTCATCTGCACCAGACCGAGGGAGGAGACCTCGCTGATGTGCGACTTGGCATGGTCACGCTCCAGCGCCTTTTCGAGGCTGCGCAGCACCTGGCGGCGGTGCTCGGCATCGGTCATGTCGATGAAATCGATGATGATGATGCCGCCCAGGTTGCGCAGGCGCAGCTGGCGGGCGATGGCCTGGGTGGCCTCCAGGTTGGTCTTGAAAATGGTCTCTTCCAGATTGCGATGCCCCACGAACGCACCGGTGTTCACGTCGATGGTAGTCATCGCTTCCGTCTGATCGATGATGAGGTAGCCGCCGGACTTGAGTTGCACCTTGCGTTCCAGGGCGCGGGAGATCTCGTCCTCCACGCCGTAGATGTCGAAGATGGGCCGCTCGCCGGAGTAGTGCTCGATACAGGGCGCGATCTCCGGGATGAACTTGCCGGCGAATTTGGCGACTTTTTGAAAGGTCTCGCGCGAATCGATGCGGATTTTTTCCACCTGGGTGCCCACCAGGTCGCGCATGGTGCGCATCACCAGCGGCAAATCCTCGTGGATCAGCGTGCCGGACTTCTCGGTGGTCGCGCGTTCGCGGATGGCGGTCCAGAGCTTGGCGAGAAAGGCCATGTCCTTGGCGATGGCCTCGGCGTCGATCCCCTCGGCGGCGGTACGCACGATGTAGCCGCCGGGCGGATATTCCTCCAGATGCTCCTGCACGATACCGCGCAGGCGCTGGCGTTCTTCCTCATTTTCGATTTTCTGGGATACGCCGATGTGGTTGATGCCCGGCATGAACACCAGAAAGCGCGCCGGGATGGCGAGATGGGTGCTGAGCCGCGCACCCTTGGTGCCGAGTGGGTCCTTCACCACCTGCACCAGGATCTCCTGCCCGTCGCGCACCAACTGGGTGATGCTCTCCACCCGTCCGTTGGGGCGATGCTCGCCCTCCTCCGTCACGGTGCGGTTGGCGTGCTCCGGCACCAGGATGTCGGAGGCGTGCAGGAACGCGGTGCGCTCCAGGCCGATGTCGACGAAGGCGGCCTGCATGCCCGGCAGCACGCGCGAGATGCGGCCCTTGTAGATGTTGCTCACCAGCCCGCGCTTGCGCGTGCGCTCGATGTGCACTTCCTGCAGCACGCCATTTTCCACAAAAGCCACGCGTGTCTCACGCGGCGTCACGTTGACCAGCAGTTCCTCACTCATGCATGCGTTCCCTGGTTCCAGTCTGTGGTCACGTCAATGCCGCTTTCACGCAGCAGTTCCGCCGTCTCGAAGAGGGGCAGGCCCATCACCCCGGAATAACTGCCCTCCAGCCGTTCGATGAACAGGGCCGCGCGGCCCTGGATACCGTAGCCGCCAGCCTTGTCCGCGGGTTCCCCGCTGGCCCAGTAGGCGGCGCATTCGGCGTCACTGAGGGCACGGAAGCTTACCGCACTCACCGACAAACGGCTGTGTGCCTCGCCGGTGGCATCCACCAGCGCCACGCCCGTATACACATGATGGGTGCGCCCGGACAGCTGCGACAGCATGGCCAGGCCGTCCTGGCGATCACGCGGCTTGCCGAGCACCTCATTGTCGATCACCACCGCGGTGTCCGCGGCGAGCACGGGATGTACGTCATCCGCGGGCAGGCGCGCGCGCACCGCCTCGGCCTTGGCCAGCGCCACGCGCAGCACATACACCTCCGGCGCCTCCCCCGGATGGATGTCCTCGGGCACGTCGGCCACCTCCACCCGGGCGCGAATCCCCGCCTGAGCCAGCAGTTCCCGACGCCTTGGCGAAGCCGAGGCCAGATAAAGCGTGAACGGTTCCATCCAGCGAAAACCTTTCTTGAAAAGATCGAACCACGGGGGACACGGGGAACGGGGGGAAGAAAAGTCTGGTCTTTTCTCTCGTTCTGACCATTTCCACGATGTCGACGAATCCATTCTGAGAGCGGCTTTTTGCACCGCGGGGTGCTCAGACAGCGTATTGCGGCCCGAGGCCACGCCCATTTGGATCCATCCCCGTGTTCCCTGTGTTCCCCGTGTCCCCCGTGGTTAATGCTTTTTTGCAAAGGGGGGAATGGTAACCCGCCAAGCTCAGCGGTGATAAGGATGACCGCGCAGGAGGCTGTGGGCGCGGTAGATCTGCTCGGCGAGCACTACGCGCACCAGGGGGTGCGGCAGGGTCAGCGGCGACAGGGACCACAGCAGGTCGGCGCGTTCGCGGCAGCGCGCGTCCAGGCCGTCCGGCCCGCCCACCAGCAGGGCCACGTCGCGTCCGCCCTGCATCCACTCGCCCAGCCGCTGTGCCAGGTCTTCGGTGCTCCAGGCCCGGCCCTTCACCTCCAGGGCGACGACGAGCGCGCCCTTGGGAAGGGCGGCCAGGATGCGATCGCCCTCCTCCGCCACGAGTCGCGCCACATCCGCGCCCTTGGTGCGCTTGCCCGGCGCAATCTCCACCAGCCGCAGACTGCACTCCGGCGGCAGCCGCTTCGCATACTCCGCATACCCCGCCTGCACCCAGGCCGGCATGCGATCACCCACCGCAATTAAATGAATCCGCATGGGATTTAAGAGAAAACCACGGGGGACACGGGGAACACGGGGAATGATCTCCATCTGGGAGCGGCTTTATGCCCCGCAGGCATGCTCAGGCCGCGACTATCGCGGCCTGAGGCCGCTCCTACGACGGGCCACGCAGCACATCCACAATTCACAATGTTCTTCCCCCCGTGTCCCCCGTGTCCCCCGTGGTTAATGCTTTTCTCCCGCCGGCGCTTCCTCGCCCCAGAGTTTTTCGAGGTTGTAGAACTCGCGGGTCTGGGGGTGCATGACGTGGACGACCACGTCGCCCAGGTCGACCAGTACCCATTCGCTGTTGCGGTCGCCTTCCACGCCAAGAGGGCGGAGGCCGTGTTCCTTGGCCTTCTCCACCACACTGTCGGCCAGCGCGCGTACTTGGCGGTTGGAGGTGCCGCTTGAGATCACCATGATGTCGGTCACGTTGGATTTGCCGCGCACGTCCAGGACCTTGATATCGATGGCCTTGCGATCTTCCAGGGCCTCGATCACCAGCGCCTTGAGTTCTTCCAGATTCATTTACACCTTCCGATAAAGGCCGTTTTCTTCGATATAGCGCCAGACGGCGTCCGGCAACAGGTAGCGGACGCTACCGCCCGCGGCGATGTTGGCGCGGATGGCGGTGGCCGAAATGTCCAGGGATGTAACCGGCTGCAGCCACACGGTGCCTGCGGGCCGCGCCTGCAAGGCCGCCGGGGTGTCCACGCCGCGCGTCTTGAGCAACGCGCGGATCGCATCACCGCCCCGCTCCAGCAACCCGTTGGCTTGAAACCCGGGCCGAAGCATCACCACCAGATGGGCCAGTTCCGGGAGCGCCTGCCATTCGTGCCAACCCGGGAGGCCGAGGAAGGCATCCGTGCCGAGCAACAGGCACAGGGGCCGCGCGTCGCCCAGTTCCGCACGCAGTTCGCGCAGGGTATCCACGGTGTAGGACGGGCCGGGACGCTGGAGTTCGCGCGCATCCACCACGAAGCCCGGCTGGTCGGCCACTGCGAGACGCAGCATGGCGAGGCGCTGCTCGGGCTTGGCCACGGGCGCGGCACGGTGTGGCGGCACCGCAGCCGGGATCAGCCGCAACTCGGACAAGCCGAGTGCCTCCAGGCATTCCAGGGCGGGTCGCAAATGCCCGAAGTGGACCGGGTCGAAGGTCCCTCCGAACAGGCCCACGGCGCCCATGCCGGTGTATTGCGTCACTCGCGGATATGACCGTCGCCGAGCAGGACCCACTTCTGCGAGGTGAGGCCTTCGAGGCCCACCGGGCCACGGGCGTGGATCTTGTCGGTGGAGATGCCGATCTCGGCGCCGAGGCCGTAGACGAAGCCGTCGGCCAGGCGCGTGGAGGCGTTCACCATCACGGAGCTGGAGTCCACCTCGGCCAGGAAGCGGCGCGCGCGGGACAGGTCTTCGGTGACGATGGCCTCGGTATGCCCCGAGCTGTGGCGCGCGATGTGGTCCATGGCCTCGTCCAGGTCCTTCACCACGCGGATGGACAGGATGGGGGCCAGGTATTCCTCGTCCCAGTCCGCCTCAGTGGCAGCCTTGGCGAAGGACAGCAGGCGCCGGGTGGTTTCGCAGCCGCGCAATTCCACGCCCTTTTCCTGGTACATGCGGCCCAGTTCCGGCAGCACCTGTTCGGCCACGCCCTCGGCCACCAGCAGGGTCTCCATGGTGTTGCAGGTGCCGTAGCGCTGGGTCTTGGCGTTGAAGGCGATGCGCATGGCCTTGTCGAGATCGGCCATGTCGTCGATGTACACGTGGCAGACGCCGTGCAGGTGCTTGATGACGGGCACGCGCGCCTCGGCCGTGATGCGTTCGATGAGCGACTTGCCGCCGCGCGGCACGATCACGTCCACGTACTTGGTCATGGTGATGAGCGCGCCCACAGCAGCGCGATCGGCGGTCTCCACCACCTGCACCGCATCGGCGGGCAGCCCCGCGGCGGCGAGGCCCTCGCGGATGCACGCGGCGATGGCCTGGTTGGAATGCAAGGCCTCGGAACCGCCACGGAGGATGGCGGCGTTGCCGGCCTTCAGGCACAGGCCCGCGGCGTCGGCGGTCACGTTGGGGCGCGATTCATAGATGATGCCGATGACGCCCAGGGGCACGCGCATGCGTCCGAGCTGAAAGCCCTGCGGGCGGTACTTCATGTCGCTGATCTCGCCCACGGGATCGGGCAGCTCGGCCATCTGGCGCAGGCCCTCGGCCATGGCGGCCACACCGGCATCGGTGATGCTGAGACGATCGAGCATGGCCGCGTCCAGACCCTTGGCGCGCCCGGCCTCCAGGTCCTTGGCGTTCTCCGCCACCAGATGCGCGCGCTCGCGCTCAAGCGCATCGGCGATGGCGTGCAGCGCCGCATTCTTGGTCCCGGTGTTCGCCCGTGCCATCTCACGCGCCGCCGCCCGGGCCCTCTGCCCCACCGTTTCCATATACTGCCGAACGTCCATCATTAGCCTCTTTCACGAGTCGCAAAAAAGATCAAACACGGGGAACACGGGGTACACGGGGGAATACAATTGGATTTTCCTTTCCCCGTGTCCCCCGTGTTCCCCGTGTTATGGCTTTTTTCTCGCCGTTCAAACCACCCGCACGCCGGCGATGAAGAGGGCCAATTGTAACAACTCGTCCCAGGGGTTGCCCGGCTCCTGGCCTTTCACCTGGCGGTCGATGCGGGCGCCGAGGAGGAGCAGGCGCTGCCAGCGGCGCGGGGGGTGTCGGCTCAGGGCGGCGCGGATGAGGGGTTTACGCTTTTCCCACACCTTGTGCTTCGCCATGGCGGCATCCACGCTTGTGCGCCCGGCCTCGCCGGCGATACTGACCAGGTTGCGTCCTTCCCACAGCAGCAAGCCGAGTACGGCAAGAGGTTCCACACCTTCAGCGCGCAGGCCATGCAGGATACGCGCGGCACGCGCGCCGTCGCCGGCCAGGGCGGCGTCGAGCAGTTCGAAACTGCTGAAGCGCGCACTGTTGGCCACGGCCTCGGCCACCTGATCCGCATTCAGCGGCCCCTCGCCGAAGAGCAGGCGCAGCTTGTCAATCTCCTGCGCCGCGGCGAGCAGATTGCCCTCCACCCGTTCTGCCAGCAATTGCACCGCCTCGCGCGTGGGCTGGAGCCCGCGCGCCTGCATGCGCCGCCCGATCCAACCAGGGAGCTGGCTGTGATCCACCGGCCACACCTGGATGAAAGCGCCCACACCCTCGAGCGCCGTGAGCCACTTGGGCAGTTGCCGCTCGGGCTTCCCCAGCGTGACCAATAGCAGGGTGTCGGCAGGCGCGGCCTGGGCATAGGCGGTCAGCGTTTTGGCGCCTTCGTCGCCCACCTTGGTGCCAGGAATGCGCAGCTCGATGATGCGCCGCTCCGCGAACAAGGACATGCCCTGTGCCGTGGCAAGCAGTGACGCCCATTCAAAACCACTTTCCACGTGCATGACCGCGCGCTCGGTGTAACCCTGCGCGCGCGCCGCAGCACGGATGGCGTCGGTGGCCTCGGCCATTTGCAGGGGCTCCTCGCCACTGACGAGGTACACCGGCAGCAGATTGCCACGCAGGTGAGCGTCGAGTTGCTCAAGGCGCAACTTCATGACTGGACGGGCTGTAAGCGCCGGTTGAACTGACGCAGCAACTGGCGCACGGCCTGGCGGCGCATTTCGTTGCGCAACAGTTCTTCCTCATTGCTGGCGCCGAGCACGTTGTTGGGATCGAATCCGTAGGTGCGCACCACCGTGACGGACTGCTGTGGCGCCAAGATCTCTCCCTCGGGCGTACGCAGCGCCGCGGTGAGTACATAGCGCAACTCGTATTCGCTCGCCTTGCCGCCGGCACCCACGCTGGCGACACGGCGGTTCATGCGTTCACTCACGATGTGCAGCACGGCAGTACCGCCTTCGCCTGGCCCCACCAGCGCGCCGCCGGCACTGCGCAACACCTGGGCAATCTCGATGCCGAGCGGACCTTCCGTTGTGGCGCCGCTGAGTTCGGTGCGCGTCATGGGTTCGGGCAGCACCGTGGCACCGCGCAGATGGAAACCGCAGCCCCCCAGAAAGAAGGCAAGCGACAACACCAGCGCGGCGCGCGCCCGGTTCATCCCTTCACCACGACGTTCACCAGACGACCGGGCACCACGATCACTTTTGCAATCGCCTTGCCTTCAACGAAGCGCTGCACATTGGCGTCGGCGATGGCCGCCGTCTCAATTGCGGCCTTGTCCGCCCCCGCGGGCACGCTGATCTGGCCGCGCACCTTGCCGTTCACCTGCACCACGAGGTCGATGCTGTCGCGCTGGAGCGCGCCTTCATCCACCTGGGGCCAGGCGGCGGTCAGGATGTCCGAGCCGTAACCCAGCTCGGACCACAGGTGCTGGGTGAGGTGCGGCGCGATGGGCGAGAGCAGGCGCAGCAGCAGCGAGAAGCCCTCGGCGATCACCGCCTCGTGGGCCGCCTGCGGGCCGGCGTCGGCCTTCAGATCGGTGAGGGCGTTGAGCATTTTCATGCAGCCCGCCACCACGGTGTTGAACTGGTACTTGCCGAAGTCGCCGAGGGCCTGGCGCAGATTCTCGTGCACCGCGCGGCGCGCATCCTTCTGCGCGCCCGTCGCCTGGGCCAGCGCATCGACAGCCTCTCGACCGCGCACCAGCGCTTCGCGGTTATCCCGGGCAAAGCCGTAGATGCGGCGCAGGAAACGGTAGATGCCTTCCACCGCCGAGTCGTTCCACTCCAGCGAGGCCTCGGGCGGCGCGGCGAACATCATGAACACGCGCGCGGTGTCGGCGCCGTATTTCTCGATGAGGGCCTGCGGGTCGACGCCGTTGAGCTTGGACTTGGACATGGTGCCGATGCCGCCGTATTCCACCGGCTGGCCGTCGGCCCTGGCCTTGACCGAGACGATCTTGCCCTGCTCGTCGCGGCTCACCTCCACCTCATCGGGCGGGAAGTATTCGATGCCGCCCGCCGCGCCCTTGCGGAAGAAGATGTGGTTCAGGACCATGCCCTGGGTAAGCAGGTTGGCGAAGGGCTCGCGGGTCCTGGTGAGCCCCAGGTCCCGCATCACCTTGGTCCAGAAGCGCGAATACAGCAGGTGCAGGATGGCGTGCTCGATGCCGCCGATGTACTGGTCCACAGGCATCCAGTAGTCGGCGCGCTCGTCCACCATGACCTCGGCGCCCGGCACGCAATAGCGGAAGAAATACCAGGACGAGTCCACGAAGGTGTCCATGGTGTCGGTCTCGCGCTGGGCCGCGCCGCCGCACTTGGGACAGGTGCAGTTGAGGAACTCCGGCGACTTGGCCAACGGGTTGCCCGAGCCGTCCGGCACCAAGTGCTCGGGCAGCACCACGGGGAGCTGATCGTCCGGCACCGGCACGTCGCCGCATTGGGCGCACTTGATCATGGGGATGGGCGTGCCCCAGTAGCGCTGGCGCGAAATCCCCCAGTCGCGCAGGCGCCAGGTGACTTTTTTCTCACCCAGATTCTTGGCGGAAAGGTCGGCGGCGATGGCGTCCACCGCCTGCTCGAAATTCAGGCCGTCGTACTGGGCGGAATTGATGAGCGTGCCGTGCTCGGCATAGGCCTCCTGCCAGGGCACGGACACCGCATCGGCCGAGGTACGGATCACCGTCTTCACCGGCAGGCCGTACTTGTGGGCGAATTCGAAGTCGCGCTCGTCGTGGGCCGGTACGGCCATGACCGCACCCTCGCCGTAACCCATGAGCACGTAGTTGCCCACCCACAGCGGCAGCTTCTCGCCCGTGAGCGGGTGCTTCACGAAGAGGCCGGTGGCCATGCCCTTCTTTTCCTGGGTGGCGATCTCCGCCTCGGTGGTGCCGCCCTTCTTGCATTCCTCGATGAAGGCGGCCAGTTCCGGATTTGACTTGGCGGCGTGGAGGGCCAGCGGATGTTCCGCGGCCACGGCCACGTAGGTGGCGCCCATGAGGGTGTCGGCGCGGGTGGTGAACACCCACAGGATACCCTGCTCGGGAATGGTGCCACCCGTTGCCCCCTCTCCCCTGCCCTCTCCCTCAAGGGGAGAGGGGGACGAAGTGGGGCCTGCGGCGCGGAGATCATATGGGAAGCCCACGCGCACGCCGTGGCTCTTGCCGATCCAGTTCTTCTGCATCAGCTTCACCTGCTCGGGCCAGCCCGGCAGGGTGTCGAGGTCGGCGAGCAGTTCTTCCGCGTAGCCGGTGATCGCCATGTAGTACATGGGGATCTCACGCTTCTCCACCAGCGCGCCGGTACGCCAGCCGCGGCCGTCGATCACCTGCTCGTTGGCAAGCACGGTCTGGTCCACCGGGTCCCAGTTCACGGTGCCGGTTTTGCGATAGACGATGCCCTTCTCGAGCATGCGCAGGAACAGCCACTGGTTCCAGCGGTAGTAATCGGGCGAGCAGGTGGCGACCTCGCGCTCCCAATCGATGGCGAAGCCCAGGGACTTCAGCTGCATCTTCATGTAGGCGATGTTGTCGTAGGTCCACTGCGCGGGCGGCACGCCGTTCTTCATGGCGGCGTTTTCCGCGGGCAGGCCGAAGGCGTCCCAGCCCATGGGCTGCAGCACGTTCCTGCCGAGCATGCGCTGGTAACGGGTGATCACGTCGCCGATGGTGTAGTTGCGCACGTGCCCCATGTGCAGCCGGCCGCTCGGATAGGGGAACATGGACAGGCAATAGAACTTCTCCCTGCCCGGCTCCTCGCTCACCTGGAAGGCCCGCGCGGCCTCCCACTGCTGCTGCACGTCGCGCTCGATTGCTTGCGGTTCGTAATGCTCGTTCACGCCGCCTCCAAAGGGCTGGGGTGGGCCGTTTCCCGGCCCGTAAAAAGCCGTTAAGGATACCGTAGGAGCCGAGGCGCCACCAAGAAGCCCGGCATTTCGGCAAGACAAAGCAATAACACGGGGGACACGGGGGACACGGGGAAAAGAGATTTCGGGTACAGATCTGCGCATGGGCGTAATCACAAAGTGCCCGACAATCACGGGCAAGCACCCTTCGCACACAGAGCTGCTGGAACGCTTCACACCCAAGATTTTTCCCCGTGTTCCCCGTGTCCCCCGTGTTTGGCTTTTTCTTCTCGGCTCCCGGCGGGTTGGCACGCCCGTGACGCTCGTTCACACTAGCGGAAAAGCCGCTGGAGACTGCCGTGAGTGAACAAGACAACAAGCATCGCCTCGCCGACGCCTACGAACGCATGCTGGAGCGGGTGCAGGGTTTCATGCAGGAGGTGGAGCATGAGACAGGTCCCGCCCTGAAGCATGCCATCGAGCGCGCCCGTGATACCGCCGCGGAGTTGGGCGAACTCACCCGCGAGGAGGCCGAACGGGTGGCCTACTACCTGCGCCGCGACCTGGAGGATGCCGGCAAGTTCCTGAAGGATTCCGGTGAAGAGCTGGGTGGCTGGCTGCGTTTCGACGCCGAACTCATCGAGCGCAGCCTGGCCGGGTTGTTCCTGCAGGTGGCCGATCGCACCAAGGTGGAACTGGAACGCCTGCACCTGGAGGCCGAGGCCGTGGGCGAATGGCACAGCGGCGAAATCACTGGTCCCGGCACCCTGATCTGCAAGAGCTGCGGTACCCCCCTCGAAATGCGCCGCGCCGCCCACATCCCCCCCTGCCCCCGCTGCGGCGGCACCGATTTCCGCCGGGCTGTGGAATAGGAAGAAAGAAAACCACGGAGGCCACGGAGTTAAGACATCCTTGGTCCATGGAAATGCGAGGGTGGTGCAGAACGTCTGCTGCACCACAAGTGCCGCGAGTGCCGCGAACTCGAAACTCAATCCCTCCGTGGTTGCTTCTTTTCCGCCACATCGCCGGCCGTATCCCCAGAAGCGGTCCCGGCGCGCGGCATGGGAATCCCTTTCCGTTGAGAACAGCTAGGCGGATTCGTACGCGGCGGCCCTTGCCCGACACACGCGGAGCAGCGCAGCACCGAGGACCGCAAGCAGGGAAAGCATCCCATAATCACCCCAGATCACGTAAGGGGTGGAGCCGCGCATGGGCTGCACCTGGCCGTCGAGCACGTGGGTTTGGAATTGCGGCGACCGGTCGAGCAGCTGACCGCGATGGTCTACCAGGGCGGAGATGCCGTTGGTGGTGGCGCGCAGCAGCGGCCGGCCGGTCTCCAGACTGCGCATGCGTGCAATTTGCAGGTGCTGGTGGGGCGCGAGGGAATCGCCGTACCAGGCATTGTTGGAACCATTGATGAGCAGCCGTGCTTCGGGCAGGCGACGGATCACCTCCATGCCGAAGGCGTCCTCGTAACAGATGGACACCGCGGCGGGCCGGCCGGCCACGGTGATGGGCGGCTGTGCGGGATCACCCGGGCTGAAGCCCGACATGGGCAGATCGAAAAAAGTGATGAGCCCCCGCAGCCCATCCTCAAAGGGTACGAACTCACCGAAGGGGACCAGGTGTGACTTGCGGTGGAACTGGCCGCTGCCCAGCGCCATCATGGTGGTGTAGTAATGACGGCCGTCGTCGTCCATCAGCGGCACGCCCAGGATCACGTCGGTACCGGCCGCCTGTGCCTCCCGGGCCAGGGGCGCGAAATAGTCCTCCCGCAATTCCTGATAGAACAGCGTGACGGCATTCTCGGGCCAGATCACCAGGTCGGCGCCGAGCCGCGTCAGCGTGAGATCGCGGTAGACGTCCAGGCGCCGCGTAATGCCTTCCGGGTCCCACTTGGTGAGCTGCGGCTGATTGCCCTGGATCAGGGCGACCCGCAGAGGCGCGCCGTCGGGCTCCACCCAGTCCACGCGGGCGAGCGCGGCGCCCGCCCCCCAAAGAACGAGCACCAGGCCGATTACAGACACCGCACCCGCCCCACGGGATTGCCACAACTGCGCCAGCGCGCCTGCACTCACGGCGGCTAGCCAGCCCATTCCATACACGCCGAGCACCGGTGCGAACCCCGCCAGGGACGTATCGATCAGGCCATAGCCGAGGCTGAGCCAGGGAAAACCGGTGAGAAACCAGCCACGAAACCATTCCACCGCGACCCAGGCCAGCGGCAGGGCGAGCAGATGAGCCTGCGGCGACGACAGCCGCCTGCCGGCCCAGGACGCCAGCAGGCCGAACAGGCCCGTGTACAGGGCCAGTACGGCCACGAACAGCAGGGTCAGCAGGGCGGCGACCGGCGCGGAGGTAAAGCCGAAGTCGTGGATGGCCACATAGACCCAGGAGACGCCCACACCGAAGGCGCCCAGGCCGAACAAAAAGCCGCGCAGGAAACCCAGGCGCAGTTCGTCCGTGCGTACCAGCACGAACAACGCCGCCAGGGACAGGATGACCAGGGGGAACAGTTGCAGCGGGGCGAAACCCAGCGGCAACAGGGCGCCGGCGGCGAGCGCGGCGATGTGGCCGCGCCCGCGCGGTTTAGCTGGCGAGGTGCTCACCGGAGGCCGTCGCGCCGTCGCCGACGCCCTCCCTGGCCATGGGCGCCACGTGCAACAGGTGGATGCGCCGGTTATCGGCGCGCAGGACCTTGAAGCGGTAGCCGTCGATCTCGGTTTCCTCGTCGCGCTTGGGCAGATGCCCGAAGGTGCTCATGACCAGGCCGCCGATGGTGTCGAACTCCTCATCGCTGAAGGCGGTGCCCACTTCCTCGTTGAAGTCCTCGATGGGCGTGAGGGCGCGTACCGTGTACTCGCCGTTGCCCAGGGGGAAGATGTTGCTGTCTTCCTCGTCGATGTCGTGCTCGTCCTCGATTTCGCCGACGATCTGCTCGATGACGTCCTCGATGGTGACCAGGCCCGCCACACCGCCGTATTCGTCCACCACGACGGCCATATGGTTGCGGTTTTGGCGGAACTCCTTGAGCAGCACGTTGAGGCGCTTGCTCTCCGGCACGAAGAAGGCCGGGCGCAGCACCTCGCGGATATCGAAGCGGGCGTTCTCACCCTGGGCCACGAAGGGCAGCAGGTCCTTGGCCAGCAGGATGCCGATGACCTCGTCGCGGCTGTCGCCGATCACGGGGTAGCGGGAGTGCGCCGATTCGATGATGGTGGGCAGGAATTCCTTCGGCAAAGCGTCACGTTCCACCACCGCCATTTGCGAGCGGGGCACCATGACGTCACGCACCTGCATTTCGGAGACGGCAAGCACGCCCTCGGTCATGGACAGCGCATCGGCGTCCATGAGCCCGCGGCGATAGGCATCGCGCAGGATCTCGATGAGCTCTTCCCGATCCCTCGGTTCGGCTTGCAGGACCTGGCCGAGTCGTTCCAGCCAGCTTCGGTGGGGCCGCTCGTCGGCGGCGGTACTAGGTCGATCTTCCTTCATTCAGAACACACTACTCGTAGGGATTGGGATAGCCTAGGCCAGCGAGGATGGCGGTTTCAAGCGCCTCCATCTCTTCGGCCTCGCCCGGCTCCAGATGATCATAGCCGAGCAGATGCAGGGTGCCGTGCACCACCATGTGGGCCCAGTGGGCCTCGGGGCTCTTGTCCTGCTCGGCCGCCTCGCGCGCCACCACGGGCGCGCAGACCACGATATCGCCGAGCAGCGGCAGGTCGAGGCCCGGCGGGGCCTCGAAGGGAAACGAGAGCACGTTAGTGGGCCCTTGCTTCTTGCGATAGAGCCCGTTCAGCTCGGCGCTCTCGTCCTCGTCCACGACGCGCACCGTGAGCTCCGCCTCGCTGCGCCGCCCGGCCAGGGCCGCCTCCACCCAGCGGCGCACCAGCACCTCACCGGGCACGGACGGCCCGGCCTCCTGGGCCAACTGGTAGTCGAGTTCCAGGTTCATGGGGCGTGGGAACCGAAGAAAAAGCGGAACGCGGAGGACGCGGAGGGCGCGGAGAAATGAACAGGGAAAACCCTCTTCTCCTCCGCGGCCTCCTTCTTCCCTTCGCGACCTCCGCGTCGAAGTCTTTTTGTGATCACGCCTTCGGCTCCGATGCCTCGTGGCGCTCGTAGGCGTTGACGATGCGCTGCACCAGGGGGTGGCGCACCACATCCTTGGCCAGGAAGAAGGCGAAGCTGATGCCGTCCACGTCCTTCAATACCTCGATGACGTGGCGCAGGCCCGACTGGGTGCCGCGCGGCAGGTCGATCTGGGTGACGTCGCCGGTGACCACGGCGGTGGAGCCGAAGCCGATACGGGTCAGGAACATCTTCATCTGCTCGACCGTAGTGTTCTGGGCCTCGTCGAGGATGATGAAGGCATCGTTGAGGGTGCGCCCGCGCATGTAGGCCAGCGGCGCCACCTCGATGACGTTACGCTCCATGAGCCGCGCCACGGCCTCGAAGCCCAGCATCTCGTACAGGGCGTCGTACAAGGGGCGCAGGTACGGGTCCACCTTCTGTGACAGGTCGCCGGGCAGAAAGCCCAAGCGCTCGCCGGCTTCCACCGCGGGGCGGGTAAGCACGACCTTGCGCACCAGGTCCCGCTCCAGGGCGTCCACGGCACAGGCCACGGCGAGGTAGGTCTTGCCGGTGCCGGCCGGACCGATGCCGAAGTTGATGTCGTGGGACAGGATGTTCTTGAGGTAGCGCTTCTGGTTCGGACCGCGCCCGCGGATGACGCCGCGCTTGGTGCGGATGGCGACCTCTTCCTCTTCACCGGGCGGCTCGAGCAGGGATTCCACACCGGATTCCTGCAGGAACAGGTGCACGGCCGACGGGCTTAGTACTTCGCCGGCCGTACTCTGGTATAGCCCCTTCAGCACCTCGCCGGCCGCGCGCACGGAATCGCCTTCCCCGATGACGCGGAAGGTATTCCCACGGTTGTTCACCTCCACCCCGAGACGACGCTCGATCAGGCGCAGGTGTTCATCCCATTGGCCGCAGAGATTGGCGAGGCGCCGGTTGTCGGCAGGTTCCAGGACCAGGTCCAGGCTTTCAGGCGATTCGTTCAAAGATGCGGGTATGGCGGACATCAATGCAGTAAGGATAACCCAGGTGGGATTGAAGTCACTACTGTGACAGCGGTAATGGCCTGGCGGTTCAGCCCCCGCGGGAGTTGGAAGATCAACCACGGAGGCCACGGAGGCCACGGAGAAAACTCGTGTTTTCCATGGCTCGGCGTCCATTGTTGAACCTTCTCGGTTTCTTCTTAACGGCACGGACGGACCGCCGTATGAGACGAAAAACCTGCACTTTTCTCCGTGGCCTCCGTGGTTACCGGCCTTTCAGGCGCCCGCGCAGGGAGTTGGGCAGGGCCTCGGTGATTTCGACGTTCACGAGCTGGCCGATGAGCACCGCGGGGCCGTCGAAATTGACCACACGGTTGTTTTCCGTGCGGCCGGCCAGCTGGTTCGGGTCCTTGCGCGAAGGGCCTTCCACCAGCACGCGCTGCACCGTGCCCACCATCTTGCGGCTGATGATCTGGGCCTGGTGGTTGATGAGATTCTGCAGCTGCTGCAGGCGGACCTTCTTCTCCTCCAGGGTCACGTCGTCCGGCATGTCGGCGGCCGGCGTGCCCGGACGCGGGCTGTAGATGAAGCTGAAGGAGTGGTCGAAACCCAGTTCCTCGACCACGCGCAGGGTCGCCTTGTGGTCGTACTCGGTTTCGCCCGGGAAACCGACGATGAAGTCCGAAGACAGCGACAGGTCAGGCCTGAGCGCGCGCAGCTTGCGGATGATGTTCTTGTATTCCAGCACCGTGTGGCCGCGCTTCATGAGCGCGAGAATGCGATCGGAACCGCTTTGCAGCGGCAGGTGCAGATGGCTCACCAGCTTGGGCACGCGCCCGTAGACCTCGATGAGCCGATCGCTGAATTCCATGGGGTGCGAAGTGGTGAAGCGGATGCGCTCGATGCCGTCGATGGCCGCCACGTACTCGATGAGCAGGGCGAGATCCGCGATTTCACCGTCGTGCATCTGCCCGCGCCAGGCGTTCACGTTCTGGCCGAGCAGGTTCACCTCGCGCACGCCCTGCTGGGTAAGCGCCACGATTTCGGCAATCACGTCGTCGAAGGGCCGGCTCACCTCGGCGCCGCGGGTGAACGGCACGATGCAGTAGGTGCAGTACTTGGAGCAGCCTTCCATGATGGACACGAAGGCCGTGGGCCCTTCTGCGCGCGGCTCGGGCAGGCGATCGAACTTTTCGATCTCCGGGAAGGACACGTCCACCACCGCCTTGCCGTCAGCCCACACCTGCTTGAGCATCTCCGGCAGACGGTGCAGGGTCTGCGGACCGAACACCAAGTCCACGTAGGGGGCACGGGCACGGATGGCCTCGCCTTCCTGGCTGGCCACGCAACCGCCCACGCCGATCACCACGCCGGGCCGCGCCGTCTTCAGCTCCTTCCACACGCCGAGGGCCGAGAACACCTTCTCCTGCGCCTTCTCGCGCACCGAGCAGGTGTTCAGCAGCAGCACGTCCGCCTCTTCCGGGTTGTCCACCGGCGTCAGCCCACACGACTCCCGCAGCACGTCCACCATTTTGGCGGTGTCGTACTCGTTCATCTGGCAACCGAAAGTGCGGATATGGACAGTGCGGGGCATGTTGAGAACACCTGAGAAAAAGCTCTAAACCACGGGGAACACGGGGGACACGGGGGACACGGGGAAATCCATTTTCCTGTGAGGGCGTAGGTTACGTTGCGAAGCTACGTGACATTTTCGTGCCGCGCTTCGTCACGCAAACGCTGCGCGCCAACGTGACCTACGGCATCTCTTACCCCCGTGTTCCCCGTGTCCCCCGTGGTTGATGCTTCTTCCCGTATTTACCGGTACTCGCACAGGTACGCCGTGTCGCGCGTGACCTTGAGCTGGAATTTGGAATCGCCGGGCACGTTGAAGCTGGAACCGGGGGCGAAGGTCTGCCAGTCGGCGCCCGGGAGTTTCACCACCAATTCACCACTGATCACGGTCATCACTTCGGGGGAACCGGTACCGAACTCGTATTCGCCCGCCGCCATCACGCCCACGGTGGCCGTGCTGCTCTCGCCCTGAAAGCCCAGGGACTTCACCTTGCCGTCGAAATACTCGTTCACCTTGATCATGGCGGGTTCTTTCAGGGGAGAAAAAAGGGACCGGCAAGTTTGCCGCCGCATTCGAGCTGTTGCAAGGGAAAAGCCATAACACGGGGGACACGGGGGACACGGGGGA
>JAWLCT010000007.1:87550-95261 GCA_041687015.1 Gammaproteobacteria bacterium
TCTTTCAGGGGAGAAAAAAGGGACCGGCAAGTTTGCCGCCGCATTCGAGCTGTTGCAAGGGAAAAGCCATAACACGGGGGACACGGGGGACACGGGGGAAAGAAGTGTTGGATGCGCGAGGTAGGTCTACGCCGGATCGGCGAGCGACTCGGCAAGGATCGGACCAAAAACAAGGATCTCCCCGTGTTCCCGGTGTCCCCCGTGTTTAAGCTTTTTCCAACCCATGCCAGAAACGGAGGGGAAAGCGATGAGGCGTCTGCTGACAGTCATGCTGCTGTCCCTGCCCTTCGCCGCGCTCGCCCAGGGGGCGCGGGTGGTGCAGTTCAATCTCATCGATGAACGCGGGCTGGCACAGCCCATCGGGCGTATCGCCTTCGAAGACACCCGTTATGGGCTGCTTGTCTCGCCCAGCCTGAACAGCCTGCCGCCGGGTCTGCACGGTTTCCACGTGCACGAGAACCCCAGCTGTGCGCCGAGCAAGGAAAAGGGCGAGGTCAAGCCCGGCCTGGCCGCCGGCGGCCATTACGACCCGGACCGCACCGGACGCCACCGCGGCCCCTACCGCGACGACGGCCACAAGGGCGACCTGCCCGTGCTCTACGTGGACGAAAACGGCAATGCCGAAACCCAGGTGCTGGCCCCTCGTCTGCGGCTGCGCGACTTGCGCGGGCGCAGCGTGATGATCCACGCAGGCGGCGACAATTATCTGGACACGCCGGCCCCCCTGGGCGGCGGCGGCGGGCGCATTGCCTGTGCCGTGTGGTAGCGGCAAATGACCCACGCTGCGCCATTTGCCTCGCCGGGCGCGATACTAAGTCCTTGACGTACGGGGCACACGACGTTGGCCCGTCCCTTGCTCTTCACGGTGCTCCAACAACAACTGTGAGGAGTAAACGTCGTGAGACAACTGGCAATCGTCAGCCTGGCCCTGCTGCTCGGCTTCGTGGCCCCCGTCCATGCCAAGAAGGCGGGTGGTGGTTCGGGGTATTACGTACTCACCGAGGCCGAGATCCAGGGCCTGCAATTCCTGCGCGAAGAGGAAAAACTGGCACGCGACGTCTACCTGGAACTGCACCGCCGCTGGGGAATGAACATCTTCGCCAACATCGCTGAATCGGAACAGAACCACATGGACGCGGTGAAGAGCCTGCTCGACAAATACCGTCTGGAGGATCCGGCGCAGCCCGGCGAGGGCGAGTTCACCAACCAGGCATTGCAGGCCGCCTACGACGCCCTGATCGCCCGCGGTCGTCAGTCCCTCATGGAGGCCCTGCACGTGGGCGGCTTCATCGAGGAGCTGGACATCGGCGACCTGCAGGACGCCATGGCCGCCACCGGGCGCGATGACATCCTGCAGGTCTATGACAACCTCATGCGCGCCTCCCGCAACCACCTGCGCGCCTTCGCCGGCCAAATCGAAAACCGCGGCGTGGCCTACGAGGCCCAGGTGCTCACCCAGGAGGAAGTGGACGCCATCATCGACTCGCCCATGGAGCGCGGCCGCTGAGGAGGAGGAAAAGAAGCAGACTAACCACGGAGGCCACGGAGGGAAGGAGTATTCCTTTGTGCCTTCTGGCTCAACCAAGTGTAAGGCTTTGTGCCCATGCAACCCGGGCGGTTTCTGCACACGACAGGCCAACGCGGGCCCGTGTGACACCTACCCTTAATCTTCTCCTTGGCCCTCCGTGGCCTCCGTGGTTGATCTTCTTCTCCTCCCCCATCCCTTACCGCGTCACCCCCAACTGGTCGTAACGGGGTTCCGACGTGATCTTGTGGATGGACAGGTCGGCGCCCTGGAATTCCTCTTCCTCGGACAGGCGGATGCCGACGGTGGCCTTAAGCAGACCGTAGACTGCCAGGCCGCCGATGAGGGCGATGGTAATGCCCAGGGCCGTGCCGATGAGCTGACTCGCGAGGGTCACGCCACCCAGGCCGCCCAGCGCGGTGGTGCCGAAGATGCCCGCGGCGACCCCGCCCCAGGCACCGCACAAACCGTGCAGCGGCCACACCCCCAGCACGTCGTCGATCTTCCAGCGGTTCTGGGTAAGGGTGAACAGCCATACGAACAGCCCACCCGCCACCGCGCCGGTGACGAGTGCGCCCATCGGGTGCATGAGATCCGAACCGGCGCACACCGCCACCAGACCCGCGAGCGGCCCGTTGTGCACGAAACCCGGGTCACTGCGACCCGCCGCCAAGGCAGCGAGGGTGCCGCCCACCATGGCCATGAGCGAGTTCACCGCCACCAGGCCGCTGATGCCCTCCAGTTTCTGGGCGGACATGACGTTGAAGCCGAACCAGCCCACGGTGAGGATCCAGGCGCCCAACGCCAGGAACGGAATGCTGGAGGGCGGATGCGCGTAGATTTCGCCATTGCGCCCGTAACGGCCCTTGCGATGACCAAGCAGCAGCACCGCGGCGAGGCCGATCCAGCCGCCGACGGCGTGCACCACCACGGAACCCGCGAAGTCGTGAAAGGGCGCGCCGAAGGCCGCCTCCAGTTTTTCCTGTACCCCCAGCAGGCCATTCCAGGCGATGCCCTCGAAGAACGGATACACCAGTGCCACCAACAGGAAGGTGGCGGTGAGCTGGGGCAGGAAGCGGGCGCGCTCGGCGATGCCGCCGGAGACGATGGCGGGGATGGCGGCGGCGAAGGTGAGCAGGAAAAAGAACTTCACCAGCTCGTAACCGCTGTTGGCGGTGAGCGCCTCGGCGCCGGTGAGAAAGCCCACGCCGTAGGCGATGCCGTAGCCGATGAAAAAATAGGCGATGGTGGAAACGGCGAAGTCCGAGAGGATCTTCACCAGCGCGTTCACCTGATTCTTCTTGCGCACCGTGCCCACCTCGAGGAAGGCGAACCCGGCGTGCATGGCGAGCACCATGATGGCGCCCAGCAGGATGAACAAGACGTCATGGGGGGCAGTGCTCTGCTCCATTTTGGACTCCTGGCAAAAGGCAATGCCCAACACCGGAGCAAGAACCGCACCATGGCGGTGCTCTATTGAAGGAACAAGGGCTTATGCGTGGATCGCCGCGGTGCGCGAATAGGCAATGCACCGCGACGGTGCCGCGCAACGCCGCCGCGCACTCAATGGGGGCATGAGCGGATTGCGCTTCAACCCTCCCGCTCGCGCCGCTTGGCCTCGTCCCAGAGGGCGTCCATTTCCGCCAAGTCCGCGTCCTCGGGGCGCTTGCCCCGCTCGCGCAGCGCCACCTCGATGAAGCGGAAACGCCGTTCGAACTTGGTGTTGGTCGCACGCAGCGCCGCCTCGGCGTCCACGCCCGCATAGCGGGCCAGGTTGGCGCAGGCGAACAATAGGTCGCCGATCTCGCCGTGCAGCGCCCGGGTGTCGCCGGCGGCGACCTCGGCGCGCACCTCCCGCAGCTCCTCTTCCAGTTTGTCCAGCACGCCGCCAATGTCAGGCCACTGGAAACCGACACGGGCGGCGCGCTTTTGCAGTTTCTCCGCACGGGTGAGTGCCGGCAGGGTGCGGGTGATGCCGTCCAGCAGACTTTCGTGCCCGCCCTTGTCGGCCCGCTCACGCGCCTTGTGGGCTTCCCAGGCGGCCGTCTGTTCAGTTGCCGAATCGATGCGCTCGTCACCGAACACGTGGGGATGGCGCCGGCGCATCTTGGTGACGATCGCCGCAGCCACGTCGTCGAACCCGAAGGCCCCCTGCTCCTCGGCCATGCGCGCATGGAACACCACCTGGAACAGCAGGTCGCCCAATTCGTCCTTCAGGTCGTGCAAATCGCCGCGCTCGATGGCGTCGGCCACCTCGTAGGCCTCTTCGATGGTGTACGGGGCGATGGTGGCGAAGCTCTGTTCGCGGTCCCAGGGACACCCCATCTGCGGGTCACGCAGGCGGGCCATTACGGCAAGCAGTTCGTCGATAGGGCTCATGAGACGGGTCCGGGGCAGCGGCGCAAAGCCGCAGAGAAAAGATTCGGTGGCGTTGTCCGATGGTAGCCCGACGCAACGCGGAGCAAAAGGATGAAACGTCGGTCGCGCCGGCGGTAGACTCTGCGACCATGAAGATCGGACTCGCACTCGGCAGCGGCAGCGCGCGCGGCTGGGCCCACATCGGGGTCATCCGCGCGCTGGCCGATCACGGCATCGAACCGCACATCGTTTGCGGCACCTCCATCGGCGCCCTGGTGGGCGCGGCCTATGCGAGCGGTCGGCTGGACGCCTTCGAGGCCTGGGTGCGCGAGCTGGATTGGTGGTCCATCGTGCGCTTCATGGACCCGGCCATCGCCGGCGGCGGTTTCATGGAAGGCGAACACCTCATGAAGGTGATGGCCGAACACCTGCACGCCGGCGATATGCAGGATCTGCCCACCACCTTCGCCACCGTGGCCACCAATCTGCGCACCGGCCAGGAGGTGTGGCTGCAGCGCGGTTCCCTGCTGGAGGCGGTACGTGCCTCCTTCGCCCTGCCCGGCCTGTTCACGCCCGTGCGCCACGACGATTCGTGGCTGGTGGACGGCGGCCTGGTGAATCCGGTGCCGGTGTCGCTGTGCCGCTCGCTCGGCGCCGACGTGACCATTGCTGTGAACCTGAACGGGGACATCGTGGGGCGTCATCTGCCCACTTTCCAGGCCGTGGCACGCGAGAAGCGCAACACGTCGCCGGCACTATGGGAGCAATTCACCGAGCGCTTGCACGCGGGACTGAAGGACAGCAATTTCGGCCGCCTGGTGGCACGCCGCGAACCGCCGGGCCCCGGCATGTTCGACGTGGTCGCCAGCGCCATCAACATCATGCAGGACCGCATCACGCGCTCGCGCATGGCGGGCGATCCGCCTGACGTGCTGCTCGCACCGCGCCTGGCCCACATCGGCCTGCTGGAATTCGATCGCGCCGAAGAGGCCATCGAGGAAGGTCGCCGTGCCGTGGAGCGCATGCTCCCGGCACTCCGCCCGTTGCTCAAACCCGACTCTGCGGCTTGAGAGGTCGACGCGGAGGGCGGAGACAACCGCCAAGTCTCGGGACCAGCGCGCAGCTAATGCGCGCAAACCCTGGCTAAACAATTTTTCATTCTCCGCGCCCCCCGCGTTAATCCCCCCGTTCAAATCGCCATCAGCCCATGTTGCAGCGCAAGCTGCACCAGTTGGGCACGGTTGCCCACGTTGAGCTTCTGCATGATGCGCGTGTGGTGCACGCCGGCGGTCTTGGGGCTGATGACCAGGATCTCGGCGATTTCCGCAACGGACTTGCCTTCGATGAGCAGACGGAACACTTCGAACTCGCGCGGCGACAGCACATCGGCAGGGCTGCGTTCTTCGCCCGCGGCCCGTTCCGGCATCACCGGGTCGATGAAGATGTTGCCGCTGGCCACGGTCTCGATGGCCTCAACCATGGCCTCGGGCGCGGAACGCTTGGTGAGGTAACCGCGCACGCCGGCCTTCATGGCCTGGTTGAGAATGGCCTCGTTGTCGTGCACCGAAAACACCAGGACCTTGGCCTCTGAGTCGCGCGCGAGGATGCGGCGCACCGCATCCAGCCCGCTCGCGCCGGGCATGTTCAGGTCCATCACCACCACGTCGGGGGAATGTTCGCAGAACGCGCGATAACCCAGATCGCCGTTGTCCGCTTCAGCCACCACGCGGATGTTGTCGGTACCTTCCAGCAGGCGCCGGTAGCCCGCGCGCACCACCGGGTGATCGTCCACCAGGATGACGGTTATGGTTCCAGGCACCGACACGGCATGAGCCTCCTCACCAGACATGGGAATCTCCTCTTCAATGGGTGTCCAGGGGAAACACGGCACTCACGCGGAAGCCGTGCCCCGGATGACTGTGGATATCGAACCGCCCGCCGGCTGCAAGTACGCGCTCGCGCATGCCGAGCAATCCCAGGCCCCCGTGCGGTGCGCCTTCCAGGCCGCAACCGTCGTCACACACCGTCACCGCAAGCCCGGAGTCATCGAGCGTGACGCTCACCTCCACGCGGCTGGCGTTGGCGTGCTTGATGACGTTGGTGATGGCTTCCTGCACCAGCCGGTAGGCGGTGATCTGCACTGCCTCGGGCAGCGCGCCGAGGGATTCGGGAAGGACCAGCGACCAGGCGATGTCCGGATGGCGTGCGCGCCATTTGCCGACAATCTCGCGCAAGGCCTCGCCCAGGCCCAGTTCGTCCAGCATCTCCGGACGCAGGCGGCGCATCATGTTGCGCACCACTTCGTACACACGGCTGGCCACTTCGCCGATGGCCTGGCCGCTGGCGAAAATGCGCGGTTCGCGGTCGCGGCTCAGGCGACAAATGGATTGCGCATCGGCACGAATGGCGGTGAGGCACTGGCCCAGCTCGTCGTGAAGTTCGCGTGCCAGGTGCGCACGTTCGCGCTCCTGGATCTCCAGCGATTCGCGCGCGAGGCGGCGGTTTTCCTCCAATAGACGCATGGTCTGCAATTCGGCCCGATGACGCTGGATGGCAGCGGTGATCACCCGCGCAGCAATGCGCAGCAGCGTGAAATCGCCGTCGCACCAGCGTTCCACGGCCTGCGCGTTTTCGAACGCGATGGCGCCCACCAGTACTTGCTCCGCGAACAACGGCACCAGCGCCATGGGGCCGCGCGGCGTGGATTCGGTGACCACCTCGCCCTTGCTCAAGGCCGGCAGCGCAGGCACGTAGACGGACGGGTCGGGGATGTCTTCGCAACAGCCTGCATACCAGTCCACCGCCAGTGCCGTGGCCTTGCCCAGGCGCAGCAGCAGGGCACAATCCGCCTGCAGCAGTGCGGCCAGTTCCGCCAGGCCCTCGCGGATGGCGTCATCGATATCGTCGCGTGCCACGAAACGGGAGGAAATGGATGACAGCGCCCGCGCGGCCAACAGCTGGTTCTGGCGCAAAGCCTCATCACGGCGGCGCTCCGTGATGTCGCGCGCAAACAGGCAGAAATACTCCGCACCCTCGTAGACCAGCGCATTGGCGGTGATCTCCACCGGCAAGGTGCTGCCGTCACGGCGACGCAACTGGGACTCGAAGGTGACGGAACCGGGCCCGCGTGCCGCGGACAACCACTCGCCCGCCCTGTCGTCCGCGCTGATGTCGGCGAAACTCATGCCGGTCACCTCCGGACGCGAACAACCCAGCAGCCGGCATGCAGCTTCGTTAACGTAAACCAGCCGGTACGCGGTATCGGTCCAGAACACCGCATCGGCGGCGTGGTCCACAGCGAACTGGGTGAAGCGCAGGGTCTGGTTGGCGAGATCCAGCTCAGCCGTGCGCTCGGCCACACGCAGTTCCAGCTCGTTGGTGGCGCGGCGCAATGCCTCTTCGTTGGCCTTGCGTTCGGTGATGTCCTGCAGGGTGCCGGCCATACGCACCGGCTTGCCGTCCGCATCGTGGGTCACCACGCCCTCTGCCTGTACCGCACGCAACTGCCCGTCGGGACGCCGCACCAGAAAATCGACGCTGTAAGGCTGTTGGCGCGTCAGCGCAGCGTCCATGGCCGCCTGCACCCTTGCACGGTCATCCTCGTGCACGCGCGCCAGAAACTGTTCGATGCTTGGCCCCAGCTGATGGGGGGTGAGGCCAAGGATGCGGAACACTTCGTCGGACCAATAGAGCTGGTCATGCACCACATCCCAGTCCCAGCTGCCGATATGGGCGATGCGCTGGGCCTCGGCCAAACGCGCCTCACTGCGCACCAGGGCATCGTTCGTGGTGCGCAAGGCGGCGGTACGCAGCACGATGCGCCGCTCC
>JAWLCT010000008.1:0-23550 GCA_041687015.1 Gammaproteobacteria bacterium
GGCACTTCGTTCCTTTGTCAGGTGCGGCGGGCTTGTTTCCCGTGAGGGTGTTGTATTCCGCCCGCGCCCGGGTTCGACTTCACCGGGCGTCCGGCCGCCTGAGACGGGTCGATGGTAGCGCGGGTGGGGGGAGGGTGGAAGGGGAGCGTCGCTGTGATGCTGGGTGGTGGGGGCGTTAGAGGGTGTTAGGGCCTCGGTTGTTGCGAGGCTGTCGCGAGGTTGTCGCGAGCGGAAGCTTGCTCCCACACCCCACACACTGGTGGAAAGGAAAATCTGTAGGAGCGGCCTCAGGCCGCGATGGTTTCTTCACGCGGCAATCGCGGGCTGGGCCCGCTCCTACAGGGGGGCGCTGGTTATTTCAGCGCTTCTTCCACGAACGCCGGCTGGGCCATGGCGGCGCGGTGGATGGCCGGGGTGTAGTAGCGGGTCTTGAAGGGGCGGTTGGCGGCGTCCTGTTCACGGAATTCGCTCACCGCCTTGTCCTTGGTGGCGACCGTGACGGTCCACCAGCCGGAGGGGTAGGTGCACTGCTGGAAATGCAGGCTGGCCACGTCCTGGAAGCCCACGGCGCGCGCGGTGGCGTGATAGTGCTTGATGAGTTCCAGGTGGAACAGCGGCGATTCGGACTGACCCACCATCACGCCCGAGGGCGACAGCACGCGGTGGCAGTGGCGGAAGAAGTCTTCCGAGAACAGCACGGCGGCCGGGCCTTCCGGGTCGGAGCCGTCCACGATGATCACGTCGTAGCTGCCGCTGGCGGCGGACTCCACCCAGCGGATGCCGTCCTCGAAGTAGAACTGGGCGCGCGGGTCGCCGTTGGATTCGGTAAGGTCGGGGTAGAACATCTCCGAGACGCGGGTGACGCGCTCGTCGATCTCCACCATGTGCACCTCTTTCACGCCGGGGTGTTTGAGCACTTCGCGCAGGGTGCCGCAATCCCCGCCGCCCACGATGAGCACGCGCTCGGGGTTGTCGTGGGTGAACAGCGCCGGGTGGCTGATCATCTCGTGGTAGATGAAGTTGTCGCGGTCGGTGACCATCACCAGGCCGTCGAGGGTGAGCAGCTTGCCGAAGGTTTCGGTCTCGAACACCTCGATGCGCTGGAAGCGCGACTTTTCCTCGTGCAGCTTGCGCACGAGCTTGAGCGAGATGGCGGATTTCTCGCCGGGCCATTCTTCGGTGAACCAGCCGTCAACCTGGATTGTCATGGAAACCACTCCGTCACTTAAGGCCAGGGGAATTGTGGCGTGCGATAATACGTTCCCGCCGCCCCCTTTGCCATTGCAGCGAGACAGAAATGACCGCTTCCGCCAAGCCCTGGACCCTCGACCGCGCCCGCGCCGCCTACGGTATCCGCGGCTGGAGTGAGGGTTACTTCGATCTGAACGACCGCGGCGAACTGGTGGCGCGCCCGCGCCGGGATGCCGGCGGCCCCGGCATCGCGCTGGTGGACGTGGCCAATGCGGCGCGCGCACAAGGCCTCAGCCTGCCGGTGCTGGTGCGCTTTGCCGACATCCTGCGCGACCGCGTGGACACCCTGGTGAATGCCTTTACGGACGCCATGGCGGTGGACGGCTACCAGGGTCGCTACACGGCCGTGTACCCGATCAAGGTGAATCAGCAGCGCTCGGTGGTGGAACAGATCCTTGCCCACGGCGACGACCGTGTGGGCCTGGAGGCGGGCAGCAAGCCCGAACTCATGGCGGTGCTCGCCCTGTCGAGGCCCGGCGGGGTGGTGGTGTGCAACGGCTACAAGGATCGCGAGTACATCCGCCTGGCCCTCATCGGCCGTCGGCTCGGCCACCGCGTGTACATCGTGGTGGAAAAAATGTCGGAGCTGGACCTGGTGATGGAAGAGGCGGCGCGCCTGAACGTGGCTCCTCTGCTCGGCGTGCGTGTGCGCCTCGCCTCCATCGGCGCCGGCAAATGGCAGAACACCGGCGGCGAGAAGTCAAAGTTCGGTCTGTCCGCCACCCAGGTGCTCGAAGTGGTCGAACGCTTGCGTAGCGCAGGCCGCATCGACGCCCTGCAACTGCTGCATTTCCACCTGGGCTCCCAGATAGCCAATATTCGCGACATTCAGGCCGGCATCCGCGAGGCCGCGCGTTTCTATTCCGAAATGCACGCCATGGGCGTGGCCATCCAGGTGGTGGACGTGGGCGGGGGCCTCGGCGTGGACTACGAAGGCAGCCGCTCGCGCAGCGAATGTTCCATGAACTACAGCGTGAGCGAGTACGCCCACAACGTGGTGCACATCCTGTCCGAGGTGTGTGCCGATCATGGCCTGCCCTGCCCGGATGTGATCAGCGAGTCGGGCCGCGCCCTCACCGCGCACCATGCGGTGCTGGTGGCCAATGTCACCGACGTGGAATATGCGCCGGACGGCGCCGCGGTGGCGGTGCCGGGCGAGGACGAACCGGCCGTGCTGCACGATCTCTGGGGCGCCTTGCAGTCATTGCCCGCGCGCTCGGCCATCGAGGCCTACCACGACGCGGTGCACGCTGTGGGCGAGGCCCAGTCCATGTACACCCTGGGGCTGCTGTCCCTGGAACAGCGCGCCCGCGCCGAGCGCCTGTATTCCGCCGTCTGTCGGCGGGTGCGTGACCTGCTCGACCCCAAGGTACGCGCCCACCGCGAGGTGCTGGACGAGCTCAACGACAAGCTGGCCGACAAGTATTTCCTCAATTTCTCCGTGTTCCAATCCGTGCCGGACGTGTGGGGCATCGACCAGGTGTTTCCCATCGTACCGCTGCACCGTCTGGCCGAGCCGCCGGACCGCCGCGGCGTGATCCAGGACCTCACCTGTGACTCCGACGGCCGCATCGACCACTACGTGGGCCGCGACGGCGTGGAAAGCACCCTGCCCCTGCACGCCTGGCAAAGCGGGGACGATTACCTGCTTGGCTTCTTCATGGTGGGGGCCTACCAGGAGATCCTCGGCGACATGCATAATCTGTTCGGCGACACCGATTCCGTGAACGTGGTGCTGGACGGTGATGGTTACCGGCTGGAATCGACCCACCGCGGGGATACCGTGGATGGCCTGCTGCGCTACGTGAGTTTCACGCCCGAGGTGTTGCTCGACGCCTATCGCAGCAAGGTGGCCCAGGCCGATTTGAGCGAACCGGAGAGAACCCTGTTCATGGACACGCTGGCCGACGGCCTGACCGGCTACACCTACCTGGAAGGCTGAGAGTTCAAGACGGTGGCCGGTGCGTCCGATAGCAGGAAAATGGAAAAGGGGACCGCCGTGACCGCCGAGTTCAAGTTTCGCGCCGCCGATGCGTTCGTCTACGTGGATACCTATCGGCGGCACATCCTCTATCCCGCGCCGCGTGTCCAGACGGACCTCAATCGCGTGCGCGAACGGCTGCTCGACCCCAACCAGAACCTTTCCCCCACCCGCCTGTACGCCGAATTGCGTGCCGTCGAGCATGCGCTCGCCTTCGTGACCAAGCGTGAAGAACCGGGTCTGGTGCTGCTCGGCGAGGGGGAGGGGGAAGGGGACATGCCGGTGGCAGCGGCCAACGGCCCCGGCAAATCGGCCAAGCAACTCGCCCACGACCTGCGGCTGTGTGAGGAACACGCTGAAACGCTTGAGCTGTCGCTGAAGCAGTCCAAGCAGCGGGAGCATGAGCTGGCGGCCGAACTCCAGTCGCGCGAGCAGTACATCGAACGCCTGAAGCTGCGCCTGGAGACCAACCAGTCGACCATCACGGTGCTGTCCGCGACCCTCGCCGTCATGGTGCTGGTACTGGTGCTGGTGCTGTTTCTTTAGATTCGCTGCAACTTCTGGCGCGTCACACAATAAAAAAGGGCTTCCTGCCCTTTTTCTGCGTCTTCCTGCGCAGTGCTCAGAATTTGAACTGCACGCCGGCCGACACGTGGTTGAGGTCATCACCCACCCGGGTGAACTCGGCGATGACATTCATGCGCGGGCTAAGGTCATAAAGGCCGCCGACCCCGAAACTGACATTGAACTCGTCATCGTCATCCACGTCGACACCGGGATCGGTATCCACGTCGATGTTCCGGTAAACCCCCCCCAGCCTGCCGCGCAGTGCGAAGTCCTGGCCCATGGGCAGGACGTAGACACCATACGCGCCCGCTGTCCAATAGGTCGCTTCGGCCCCGGTCGCATCGGCTTTGCTCAGGCTGGTGGTGAGCTCGCCCTCCACGGAAAAGTTGGGGGTGAAGGTCTTGCCGGCCGCGATTACCAGTGCCAGCGCATTGTCGAAGTCCTCCAGGTCGGACCATGCCAGCTGGGTGGTCACGTAATCGACGATCTGGCCGCCGGTCTGCTGTGCCAGGGCCGGTGCTGCACTAAGGCCGAGCACTGCACTTGAAGCAAGGACGATCAAGGGCTTTTTCATAGGGCTCTCCTCGCTGGGGTTCCATGCGATGCACCTACGAGTGAGCGTAGCGAGGTGGGTGAGGGCCCACTATGGCGGAAATGGTGGAGCGGGCGTGCGTTGACTGGCGAGACCGGCTCATCAAGGAGGCGAGGCCGGCCCCGTCCGGTGCTCTAACAAGCGTTGGCGTCTTCTTGGGTGAAACCCGCAGCCAGGGCGAGGCATCCCTGCCTCGCCCGCGGATACCATGGCTTAGAAGTGCACCTGTACACCGGCCGAGAGGTGATTCAGGCCCACATCCTCGCCCGGCTGATCGATCTCGCCCAGGTAGGTGAATTCACCGATGAAGGACATGTTGGCAGCGAAGCGGTAGCCCACGCCCAGGCCGAAGGTGAGACCGAAATCATCCTCGTCCTCGCCGCCCGCATAGGCCTTCAACATGCGCAGGCCGCCGCGCACGCGGCCGCTCAGGCGGTCGTCGAGCGGGAAGCTCATGACCGCGTAACCGCCCAGGGTCCAGTAGGAGAGGCTGACGCCGCGTTCCTCGGCCGCGTTGATGGTGTCGGTGAATTCCACTTCCACGGCGAAATTCTGCGCCACGTTGGGCAGGCGCTTGCCTGCGGTAAGTACCAGGGCGAACGGGTCGTCGAGATCCTCGACCAGGCCGAGGGCCAACTGCGCGTTCACGTAGTCCACCGGTGCTTGCTGGGCGGCGGCGAGCGGGCTGGCGGCAAGCAGGCCGGCAGCGATCAGCGGCTTGATAGGGAACTTCATGGGGTGCTGCTCCTTGTTGTTTCGTTGGTTCGCGGGGAACAAAAGCGCGACGGTATCAGGAACGCGTCTTGAGGGTCATGAATTCGATCCCGTTTTCACGAAGTGTTTGGCGCACGCGGTTCAGGCGTTCCAGATCCTCGAAGGGTCCGATGCGCACGCGATGAAACGTGGTCGCTTCCACGCTGACCGCCTGCACGGCGGACACGATACCCAGCATGGCCAGCTCCGCCTTGCGCGTGTCGGCATCGCGCGCGTTGCGGAAGGAGCCGACCTGAAGAAGGTAAGTGCCGGGTGTATTCACCGCCTGCACGGGCTTTTCACGCGGCGGATTGCGCTCTTCGGGCACCTCCACCTCGAATTCCGGGAGGATGGTGTAGAAGTCGTAGCTGAGCGGTTTCTTTCCGGCGGGGACCTCCGCCTCTGCGGCCGGCGCCGCGGGTTTGGGCGCCGGTTTGGCGGCGGCGCGCGGCGTTTCCCGCACCGCGCTGCGGGCGGTCGGTGCCGGGCCCGGATCGCGTTCGTTCAGGTACACCAAAAAGGCCACGAACAGGCCCACGGTGAGGCCCGCCAGCAGCCATACCCAGCCCGGTGCGACGGGTTTTTTCCGCCGCGCCGGTGCCCGACGCTTGTAGTCACGCGCCATCTACATGCTCTCGGGGGCATTGACCCCGAGCAGACCGAGGCCGTTGGCGATGACCTGGCGGGTGGCCGAGATCAGCGCCAGGCGCGCGTCGCGCAAGCCGGCGGCATCCACCAGGAACTGATGGGCGTTGTAGTAGGTGTGGAAGTCGTTGGCCAGTTCGCGCAGGTAATGGGCGAGCTGGTGCGGCTCGTGGGCGAGCGCCGCCCCCTCCACCACCTCCGGGTAACGGCCGAGGCGGTTGAACAGCGCCTGCTCGTGATCTTCCGTGAGCAGGTGCAGGTGCGCGAGACCGGCCGACGGGTCGTAGGAATAACCCTTTTCCGTCATCTGCCGCATCACCGAGCAAATGCGCGCATGGGCGTACTGGATGTAGTACACCGGGTTGTCGTTGCTCTGGGATTTCGCCAAATCCAGGTCGAAGTCCATGTGCTGTTCGCATTTGCGCATCACGTAGAAGAAGCGCGCCGCGTCGTTGCCCACCTCGTTGCGCAACTCGCGCAGGGTGACGAAGGAGCCGGAACGGGTGGACATCTGCACGCGCTCGCCGCCGCGGTAGAGGATGGCGAATTGCACCAGCAGCACGTCCAGTTTGGCCGCGTCCTGGCCCATGGCCTGCAGGGCGGCCTTCACGCGCGGCACATAGCCGTGGTGATCGGCGCCCCACACGTCGATGACGCGGTCGAAGCCGCGCTCGAACTTCTCCATGTGGTAGGCGATGTCCGAAGCGAAATAGGTCTTCACGCCGTTGTCGCGCACCACCACGCGGTCCTTCTCGTCACCAAATTCGGTGGAACGGAACCACTTGGCGCCTTCCTTCTCGTAGATGTATCCGGCCTTCTCCAACTTGGCGATGGCGCGATCCACGGCGCCGCTTTGCACCAGTGAGCGCTCCGAGTACCACTCCTGATAGGCCACGCCGAATTCTTCCAGATCCTGGCGAATGTCGTTGGTGATGACCTCCAGGCCCTTGTCGAACACCACGCGGTAGTTGTCTTCGCCCAGCAGTTCCTTGGCACGCGCCACGATGGCGTCGATGTGTTCTTCCTTGTCGCCGCCCTGGGGCTCGTCGGGCGGCAGGTCTTGGAACACCACGGCGGCGGCATGGTGGAAGGCATGGCCGTGCTCGTTGCGCAGCGCGGCGGCGATGTCCCACACGTAGTCGTCGCTCTTGTAGCCGTTGGAGGGGAATTGCAGTTCCTCGCCGCCCAGTTCCAGGTAGCGCAGCCAGATGCTGGCGGCGAGGATGTCCATCTGCCGGCCGGCGTCGTTGATGTAGTACTCGCGGTGCACGCGAAAGCCCGCCGCCGCCAGCAGGTCGGCGACGGTGGCGCCGTAGGCCGCGCCGCGGCCGTGGCCCACGTGCAGCGGCCCCGTGGGGTTGGCGGACACGAACTCCACCTGCACGTACTGGCCGTTACCCGCGGTGGAATGGCCGAAGGCCTCGCCGGCCTCCAGCACCTCGCCCACCACGGCACGCACCGCCTCGGGGCTCATGGTGAAGTTGATGAACCCGGGGCCGGCGATCTCGACCTTGGCCACCTGGGCCGAGGCCGGCAGACGCGCGACGATCAGCTCCGCCAGGTCGCGCGGCTTGCGGCCCAGGCGCTTGGCCAGCGGCATGGCCACGTTGCAGGCGAAATCGCCGAAGCGTGTGTCGCGGGTGCGCTCGATGACGATGTCGGGCTGTTCGCCGCCCAGTTCGCCGGATTGCTGGAGGGAGGCCAGCGCGGCCTGGATGAGTTCGGTCAGATGCCTTTTCAAGGATCAACCCTTCTGGTCTGCGGAACCGGTAATTCTACGATTACGGGGCGCCGGGCAAAAGGCGCGCGTGAGACAGAAAGGCAAGTAGACCACGGGGGACACGGGGAGCACGGGGGTTTTTGTGTGCCGTCGATCACAGCTCCACGTCATTGCACACACGTCTGCCATCGATTGCACCTGGACGGCGTTCCAGCCGATCCCTAACGAAACGATCAACCGGGTGCGCGCGCTTCAAAGCGGCAGGCGTCCGTCCATGTGGAAAAGGGTCGCGGCGAAGCACTGGGTGTGGCGCGTCGCTGCGTTCAGAAAGGTGACTTGTTCGCCGTCCACGTCACACCACCACTCTTCGGTGTACGCAGGACGCGTGGCGGCCAGTGCCGAAGGGGTGAACAGGGCCACGTTGACGCCGCCTTCCGGGCAGCGCGCCGATGGAAACTCGAAGGCCTCGATGCCCGCCTCGCGCATGGCGGCGCCCAGGGTCTGGGTTGCTGTGTAGTCAGCCGGGTGGGTCAAGGTGGCGTGGTGGGCAGCGCAGAGCGGGTCCTGCAGGCGCAGCCCGCGCCCGGTGGCATAGGGCGCCTGGAACAGTGTGTGCCGCGTGCGGATGCGCCGGGGCGGCGGGCTCGCCATGCCGTGCCAGAACAACAGGCGATACCAGGCACATTCCGCCAGGCAGGTGTGCGCGCTCAACGAGCCGTAGAAAAGCGAGGGTTCGTGGCGCCGCCCGTAGCGCGAGCCGTGGCGCAGGGGCGGATAGCGGAAGGGCGTGGCGAGCAGGTAATGCAGGCCGTGGGTGTTCTGGGGACGCGGCGGCTTGGTGGCCTCCAGCATATCCTCGAGCACGCTCTGCTCATCCAGGGAATCCACCAGCCCCAGGGTTGCCACCTGCTCCTGGCTTTCCACGATGCGGTACAGCTCGCCGGCGATGCGGCCGACAACGGCTTCCAGGCCGCAACCTTCCCACAACCCCACGCGTCAGACCTTGCCGCGGATGGCGTCCAGATAGGAAAGCACGTGCACCAGCCCTTCCACTGTCTGTACCTGTGCCGCCGGCACGCCCCCGGTGTGGCGGTTGGGGGTGTGCATCCAGTGACGCATCTGCTCCGGGTCCCCGCCCATGAGGGCGAACAGGCTGCGGTAGCAGCGGATCAGCAGCAGCCCCAGTTCGCCCGCCTTGCTGTCCGGGGCGATGCCGCGGCGGAACACCGAGCGCTCCATGCCGATGATGTGCGCCAGCGTCGCCTGATCGAGCCCGAGCCCCTGCCCGGCACGCAGCAGGGACTTGGTGAGCACAGCCCGTTTGTCGTCCTTCACGGCAAGCGCAGTGGTCATGGCGGAGGCCTCTTGCGGTATATGTCGATATTGGACCGTTAAAGCGGCAAAAGCAACTGGGTGGGGTGGCAGGTGACCCATGATGCGTGACACGAGGAGCAAGGAGGGCAGCGAGGCGATGCTCACCTCTCACGTCTAAGGTGTCGCCTTTAACGTTTCACGTTCAAAACATGTCCGCCGGGTCCACATCCAGGGACCAGCGCGCCCGGCGCCCCTCCGGGAGCGTTTCGAGGGCAGGCGCGAGTACGGCCAGCAAGCGATGCAGATCGGCGCGCCGCTTCCCCTGCAACAGCAACTGGGCCCGGTGCCGGCCCGCGCGGCGTTCCATGGGGGCGGGTACCGGGCCCAGCAGCTCCACGCCATCGGAATCGCGGCGGGCCAGTGACGCGGCCGCGTTCAGGAACGCCAGCGCCGTGTCCAGGCTGCCCGCCTCGGCGCGGATCAGGGCCAGGTGCGAGTAGGGCGGCAGTTCGGCGGCGCGCCGCTCCGCCAGCGCCTCGGCGGCGAAGCCGCCGTAATCGTGGGCGGTGAGACGGGCCAGCAGCGGATGGTCCGGGTGATGGGTCTGGATGAGCACCTCACCCGCGCGCTCGGCCCGGCCCGCGCGGCCGGCCACCTGCACGATGAGTTGCGCCATGCGCTCTGCGCCGCGGAAGTCGGCGCTGAACAGGCCTTGATCGGCGTCCACGATGCCCACCAGGGTCACGTTGGGAAAATGATGCCCCTTGGCCAGCATCTGGGTGCCGATGAGCACCCGGGCCTCGCCCTCGTGCACCTGTTCGAGCAGGGCCGCCAGGCTGCCCTTGCGGCGCGTGCTGTCGCGATCGATGCGCACCACGCCGGGGCCGTAGCGGCGTTGCAGAGACTCTTCGAGGCGTTCCGTGCCACGCCCCACCGGGCGCAGCTCTGCCCCCCCGCAGGACGGACAGCGGCTGGGCGCAACGTGATCGGCGCCGCAGTGGTGGCAGCGCAGACGGCGGTCGCCCGCGTACAGGGTCATGCGTGCATCACAGCGCCGGCAGTCGAACACGTGGCCGCAGCCATGGCACAACAGGGCGGGGGCGTAGCCCCGGCGGTTCAGAAACAGAAGCGCCTGATGGCCCCGTTCCAAATGCGCGTCCATGGCCTGCAGCAGGGTGGGCGACAGTCCGTCGTAGAGCGGTTGGGTGCGCAGATCCACCAGGCGCACCGTGGGGTGGGTCGCCGCGCCGGCGCGTTCCGGCAGTGTCAGGTGCGTGGAGCGGCCCTCGGTCGCGTTGTGCAGGCTCTCCAGGGACGGTGTGGCGGAGCCCAACACCACGGGCACCCCCGCCAGCTGAGCGCGCAGGATGGCAAGGTCGCGGCCCGAATACCGGAAGCCTTCCTGCTGCTTGAAAGAGGGGTCATGCTCCTCGTCCACCACGATGAGTCCGGGCCTTGCCAGGGGCGTGAACACCGCCGAGCGGGTGCCGATGACCACCGGCGCGTCGCCGGCGCGTGCCGCCAGCCAGGCGCACAGGCGTTCGCCATCGGCAAGCCCCGAATGCAGTACTGCGATGGGCACGGTGAAGCGCCGGCGAAACCGCTCCACCAGCTGCGGCGTGAGTCCGATTTCCGGCACCAGCACCAACGCCTGCTCGCCGCGCGCCAGGGTCGCCTCGATGAGGCGCAGATACACTTCGGTCTTGCCGCTGCCGGTCACGCCGTCGAGCAGATAGACGCCGAAACGCCCGGCGCCCGCACTCACGGCCTGCACCGCAGCCTGTTGCGCCGCGTGCAGCGGCGGGGCCGCGAGCGGCTCGGCCGGCGCCGACTGCAGACAGGAACGTTCTTCCGCTTCCAGCCAGCCCTTGTCCAACAGCTTGCGCACGGTTTCGCGCGCACCCTCCAGACGGGCGGAAAGGATTTCCTCGTCCAATCCCTCCGGATGTGCTGCAAGCAGCGCCAGCACGGCGGCCTGGCGTGGGGAGCGCTTTAGCCCGGCCGGGTCCACCGCATGACCGGTGTCGCTGAGGCGGTAACGGCGCGGAGCGCGCACGTGGGCGGGTTGGCCCTGGCGCAAGGCCACGGGCAGTGCAGTGGCGAACACCTCGCCCGGCGCATGGTGGTAGTAGTTGCCGGCGCGGATGAGCAGCTCCAGGACGTCAGGCGGCAACAACGGCGCGTCGTCGACGGGTACAGCGGTTTTGAGCCGCTCACGCGGCAGCACACTGTCCGCAGCGCTGGCCACGACCACGCCCACCGCCTCACGCCTCCCGAAAGGCACGCGCACCCGCACCCCGGCCTGCGGGGGTGGGTCGGTGGGGCTCAGGTAATCGAAGGTTCGGCGCAGCGGCGAGGGGACCGCGACACGCAGGATTGGGGGCTTCATGGCGCGGGAATGTACCACGCCGGCCGGGCCATCCCCGTCGCTCTTTCACACCGGCGCTCGAACGGATCGCTTATCCACAAAACCTGTGGACAACTTTGTGGACGGTTTGGGGGCATCGTTGCCAAACCCGCGTCGCAGCTGGCAGGCGGTTAAATTGGTGAGATTTTGAGCGATGAAAATAAATGCCGTAAAAACAGAAGGTTGGCATATTGGCGGGGCCCGCGCGTGAACATCCGGTCATGGCCGTCGGGTCGTTGGCCCGTCACGTGAGTGGTGTGCATAACGAGGGCGCCAGACATGCCTTTCCCCGTGCTAGCGCCGCACGTCGGCGGGCTCGCGACCAAACCGCCCCGAGGCGATGCGAAGGCCGCCAACCCCGGTGGACTTCCCCCGTTGCGTAAAGGGGGGAATGCCTGGTTTTCCATGCCGCGTTGCCCTGGCTGTTTTGAGAACCGTTCGTGGTTTTTCGCCTAACTGCCCGTCCCGCTTGGGGAAGCTGTCTTATCCACAAAACCTGTGGATAACTTTGTGGATGGATTGGGGTTAACGCCCCGAAAGCCGCGTCACATCTAGCTTGCTGTTAGTTTGGTGAGAAAATGCACACCGATTTTTGCTGCGGAAAAACAATAACTTAACTGTATCGCTGGGCGCTAATGCAGTTCCCGCGCTGGGCGCGGTATCACCAGGCAACCGCGGCGCGGATTTGTGCATAAAACCGCTGGCAGGTGCTTGCGGACGGCACTTTTGCTGTGCTAGGCGTCCGCGTTGTGGGGTGAGTGCCCGACCGTGTCGTCGAAAATGGGCATTTCCCTGTGGGCGATGCACCCACCAGGTGAGGAACGGCTTTTTTCCGCCGGTGGCCGCCTAGGATTCCTCGTGGCCCGGTGCCGTCAGACCATCGATGCTGCGGGCGTTGCGCTGGGCACGATAGCGCGCCAGTTCGTGCTCTCCCTTGCGTTCGGCCCATGCACCCAGCTCGGCGCGGTGTCCTTCAAAGTGCATGAGCGGCACCCCGAAGCCGCACGATGTCTGCACCCGGGTGACCCGCACCCGCACGATCTGCCGCACGCCGGGCAGGTCGGCCGGGAAGTGGGGGCGCAACTGCTCGAACCCGGTGTCGCCCGGCAGCAGCACCTGGCCGCGGCCGAACAGCCGCAGGATACGCGGCCGACCGGTGAAGGCGCAGAACATGAGCGTGACACGGCCGTTTTCGGCCAGGTGGGCGGCGGTTTCGTTACCGCTCCCGGTGAGATCGAGCCAGGCCACGTCACGGGGACCGATTACCCGCAGGGTGTCCAGGCCCCGTGGTGAACAGTTGACATGGCCGTCGGCCGCAAGCGGCGCACTGGCCACGAAAAACAGGGGTTGCGCGGCAATCCATGCCGTCATTTCCGCGTCGATTTCAGGATAGATTTTGGCCATGGCATGCCTCCACGGCACGCACGTTATCACGAAGCGCAACGGGGCGCGGCGATCCGGGAGGCTGTGGATAGAACGAGCACCGGCGGGTGCGGAAGGGGCGGAAAGCCCCTGTCGAAACCCTGCTATACGCCTGCTGCGACCAGCAGCACCCTTTGCTTGGCCCTTTCGTATTCGGAAACGCTGAGCACGGTTTCGCCGGCCAGCCGGCGCAGCGTCTTGATTTCCCCGGAACGCAGGCGCTCCGCGTCCAGGCCGCGCCGGGTTTCCGCTTCGGCGATACGACTCTGGAGGATGTCGAGGAAGGGCGCCAGGTCGGCATCGCCGGCACGATAGGGTCGGATGCGCAGCAGTGGTACGCCGGCATGGCGGGTGGCCAGCACCAGCGTGGCAGCGCTTTGCACGCGGAACACGACCGCGCTGACGAGGGCGACGCCGAGCAGCAGGACGCCGAGCGGCGTGGTCAGGGGCGGGGTGATGTCGTTGAGCGCCGCGTAAAGGGCGGCACCCGCCCCGAGGGCGCTGATCACGCCTAACCCGAGCCAGGCAGGGGCCCGGGGGTGTTGCAAGGCAAAGCTGGGCGCGAGGCAGGCCACGTCAACCATGAAGGTGCGCGGCCGCCCGAAGGGGCGGCGCTCCCGGATCTGCAGGTGCCGGCTGTCCACCAATTCGGCCTGCACGTCACCGAACAAATGTGAGTGTTTCCGGTAAATCGCCATACAGGGGCACGGATGTACAGGGGCCCTTATTCTGCGAGCCCTTTGCACAATCCGGCGTGACAGGGCTCACGGAAAACGTGATAACGGTCCGTGTGCCCCAGGACGCGGTGCCCGACGCCCGTCTTTCCGGCGTGTCCGGCATCAGACCCGCAGGTAGACCCAGCCTTGCTCCATGCGCTGCAGGATGTGCTCGGCGGCCGAGGGGGCCACACGCGTCCCGCGCACCAGCACCGGCTCATCGCCCTGGGCACGCTGCTTGTCCATGGTGATGTTGCAGGCCACGAAGCGCATGTTGGGGTGCTCGGCCATGAGTTCGGCAACCCGCTCCGCATAGGGACTGCGATCCGCTCGCACCAGGTCGAGTCCGCCTGCATTCACGATCACATCCACTTCGCCTTCCGGCAGGAAGTACATGAGGTCCTCGGCGCTTTCCAGTACCACCAGGAACTTGCCCGGATCGCCTTCGTCCACGTGCAGCACCACGCGCCGGGAGTCCTGGGGCGAGGCCACCAACTGCATGGCCGGCTGCGCGATATCGGAAAACCCTTCCAGCGGCGGCGGGGCACTGATGCGGCCGAGCAGAAAGCCCAGCGGGAGCAGCAGACTGGCGGCGACGCCGAAGGCGGCCTTGCGCCAGGGCCAGCGCCGGGCCCGCGGTGCGGGTGGTGCGGCAGGCAGATCGTCGAAGGCGCAGGCCACCGCTTCCTTGAGGCGTCGCAACTCGCAGGCGCGCTCACGCAATGTCGCATCACGCTCCATTTCCTCGAGCACCCGGGCGCGGTCGGCCGGATCCAGTTGTCCGTCCACGAAGGCCTGGAGACGATCGGAGTAGCGCTCGTTCATTTCACCCTCCTAAGACGCGGCGCCGCCTCGGTGTGCTCGGCGATGTCCGCGAGTCGTTTCTGCAGTTCCGTGCGGGCGCGGCTCAGACGGCTCATTACCGTGCCGATGGGGATTTCCAGAATCCCCGCGACTTCCGCATAGGAAAAGCCTTCCAGGTCAACCAGGGTGACCACCTTGCGCTGCCCCATGGGCAGGCAGGCCACGGCGTCGCGCACACGCTGAACGATTTCCTGCTGGTAGCTCTGCATTTCCGGGCAGTTCTCGCAGACGAACTGCTCCTCATCGAATGCCTCGTTGGGGCGTCGCCGGCGCAGGTGTTCGCGCCAGCAGTTGTTGAGGATGCTGTACAGCCACACCTCCAATCGCTCGTGGTCACGCAGCTTGCCCAGGTTCTGCAGGGCACGCGTGAGGCATTCCTGGACCAGGTCATCGGCGGTGGCCGCGTCGTAGCACCACGCGTAGGCCATGCGATAGAGCCGTGTCCGGTTTTGCTCGACGCGTTTGCGGAGCCCAATGGATGCGATGAGGGTCATGATGGCAGGCCTCCCCGGTCCTGCCTGATCAAAGATGCCTCAGGCAGGCGGGTAATTCCACCTGCCCGAAAGGGTAGGCCGGGTCGTTTCGCCAACTGTGGCGAGCATCACATCATCTTCTGCCATGCAGCTCATGCCTCCGCTCAGGGCAGATCGCTTGGGTCCCAGTCCACGTGACGCCCTTGATCCAGGGCGTCCAGGCGCGCCATGTCCTGATCCGACAGCGCGAAATCCCAGATGCGTGCATTTTCGCGGATATAGGACCTGTGGACCGACTTGGGAATGGCCACCAGACCATGCTGGAGGTGCCATCGCAGCAGTACCTGGGCCGGCGAGCGTCCGTGTCGTGTGGCGATGCGGCTGATGACGGGGTGATCGAAGCGCTGGCCCTTCACCAATGGGCTGTAGGCCTCCACCACGATGCCCCGGGCGCGGCAGAAGGCGAACAGCTCCCGCTGGTACAGGAAAGGGTGAAATTCCACCTGATTGACCGCCGGCACCTGTTGGCTGTCACGCAACAATTCCGTCAGATGTCGAACGGTGTAGTTGCTGACCCCGACGGCACGGCAGCGGCCTTCGGCATGCAGGCGCTCCATGGCGCGCCAGGTCTCCCCGCGCAGTCCGGGCACCGGCCAGTGGATGAGGTACAGGTCCAGGTAGTCGGTAGCGAGATTGTCCAGGCTGCGGGCGCAGGCGGCGAGGGTGCTCGCGTAGCCGTGGTCCTGGTTTTCCAGTTTGCTGGCGATGAACACCTGCTCGCGCGACAGGCCGCTGGCACGCAGCGCGGCGCCGATTTGCGGTTCGTTGCCGTAGGCCAGGGCCGTGTCGATGAGGCGATAACCGGCCTCCAGAGCCCAGGATGCCGCTCGCCGTGCCTGTTCACCGTGGGCCAGGTAGGTGCCGAGGCCGAGCCTCGGCATGGCCGCGCCGGTGTTGAGGGTGATAGTGGATTCCAAACCGACGTGCCGGCGGCGAGAAGCTGTGCGCGCCTCGCCGCCCGGCCGCTCAATGGACGCGCTTGGCGAGCAGTTCCTTCGCCTTGGTGGCGAGTTCGCGATTCTTGTCCTGTACCTCGTGGAAGAAGCTCGCCACTTCCTTGTCACCTTCTTTTTCCGCATCGTCGATGTACTTGCTGGCGACGTCGGCACCCTGCAGGGCGTGATACAGCGCGCTTACGATGTCGTAATGCTCGTCTTTCATGCCGGACGTGCTGGTGGACTCCATAGCCATGGCATCCCTCCTTGCCGTTGCTTATGGTCGCTCATCCTGAGTGTAGTGGCCTGCATGGGGCGATTCACCGTGGCCCACGGCGCGCGCTGTGCAGGCTGGCCGCCTCCGCACAGGCCCAGCGCAGGACGGGCAGCAGTCGCGGCGGCAGTAACCCCTCGGCCACGTCGCAATCCACCCAGCGGAAGGCGTGGTGTTCCGGGCGTCCAAGCGCCGGGTTGACGGGCAAATAGACCCTGGGCTCGTCCGTCACGCCCACGTAGTAGCGTGCCACCTTGCCGCCTGCGTACGGCGCGGTCTCGCGCCAGTTTTCGTCGTTCAGCAGCGCCACGCGCGTCACGCCGGTTTCCTCGGCCAGTTCACGTTGCGCCGCCTCCAGCGGGGTCTCCCCCGGTTCCACCCGTCCCTTGGGAAAATCCCAGTTACGGTAGGCGCGCAGCAGCAAACAACGCTGGGGCAGGCTGTCTTGCCGGAACAACACAATGCCGGCGGAAAGAACGGGCTCGTGTCGCATATTGGTCATCCGCCTCTTCGCCAAGCTTGGCACCCGTGGGGGCAGTGGGGCAAAGTGTGGCGCTTGGGGGAAGGAGGAACGCATGACTTGGCCATCCGTTAAGTACGTGTTTTCGTTTGCCGATGGGCGTCGCGAGGAATTCGTGCTGCGCTTCGATGCGGAGACGTTCGATCTGGAGGCCCCGCGGGCGGACAGCCTTCCCGCATGGACGCGCCTCACCGCTCATCAGTGCAGCAACTGCCCCCTGACGGAAAAGACGCACACCCACTGTCCACTGGCCGTGGCCCTGGCCGAGCCGGTACACCGCTTTGGCGATGTGGTGTCCTATGAGGCGATGCAGGTGGAGGTGATCACCGAAGAGCGACGCATGCTCCAGGACACCACGGCGCAGGACGGCATCAGCGCGCTGCTTGGACTCATCAACGCCACCAGCGGCTGCCCGATCACGGCCTTCTTCAAGCCGATGGCCCGCTACCATCTGCCGTTCGCCAACGAGCACGAGACCATCTATCGTGCGGCCGGCATGTACCTGATGGGCGAATACTTCCGGGCGCGCGAAGGCAAGTGCGACCCGGACATGGCCCTCAAGGGACTGCTTGCCATTTATCGCGACATGGAAATCGTGAACCGCGGTATCGTCGCCCGCCTGCGGGCCGCCAAGACCCAGGACAGCGCCCTCAACGCCATCGTGCTCCTGGACCTGTACGCCAAATCCCTGCCCTATGCGGTGGAAGCGTCGCTGCGCGAACTCAAGTATCTGTTTCACGCCTATCTCCGCTGACCCAATACTTCCTCTCAGGAGGAAGCGCCATGCTGCGTCTGTCCAACGAGGATGTCGCGCGCCAGTTCGACGAGATCGCGGATCTGCTGGAGATCGAGGACGCCAGCCCGTTTCGGGTGCGTGCCTACCGTACCGCCGCCGCCACCCTGCGCGGGCTGGGGCGTGAAGTGCGTGACATGGTGGCCGCCGGGGAACCGCTCACCGGTCTGCCGGGCGTCGGCAAGGATCTGGCGGGCAAGATCAACGAGGCGCTCAGCACCGGCACCATTGGCGCTCTGGAAACCCTGCACCAGGAAGTGCCTGCGAGCCTCGAGGCGTTGTTGCGCATTCCCGGGCTCGGCCCCAAACGGGTACGCGCCCTGTATCAGCAGCTGAACATCCAAACCACCGACGATCTGCGGGCGGCGGCGAGGGCGGGCAAGGTGCACGCGCTGCGCGGTTTCGGTGAGAAAACGGAACAGCGCCTGCTCGAACACCTTGCCGCCCACCGGGAGAAAAAGCGCCGCATCCCCCGTCACGAGGCGCGTCCCCACGCCGAGGCACTGGAACAGCACCTCAGGAATGCGGCAGGCATCGAGCAGGTGGTCATCGCCGGCAGCTACCGGCGCGGCCGTGACACCGTGGGTGACCTGGACGTGCTGGTCACGGCCGCGTCGCCCGAGGCGGTCATGGCGCGGTTCACTTCCTACCCGCTGGTCGTGGAGGTGTCCGCCCGCGGACCCACACGGGCGTCGGTGGTATTGCGGGGTGGCCTGCAAGTGGACCTGCGCCTGGTGCCACCGGAGAGCTTCGGTGCGGCCCTGCACTATTTCACGGGCAGCAAGGCGCACAACGTACGGGTGCGCCGGCTGGGCCAGCAACACGGGCTGAAGGTGAACGAGTACGGTGTTTTCCGCGGCGCCGAACGTGTGGCAGGGGATACCGAGGCCTCGGTCTTCGCGAGCGTGGGCCTGCCTTTCATTGCCCCGGAACTGCGCGAGGACCAGGGCGAGATCGAAGCCGCGCTCGAGGGACGACTGCCGAGCCTGATTCAGCGCGCCGACCTGCGTGGTGATCTGCACACCCATACCACGGCGTCGGACGGCCGCGCGTCGCTGCGTGCCATGGCCGAAGCGGCGCGTGCCGCCGGTCTCGAGTACCTCGCCATCACCGATCATGCAGCCGACGGTGCCGGGCCGCATCCCATGGAGGCGCACCGCCTGCTGGAACAGGCCGAGGCCATCGACCGCCTGAACGAGGAACTGCAGGGCATTACGCTCCTCAAGGGCGTGGAAGTGGACATCCGCGAGGACGGCTCCCTCGCCCTGCCCGACGAGGTGCTGGGCCGCCTCGATGTGGTGGTGGCCTCGGTGCATACGGCCACCCGGTTGTCACGCCGCCGCCAGACCGAACGCCTGCTGCGCGCGATGGATCACAGGCCCGTCACCTTGCTCGGCCACCCGGGCGGTCGCTTCCGCCCCGAACGGGAGGCCTATGCCGTCGACATGGAACGGGTGATAGGCCACGCCCGTGAATGCGGCTGCTACCTGGAGGTCAACAGTCAACCCAGGCGTCTGGATCTGAACGAAACCTGGTGCCGTGTGGCCCGGGACCACGGCGTACTGCTTTCGATAGACAGCGATGGACACGGCACGGAAAACTTTGCCGATCTCGACGGAGGCATCGTGCACGCACGTCGCGGCTGGCTGGGCCCCGAAAACGTCCTGAACACACGCCCGCTCAAGGCGCTTCGCACGTTGCTGAAACGTCGCGCGTGATGCGCACGCCCGCGTACGTCACCTTCCCGGTGAGTCTCCTATGGACAGCGTCGGGGCCTCGCATATGCTTTCGGAAAAGCCCCGGGAGATCACCGTGCAAATCCCCCTCGAGGTCCGTTACATCGACGTGGATCGTTCCGAATGGAGCGAGAACTTCATCCGACGGCAGGTCCAACGCCTGGAACGCTACGCGGACGACATCATCTCCTGCCGTGTCACAGTCTCACGGCCTCACCGACGTCAACAAACGGGGCAGCCTTATCACGTGTTGGTGGAAGTGACGCTCCCGCAGCAAATCGATCTCGCGGCACGTGCCGAGCCGGTCGAAGTACCGACTGAATCCAAATTGCGCAACGTCATACGCGACGCGTTCCGCGCCATGGAGCGTCAGTTGATCAAGGCCAGGAACGTACGGCGGGGCGACGTGAAATTCCATGACGTACCCCATGCGCTGGTGTTCAAACTGCTTCCCGAGGAAGGCTACGGCTTCCTCAAATCGCCCGAGGGCGAGGAAATCTATTTCCACCGCAACGCCGTGCTGCACGATGACTTCGATCGTCTGACGCTGGGGACGGAGGTGCGCTACGAAGCGGAGCTCGGCGAGGACGGGCTGCAGGCCACCTCGTTACAGATCGTGAACAAGCCCGGCGTGCGTGCCACGCCCAACACCCCGTCCCGCACAGACCTGCCTGCCGACTGGCAGCCCTGACCATGACCGGCGCCACGACTGATCCGAATGCCCTTCGCGCTGTGGCCCCCGCCATGTCCTTCATTGAACACCTGGCGGAGAAGCGCATTGCCGAGGCCATGGCGCGAGGCGATTTCGATGACCTTCCCGGCGCAGGCAAGCCGCTTACGTTGGAAGACGATGGAATGGTCCCTGAGGACCTGCGCGCTGCCTACCGGATGCTGCGCAATGCGGGTTACCTGCCGCCTGAGCTGCAGCTGTTGAACGAGATCCGCAACGCGGAAGACCTGTTGCGCGCCATGGACGAATCCCCTGAGCGCCAACGCATCACGCAACGGCTGGCCGTGCTGCGGGCACGACTCGGCGAACGGCGCAGCCGTGCACTGGAAGCGGTGGCATACCGGGACAGGCTTCGTCACACGCTGGACAGGTGAGGTGGAGGGCCCATGCAAACCTTGCTGGTCGTTTACGACGTTACCGAACCCCACCACGAAGAGCGGCTGCGCCGCTTTCTGGAAGATTTCGACGCCATGCGCTTTTCCCCGGACAGTTATGCCATTGAGACGGAGCTCGGTGCCGATGAGGTTTTCCGGCGCATCGAGCCGCTGCTGGGGCGCGACGACACGGTGTATGTGTTCACCCTGGGTGAGCGCTGGATGGGTTATGGCTACCAGGCCATGAACGACTGGCTGCACCGCAACCTGCACTGAACGGATGTAATGCAGCGCGGCAGCAGCGAACAGCGTCGAACGGCAGTACGCGCCAGGGCGGACGCACGCTTCTCCCCGCGTTACACAACTGCTCAGCCGTACAAGGCCCGGGCCCGGCGCACGAACGCGCCGGTGAGCTGCTCGTTCAGCGCCTTGAACCAGGGCGAGACGGCATGGGCGGCGAGACTTTCGGCAAGATGGAACTCGGCGCGGAAGTTGACCAGGCAGCCGCTCCCGTCCGGCTCGAAATGCCATTCGATCTCCAGCAGATGAAACGGACGCTCATAGGAGCGCACGCGGATCCGGCAGGGGCGTTCGAAATCCGCCTCGGACTCGAAGCTTGCACTGAGCACGCCGAAGCCCACGCGCTGGTACGCGCGCAGGCGCTGGCCGTCGCGTACCAGGACGCGTGCTTCGCAGTAGCCGGGCACGAACAGCGGGTACTGTTCGATATCCACCACCAGATCGAACATCTGCTCGGCGGAGTAGGGGACGCGTAGGGTCTGGCGATGCAGGGGCATGGACCTATGGTACGTGAAACGGGAGACGTGAAACGCAAGGTGACGCGCGATGCGTGACCTGTCACGCGTCACCTTTCACGTGGCCTATGCTTTCCCCCAGTACCTGCGCGGAGGCATGCCATGATCCAGAAACTTCTCGCCCTGTTGGGTGCGCTCCTGATGTCCCTGGGTGTCGTTGCGTGCAATACCATGGAAGGCGCCGGTGAAGACGTGGAGGCCGCCGGCGAGTCCATCCAGCGTGGTGCCGACCAGAATCGGCCAAGTCAGTAAGCCCTGACCGGCGCGCAGCGGGGCTGCGCGTCCGGTCTTCCGCCGGCGCGCCGTGTGCCTGTGCGCTCGTCCATGATTCCGCCCGCCCGGCAACGCCGATTTGCCCAGGTGTCGCTGTTGCTGCTACTCGTCCTGCCCTCCATCGGCGTGTCACCGCTCCTGGTCGAAGGCATCACATTCGCGATGATGGCGGGCTCACTGTTGTTGCGGGACGCCGCCCTGCTCGGCCTGGTTGCTTACTTCGTCTGGTCTGACGGGGAGGAGGCGGCGACCATCGGTTGGCGTCGCGATGGGTATGCTCACGAGATCCTGCTCGGGGCGGGACTGTTCCTGCCGGTGCTGCTGGGCTTATCGCTGTTACAGGCCCTGCTGATCGCGCTTGGCATGCCGCCACCGGTTCCCCCGCCGGCCGCCCTGATGCCTGCCGGAATGGCCGAATACGGTCTCGCCCTGATCTTGCTGGTGGTGGTTGCGATCACCGAAGAGACCCTGTTCCGCGGTTTTCTCATCACCCGGCTGTTGGCTCTGGGGGGCGGTCGTGTCGTGGCATTGGCGCTGTCAACGCTGATCTTTTCGATAGGCCACGGCTACCAGGGTGTCACCGGCGTGGTGGCGGTCGCTTCGCTCGGGCTCCTGTACGCGGTGATCTTTCTCTGGCGCGGCAGCCTGGTGGCGCCGGCGGTGTTGCACTTCCTGCAAAACGCCACCGGCATGTTCATCCTGGGCGGCGAGTGAACGACGATGGGGGCGTTCCGCTGCCCTGCCGTTCGAACCTCTGACCTCTCGCAAAGACGCCAAGATCGCCAAGGAAGAAGAGAAGAAAGGGTACTGCAGCACGTGCTTCTGGTAAGTACGGATGCCGAGATAAGGCAGCGCGTGGGGGCCGTTTTCGCTGTACCGCCACCCGATGGCGATCCAGCAGGGTGCCGAACCGCATGTTATGAGTGAGCGCCACTCTCCCTCAACCTGTCGGCTGCCTTCTCTTCGGGTGCGGGCAAGCGGTTGGGAAAGCTCAGCTTCACCGTTTCGATGATGCGCTGTTCCGCCGCCTCGGCGTCGGCCTGCCAGAGATGGAAGAATTGCCGGAAATCGATTCCGTAGCCGAACCGTACATACAGGTAGTGCTGCTCATCCAGCGGTTGACAATAGTAGTGCGCGGGATAGGTAGGTTCTTTTTTTAGCGCATAGTAGAGCCAGCGCTGGTCGCCGTAGCGGCGGATTTCAAATTGGGTGGGCAGTTCGCAAAGTGCATGTGCCAGAGACAAGGCTTTATCGCGCAGCTTCGTCTCTTCGGGTATGGATGGGTGGCGTGCCTTGTATTCCTCTTCGGCTTCGCGCCGGGCGTTGCGGTTGTTGCCACGGCCATATTTCCCGGGCTCAGCTACTTCGAAATACCACTCGTAATCCCAGCGAATCGCCTCGGCCAGGGTGTCGAAGCTATTCGGATCCAGCACCTTGTCGGGAAGCGTGCGCTTGAGGGCGACGTGAACATCGAGGACGCCGAAGGTGCGGTCAGGCCCCACTCTCCAGAACGGCCCGGTATAGGCCCACAAATCCCCAAACACATTGACGTAAAAGTGATTGGCCTGCTGCCTGCGGTGGGCATCGAACCAGCCCGGCGAGCGAAACGGGAGGTTGATGTTTATCTCACCCCGAGGCAGGGCGGTATTGCTGGCCGGTACGGATAATCTCAGTTCGGCACCCTCCAGGTCGAAGCGGAAGGTTTCCAGCTTGCTGAAGTCCGGCCCGCCCGTGTAGCCCTTGCCGAAGACGTAGGTGAAAAAACTCATGCCACGTTCCCCAGCCGCCGCTTCTGGCGCCTCTGATCCCGTTGGGCAATATAGCGCTGCACCCGTTTGGCCTCCTTGGTGAAGCCACCCAATTCCAACTGTTTCTGGTAAGTGCGGATGCCGAGATAGGGCAGCGTATGCGGGCTGATGCCCGAGTGGCCACCGTTATCGCTGAACACCCGCCCGATCAACTGCAAGGAGCGCCAGAGGCCGCTCAAGCGCAGATTGTTCGCCCCGGCGACATTGGGCACCACGTCGAAGGGGTTGTTGCGCCCGTGCACCAGTTCAATTTGCGCCTTGCGTAGATTGGCCCGAAGCCGCGGCAGGAGCGTGCCGCTGCCATGTACCGCCACCCGATGGCGATTCAGCGGGGTGCCAAATCGCGTGTTATGCAGTGCCACCGCGGCATTGAAAACGATGGCTCCCTGGCTATGCACCACCCAATCGGTCATTTCGCCGCTCGACTGGCGTTGACGCAATACCGCCGCGAGATGGTTGGCGTTGTGGGTCCCGTTGACCGCCGGCTTGTCCCAAACGCAATCCAACCACCCTCGGACGGGTTGTGG
>JAWLCT010000008.1:23650-45551 GCA_041687015.1 Gammaproteobacteria bacterium
TCGAAATAGATTTCCCGCACCGCGATACCGCCGTCGGGCCTCACCGCATACTCGATCATGTAGTGATAGTGAGGAAACGGATACCGGCTCTTGATGAAGCGTAGCCAGGGTTGCGCCAGTGGCGGCGGTGGCCGTTGGGGCTGGGGTTGTAGGTCAGGTCGATGATCTCATCGAGCACCTTGACCAGATCGAATCGGTTCATGCTCTCCAGCATCGCCACGGCCTGGTCGGAAAAGGTGATGCGCATCAGTCGCTTTGCCCGGACGTCTTGTCCCAGGAACAGCTCACGGAAGTGGTCGACCTGCTGAATGATTCTGCCCCAGGGTTGCTGTGTCCAGGCGCGTTGTTGTTCGGGGCTGGGGTTGACGATTCCATAGGTCATGCGCAAGAACCTCCTTGTCTTGTGGGGGAAATGAGACCGATGGAGTATATCGATGCGCTTTGCGGGTGCGCAATCTGCTGACCTTATCAAGGAAACTTTGAGCAGCGCCCGCACAGTTTGGCTCCCATTTACTGCCTGAAGAACCTACTGAGGATCAGTGATGAAGCCGACTACCAACTGAGGGGAATTGGTTGAGTGAAGGGATTATCCGGCCCGGTTCGATCACCCAGTGTGGTATCCAAAGGAAAACGACGTACCAGGCGTGTACCAGGCGTGTTTCTTCATTGCGGTCCGTGGCGTCCTTTGCGCCTTGGCGAGAAATTGCGCCAGGCCCGTTCGGCGCCGTCGGCGCGGGCGCTTAATGGCGTCCCTTGGCGTTCACGTGCGGACTCGTCATTTCTCCTTCGGCAGCCTGCCGGGCGCTGCCGGCGCTTTGGCTGTAGTGGATCTGTTCGGGGGCGACCGCGCCGCCGGAAATGATGAAGGTCATGGCCTGGTCCAGGGTCCAGTCCGTGGACACGAGTTTGTCCACCGGCACGATTTCCAGATAGCCCGAGGTGGGATTCGGGGTGGTGGGTACGTAGACGGCAGCCAGTTCGCGGCCGGTCTCCGCGTCCCGAAACACGCGCGTCACCAGGCCCACGGTTTTCATGTCGGGCGAAGGGAATTCGATGAGCACGACCCGCTGCACCCGGTCGGGCTTTTGCTGCAACACGGCCAGCAGTTTCTTGGTGCCACCGTAAATGGTCTGCACCAGGGGGATGTGGTGCATGACCCGGTCGAACAAGGCAATGAGTTCGCGGCCGAGCATGTTGGTGGCGGCCCAGCCGAGCAGATACAGGGCGCCGAGGGTTACCACGATCGCGAGCAGGGCGGCAAACCAGGGGTGCAGCAAGGCCTCGGCGGCCGCGGGCGAAAGCGGCTCCACGGCCCGGGCCAGCACGCGCACGCCGGGTGACCCGATAGCGGAGAGCTGGCGCAATACGAAGGTGAATACGAACCAGGTGATGAGCAGCGGGATGGACGTGATCACACCGGCCAGCAGATAGCGCTTGCCGTGCCCGAACCAACGACGTTCGCTCATGAGGTCTCCGGATGGATGCATCGGCCGAAAGGCCGAGAGAAGAAACTAACAATACGAAACTGATTGCACGCGCGCAATGCGTCCCGTCGAAAGCGGGCCGGGTCAGGCCTGGAGCCGTACACTACCTTCAACGTATGACCGAACATCTTGCCGTGCAGGTCGATTGCTACGCCGGTTATCGGGGCGAGGAAACCCCGCGGCGGTTGCATTTCGGTGGGCGCACGATCGATGTGATCGAGGTGGTGGATCGCTGGTACGGACCGGCGTACCGCTATTTCAAGCTGCGCGGCAGCGACCAGGGCGTGTACATCGTGCGCCATGAAGAACGTTCCGGCGCCTGGGAATTGGTGATCTACGACAGCGATGCCCGCGAGGGTTCACGGCTCTCCTCGTAGGCGCCGGCGAGGGTGAAATAGAAAACGGCCCCCGCACCGGGTTGTGACTCCGCCCACAATTGGCCGCCGTGGCGCTGCACGATGCGTTGCGCCGTCGCCAGCCCGAGGCCGGTACCGGGCAGATCGGAGCGCAGACGCATGAAGGGCTCGAACAGATGCTGACTCTCCGTGTTCTCGAATCCATCGCCGTTGTCGCGCACAAAGAACACACGTGCGCCGCCGTGCTCCCTGGCGCCGATCTCGATCTCCGCCGCACTGCGCTCACGGCTGAATTTCCAGGCGTTTTCCATCAGGTTGTGCAGCAGTGCGCGGAGCAGGCGCCGGTCACCGGACACCTGCAGCCCTGGCTCAATGCGGGTAATGACGCGTCGCGCGGGTTCGGCGGCCGCAAGCAGGTCGCTGATCTCCGCCGCCAGCTGGCTCAGGTCCACGGGTTCGAATACCAGTTCCACGCGAACCACCCGCGACAGCGCGAGCAGGCCGTCAATCAGCTCACCCATGCGCACCGTCGCCGCCTGCATGCGCGCAAGGTAGTCCCGTGCGCTCTCGTCGAGCCGATCCCCGTAGTCTTCCTGCAGTACGGCACTGAAGCCGTTGATGGCGCGCAAGGGCGCATGCAGATCGTGTGAAACCGAATAGCTGAAGGCCTCCAGCTCGCGCAGCGCCGCCGTCAGCTCGCGGGTGCGCGCCGCCACCTTGACCTCCAGTTGCGAGCGGTAGCTTTCCAGTTCGCGCGCCAGGCGCTTTTGCTCGGTGATGTCGCGGATCACGAACACGCTGCCACCCGCCTCGGCCGTGTCGAAGCATGAGCGGGAGACCGCTACCAGCACCGCCCTGTTGTCGGCACGCCGCAGCATCGTCTCGGCAACCGGCGATTGATCCGTGTCCTCGTAACGGAAGGGAAAGGCGAACAAATCGGCGAACAAACGGCCCGTCAGGGCCTCGCGGCTTTCGCCGAGCAGCACGGTGGTGGCCTGGTTGACCAGCCGGATGCGGCCGTCGCCGTCGGTGACCACCAGTCCCTCGTGCATGCCGCCGATAATGGCCTCGAGAAAATCACGCGACACGGTGGTCTCGTTCAGGCGTGCCTGCATCTGGCCGAAGGCGCGGGTCAGCGCCGCGATTTCGTCATGACCGACCGGTACCGGCATGGCCAACATGGGGGTTTCCGGCAGATGGCGCACGGCACGGGCGAGCGCCGTGATGGGCTGACTCATGCGCCGCGCCATCCAGCCGCCCAGCAGTACTCCGGCGCCGATCAGGCCGAGCGTGAGGGCGACGCTCCAGAGCGTGCTCTGGAAGCGGCTGGCGGTGAGCAACGCGCTGATGCGCGTGCGCAATTCCTGCACCCGTTCAGCGTGGCCATCATGCTTCAGGGCAATGCGTACGGCACCCACGACGCGGTGTCCCAGGTAGGCCGGCGCCGTGGCCACCAGCAAATCCGCCTCATAGGACACGTAGGGCTCCGCGGGCAGCGCCAATCGCTGCACCTGGGGTGTGCGGCTGCCGCTGGTATGCAGAAGTTGCCCATCGTGGTCGAAGGCGCTCGCATAGACCAGCGCATGATGTAAATCCAGGCTGCGCCCGAGCAGCGCGGCGGCTTTCGGGACGTCGGCTTCGTCGATGGCGTTGGCCAGAATCCCGGAAGCGAACAGGGCGACCCCGACGGCCTCGGTCTTGAGCTCGTACTCCAGGGCATGGGCGAGGGCGGCTTCGCTTTCCGCGGCCATGTCCAGGGAGGTGTGATGGAAGTGCATGTGCAGCCCCGCCGCCAGCACCAGCGCCACCACCGCGATCACCGCGGTAATGGACAGCGTGTACTTGGCCTGCAGACGGAGCTTCATGGACGCATCCGGTGTCCGGTAAGGGATGCGCCATGGTAACGACTCGCACGGGCAGGATCATCCCGCCCGTGCCGGTTTATTGCACCCGCCTGCGCATGGCGATCGCCATGCTCTGAGCACCTGCCACCAGGCGAGCCGCCCGCTGGGGCGAGAACTGCGCCCAGCCCAGCTTTTGGAAAGCGGGGGTGTCCTCCACGCGGGGACGCGTGCCTGGAACCGACGCCTGTTCGAACAGGTGAGCCAAGGCCACCAGATCGGTGAAATCGAGGCCCGCGCTGGCGCGCATCCAGCGCTCGGCGTTTTCGGCCACATCCGCGAATTCGCCAAGGCCGAGGCGCTCCAGCAGCATCGGGCCAGTGAGCGCACGCAAACGGCGCAGCAAGAGTTCCAGCTCGCTGCGACCCACGCCCAACTCCGGATGGGCGTCGGCGAAGCCCAGTACTGCGACGGCCCCCATGTCGTGCACCAGACCGGCAAGCAATGCACGCTCGGGCAGCAGGGGCGGATGCTGGCGGGCAAGGGCATAGGCGAGACAGCCCACCTGCAGGCTATGGTCGAAGACCTGCGCCATGCGGTGCTTCAGCGCCGGATCACGGGCCTGGAACAGGGGGCGCAGGGCCAGGGTGAGCGCCAGCGCCCGCGAGGCCGGCATGCCCATGAGCAGCACGGCTTCTGCCGTGGTGGCGACCTGCACGGGCCCGTGGCCGCGGTTGACCGCCGCCACGAAACGCTGCTCCAGCGCGGGGATGCGCGTCAGGGTATGCGCCACATCCTTCAGGCGCAGGCCCTCCGTGAGCAGATCGTTCAGACGCCGTGCCGCGGGCAGCCGCGCCCCGGCAGGCGCACCGTTGCGGCAGGCCTGCAGGACACGCGTCGCCAGTTCCACCGGTGCCGTGCCTTGCTGCTGGGCCGAGATCAGGCTGCCCACCTGGGCACGTTCGAAGCGCAGCACGATGGCGCCGGTCTGGGCCACGGCCTCCAGGCTCGTGGGGGCGTCGTCGAACAGCGGGCGACGTGCCCGCAGGCTGCCACCGGGAATGCGTTCGGCGACGCCCGCGGGGCCGGTGATGGCTATTTCGCCCTTGAGCAGGTACGTGATCCAGCGCTGCTCGACCTGTGCGAGCAGGCGCGCGCGCGGCGGCAGGCGCAGCACGCGCGCGTGCCGCGCCAGTGTCTGCCGACCTGCATCGGCAAGTTCACTGAGCGGGTACAGCAGCCGGGTCAACCGGTAGATGACGCCATGACGACCTTCCATGGTCTGCTTGGCCTTTCATCGGGTCGCTTAAGGATAGTCGCCGCTCCGGCACGAAGCGGCGCGTCACGTCACTCCACCGGCGGCATGCTGCCGCTGCTGCCCTCGAACAGACGCTGGTAGTCGGGCGGCAGCTGTGCACGGACGTCGTCGATTTCGCCCGGAGACACCGCTTCCTTGAGCACCTCCAGCACCACGCGTGCGTGGTATACCGCGGCGGGCAGGTCGACACCTTCCTTTTCACAGACGCGCCGGAAGAACTCGTCGGAGCTGAACCGCTCGCCGCTCCCGGCGGCGGGCCCTTTCAGGAACTCGGCAATCTCATGGGGCAGCTGTGCGCCCAGGTGCATGGGTTCATGACCTTGCAGGCGTTCGGACAGGGTACTCAGGGTCGCACGGGTGGCACGCAAGGCCTCGTCCATGGAGCGCAGCTGGGCGCGGTGTTGCACTTGGCCGAGAAAATCATGGAAGTTCATAGACCCTCCTTGAGACAGTCGCGCGTTCAGATGGACGGCGGTACCGGTCAGGGCACGGGAAACCGGGCAGTCACGTTTGGCCGTTTCCGCGTGCTGCTGAAAACCGGCTTCGTCCAGTCCGGGCACCCGGCCTTCGGTGTCCAATTCCACGGCGGTGATGCGCCAGCCCTCGCCTTCCCGATCGATGTGCACCCGGGCCCGGGTGCGGATGTGGATCTGTTCCGGGGCGTAGCCCGCCTTTTCCAACACGCCGGCGAGCGCCATTGAAAAGCAGCCCGCATGGGCGGCGCCGATGAGCTCCTCGGGGTTGGTACCTTGCCCGTCGCCGAAACGGGCAGATGCCGAATACGGCAATGCGGGGCCCTCGGCGGGATGACGCACAACCCCGTGGCCGCCGAACAATCCGCCTTCCCATTCGGCCGCTGCGGTACGTATGGGCATGCTTCCTCCTCACTGGCGGCGTTGCTTCTAGGGAACGTATAGCGCAGGCCGCTGGCCCGTCGGGGTAGGGCGGTGGGAAAGCGCGAAAGCAGTGAGTCGGAAGTGACGGGTTGCGTGAGCGTGTGTCAGTCGTCCGATGAGGACGCATCACTTTCCCGCTCGGCGAGGGTGGCACGCACCTCGGCCAGCTCGGCGAGCAGGCGCGACAACTCGAGCTGCTCGATCGGGTCGCCCGAGCATTCGAATTCGGCGATGGCGCGCGCCAGCGCTTCGGCGCGATTTTTCAGGCTATTCTCAGGCATAAGGAGGCGGTCCCCTGGGCGCGCAAGGATAATGAGTTTTGGTTATCCGCATCAATAACTGATTCTTATGCGGCGCCCCGGTAACCTGCGCACGATGGCGAGAGGGATACCTGAGTCCGGCGTGAGCGACGTAAGACGCGGGTTCGCCGCCCGCTTCCGAATGGCCCTGGCCGAGCTGGGGCTCAGCCTTCGCGAACAGGGGCGTCTGAGCCGCCTGTTCGGTGTCACCGGGCAGGCGGTGCGCAAATGGGCCGACGGCACATCCATGCCCTCGTCCGCCCGCATGGCCGAGGTGGCGCGCATCCTCGGTGTGCGCCGGGCCTGGCTGCAGGACGGCGAAGGACCCATGCGCCAAAGCGCGGGCACCGTCGATGACGACGACCCCTGTGTCTGTCTGTCCGCCGAAGAACACCGCCTCATCACCCACCTGCGTCTTCTCGATCCCAACCTCCGCGAGGCCGTGATCCTGCTGGTCAATCGTCTCGCCGACGGCGGTTCACGTTGAAACGCTGGCCAGGGGAATATAAACGCGCTCTAATATTCCCGGGCACATACGAGACGGAGGGGCTGCGATGCAGTTTCAGGTGGCCGACGCGGAACGCAACCGCGCAAAGAATCCTCACGAGCTGTTCATCATCAATCTCATCGCCTTTCACCTGCTGCTGGCACCGGCCGCCATCGCACTGGGCATTGGCTCCTGGGGCCTGCTGCTGCCGGTGGCCTTTTCCGGCGCGGTGATGGGATACATCTACGTCCGCACCCAGCGGGCGACCCGAAGCGATCCCTGGTTCGTCATGGCGCATTGGCAAATCGCCCTGCGCCGTTGCCGCTTGCTGCTGATTGGTTACGCCGTGAGCGGCGGCATCCTGCTGCTTGCCTGGCTGCTCGGACTGAGCATGAATGACAACATGCGCGACATCATGTTCACCGCGCTCACGCGCATCGGCGTGATGCCCACCATCATCCTGGTGTTCGTTGCCTTCGTGCTGGAATCCAACGCGCTGTTCCAGGCTGCGCGCGGGGAAGTGCCCGATGCGGTGGTCGGTAGGCATCCGGCGCCCGCGGATCTCGCGACCGCGGAGTAGGTCACTGACGCGCCTGATCGCGCGCCAAGCGAAAAAACCCTGGCGGGACTGACATCGGGGCGCCCGCAGAGGCGCCCCGACGGTAATCAATAAACGGCGGAACGGCCTTCGATCTCTTCCTTGCGCCGCTCGTATTCGTCCTGGGTAATGCGCCCGGCCTGATAGTCTTCCTCGAGCTGGTCCATGGCGCGTTTGTTGGCCAGTTCATAGCCCCCGGCGCCGCCGGCGGCGCCACTCACCACTTCGCGCGTGCTGCAGGCGGTCATGGCGGCAAACGAAAGAAGCACGGCCAGAACAAGTTTTACGTTCATTGCCGACGACCTCGCTTGACTTCGGTCTCTCCGTAATACTTAGCACACCTCGGATAAATGGAAGTTCACCATGCCGCCCACGCCCCACCCGGTCGAGATCACCCTGCATCGCGACGCACGCACGCTCGAGCTCGTCTTCGACGACGGCGCAGCGTTCACACTCCCCTGCGAATACCTGCGTGTGTATTCACCGTCGGCGGCGGTCCAGGGGCACCATGGCGAGGGGGGCGTGCTGCAGACCGGCAAGGCCGGGGTGAACATCGACGAATTACGGCCGGTGGGTCATTACGCCCTCAAGATCGTGTTCGACGACGGCCACAAAAGCGGTCTTTTCACCTGGCCGTACCTCTACACGCTGGGTCGCGAGCACGCCGAGCGCTGGCAGGATTATCTCGACCGTCTTGCCCGGGTCGGCCAGTCACGCCATGCAAATTGATGCAGACCATCGCACGTTTACGGGACACGCTGCCCCGGACAGGGCGGCTGGAATGGATTGGGCTGCGGCCGGCGCCGCGCGCCGCGGTGCAAGCGGTAACCACGGCACACGCCCTCGCCGGGCTCGGTCTGGAAGGTGATCACCACGCTCAGCGTCCCGGCGGACCGCGCCAGGTCACCCTGATTCAGGCAGAACACCTGCCCGTCATTGCCACCTTGTGCGGTCGCGGCGCCGTCACGCCGGCGTCGTTGCGGCGTAATCTCGTGGTGGCGGGCGTGAACCTGCTTGCCCTGGCGCAGCGGCGCTTTTATGTCGGTGAAGTCCTGCTGGAAGGCAGCGGCCCGTGTCCTCCCTGTTCGCGCATGGAGCAGGCACTCGGCGCGGGCGGTTACAATGCGGTACGGGGCCACGGCGGCATTACTGCGCGTGTGCTCCGCGGCGGTATCCTGCGCGTAGGAGATCCTGTGCGTCCACACGAAGCCGGAGAAGAAAATACATGAATCGTCCCCCGTTATTTACGCCCGAACTCGCTGCGGAAATGGAAGTCCTCTCCCGGTTTGATCTGCATTCGCTGCATTCCGGCATCAAAATCCACAAGGACGCACCACCGGCGGTGGCCAGCGCCGCCATCCGCTTGCACACCAAGGGACTCATCACTGCGGAGGACGGCGGTTTTCTCACCGACCTGGGCGTGGAAGTGGCCGAGCACCTGGAACATGTGCTCATCGCCCTGCGCGGTGCGGTGCACTGATGGCGAACGGCACACCCGGTCCGCACGAACGGCATTTGTCGCGGCGGGTCGGTAATCCGCTGTTTGCGCCCACCCGCCGCCAGGTGATGTCGGCGGAATGGGACGCCGCACGTCAGGCTGACGCGGCGGCGCTGCGGGATTTCATGACCCGTTTCGAGGCCGTGGTGCAGGAAGCGGCCGCCCTGCGGCCGAACGAGGAAAGCGAGGTCGTGCTCGCGCTCAAGGCGCGTCTCGATCAGGCCTATGCAGAGGCCTGTGCCCTCGGTGGTGATCTGGGCCAGGTAAAAGCCGCTCTGGCGCGTTTGACCGGGATCATCATGGCCGCTGTGCGCCGTGGCGCCGCCGGTGATGCACGCGCCATGGCGGAGCTGGAGGACGAAGACCTGGCGCGCCAGCAGCAAATGCGCTTGCTGGAACAGCCGCTGGTGGCGGATCTCATGCTGCCCGACTCCCCCATCCCCGCCGACGAGCTGGCGCCCACGCTGCTGTCCGAATCGGAAGAGGCCGTGGAGGCCGCGCTGTGGTTGTTCGACGCGGAGCCGCTGGCCGACATCGTCGCCCGGGCGCGGGCCTTGCTTGCGGCCACGCCTGACCTTCCGCCCGAGGCCCGCGCCCGTCTGGCGCAACTGGAACAGGCGATCGCCGTCAATTGACGGCGTCGCCTCAGTGCAGTTTCACGCGCGGGTCCACGCCGCGGCGCAGGAAGTGCAGGCCGGAGAGCAGTGCGGCACGCCACCAGCCGTAGAGCGCCACCTGGTGCATCTTGTACAGGCTCAGATAGACCATGCGCGCCAGGAAACCCGAGATGTGCAGATTGCCGGTCAGATTGCCCATCAGGCTGCCCACGGTGCTGTAGCGGCCGAGCGCCACCAGCGAACCGTAATCGCGGTAGCGATAGTCCGGCAGCGCCTGGCCGCGCAGGCGCCGTTTCAGCGACTTCGCCAACAGGGAGGCTTGCTGGTGGGCCGCCTGGGCGCGCGGCGGAACCGTGCGGCCACTGTCGTCCAGCGGGCAGGCCGCGCAGTCGCCGATGGCGAAGATGTTCGGATCACGCGTGGTCTGCAGGCTGCGCGTCACCACCAGCTGATTGATGCGGTTGGTCTCCAGCCCATCGATGTTTTTGAGGAAGTCCGGCGCCTTGATGCCTGCGGCCCACACCTTCATCGCGGCGGGAATAAAACCGCCGCTGGCGGTGCGTATGCCTTCGCGGGTCACTTCCACCACCTGTTCACCGGCCAACACATTGACGCCGAGACCGCGCAGCACGCCTTCCGCGGCCAGGGCGAGGCGCGGCGGCAGCGCGGGCAGGATGCGCGGGTTGGCTTCGATGACACTCAGGCGGATGTGCTTGTCCGGATCGATGGTGTCCAGGCCGTAGGCCGAGAGTCGTCGCGTCACGTGATAAAGCTGGGCGGCCAGTTCCACGCCGGTGGCACCGCCGCCGACGATGGCCACATCCAGTTGGCCCGCCTCGATGGGCTTGCCCTGGGTATGTGCGAGCAGCATCGCTTCCAGCAACGCGGTCTGGAATTTCTCCGCCTGTCGCGTGCTGTCCAGAAAGCGGCAGTGTTCCTTCACCCCGGGAACGCCAAAGTCGTTGCTGATGCTGCCGACCGCCATCACCAGCGTGTCGTAACGGAAGCGGCGTTCGGGAATGTAGAGATCGCCATCGTCGTTGTAGGTGGGCGCCAGCAACACCTCCTGCCGCTCCCGATTCAGGCCCACCATGCGCCCCAGGCGATAACGGAAGTGGTGCCAGCGCGCCTGGGCGAGGTATTCCAGTTCGTCTTCGCTGGTATCGAGCGTGCCTGCCGCCACTTCATGCAGCAGCGGTTTCCACACGTGGGTGAGCCCGGCGTCGATGAGGGTGATGTCGGCGAGGCCGCGCCTGCCCAGGCTGTCGCCCAGCTTGGTGGCGAGTTCGAGTCCGCCCGCGCCGCCGCCGACGATGACGATGTGATGCCGGGAGGTCATGGCTGGATGCGCCTTTCTTGTTTTTCGTGACCCGTGATGGCGGCCTAGTCTATCCGAGCCTGCCCAAGCGCAGAACACCTGCGGACCGCCGAAACGCCTCAGCAACAAACTGCTTTACTTGCAGCAACGGCGCGCCGCGCGCCGCCCATCCGCGCCATGGACCAGGGCATCGACCAGTTCATCATCAAGGGCATCACTCACGAGGGCAGACGCTTTCGCCCCGCCGACTGGGCACAGCGCCTCACCACGGCGGTGGCGACGCTGGGCCCCGACCGGCGCATTCGCTTTCACCCAAAGGTGCGCATGGCGGCGCGCGACGGGGTCGATTGCGTCGTGGTGGACGCGAGCCTGGGCGAAGACGACCCGCGCCTGCTGGAGTTCCTGCTCAACTTTGCCGGCAACAACGAGCTGCAGGTGGAGGCATTACGCCAGCCCGCCGACGTGGCCGACTGAATCAGACCTCGGCCTCGGGCCAGTTCTTGATGTAACTGCGCAGCAGGCGATTCTCGAAGCGCACCTGCGTGAGCAGGGCCTGCACGATGTCGCCGATGGAAATGATGCCCATGAGTTGATCGCCATCGAGCACCGGAAGATGACGCACCCGCCGCCCGAGCTCGTTGTTGAACATCCGCTCCATGGCCTCATCGATGCTTTCGTCGGCCTGGCAATAAACCAGTGCAGGCGCCATGACCTCGCGCACCGTTATGGTGCGGAATGCGTCCAGCCGCTGGTAGACCGCGTGCATGACATCGCGCTCGGTGACGATACTGACCAGCTGCTCGTTTTCCATCACCGCAAGTGAACCGATGCGGTGGCGCATCATGATCTCCACCGCATGGGTGAGCGGTTCCTCCGGGGCGATGAAATACAGGTTGTAGCCCTTCGTGTCGAACAGATGCCTGACTTTCATGGGCCCGTTCCCTTGAGGCGCTCCTCGAAAAATGTATCAGACGGGCACCGGCGGGCAAGCGCGCTGCCCGCGACACTATCTTCGACGGCGGCCTGTTGCTTGCATATTCACGTGGAAAGTTGAAGCAACGGGTGAAAGAAAGTCGCCCATTTTGCGGGGGGTGTGGCAATGAACGTGGTCGATGTGCTCAACAGAACGCTTACCGTGGTCCTGGCCGGCGGCTTCGGCAGGCGCCTGCACCCTCTTACCGCCGAGCGTGCCAAGCCCGCGGTGCCCTTCGGCGGCAAGTACCGCATTATCGATTTTTGTCTGGCCAACTGCCTGCATTCGGGTTTACGCCGCTTGCTCGTGCTGAGTCAGTACAAATCCCATTCATTGCAGAAACACCTGCGTGACGGCTGGTCGATCTTCAACCCGGAGCTGGGTGAGTTCATCACCACGGTACCGCCACAGATGCGTGTCGGCGAGCGCTGGTATCAGGGCACAGCCGATGCCGTGCATCAGAACAGCTATTTGCTCGAACGCAGCGGTGCCGACCACGTGTTGGTGTTGTCGGCCGATCACATCTATCGCATGGACTATGCCGCGATGCTCGCCGCACACCTGCGCGCACAGGCCGACGTGACACTTGCCTGCATGCAGGTGCCGCTCGCCGAGGCCGGTGCCTTCGGGGTGGTGACGACCGACGAAGCTGACAACGTTACGGCGTTTGCCGAAAAACCCGCCAGTCCCCGTGCCATTTCGGGTAACCCCCGACACGCATTGGTGTCCATGGGCATTTACGTGTTTTCTCTGCCCGTACTGCTGAAGAGCCTGGAAGAAGATGCCGCGCACAGCGATTCGCACCACGACTTTGGTCTGGACATCCTGCCGCGGCTGGTCGCATCGTCCCGGGTGACGGCCTACCGGTTCGGCGGTATCGAGGGGCGCGTGACACCGGATGGCTACTGGCGTGACGTGGGAACGCTCGACGGCTACTACCGGGCCAACATGGATCTACTCGCGCCCGAGCCGCCGCTTGATCTCTATCAGGCCGACTGGCCCATTCGCACCCACTCGCTGCAAACACCGCCGGCACGTACGGTCCCAGGAGCATCAGGTACGGAAGGGATCTCTATCAATTCCATCGTCGCCGGCGGCTGCGTGATTGCCGGCGGCAGCGTGCAGCGATCGATCCTGTTCCCCGACGTGCGGGTGGGTGATGAGGCCACCGTGCAGGATTCCATTCTCTTCAGCGGTGTGCGGGTGGGTGAGGGGGCACACCTGCGACGCTGCATCATCGACAAGAATGTGGTGATCCCCGCGGGCCAGCGTATCGGTTACGATCCCGCGGGCGACGCACAACGGTTCACGATATCCGAAGAGGGGATCGTGGTGGTGCCGAAGGGTTATTGCTTCGCCGGGGCCGACGCCCCATAGGCCCGCCTGGCCATGCCCCCGGCCAGATGGCTGAGCTCGAAGGGCTCCTGCGGCGGCGCTGCCTCGAGATGTTCCTGGGCCTGTTCCACGGGGCCGCTGAGGACGTTTTCGACCAGATCGCGGGGGACCCCCAGATCGTCGGCAATTTCTTCCAGGGAACGGTGCTCATCCTCCTGCTGCAGCACGATATAAGCGGCCTGCATGAGATCGGGCAACCACATAAGGCGACGTTCGCGCACCATGCGACCGAGCCCTCCCGACGCGTCCACGGCGGCCAGGAACAGGTCGAGTACACGATCTCTGCTGTCGGACATGGCGTTGCCCTCTCTTTGATTGTCTATAAGTCTAGGCCGCGGTTCCCCCGATCGTGGCGGCTGTGACCCTAATCACGCTGTTGCTTATGGGGCGCCACTCCACTGGTGATGCGGGCGCGCCAATCCAGTACAGTTACACCCAAACCTCTGCGGGCCGATGTGCCGCAACCGGAAAGGAAAAGGCCATGCCTACCAAGGCACTTTTACGAAGCTCTCCGATTCCGTCGCTGACCGAATTGCCGCCGCTCGGCATGGACACGGATTCCATTGCCGACGACTTTCGTCGTTACTTTTTGCATGCGCTGGGGCGTGACAAGTATTCGGTCAGCTCGCCGCACTATCCGTACATGGCGCTCGCGCTGGCGTTGCGTGCGCGCTTGATGGAGCGTTGGAAGAACACGCGGTACGCCTATGAAGAGGCGGACTGCAAGCGTGTTTACTACCTTTCGCTCGAGTTCCTGATGGGACGTACGCTCGGCAACGCCATGCTCAACCTTGGCGTTCATGATGAGGCCACCGAAGCGCTCTATCGCCTCGGCATTTTCATGGAAGAGCTGATCGAAGCCGAGCCAGATGCCGGTCTGGGCAACGGTGGTCTGGGCCGCCTTGCCGCGTGTTTTCTCGATTCCTGTGCCAGCCTGCAACTGCCGGTGCGCGGCTACGGCCTGCGGTATGAATACGGCATGTTCCGCCAGCGCATCGTGAACGGCTGTCAGGTGGAGGAACCCGATCATTGGCTCATGAACGGCAATCCCTGGGAGCTGGAGCGTCCCGAGTACACGCAGCGCGTCAAGTACCGCGGACGCAGCGAAGCCTACAGGGATGATCTGGGGCGTTTGCGCCATCGCTGGGTCGACACATCCGACGTGCTGGCCGTGCCCTATGACATCCCGGTGCCGGGCTACCGCAATGAGACCGTGAACACGCTGCGTTTGTGGAAAGCCGCCGCCACCGAAGAATTCGATCTCGGCGAATTCAATGCAGGCGAGTATGCGGAGTCGGTCGCGGCAAAGAATGCCGCCGAAAACATCACCATGGTGTTGTACCCCAACGACGCCAGTGAGAACGGCAAAGAACTGCGCCTGCAGCAGCAGTATTTCCTGGCGTCCGCCAGCCTGCAGGATGTGCTGCGTCGCTGGGTGTGGGTGCACGGCAACGATTTCAGTCGGTTCGCCGATACCAATTGCTTCCAGCTCAACGACACACACCCGAGCATCTCGGTGGCCGAACTCATGCGTCTGTTGATGGACGAGCACGGGCTCGGTTGGGATGAGGCCTGGAACATCACTTCGCACACCATGGCCTACACCAATCACACATTGTTGCCGGAAGCGCTGGAACGCTGGCCCCTGCGCATGTTCCAGGAGCTGCTGCCACGGTTGCTTGAGATCATTTATGAAATCAATGCACGTTTCCTCACGCAGGTATCGCAGCGCTGGCCCGGCGATACGGAACGCCTGCGCCGTATGTCCATCATCGAGGAAGGCCATGAGGCGCAGTTGCGCATGGCCTATCTGGCCATCGTGGGCAGCTTCTCGGTGAATGGCGTGGCCGAGCTGCACTCGCGCCTGTTGGAGCAGGGCCTGTTCCGCGATTTTTATGAGCTCTGGCCGGAGAAGTTCAACAATAAGACCAACGGCGTGACCCAACGGCGCTGGCTGGCCTGGTGCAATACGGGACTTTCGCGTCTCATCAGCGACACCATTGGTGACAGCTGGGTGCGTGAGCTGTCCCATATCGAACGTCTGAAGCCCTATGCGGACGACCCGGGGTTCCGTATTCGCTGGCGCGAGGTGAAGCGGGAAAACAAAAAGCGCTTGGCCCAGCTGGTGCACGAAATGTGCGATGTTTCCTTCAATCCGGACGCCATGTTCGACGTGCAGGTGAAGCGCATCCACGAATACAAGCGTCAGTTGCTCAATGTGCTGCACGTGATTCATTTGTACGATCGCATCAAGCGCGGCGACACGGACAACTGGACGCCGCGTTGCGTGCTGTTCGGCGGCAAGGCGGCGCCGGGGTACTTCATGGCCAAGCGCATTATCAAGCTGATCAATGCGGTGGCCGAGGTGGTCAATCATGACAAGGATGTGGGCGATTTGCTGAAAGTGGCATTCCTGCCCAATTACCGCGTTTCCGCTATGGAAGTGATTTGTCCGGGAACCGATCTCTCCGAACAGATCTCCACCGCAGGCAAGGAAGCGTCGGGTACGGGCAACATGAAGTTCATGATGAACGGCGCCATCACCATCGGTACCCTGGACGGGGCCAACATCGAAATCCTGGAGGAAGTGGGCCGCGACAACTTCTTCCTGTTCGGGCTCACGGCGGAAGAGGTCGAAGCGACCAAACGCATCTATGATCCCAATGGCATCATCGAACGGGATGCAGACCTGAAGCGTGTCATGTCGCTGCTCGAGTGCGGATTCTTCAATCAGTTCGAGCCGGGCATTTTTGATCCCATCGTCGCCTCCATCCGCAGCCCGCAGGATCCGTGGATGACGGCGGCGGATTTTCGCAGCTATGTGGACGCCCAGCGCGAGGCGGATACCGCATACAATGACGAGGAGCGCTGGGCGCGCATGAGCATACTGAACGCTGCATCGAGCGGGCGGTTTTCCACCGATCGCACCATGCTGGATTACAACCGCGACATCTGGCACCTCCAGCAGGTGCCGCCGGTACCTATGCGCTGAGATGCTGACGCGCATACGCCAGTTCTTCGAAAGGGAGTTGGAGCCGGGCGTGCGTCAGGGCGACGAACACGCCTTGCGGCTCGCCACTGCGGCGTTGCTGTTCGAGATGACCCGTCAGGACGATACGGTCACCGACGACGAGCGTGCGGCGGTCACCGCCGCCGTACGCGATCGCTTCGGGCTGAGCACGGGGGAGGCGGAAACCCTCACCGACCTCGCCGAGGAGGAGGCGCACGGGGCGACCGACTACTACCAGTTCACCTCGCTCATCAACCAGCATTTCGACCATTCACAGAAGATCCGCATGGTGGAGTCACTATGGCGGGTCGCGGCGGCGGACGGTCACGTGCATCACTATGAAGAGCATCTGGTGCGCCGCATTGCCGAGTTGCTGTACGTGTCTCACGGCGAGTTCATCGCGGCCAAGCACCGCGCCATGAACCAAATGTAGGATGCAATCTTATTGCACCCCCTGGGGCTGCCCATGAAACTCGTGCAAAGCCCGGGTCACGGGTGCGGCGCTTCTTCGAGGCACACATGTCCTTCTGGAAATCCATTGCCGAACGCATAGCGGCCGCCACCGAGGGCCCTTTTTCGCCTGCGACACCCCGGGTGATCGGCGGTGGTTGCATCAATGAGGCAGTGATCCTCGAAGACGGATCATGTCGCTTCTTCGTGAAGACGAACCGATCCGAATACGCAGATATGTTCGCCGCGGAGGCAGAGGGCCTGGTGACCATCGCCGCCACCCGAACCGTCCGTGTACCGCAGGTGGTATGCCACGACGTGGCCGACGGCCGGGCGTTCCTGGCGCTTGAATATCTTCCGCTCGGTGGTCATGGAGGCGACGAGGCCCTCGGACGCGCCCTGGCCGCCATGCACGGGCACGGTGTGGATCGCTTTGGCTGGCATCGCGACAACACGATCGGTAGCACGCCGCAGCCCAACACCTGGTCAGACGACTGGATCGTGTTTCTGCGCGAGCGCCGCCTCGGCCAAATGCTGGAACGCGTCGGCGCCGACGGCGGCGAGGCGCGCTTGCTCCGGCTCGGAGAAGAACTGCTGGGACGGCTGGGGGGCTTTTTCGTCGCCTATACGCCGGTGTCGTCGTTGTTGCACGGTGATCTCTGGGGCGGAAATCGGGCGACACTCGATTCCGGGGAGCCGGTGATTTTCGATCCCGCGGTCTATTACGGCGACCGCGAGGCGGATCTGGCGATGACGGAACTGTTCGGCGGTTTCTCCCCGCGTTTCTACGCCGCCTACCGTGAAGCGTGGCCGCTGGACGTGGGTTACGCCGTGCGCAAGGATCTCTATAACCTCTATCACGTCCTCAATCACTACCTGCTGTTCGGTGGCGGATACGGTCGGCAGGCGGAGTCGCTCATGCTGCGTCTGTTGGCGCAGCTGCGCTGAAAACGTGCAGCACTGACCGACGAACGGGGCGCGGCGCGGTATCATAGGCGCCCGGTGCACGTTGTGCGCCGTTCCTGCACACCGCGCCCTGGAGGGTGCCCCTGTTTTCGGAGCGTGCATGTCCGCGCCAGATTCCCGCTATCCCGGTCCGTTTTCGTGGCGTTTCCTGCATCCCAGGCACTGGGGTGCCTGGCTTGCGGTGGCCGGACTTCGCCTGATAAGCCTGTTGCCGACGCGTTGGCGTCTTGCGCTGGCCACCCGTCTGGGCGATCTCGCCTATGAACGCAATGCCAAGCGGCGCACCATCGTGGAGATCAACCTCGGCTTCTGTTTTCCCGAGCTGACGGACCGTGAGCGAGGAGACCTCGCGCGCGCGTTCTTCCGACAGTTCATGCAAACCCAGTTGGATTATGGATTGTTGTGGTGGGGCTCGGACCGCGCCATTGACGCCCGCGTGAGTGTGGAAGGTGAGGAACACCTGCGCCCGCACGTGGAGGCGGGGCGTCCTGTGATCCTGCTCACGGGTCATCACGTGGCGGTGGATTTTGCCGGCATTGCCATCAACCGCCGTTACAAAGCCACCAGCATGTTCAAGCGCCTGCGCGATCCGGTGCTGGATTGGTTCGTGGCGCGCGGCCGGACCCGCCAGGGCGGGCTCATGTTCGAGCGCAACGACAACCTGCGCCCGCTGGTGCGTCTGGTGCGCGACGGTTATCTGTTCTACTACATGCCCGACGAAGACCTCGGGCCGGACAAATCCGTGTTCGCGCCTTTCTTCGGCGAGCCCGCCGCAACACTCACCGCCTTGGCCAAACTGGCGCGACTGTGCGGTGCGGTGGTGGTGCCGTTCATGGCCTATCACCGCAACGGCCGTTACGTGGCGAAGCTGTTCCCGGCCCTGGAAAACTATCCGACCGGCGACGACGTGGCAGACGCCACGCGCATGAACCAGGCACTGGAAACCATGATCCGCCTGGACCCGGCCCAGTACGTGTGGTCCCTGCGCCTGTTCCAAACCCGCCCCAACGGCCTCCCCGACCCTTACCCACGCAAGGGGCGCAAACAAGCTGTCGGAGAAACCCCACAGGTTTAACGCGGAGGGCGCGGAGGACGCAGAGCAGTTCGTTGTCTACAGGCGTTCGTGCCGGCATGAGGTGGACTGCTAACGAACTGCGCTCGCACTCCTTTCGTGGCAGTCCCGGTCCTTGACATCTTTTCTCCGCGTCCTCCGCGTTGATCCCCCTTTCAGTACACCCGCGGCTCGCCCTTGGGCCGCGTGCGGAAGCGCTTGTAGTTCCACTGGTACTGGGCCGGGACGAGGCGGATGCATTGTTCCACGCCTTGATTGAGGGCGGTGGCGGCCACGGTGAGGTCCGCGTCGGCAATGCCGTCGGGCGCGGGCAGGATGTGAAGACGAAAGCCGCGCCCGCGGGGCAGGCGTTCGGCGAAGGTGAAGAACACCGGCACGCCCGTCTTGTGGGCCAGGCGCGAAACCAGGCTCATGGTGTTGGCCTGGATGCCGAAGAAGGGCGCAAACGCACCCTCGGGATCGCGCGGGTCCTGGTCGGGCAGGATACCGATGAGCCTGCCCTGTTTGAGTCCCTGATAGAGCGCGCGGATGCCGGCGGCGTCGGTGGGCACCAGTTGCGCACCGGTGCGTTCGCGCGCCTGTCGCACGATGTGCTCGAAGGCCCGTTGGCGCGGCGGGCGGTACATGGATGTCATGGGATAGCGTGAGCCCAGGTAGAGGCCGGCGATCTCCCACGAACCCAGGTGCGGTGAACAGATGATGGCACCACGATCGCCGGCGAGTGCCGCCTGCAACGCGGTCTCCCCATGGACCTCCACCACCAACTGCGCCCGGGTGGCCGGCCCGAGCCAGATGGCCATGGTTTCCGTGAGGGTCTTGCCCGCTTCCACCAGGCTGGCGCGTGCCAGATCGCGCCGGGCCTGCCTGCTCAGTTCCGGAAAGCACAGGGCCAGGTTGCGGCGGGTGATCGCCCGATGCGGGTTGGGCACCCGGGCCGACAGCCAGCCCAGGCCGGCGCCCAGGGCCTGCACCCAAGGAAAAGGCAGCCGCGCCAACGCGCCCAACACAACGGTCAGCAGCTGTGTGGCGGGGCTGGTGGAAGAGGGCGTCTTGGCGGACATGTGTTCTTGGGTGCGGCGGCGCTTCAGGCCTGAGGCTCTGCTTGCGGCGCGGCGCACGTCGCATCGGCTTCGGCAATCTCCTCATCCTCCGCGCGCAGCTCCGGCGTGCCCTTGCCGCCCAGCAGCGGCCGCATGGCCGTGAGCAGGCTGCGGAAAATGGTCGGGTAGCGTTGTTCCTCCGCCGCCAACAATTCCTTCATGTGCTGGCGCTCGGTAGGCTTGGTGAAACAGGCCGGACAGGAATCAGGCACCACGGGCAGTTGGGCCGTGCTCGCGAAATCGCGGGTCTGGCGCTCACGGGCATAGATGAGCGGACGAATCACGCGCAAATCACCTGCTTCGATGGTGTAGTGGGCCTTCATGGTGCGCAGCTGACCGCCATGGAAGGCCGACATGAAAAAGCTTTCCGCCAGGTCGTCCAGGTGCTGACCCAGCACGATGACGTTGTAGCCGTGGTCACGGGCCACGCGATAGATGATGCCGCGTTTCATGCGCGCGCAGTAGGCACAGAAGGAGTCCTTTTCCTTGAGGCGCGTAAGGGCTTCGTCGGCAATGGGCTCGGAATGGTAGAAATAGGGCACACCCAGTTCCGCCATGTAGGGCTTCAGGCCGCACGGATCGAAGCCGGGGATCTGCGGGTCCACGGTGACCGCACCCACTTGGAAGCGGATGGGCGCATGGCGCTGCAGATGCAGCAGGATCTGCAGCAGGGACAGCGAATCCTTGCCGCCCGAGACGCCGAGCAGCAGCCGGTCACCTTCGCGAATCATGTCGTAGTCGCGAATGGCCTCACCTACCGCGCGGAGCAGGGATTTGGGTGGTTTACTGAAAGAGCGGCTCATAGGGCCGCCATTTTAACGTGCTGTGCCGCGGATTTTCGCGAAATGACTTTGGTCTCCAAGAGTGCTGGGGTAAAACTGTGTCCATGAAGCCTCTCCTGAAACATCTCACCCCGCGCGAGGCCTGGGACTTCATCCAGTCCAATCCCCGCGCCCTGCTCATCGATATCCGCTCCACTGCAGAGTTTTTGTTCGTGGGGCATCCACTGGGCGCCATCCACATCCCCTGGATGGACGAACCCGACTGGACCGTCTGCCCCGAGTTCATTCCCCAGGTGCGCCGCGCCGTACTCGGCGGGATCGGATCCGAGGCCCACGCACCCTCGGCGCCGGTGCTGCTCATCTGCCGCAGCGGCAAGCGTTCGGTGGATGCGGGTTGGGCGCTGCTGCACGCCGGATTCACGGACGTCTACAACGTGCTCGACGGCTTCGAGGGTGACCTGGACGAACACCGGCACCGCGGCACCCTGGGTGGATGGCGGTATGAGGGGTTGCCTTGGGAGCAGGGGTGAGGCAGGGAGGTAGGAGCGGCCTAAAGGCCGCGATGGTTTGCATCCACAGCGGTGGCAATCGCGGGCTGAGCCCGCTCCTACGGGGCACGGTTTTCCACCGTAGGAGCGGCCCAAGGCCGCGATGGTTTTCAACCGCAGCGGCGGAAATCGCGGGCTGAGCCCGCTCCTACGGGGTATGGTTTTTCCGGCTGTAGGAGCGGCCTCAGGCCGCGATGGTTTTTGTCCACAGCGCTCGTAATCGCGGGCTGAGCCCGCTCCTACGGGCTGATAATTACCCGCAGCGGCGGGATCGTGAAGGAGCTGGCATGGATGCCAGAACGCCCAAAGCAAACCGACTTCGCGTCGGCCGTCATTCCGAAAACGGTCGCATCTACCTGATCACAGCCGTTACCTTTGAGCGCAGCCCGATCTTCACGGACTTCCATGCGGCGCGTCTGTTGATCGATACGATGCGCCAGCACCACGAGCGTGGGCACGTGGACTCACTTGCGTTTGTGGTCATGCCCGATCACCTTCACTGGTTGTTCGAATTGCGCAGCGGCACGCTCTCCGGCCTTGTTCGGGACCTGAAGGCGTTTTCTGCCCGTGCAATCAATGCCCACTTCAGCATGGCGGGCCGCCTCTGGCAGGCCGGATTCCATGACCACGCCCTGCGGCGTGAAGAGGACCTGCGTTCGGCGGCGCGTTACGTCGTTTTCAACCCGGTGCGCGCCGGACTCGTCGAACGCGTGGCCGATTACCCCCATTGGGATGCGAAGTGGCTGTGATCCTGCGACGGTGCTTCCACATGGTGCGGGAATCGCGGGCTGAGCCCGCTCCTACGGGGCACGGTTTTCCACCTGTAGGAGCGGCCTCAGGCCGCGATGGTTTTCAACCGCAGCGGTGAAATCGCGGGCTGCGCCCGCTCCTAT
>JAWLCT010000008.1:45651-94937 GCA_041687015.1 Gammaproteobacteria bacterium
GTAGGAGCGGCCTCAGGCCGCGATGGTCTTCAACCGCAGCGGCGGAAATCGCGGGCTGAGCCCGCTCCTACGGGGCACGGTTTTCCACCTGTAGGAGCGGCCTCAGGCCGCGATGGTTTTCAACCGCAGCGGTGAAATCGCGGGCTGCGCCCGCTCCTCGGGGCACGGTTTTTCCGGCTGTAGGAGCGGCCTCAGGCCGCGAACAGTCCGCACACGCTGGCGTGTTAGAATTCACCGTTCACCCGAACCGAATCACCGCTCCCCCATGTCGAACACCCGCGCCGCCCGTCTCCAGTCCCTCCTCGTCCAGCGCACCCTGATCCTGGACGGCGCCATGGGCACCATGATCCAGCGCCACAACCTCACGGAACAGGACTATCGCGGCGAGCGTTTTGCCGAGTGGCCGCGCGATCTGAAGGGCAATAACGACCTGCTTACCCTCACCAGGCCCGAGGTCATCGCAGGCATTCACCGCGCCTATCTGGAAGCGGGTGCGGACATCATCGAGACCAACACCTTCAACGCCAACACCGTATCCATGGCCGATTACGGCATGGAGGAACTGGCCTATGAACTGAACCTGGAAGGCGCACGCCTGGCGCGGCGCGTGGCCGACGAGTTCGAAGATCGCTTCGTCGCCGGCATCCTCGGCCCCACCAATCGCACCGCCTCCATCTCGCCCGATGTGAACAACCCGGGCTTTCGCGCCATCGATTTCGACGAACTGGTAAGCGCCTATCTGGAGGCCGCGCGCGGCCTGGTGGACGGCGGGGCCGACATCCTGCTCATCGAGACCATCTTCGACACCTTGAACGCCAAGGCCGCGGTGTACGCCTGCGAGACCCTGTTCGACGAGCGCGGCCAGCGCTGGCCGGTGATGATCTCCGGCACCATCACCGACGCCTCCGGCCGCACCCTCACCGGCCAGGTCACCGAGGCGTTCTACAACTCCCTGCGCCACGCCCAGCCCATCAGCATCGGTCTCAACTGTGCCCTCGGCGCCAAGGAACTACGCCAGTACGTGGAGGAGATGGCGCGCATCGCCCAATGCCATGTGTCGGCCCATCCCAACGCCGGCCTGCCCAACGCCTTCGGCGGCTACGACGAGACGCCGGCCATGATGGCCGAGGAGATCGCCGAGTGGGCGCGCTCCGGCTTTCTCAACATCGTGGGCGGCTGCTGCGGCACCTCGCCCGATCACATCCGCGCCATCGCCGAGGCGGTGAAGGGCATCGCCCCGCGCCAACTGCCCGACATCGCACCCGCCTGCCGGCTGTCCGGCCTGGAGCCGCTCAACATCACCGACGATTCGCTGTTCGTGAACGTGGGCGAACGCGCCAACGTGGCCGGCTCCGCCAAGTTCAAGCGTCTGGTGATGGAAGGCAACTACGCCGAGGCGCTGTCCATTTGCCGCGAGCAGGTGGAAAACGGCGCGCAGGTGATCGACGTGAACATGGACGAGGCCATGCTGGACGGTAAGGCCGCCATGGTCACCTTCCTGAATCTCGTCGCCTCCGAACCGGACATCGCCAAGGTGCCGGTGATGATCGACTCCTCCAAGTGGGAGATCATCGAGGCGGGGCTCAAGTGCATCCAGGGCAAGGGCATCGTCAATTCCATTTCCCTGAAGGAAGGCGAGGCGCCCTTCATCGAGCACGCGAAAAAACTGCGCAAGTACGGCGCGGCGGTGGTGGTGATGGCCTTCGACGAACAGGGCCAGGCCGACACCCTGCAGCGCAAGCAGGAAATCTGTGCGCGCAGCTACCGCATCCTCACCGAGCAGGTGGGCTTCCCGGCGGAAGACATCATCTTCGACCCCAACATCTTCGCCATCGCCACGGGCATCGAGCAGCACAACAACTACGCCGTGGACTTCATCGAGGCCACGCGCTGGATCAAGCAGCAGCTGCCGCACGCGCTCATCTCGGGCGGCGTGTCCAACGTGTCGTTCTCCTTCCGCGGCAACAACCCGGTGCGCGAGGCCATCCACGCGGTGTTCCTCTATCACGCCATCCGTGCCGGCATGGACATGGGCATCGTCAACGCGGGCCAGCTCGCGGTGTACGACGAGCTGCCTGCGGAACTGCGCGAGCGCGTGGAAGACGTGGTGCTCAATCGCCGACCCGACGCCACCGAGCGCCTGCTGGAGATCGCCGACCAGTACAAGGGCGACGGCGCCGCAGTGGAGAAGCAGACCGAGGAATGGCGCGGCTGGCCCGTGGCCAAGCGCCTGGAACACGCCCTGGTGAAGGGCATCGACGCCTACGTGGAGCAGGACACGGAAGAGGCGCGCCAGCATTTCGCGCGCCCCATCCAGGTGATCGAAGGCCCGCTCATGGACGGCATGAACACCGTGGGCGACCTGTTCGGCGCCGGCAAGATGTTCCTGCCCCAGGTGGTGAAGTCGGCGCGGGTGATGAAAAAGGCCGTGGCCTACCTCATTCCCTACATCGAGGCGGAGAAGGCCGAGGGCGCGCGCGCCGCGGGCCGCATCCTCATGGCCACGGTGAAGGGCGACGTGCACGACATCGGCAAGAACATCGTCGGTGTAGTGTTGCAGTGCAACAACTTCGAGGTGATCGACCTGGGCGTGATGGTGCCCGCCGCCAGCATCCTCGACGAGGCGAAGAAGCACGACGTGGACATCATCGGCCTGTCCGGCCTCATCACGCCGTCGCTGGAAGAGATGGCGCACGTCGCCAAGGAAATGCAGCGCCTTGGCTTCACCACGCCGCTGCTCATCGGCGGCGCCACCACCAGTCGCGCGCACACGGCGGTGAAGATCGCGCCCAACTACGAAGGTCCCGTGGTGTGGGTGAAGGATGCCAGCCGTGCCGTGGGCGTGGCGCAGAACCTCATTTCCGACACCGCTCGCGACGACTACGTGGCGCGCATCCATGCGGAACACGAGGAAACCCGCGCCGCCTATGCCGGTCGCGAGGCCAAGGCGCGTTACGTGAGCCTGGAACAGGCGCGCGCCAACAAGCGCACGTTCGACTGGGCCGCCTATAAGCCGATGCAACCCAAACTGCTCAAGGCCCTGTTCGAGGCGCCCGCCGGCGCACACAGCCAACCGGTGGCGCGCGCCGTGGGCGACGATGTCGAAGTGGCGTCCTCGCCCTGCATGGCCGCCGAATTCGCGCACCTGGACACCGCACCCAGCGCGGCACGCAAGCACCTGTTGTCTGCCGCGGTTCCCGCCTCGCGGCCGGGCGAGTGGGGCACTACAGAGGTCGACGTGGAAGTGCTCGGCCAGGGCGCGGTGGCCACGCTGCGCCATGTGCCGCTGGAGATCCTCACGCGCTACATCGACTGGACGCCCTTCTTCATTGCCTGGGAGATGAAGGGCAGCTATCCGAAGATCCTGAATGATGCGGAGAAGGGCGAGGAAGCGCGCAAGCTGTTCGCCGATGGCCAGGCCATGCTGCAGCGCATCATCGCGGAGAAGTGGCTCGACACCGCGGCCGTGGTCGGCCTGCTCCCCGCCAACGCCCACGGCGACGATGTGCGCGTGAACGGCCGTGCCTTCCACTTCCTGCGCCAGCAGACCGAACAGCCCGAGGGCAAGCCCAATCTCTCCCTGGCCGACTTCATCGCCCCCGCCGACAGCGGCAAGTGCGATTACCTCGGCGCCTTCGCCTGCACCGCGGGCATCGGCATCGATGCGCGGGTGCGCGCCTTCGAGCAGCAGCACGACGACTATTCCGCCATCATGCTCAAGGCGCTCGCCGACCGCCTCGCCGAGGCGCTGGCCGAATGGCTGCACGAGCGCGTGCGCAAGGAGCTGTGGGGCTATGCACGCGACGAACGCCTCGGCAACGACGCCCTCATCGACGAGCGCTACCAGGGCATCCGCCCGGCCGCCGGTTATCCCTCCGCCCCGGACCACACCGAGAAGGACACCATTTGGTCGCTGCTCGACGTGGAACGTCGCACCGGCATCGCACTCACGGAAAGCAAGGCCATGGTGCCCACCGCCGCGGTGAGCGGCTGGTATTTCAGCCACCCCGACAGCCGCTATTTCGCCGTGGGCAAGGTCACCCGCGACCAGGTGGAAGACTACGCCGCGCGCAAGGGCATGAGCGTGGAAGAGGCGGAGCGCTGGCTGGCGCCGAACCTCGGCTACAGTGTCTAGCCGCAGGAAGAAGGAACCACAGAGGCCACGGAGATTAGACCGGGGTGTCTGTGGCGCAGCAGGGCGAGAGTTCGCTACTGCGGTTCCGGCAAGCCACGGCGCCCGGGAGGTGGAGCGAAATCCGATTCTTCTCCGTGGCCTCCGTGGTTAACGCTTTTTTCTTCGAGACAACCGCAAGGTGTCATGCATGTGGGATGAACGCTACGCCACGGATGACTACGTCTACGGCACTGAGCCGAACGATTTTCTCGCCGCCAACGTGGCGGGGCTGCCGCGTGGCGAGGTGTTGTGTATTGCCGAAGGCGAGGGCCGCAACGCCGTGTGGCTGGCGCGACAGGGTTTTCACGTCACGGCGGTGGATGCCTCGGCGGTCGGCCTTGCCAAGGCGCAGCGCCTTGCCGAACGACACCAGGTCCACATCGAGACCATCCACGCGGACCTGGCACACTACGACCTCGGCGCCGCACGCTGGGACGCCATCGTGTCCATCTTCTGCCACCTGCCGCCGCCGCTGCGCGTTCGCGTGCACGGTGCCGTGGCCGAGGCGCTGAAACCCGGCGGCGTGTTTCTGCTCGAGGCCTACACGCCTGCGCAACTGCGCCACGGCACCGGCGGGCCTCCTGTGACCGAGCTGATGATGTCACTCGATACACTGCGCAATGAATTGCATGGGCTTTCCATGCAGCACGGCATCGAGTTGGAGCGTGATATCCATGAGGGGTGTTTCCACCACGGGCGCGGTGCGGTGGTGCAGGTGATCTCGATGCGTCAGGTGTAGGAGCGGCCTCAGGCCGCGATTCTTCCCGTTATTGCTCGGTAAGCGTCTCGCGAATTCCCTGGCGGTACGGCGTCGGCTGAAAAAAACGGGCGTTGAATTTCGAACTGTCGAATAGGTAGGGCTCGGCATTCTGGTAGAGCAGTTCCATGATCTCGCGCACCGTGGGATCGAAAACCCCCGCCATGCGAAGCATCCACGGTGCCAGCACGCGATAGCGCGGCGGCACGTCCAAGGCCTCGGCGACCATCTCGATGAACTGCCGGCCGGTGGGCGCGTCGGGATGGGTGGGCAGGTGCCAGACTTCGCCAAAGGCTTCCGGCGTGTTGCCGAGCAGTGCGGTGGCGCGTACCGCGTCGGGGGTGTAGGTCATGGCGTGGGGCACACCGTCGTTCACCAGCCATGCGGCCTTTTTCCCGGCGCGTAGTTTCTCGAACACCATGGGGTGCACGAAGGTGTTGGTGGCGCCGGGCCCGTAGAAGTCTGCCGAGCGTGCGATGAGGGCCGTGAGCGTGCCCGCCATGACCTCGTCCATCAGTCGCGCGGCAATACGCGCCCGCACCTCACCCTTGCGGCTGACGGGCTGCACGGGCGTGCTCTCCGTCATCGGCCCTTCGACCCGGCCGTACAGGTACACGTTGTCGAAGAACACCAGCCGTGTGCCGGCTCGCTTACAGGCCTCGATCACGTTGTCCATGATCACGGGCCACTGCGCCTGCCATACGTCCGTGCGGTAAGGCAGGCCGGCCACCAGGTAAGCCACCTCGGAACCCGTCACGGCGCGTGCCACCTGCTCCGCATCAGTGAGATCCGCGGGCATGCATTGATCGGCGGCGTTTACGGCACGCGGATGGCGGCTGACCAGACGCACCGGGTGCCCCTTGCCGGCCAGCTCCCTGGCCAGTCCCTTGCCGATGACACCGCCGGCACCGAGTATGGTGTGCATGTGTGACTCCCAGTCGTAATCGTGAACCCACCTTACCGGGTGTCACAGCACAGGTGAAGCCCGGGACGGCGGCATGGGCCGCCGTCCCGCTGTATCATTGCGCACCACTCTCGCGCGACGTCTCGAAGGCGCTGAATTCCGATGGGTTGATGGAACCGTCGCCGTCGGAGTCCACTTGCTGGAATTGCTGCGCGAGCATGGGATCGGCGTTAGCCTCGTCCTGGCTGATGATGCCGTCCTGATTTACGTCCAGAGCGCTGAAGCGGGTCGTGCCGCCACCTGTCCCCAGGGCTGCCTGATATTCCTGCTGATCGAGATAACCGTCGCCGTTGGCGTCGGCGGTGGTGAACTGCTGGGCGACCTGCGACTGCTCCTGGACCTCCTGGGTGCTGAGGTAACCGTCCCGGTTGGTGTCCAGTTGTTCGAACGACGCCTGCTGTCCGCCGCCCGTCTGGCCGCGTTGTTGAGTAAAGGCACTGAATTCGGATTGGCTGATGTTCCCGTCGCTGTCCTGGTCGATGTTCTCGAACTGTTGCGAGAGGTTCGGATCGGATTCGGCCTCGTTCTGGCTCAGCATGCCGTCGCGGTTGCTGTCGAGCTGATTGAACGACGTCTGACCGCCGCCCGACGTACCGGCGGTGGTGTCCGCAGACTTGGCGACGAAGGCGCTGAACTCGCTGGCATCCACGCCCCCGTCCTGGTTGGTATCGGCATCGCTGAAGCTTTCCCTCAGCATCTCGGAACGGTTGGCCTCTTCCTGCGTAATCTTGCCATCGAGATTGCTGTCCAGCTCGAGAAAGGATTGGGTTCCGCCTTGCCCCTGACTACTCTGGCCACCCGCTTGGGCCAAGGCCAGCGTGGACGCCAGCGACAGCGAGAGGGCGACGGCGAGAGGTGTCTTGTTCATCGGTGGCTCCCTTGAACGACTTGCGAGACGGGTGTCTCCCTGCTTTTTAGTCGCGTCTACGCGCCCGGGCTGCGAAGAAGCCGGTGAATGAGAATGCTCTTTTTGCCGACCCTCCGGTGCGCGATTCCTGGCGCGCCGGTCATGACGGCGGGTGCCCGTCCGGTTCCCGGTCGTTCGCGTGCTGCAGTTTCAGCGTCGGCATGCCCACCACCTCGACGGTGGACGAGGCCACGGGGATGCCTGCACGCTCGAACGCGTCGAGGACTTCACGGCTGATCGCATCCTTCACCGGACGAATGGCGCGATCCTCCACCAGAAAGCGCACCGTGAGTTCGAGCCAGTTGTCCGTGAGCTGCAGATAGACGTGCGGGTCCAGCCCCTCGGGTTTGACCACATAGTGCCGCCGGAGCTCTTCGAGCGCATCGCCGGCCAGCGCAGTTACCTTTTGGGAATGGCGCTCCGCAGCCGCAAGCAGAATGGCTTCGGCGCGCGCCCGGTCTGCCCCATAGGGCACCGGGACATGGATCTCTTCCCAGATGTACGGAAAGTCGCGGGTGTAGTTGTACACAGGCTCATCGAACACACGGGCGTTGCTCACGGTGACGATGCGTCCGGTGTACTGGCGGCTTTGCACCCACATGGCCGGATCGGCACCGCTTGCCACGGCGGGCGGCTGGCCCATCTCCATGATCACGGTGCGTGTGATGTGCAGCGCAATGACGTCACCGCGTACGCCGCCCATGACGATGCGATCCCCCACGTTGAAGGTGCGCCCGCGCAGAATCACGAAATACCCCGCCACCGCGATCACCACCCGTTGCAGCGCAATAGCCAGTGCTGCGGTGATGATGCCGAGGCCCGTGGCGAGTCGGCGCGGGTCGTTGAACCAGATGGAGGCGAGGCCCAGAAACAGCACCATGGCACTGGTGAGGCCGATGCCCTGGCGTACCCAGAAGGCGGCGCGTGCGTCGCGCCGTCCGCGGAATGCGCGCGCGGCAGCAAACCTCACCAACCGCTGCACCATCCAGAGCAGGAGGATAAACCCGATGCTGATGAGCAGCTTGGTGCCGTTCTCGGCGTTGACACCGACCAGGCGTATTCCAAACACCTCCACCGCACTGTTCGGTCCGACCAGCCGGATGAACGCGTCCACGTCCGTCTCCGCGGTTGTCTAAGCGCTGGCTTAGCACAGGTAGGGGCAGCGAGAAATCAGTGTTGGCGTGAGGCGATTTCACGAACCTGTGTGCGAGGGCGCTGCGATCAGCGTCTAAACGTTTCAGTGACACACATGGTTTCGCGCGGAGCGATCATGATTCGAAACTGGCCCCTGGCACTGCTGGTGTCCTGCCTGATGCTGGCGGGCAGCAAACACGCCGACGCACAAGATCCCGGCGCGGTCACGGCCCTCGATCGGGCCTTTACGGAACTGGATGCCAACAATGACGGGCTCATCAGCCTCGGTGAAGCGGATCGCTCGACCCTCTTGAGTTCGAACTTCGCCACCGCCGACACCGATGCAGATAACAGCATCGACCGCGTCGAGTTCGGGGCCTTTCAGGCCCAGATCAGTGGCGCGCCCGGTGGTGGTGGCGGTGGATTGATCGGCACCCCCACGCCGCCCGGCGGCGATACCGGTGCAGGCCAAACCGCGCCCGGTACCACACCACCGGCGGGGGACGCGGGCACCGCACCGCCCACCGCCGGCACACCCGGCCCCGTTCAGCCGTTTGCGACCCCCGGGCCGTCCCCCTTCCCGCAGGCCGGTGAGGCGCCCCAACCCTTTACGGATGGTGCGCCGGGCACCGCTCCCGGCACGGCGCCACCGACCACCCTTGGCCCCGGCGGGGCACCGCCCACCACCAGCAGCCCGGGCGGTACGCCACCTACGCTGAGTGCCCCGGGCAGTGCACCGCCCACCACCAGCAGTCCCGGTGGGACACCACCAACGCTGAGCGCCCCGGGCAGCGCGCCACCCACCACCAGCAGCCCCGGCGGCACGCCCTCCACCCCGGCGAGCCCCGGTTCGGCCCCGCCCACCACCAGCAGCCCGGGCGGCACACCCGCGCCACCGTCCTGATTTCGGCCCGGCGTCCGCAGATGCTATGGTGCACGTCCGCCCGTAGGCATCGTGAGCACCATGGATCTGAAAGAACTTCAACGGCAACTGCGCGCGTTCGCCGAGGAGCGCGATTGGGATCAGTTCCACAACCCGAAGAACCTCGTGATGGCACTGGCCGGTGAGAGCGGGGAACTGCTGGAGATCTTCCAGTGGATGACGCCCGAGCAGGCGGCCCGTGTGGCGGAAGATGCCAGGAAGTTTCGCGCCGTGCAGGACGAGATGGCCGACGTGTTCATCTACCTGGCGAGACTCGCCGACAAGCTCGGCGTGGACCTGGAGGCGGCGGTCACGCACAAGATCGCCCATAACGCCGCCAAATACCCCGTGGCGAAATCACGGGGAAACTGTCGCAAATACACTGAGTTGCAGGATGACTGAAGTGCCGTTTTGTGCAGACGCTGATGGCGTCGCGCTCACCAATTCCTTGAGAAATCTGCAATCGTCCTCACAGAAACGGTGAGACGTATGCCCCATCCTCTCGCCTGGGGGCATATATGAACACCAGGCGTTATCAGGTGATCTTCACGGGGCGTTGCGTGGCCGGCCTGGAAGAAGCGGCGGTCATCAGCAATCTCGTGCTCGACGTGGGGGTTTCCGAACAAAAAGCACGTTCGTTGCTGCGCATGCATCGCGTGGTGCTCAAGCGGTTTGCCATGGCCGGCGATGCGCAGAAGATGGTCACCAAGCTGGAACGCGCCGGTCTGGTGTGTGCCATCGAGGAAATCGCCCCTGCCGAGATCCCTGCCGACGGCGCAGGTGCCGGCGAAAGCACCCTGGTGAGTTTTCTCAGCAAGTTCAGCCCCCTCAGGAAGAAGTGATCCGCTCCTGCACGGACACCGGCGTGTCCGCGTAACCGCCTTCCTGCCGCACTCATCCTTCCTACTTTTCCCCGGAAACGTGCAACGGCACGCAAAAAATCGCTCGCGGGCATCGGTCTTGTGGAACACCGGCGCGATCGCCTGTTCAAAGGCTTGAAGCTGACACCGGGTCGCCCCGAATGCGCGCTGCGCCGCTTGAGAGTGCCGTCACCACCCGCCAGGACGTCCGCCGGCCACCGCGCTGTGCCCGCGCCGGCGGTTTGCCGCACGCATGTCACCCCAGGTGTTCCCGCCGCCTTCCCTGAGGAGCCTACATAATGTCGTTTTTCGACAAAGCCCACACCGTTGCGGATCCCCATTACAACCGTTGGTTGATCCCGCCGGCCGCACTCGCCGTACATCTCTGCATTGGCCAGGCCTATGCGCTCAGTGTCTTCAACCTGCCCATGTCCCGGCTCATCGGCATCGATGCCCCCGCCGCCGGCGACTGGGGCCTCACCACGACGGTGTGGATCTTCAACATCGCGTTCTTCTTCCTCGGCATTTCCGCTGCCACTTTCGGCAAATGGGTGGAGCGTGCCGGGCCCCGCAAGGCCATGTTCACGGCGGCCCTTTGCTTCGGCGGCGGGTTCCTGGTTTCAGCGTTGGGCGTGTATCTGCATACCATCTGGCTCGTGTATCTGGGTTATGGGGTGCTGGGCGGCATCGGTCTCGGGATAGGCTACATCTCGCCGGTATCCACCCTGATGAAATGGTTTCCCGACCGGCCGGGCATGGCCACCGGCCTCGCCATCATGGGTTTTGGCGGCGGTGCGATGCTAGGCTCGCCGCTCGCCGTGGGCCTGATGGACTTCTATGCCACGCCCGCTTCGGTTGGGGTGTGGGAGACCATGGTTACCATGGGGGCGATCTATTTCGCCATGATGATGTTCGGCGTATGGAACATCCGCGTGCCGGCACCGGACTGGCATCCGCCGAAGTGGCATACCGTGCCTGTCACCGTGCGCGCCAACCACAACCTCGCCGGGCTGGATGCCAACCAGGCCATCCGCACGCGGCAGTTCTGGATGGTGTGGCTGGTGCTCTGCACCAACGTGACCGCGGGCATCGGTATCCTCTCCCAGGCCTCGCCCATGATTCAGGAGATGTTTACGGACCACATCACCGCGGCGGCGGCAGCCGGTTTCGTCGGGCTGCTGAGCCTGTTCAATCTGCTCGGGCGTTTCTTCTGGTCATCCCTGTCCGACAAACTCGGGCGCAGGTGGACCTACACGATCTTCTTTGTGCTGGGTGCCGGTCTGTACGCCGCCATCCCCACATTGGGCGGGTTCTCGTCGCCGTTCCTGTTCGTACTCGCGGCCATCGTGATCGTCAGCATGTATGGCGGCGGCTTCGCCACGGTGCCCGCCTACCTGCGCGATCTGTTCGGCATGAAGCAGGTCGGCGCCATTCACGGGCGTCTGCTCACGGCCTGGTCCACCGCAGCCATTCTGGGGCCGAGCCTGGTCACCTATCTGCGTGAATACCAGATCAACGCCGGTGTCGCACCGGCCGACGCCTATTCCATGACCATGTACATCATGGTTGCGATCCTCCTCGTCGGTCTGACCGCCAACCTGCTCGTCGGCAGGACCCGCGTGCCAACCCCTCAGCCTCAGATGGTGAACGCATGAATTCCACAACCCCACGGTTCCGCACCGGTGACGCCACACGTCTGCTCGTTGCCTGGCTGGTCGTCGGTCTGCCCCTTGCCTGGGGCGTTTGGCAGGTGGTGGTGAAGTCCCTGGTGCTGTTCGGTGTCGGGGACTGAAATCACCCGTGCTGTAGGAACCCACGCGGCCGGCTGCCGCCGTGATTCCTACAGCAGGGCCGGCGTGTTCAGGAAATGAAATAGGCGGTGCGGGCCTTGAGGGCCGTGCCGTACATGCCGGCGACGCCGCACACATCCACCGGGACGATCCATTCGTCCGGATCGAAGCCCATCATGCTCAGCGACGGCGCGCAGATCTGAAAATGCACACCGGCCTCGCGTGCAATGGCGATCTGCTCCTCCAGGGGCGCCATTTCACCCTGCATGACGTGATTGAAGAAGCGGCGTCCCAGTCCGCCGAAGGCCATTTTCGAAGGGGCCAGGTCCTTGCTGCTGCCCGGCAGCATGAGGTTGATGAGGCGGTGGCTGAGCTTCTTGCCCCTGAGCTTGCGCCCCTTCTTGATCACACTGCAGCCCCAGAACGTGAAAAACATGGACACCTCCATGCCCATGGCCACGGCGCCGTTGGCCATCATAAACGCTGCCATGGCCTTGTCGAAATCGCCCGAGAGCAGAATGATGGACACCTTGTCCTCGGGCACGCGCTCACGCAACTGCTCAAGCTCGGATTCCAGCCGGGCGATGCGGGCCGTGAGTTCCTTGGTGGGGGAGGGGGCGACGGTGTGGGTGGAAGACATGCGGGGCTCCTTTTTCTCTTGATTCGATCCATCCGGGCTGTGTTGCCTGCCCGGTGTCACGATCAGTAAAGTGACCTTACCCGCCTGATACCAATGAAAATATTTAGTTAGTTGCGCTAACAAACGAAAGGAAGTGAAGCGATGGAGCGTCTGGACGTGGTCGGGCTGCTGAATGCGGCGCAGCAACTGGAGCGGAATGTGGCGATTTCGCTCATGTATTCCGGACTGCGCCTGGCCCAGTTCCGCCTCCTCGACCGGATCGCCTCCTGCAGGGACATCACGGTGACCGAGGTGAGCCGCCGGATGAACATCACCCGCGCTACCGCAAGTGTGATGATCAACGAGCTGATCCGCAGCGGCGTGCTGGCCGTCATCGACAACCCCACGGATCGCCGATCTTTCCATGTGCGACTCACGGAGCTTGGCATGAACAAGCTCAATGTCGCGCGCAGCGACCTGTCGGTGCTTATGGACACCTTGTCCACGCGCTATCCGGCGGAAACCATCCGCGCCCTGAATGGTTTTGCACAGCGCATGCTCGAACGCGAATCGACCGCGCCCAAGCGCTTGCGCTGATTACCACATCAGATCATCAGGCACCTGGTACTTGGCATAGGGATCATCGGCGTCGGGTGCGGCGCTGGCGTCGCCGCCGGTGGCGCTCACTACGCACGCTGCATCGCGTTCACGGATTTTGTCAGCCACCGCCGCAGGTACGATGTTGTATTGCCCGTGCAGCTTCACGATGGCGGCACCGCCGTTCACCAGCTGCCGGTGCACATCGGCATTGACGTACAGGCGTCGCACCTTGCGGCCGTCGATGAAATTGAAGGTGATGTCGCCATCGCCCTTGGGCAGACGGTTGGCATCGATCATCTGCCTGATCTGCGCGGCCCTGGCCTTGCGCTCGGCCTCTTCCTGACGCTGGCGGTTGAGCCGGCGGTCGCGTTCGGCCTTCTCTTCCTGCGCCTTTTGCGCCTGCCGACGCTGTTCGTCGTTGCGCGTGGCGTTGCCGCCTTTCTTGTCCTGCTGGCGTTTTTCCTGCCGCGTCTGGCGCACGCGCTTCTCGTCCACCAGGCCGAGTTTCAACAGCTGATCCTGTAACGAATTACCCAAGGTTCTCTCTCCGCCGGGGTATGCGACTGGGTCGCTAGTTTAGAACCTATCGCCCGCCTGCGCAGCCCGCGCGGGCGGCGCCGGGCGAACCCGGTGGTGCGTCCGCAGTCAGAGGCTTGCGTTGGTGCCGCGCGGCGGACGTGAAATAATCCGCGCCTCGCCTGCCAAGTGGCCGCCCTCCCAAAGGAAACATCCTCGTGAGCACAGAAACCTACATCGCAGGCAAAGATGCCTCCCTGGAATCCTCCATCGCACGTATGCAGGCGAGGCTCGCGGCGCTGGGCTATCAGGTGGAGGAACGTTCCTGGCTCAATCCGCTGGACGGTGTGTGGTCAGTGCACGTGAGCGAGCGGGACTGCCCGCTGCTGTTCACCAACGGCAAGGGCGCGTCGCAACAGGCCGCCCTGGCGAGCGCCCTGGGCGAGTTTTTCGAGCGCCTGAGCACCAATTATTTCTGGACCCACTATTACCTGGGCGAGGCCAATGCCAACCGCGAAGTGACCCACTTTCCGGGCGAACGCTGGTTCAGCCTCAATGACCAGGATGCCTGGCCCGAAGGACTGCTTACGCCGGAATTGCGCCAGTTTTACAACCCGGACGGCGAGGTGCCGGCCGCGGCCCTGGTGGACCTCAATTCCGGCAATGCACGGCGCGGTATTTGTGCCGTGCCTTACCTGCGCCAGCGGGACGGGGCGCGCGTGTGGTTTCCGGTGAACATCATCGGCAACCTGTACGTGAGCAACGGCATGTCCGCGGGCAATACCCCTGCGGAAGCGCGCACCCAGGCTTTGTCGGAAATCCTCGAGCGCCACGTGAAGTTCCGCATCATTGGCGAGGGCCTGTGCCTGCCCGAGGTGCCCGACACGGTGCTCGCCCGCTTCCCGCGCATCCGCGCCGGCATCGACGCGCTGCGCGCCGCGGGCTTTGGCGTCCTGGTCAGGGATGCCTCCCTGGGCGGCATGTACCCGGTGATGAACGTGACCCTGCTGAACCCGCAGGATCAGGGCTGTTTTGCCAGTTTTGGCGCCCATCCCCGTTTCGAGGTGGCCCTGGAGCGTGCGCTCACCGAGCTGTTGCAGGGCCGCGCACTGGATGCGCTCGGCGGCTTCCCCGCACCCGGCTTCGATCGTGACGAGGTGGCCCATCCCCAGAACCTGGAGATGCACTTCGTGGATTCCAGCGGCATCGTCGGCTGGGACTTTTTGGGCGATACACCGGACTTCCCCTTCGTCGCGTGGGATTTTGCCGGTACCACCGAACAGGAATACCGCTTTCTGGTCGACCTCATCCACGCCGAAGGCCACGACGTCTACATCACCGACCACACCGAGCTGGGCGTCTATGCCTGCCGCATCCTGGTGCCCGGGATGTCGGAGATCTATCCCGTCGACGACCTGCAGTGGGAGAACAACAGCATCGGCAACAGCCTGCGCGAGGCGGTGCTGAATCTGCCCCGCCTGGCGCCGGAGGCCTGCGCCGGCCTGCTCGCGGCACTGGATGATCTCGGTCTGGATGACGGACGCCCGGTGGCGGCCCTGGTGGGGCTGGCGGCCGATCCCGGCTCGGCATGGGCGCAGCTGCGTGTGGGTGAGCTCAAGACCCTGCTGGCGCTCGCCGCCGGCGACACCGAGGCGGTGCGCGAGGGTTGTGACTGGGTGCGCCACTTCGGCCAAATCGATGTCGCGCGCCGGCGCATTTATCAGTGCATCGACAGCCTGCTGCAGTTGGATGCGCCCGACAGCTACCAGGACGCGCTGCACGGTCTCTACGGCACGGAGGCCGTGGCCCGGGCCAGGGCGATGCTGGCTGGTGAACTGCGTTTCCCGGGTCTGCACGCCCCCGGCCTTGCCCTGGAGGGCTGCGATTTGCACCAACGCCTGCTGGCCGCCTATGACAAGCGCCACGGCAGGGCGGCGTCAGTTCGCGCCTGATCCGGTGCGCGGGCCCGGGCTTCTGGGCTATGAATGGATCGACGCGCCGTGCCCCGAAAGGCGACAGCACCATGGATGCGCCCCTGCCGTTACCGCCGCTGCGTGAATTCGGCCGCCTGACCCGTGAGCTGCGTGTCGCCAACCGGTTTTTTCTGAGCGACGGACCGGCGGGTCTGGTGGAGTGGGTGGTCAATTACGCCTGCCGTTACAAGCGCCACGCCCTGCGCATGGAGCGGCGTCTGTTCCGGGCCCGCAAGAACGAACTCCACCAGAACCGTCCCTATTCCTGCCGGGAAATGGGGGCGCCGCCACCGATGCTGTCCGGGCAGGGCCGCATCAATCCGGTGGGTGTGCCTTACCTCTATCTGGCCAGCGATGCAAAAACCGCCGTGGCGGAAGCGCGCCCGTGGATAGGCTGCAAGGTCACGGTGGCGGAATTCCGCATCCGGCACGCCATGGAAGTGGTGAATTTCTCCAGGCGGCGCTTTCTGCGACGGGGCGGCGCGCATGCGGAGGAAGCGGTCTGGAAAACGCTGATCTCCTCACTGTTTTCCACCCCCTTCGACCCGCGCGACGACACCGCCTACGTGCCTACCCAGTACCTGGCCGAACGCCTGAAACGGGAAGGCTTCGGCGGCATTCTTTACGACTCCGCACTGCGTGGCGAGGGTTACAACGTGGCATTCTTCACACCGGGTGCGGCGCGGGCCGCGCGCTGCTCCCTGGTGGAGGTGGGCGCCATCAATTACCGCATCCGTCGTACGCGTTGAGACGTTCTTCTCTATACTGCGCGGCTTTCGCATAACCCGGGAATCGGACCAATGAGTGAGACGCTGAGCGACAGCGACATCCTCGCTGCGGCAATCCTGTCTGCGGACGGGCGTTATCAGTACAGCGTCGGGAAGATGGTGGAGAACGGCGAAGTCTGGAGTCTGCGTTGCGACGACGGCTGGGTGGTAATGAGCTCGCAGGACGGCGAGGAGTGCCTGCCGGTGTGGCCGCATCGCCAGTTTGCGGCCCAGTGGGCCACCGGTGAATGGGCGGACTGCACCCCCGAAGCGGTCCCCCTCGCCGTATGGATGGAGCGTTGGACACCGGGCCTGGAACGGGACGGCACCCTGCTGGCGGTATTTCCGCACAGTGACGAGGAAGGCACCGTGGTGACGCCCGGGGAACTCTTCGATGCCCTGAATCGGGCACGCCGCTGACGCCAGGTCAGGCAAGGAACAAGCGGCTCGCCGCGCTCGCGTTTCTTTCTGGCCGCGGGGCGTACGCGTGAGGGACGCGTCCGGCGTTAAAATGCCCCCTCCACCGCCGCTTTCCTGCTCCCATGTTGCGACTCACTGAAATCAGGCTGTCCCTCGACCACCCCGAAGAGGCGCTCGACACAGCCGTGCGTGAACGGCTTGGACTCGACGCCCGGGCCGCTGTCGACTGCACGGTGGTGCGGCGTGGCTACGATGCCCGCAAGCGCAACGACATCCGGCTGGTGTACACCCTGGATGTGGCCGTGCCCGACGAAGCCGCTTTGCTACAGCGCTTTGCCGGCGATCCCCACGTGAAACCGGCGCCGGACATGCGCTACCGCTTCGTGACCCAGGCGCCGAAAGACCTGCCGCTGCGTCCGGTGGTGATCGGCACCGGCCCTTGCGGCTATCTGGCCGGGTTGGTGCTGGCGCAAATGGGGTTTCGCCCGCTCATCCTCGAGCGCGGCAAGGCGGTGCGCGAGCGCACCAAGGACACCTTCGGCTTCTGGCGTCACGGGCCGCTTGATCCCGAATCCAACGTGCAGTTCGGCGAGGGCGGCGCGGGCACGTTTTCCGACGGCAAGCTCTACAGCCAGATCAAGGACCCGCACCACCACGGTCGCAAAGTGCTGGAGGAATTCGTGAAGGCGGGGGCGCCCGAGGAAATCCTCTACGTGAGCAAGCCCCACATCGGCACCTTCCGTCTGGTGTCGATGGTGGAGAACCTGCGCGCCACCATCGAATCCCTCGGCGGCGAAATCCGTTTTCAGAGCAAGGTGGACGACATCGAGATCGACGCTGGACAGGTGCGCGCCGTGCACCTGGCCGGCGGTGAGCGCATCCCGGCCGATCACGTGGTGCTGGCGGTCGGCCACAGCGCCCGCGATACCTTCCGCATGCTGTATGAACGCGGCGTGTACCTGGAAGCGAAACCGTTTTCCATGGGCGTACGCATCGAACACCCGCAATCGCTCATTGATCGCGTGCGCTTCGGCCGCTTTGCCGGCCACCCTTTGCTGGGCGCCGCCGACTACAAACTGGCGCACCACTGCAAGAATGGGCGGTCCGCCTACAGCTTCTGCATGTGTCCGGGCGGCCAGGTGGTGGCCGCGGCCTCGGAGCCGGGCGGCGTGGTGACCAATGGCATGAGCCAGTATTCCCGCGCCGAACGCAATGCCAACAGCGCCATCGTGGTGGGCGTCACGCCGGCGCAGGACTATCCCGATCATCCGCTCGCGGGTATCGAATTTCAGCGCCAATGGGAAGCGCGCGCCTTTGCGGCGGGCGGTGCCAACTACGACGCCCCGGCGCAGCGTGTCGGCGATTTCCTGGCGGGCCGTCCCTCCGCCGCACTCGGTGCCGTGGCGCCGTCCTACCAGCCCGGCGTGCACATGACCGACCTCAGCCAGTGCCTGCCCGACTTCGTGACCGAGGCGCTGCGCGAAGCCATCCCCGCGTTCAATCGACAGATTCCGGGCTTCGCCATGGACGATGCGCTGATGACCGGGGTGGAAACCCGTACCTCGTCGCCGGTGCGTGTCAAACGCGGCCCCGACTGCCAGAGCATCAACATCCGAGGTCTTTATCCCGCCGGCGAAGGCGCCGGCTACGCCGGCGGCATCCTGTCCGCGGCGGTGGACGGCATCAAAGTCGCCGAAGCCCTGGCGGTCAGTATTGCAGGGCAACAGGCCTAGGAAGAGAAAACCACGGAGGCCACGGAGGGCCACGGAGAAGGACAAAATATTCGACCACTCCGCGGCCCTCCGTGGTTGAGGCTTTTTTCCCGGTTGCGTTCATTGGTGGACCAAACAACCATGCATGTTGCAGTGATCGGCGGTGGGCCGGCGGGATTGGCGGCGGCGGAGGTGCTGAGTGGGGCCGGCGTCGGTGTGGAGGTGTTCGATGCCATGCCGTCGGTGGGACGCAAGTTTCTGCTGGCGGGTAAGGGGGGCATGAACATCACCCATGCGGAGCCTTACCCCGAGTTCGTTACACGCTACGGTGCGCGGCAGGATTGGTTGCGGGCGTCACTGGATGCCTTCGGGCCCGAGGCGCTGCGCAGTTGGGTGCATGGGCTGGGTATCGACACCTTCGTGGGCAGTTCCGGGCGGGTGTTTCCCACGGGGATGAAGTCTGCGCCCCTGCTGCGCGCCTGGTTGCATCGCCTGCGCGGCCAGGGCGTACGTTTTCATGTGCGCCATCGCTGGTGCGGTTGGGATGGCTCGGCGCTGCGCTTTTCCACCCCTGAGGGTACGCGCCTGGTGCAGGCCGATGCGGTGGTGCTGGCGCTGGGTGGCGGCAGCTGGCCCCAACTCGGCTCGGACGGCGGCTGGAGCACGGTGCTCGCGGATCGCGGTGTGCCGGTCGCGCTCTTGCGGCCCGCCAACTGTGGCTTCGACGTGCACTGGAGTGCACTGTTCGCAGAGCGCTATGCGGGTACGCCGGTAAAACCCGTCGTGGCGAGCGTCACCTGTGCGGACGGGCATGTGCTCGTGCGTCAGGGTGAATTCACCGTCACCGCCACGGGCGTGGAAGGGAGTCTCATCTATGCCCTGTCCGCACACCTGCGTGACAGCATCGAACAGCAAGGCCGCGCCGTGCTCACCCTGGATATCGCGCCAGGCAAGCCTGTGCAGGCGTTGCGCGAGGCATTGGCTCGACCGCGCGGCCGCGATTCCATGGCGAATCATCTGCGCAAGCGGACGGGCATCACCGGCGTGAAGGCGGGGTTGTTGCGCGAAGTCTTGCCGGCGGAAACCTTCTTGACGCCGGTGCACCTTGCCGCCGCCATCAAGGCACTGCCCCTGCCGCTGACCGCACCGCGCCCGCTCGCGGAGGCGATCAGCAGCGCCGGTGGCGTGCGCTTTGAAGGTCTTGACGAAGCGCACATGCTGCGGCGCTTGCCGGGCGTGTTCTGTGCGGGTGAAATGCTCGACTGGGAGGCGCCGACCGGCGGCTATTTACTCACTGCCTGTCTGGCGACGGGGCGTGCCGCCGGGCTCGGCGCGCTGCGATGGCTGCGCGAAAACACGCCACACAGCGCTAAAAAAACCTGAGCCTCGTCAGCGGCGTTCAGCCGTTGCCGCACTGCCGCACCACCGAGCGCAGTTCCGTCACCACGCCGCCCACGTTGTCGCTGACGCGACTGGTGTGGCGCGCTGCTTCCGCCGCCGCCTCGGTTTCCTCTCGGATGCGCACGATATTCCGGTTCACCTCTTCGGCGACCTGGCTCTGCTGTTCCACGGCGGCGGCGATCTGCAGGTTCATGTCCGAAATCACGGCTACCGCCCCGGCAATCGCCCCGAGCGCTTCGGCAGCGCTCTCCACGTAACCGGAACCCTCCTGCGCCTTCCCGCGCGCGGCGTTCATGGCGTGCACGGCATCCCGTGCCCCGGCCTGCAGTTCCTCGATGGTGGCGCGAATTTCACCCGTGGCCTGCTGCGAGCGATTGGCGAGACTGCGCACCTCATCGGCCACCACGGCAAAACCCCGGCCCTGTTCGCCCGCGCGGGCGGCCTCGATGGCGGCATTGAGCGCCAACAAATTGGTCTGCTCCGCGATACCGCGAATCGTATCGAGCACACCGCCGATCAGTTCGCTGCGCCTGCCCAGTTCGGCCACCACACCGGCCGCATTGTCGATGTCACGCATCAGCACCTCGATGCCGCCAAGGGCTTCGGTCGCGACCAGTGCGCCGTCCTTGGCCTGCCGGTCCGCCACCTGCGAGGATTCCGCCGCCAGGGCGGCGTTTTGGGCGATGTCATTGATGGTGGCCGTCATTTCGTTGATGGCCGTGGCCAGCGACTCCACTTCACGTGCCTGGCGGTCCATGCCGTGCGCCGTGGCCCCCGCCGCATCCGCCGTCTGTTCCGCCGCAGTCGCAAGGTGTTTTGCCACCGCCTCGACGCGACCGGTCAAGGTGCGCAGCTGTGCAAGCAGCAACTGCATGGTGCCGGTGATCTGGCCAATTTCATCCCGGCGCCCCGCATAAACGAGTTGCATCACCGGATTGTCGGCGACCTTGCGTGCGATGCGGGCTTCGCGCTCGATGGGCAGACTCATGAAGCGCGCCACGGCAGCTGCAAGGAAAAGCAGCAACGTAAAACTCCCCACCAGGGCACCGGAGAAACGCACGGCGCCGCTGGCGAGCAGCGTCAAGACGAAGGCCGTGAGCAGCGCACTGGAAGCGGTGAACAATTGGACCGCATAGCCCGGACACCAACGCAGCAACAGCGGTACGGCGCCCTTGCGCAGGGCTTGGTATAGCCTCTCCGCGCGCTTCACGCGCATGCGGTCGGCCGGTACACGCACGGATTGGTAGCCCACCACCTGATCGCCATCGGACACCGGTGCAACGTAGGCGTCGACCCAGTAGTGATCACCGCTCTTGCTGCGGTTCTTTACGATGCCTATCCACGGCTTACCCTGTTTGAGCGTCTGCCAGAGATCGGCGAACGCCGCGGGTGGCATGTCCGGGTGACGGATGAGATTGTGGTTCTTGCCAAGCAGTTCGTCACTGCTGTAACCGCTGGCCTGTTCAAATTCCCGGTTGACGCCTGTGATGATGCCCTTGGGGTCGGTGGTGGAAATGAGCAGGGCGTCGGGATCGAGTGACTGTTCTTTCTGAGTGACGGGAAGGTTGAGTTTCATTGCGCCTCGCTTGCGCCCCTTCCCTGGGGTGTTCTTGTTCGTTCGTCTAACGCTGATCAGGAGCGCCTTTCATAATCTTCGACCAGCCATCGTGGGTTAGCAACCGAGTACAAGGGAGTTTTTGGGGCGCCGCGTGCTGCGCCCCCGCTACGGCACCTGGATGATAGATGCACGCGTGGAGCGTTTTAATCCCCTGTTTGCGTGCGCAATTGGCCGGAACCGACGTCGCCGACTTTCGTCGCATGCCAGCGCCCGATGGGCGTGGTCATGTCCGAGGCATAAACCCAGCCTTCGATGGTGTCGCCATTGATGCGCCCGGCAAGCCGTCGGGGGCTGCCGCTGCCGTCGTCGAGGTCGAACAGCAACCGCTCGCCCTCTACCTGCGCACCTTCCAACACCAGGTGGGAACCGTTGACCACCGCCATGCCATCGACGTTCTGAAACTCCTGCTGCAACGCCATACTGAAGTCTTCCGCCCCGTCGGGCGCCTCGATGGTGGCCGTCCATTGGCCGGCGGCTTGCGCGGGAATGATCCACAGATAGACGTCTGCCCCGTCCACCACCGCGGTGGCGTCCGGCGCCCACGGCCCCATATCGAAGGCGTGAGAGACCACCCGCGTCCCGGGTTTCAATTGATTGAGCAGGCGTGGGCGGATTTCCTCATTGACGGAACTGAGCAGATACAGCGTCACCACCGTTGCAGCGCTAATGTCGGCTTCAAACAAATCGCCCTGTACGAAGCGCACCTTGTCCTCGACACCCGCCGCGCGCGCATTGTCGCGCGCTTCGATGATGCGGTTGGGATCGAGATCGATACCCACACCCTGGGCGCCATAACGCTCGGCGGCCGTGATGACGATGCGACCGTCACCCGAGCCGAGGTCGTAGACCACGTCCTGTGGACCCACCTGCGCAAGCCGCAGCATGCCGTCCACGACCGTTTCCGGCGTCGGCACGAAGGGAACATCCAGGCTGTCGTACTGGGCCGCCAGCGGGGGCGCTGCCGTCAGCCACAGCAGGGCCGCGGTCATGAATCCCGTCCTGTATGCCTGCGAAGTCATGGGTCACCTCCTTGAGTGCGCATTTGGAGCGCGACGCGAGCGCAACAGCGCCAACGGCAAGCCCGACATCGCCAGCGCGACGCCGAACAACGCTCCCCATCCGGAATAGGCCAGGCTGGCGTAAAGCATGTACGCGCAGGTGGCCGCGAACAGCAACGGTGTCGCCGGATACCCGGGCACCCGAAACGGTCTCACCCGGGCCGGATCGCGATAACGCAGCACCATGAGCGCCAGCGTGGTCAGCAAAAAAAACAACCAGAACACGGGCGACACATAACTCACCATGGCTTCGAAACCGGAGCGGCTGGCCGAACCCGCCGCCACCAGCAGCAGCGCGATGGCGCCCTGCAACAGCAACGCCCGGGTCGGCGCATTGGTGCGGTTTGACCAGTAGCCCAGAAACGCGAACGGGGGGAAATCGCGCGCCAAGGCATAGTTAGTGCGTGCCCCGGTGAAAATCGTCACGTTGATGGACGCCAGTACCGCCACCACGATGAGCAGGCTGATCACCCGCGCACCGTCGTGGCCGAGGCTGTACCGCACCAGATCCGCGGTGATTGCTTCGGATTGCGCCATCGGCACGAGCCCGAGCACTTTCAGATAGACCAGGTTGATGAGCAGGTACATGCCGGTGATCACCCCAAGCGAGGTGAGCAAAACCTTGCCCATGCTGCGTTGCACGTTACGCAACTCCGCCGAGACATAAGCCGCCTCGTTCCAACCCCCGTAGGTCAGCAGCACAAATACCATGGCAAGCCCGAAGGCGCCCTCGCGTGCCGGTGTCGCGGGTGCGGTGTTCACCGGCGCGGCCGGTGCGAACAGACCGGTCACGATGACCAACACGAGGCCTGTCACCGTGGCGAAGGTCAGCAGGTTCTGCAGCGTGGTACTCGAACGCAGGCCGGCGAGATTCAGCGCCGTCAGCAGCAGGACCGCAACGCCCGCCACCCAGGCGCCGTGATTGCCCACGGGCACGATTTGCGCAACGTAATCCGCGGCCACGAAGGCCAGCAGGGCGATCGATCCGGTTTGCAGGATCAGCATCCGCGACCAGGCGAAGACGAAACCGACGGTCTTGCCGTAGGCGCGTTGCAGAAAGTGGTATTCACCGCCCGCGTGGGGAAACGCGGCCGCGAGTTCCGCGTAGCAAAGCGCACCAAGGATCGACACGACGCCGCCAAGCAGCCAGGACAGCATCACGGTGACTTCGTCGCCGAGGCTCGCGGCCACCACCGCTGGCGCTTTGAAAATCCCGGCCCCCACCACCAGGCCGATCACCATGGCCATGCCGTCGATGGCACGCAGCGAAGGTCTGGGTGCGGCCTCGCGAGAGGACATGGCGTTTCCGTTTTCAGGGTTTCACCCGTGACTCTAGCCCGCAATTTTCCAGCGCGTCACAGCCGTGGCGCGAATTGCGCCACACGTGTGTTCAGCTACGGTGGCATTCTGTTCATCACCCAGCGGATTGCAGTCATGTCCTGACGGATTTTCGAAGAGGCTGTGGTGTCGATCTCCCATGTTTTCATGAGTCCGACTCGACAAAACGCCTTGGCAGCGCGGCCGCGCTTGGCTAGCATCGAGGTAAGTCCCTAACGAGGATTGCTGCCATGGCCGCAGGATGCCGGCGGTGTCTTTGGGTGAGCCTGTTGGTGCTCGCGCCTGCGTTTGCCGAAGACTATGTGCCCTGGCGTGCCGAGAATTACGCCATCGAGGCGCCGCTCGGCGGTTTGCGTGGTGATGCAGCGCGGGGGCGGGTGGTGGTTGCCAGTCGCGAGCAGGGCAACTGCCTCGCCTGTCACCAACTGCCCATTCCTGAAGAGCCCAGCCATGGCACCATCGGCCCGCCGCTCATCGGCGTCGGGGCGCGCCTGAGCGAGGGCGCATTGCGCCTGAGGGTGGTGGACCAGAAACAGGTCAATCCGGCCACCATCATGCCCGCCTTCTATTTGCATCCCGAACACCTGCATCGACCCCGACCCGATCTGGTGTCCACCATTCTCACGGCCCAGGAGGTGGAAGACGTGGTGGCTTACCTGATGACCCTGCGATGAAAACCGCCGTGCGTTTTCCCGCCTTGCTTGCGCTGCTGGTATGGGGTGCTGCGCCACTGCACGCGTTGGAGCCGCGCTCCGGCTACGACTACCTCCCCGAGGAATTCCAGGCGATGCAGGACGACCCCTTTGAAAACCCGGGCATGTTCACGGTGGATATCGGCCGCGAGCTGTTCAACACGCCGGGGGATGAGGGCACGTCCTGTGCCGACTGCCATGGACCCGACGGCGAAAAACTCGATCCCAAGCGCATCGCCCGCTACCCGGTGTTCAGTTCACGCCTGCAGTCACCGGTCACGCTGCAAAAACGCATCGACCTGTGCCGCGAGGAACGCATGGGCGAGTTTCCGCTCACCTACGATGATCCTGCGCTGGTTGCGCTGGAAACCTTCGTGCGTCACCGGGCACGCGGCGAAGCGGTGAACGTGGACGTCAGCGGACCCATGGCGGTGCACTACCGCGAGGGCGAGCGCTTGTTCCGTACCCGCATCGGTCAGCTGCAGATGGCCTGCTATCACTGCCATGACCTCTACACGGGGGCGAATTTGCGCGATCAGGTGCTCAACCAGGCACAGACCAACGGCTTCCCCACCCACCGCCTGCTTAGCCAGGACATCAGCAGTCTGCACCGCAAGTTCCGCGATTGCTTCGCCACCTTGCGGGCCATGCCCTACCAGCCCGGTTCCGAGGAGTACATCAATCTCGAGGTGTACATGAACGCCCGGGGTAACGGCCTGCCGATCGAGACCCCGGGGATCCGCCGCTAGCAAGCGACGCTGCCCATCCGTTTCTCGATCACATCCCAACGACCTTCCCCGTAAACGTGGCCTCAGGTGGCGAACGGAGGAATGGGTACGGCATCGCCGGTATTAGGGACGCCCCCGAAAAACCGTGTCACCATGCCCGTGGCGAAAGGGCTTTGCGACAATGTCATGGGGGCGGAAGGTCTCGACCTTTTCTTTAGCAGCCCATCAATAAGTTTCTAGGCCCGGGCCTTCCGGGTGTTGATGCCCGGGACTAGGTTTAGAAGGCAAGGCTCGCGCCCCGGACAGCGCGTGCGTGCAGCATCCAGGGAGAGCACCGATGCCCGAATACACCAGCGACGCGATTCGCAATCTTGCCCTCGTCGGCCAAACCGGCAGCGGCAAGACCACCCTTGTGGAGGCCCTGCTCGCCAGTGCCGGGGTCATCGGAACACCCGGCAGCGTGGAGCGCGGCAATACAGTCGCGGACTTCGATCCGCTGGAGCAGAGCCACCAGCATTCCCTGAGTGCGTCGGTGGTGAGTTTCGACCACGCCGGAATCCACGTGAATCTCATCGACACGCCGGGCCTGCCCGATTTCATCGGGCTTGCCCTTGGGGTGTTTCCTGCCGTGGAGACCATCGCAGTGGTGATCAATGCCGCGGTGGGTATCGAGCCGGTGGCGCGGCGCATGCTCGCCTGGGCCGCCGAGCGCAAGCTCTGCCGCATGGTCGTCGTGAACCGTATCGACGCCGAAGGCGTGGATCTTCCCGGCTTGCTCGCAACCCTGCGCGAAGAGTTCGGCCGCGAATGCCTGCCGATCAATCTGCCGGCCGAGGGGGGCAGGCGCGTGCGCGACTGTTTCTTTCACCGTGACGGTGCGACGGACTTTTCCTCGGTACAGGAAGCCCATACGCAACTCATCGATCAGGTGGTGGAGATCGATGAGAACCTCATGGCTGCGTATTTGGAGCAGGGCGAGACCCTGGCGCCCGAACAGTTGCATGACGCCTTTGAGAAAGCCATGCGTGAAGGCCACCTGGTGCCGGTGTGTTTTGCCTCGGCGCGTACCGGCACAGGCGTCCGCGAGCTGCTTGAGCTCATGGAACGTCTGATGCCGAATCCGTTGGAGGGTAACCCGCGCCCCTTTCTCAAAGGCGCGGGCGAACAGGCCGAAGCCTACGCCGTACTACCCGATCCGCAGCGCCATGTGGTCGCCCACGTGTTCAAGGTGGCAGCCGACCCTTACGTTGGCAAGCTCGGCGTGTTTCGCATCCACCAGGGAACGATCACCCGCGACAGCCAATTGTTCATCGGTGATGGGCGCAAGCCTTTCAAGGTGGGGCACCTGTTCAAACTGCAGGGCAAGCAGCAGATCGAGATCGAGGCCGGTATTCCCGGGGATATCGGTGCGGTGGCGAAGGTCGAGGAGATCCATTTCGATGCCGTGCTGCACGACTCCCATGACGAGGATTTCCTGCACCTGAAACGTCTTCCGTTCCCCGTGCCGGTGTTCGGACTGGCCGTGGCCGCCAAGCGTCGCGGTGACCAGCAACGTTTGTCCACTGCGCTGCAGCGGGTGGTCGATGAAGATCCCTGCCTCGTGCTGGAACACAACGCCGCGCTGAATGAGACAGTGCTGCGCGGTCTCGGTGATCTGCATCTGCGCCTGGCGTTGGAGAAACTCAACCAGCGTTTCAATGTGGAGGCGGACACGCAGCCGCCAAAAATTCCCTATCGCGAGACCCTCGGCGCCCGCGCCGAGGGTCATCACCGTCACAAGAAACAGACCGGGGGTGCCGGACAGTTTGGAGAAGTGTTTTTGCATGTCGAACCCCTGGAGCGCGGTGCGGGATTCCAGTTCGTGGATGAGGTGAAGGGCGGCGCCATCCCCGGCCAGTTCATTCCCGCCGTGGAAAAAGGCGTGCGGCAGGCCATGGAGGCCGGCGCCCTGGCGGGCTATCCCATGCAGGACGTGAAGGTGACCGTCACCGACGGCAAGTATCACCCGGTGGATTCGAAGGAGGTGGCGTTCGTGACGGCAGGCAAGCGTGCTTTTCTCGATGCGGTGAACAAGGCAGGCCCCATGGTGCTGGAACCCATCGTGAACCTGGAGCTCGTGGTTCCGGCCGGTGACATGGGCACCGTGACCGGGGACCTCACGGGGCGTCGTGGTCAGGTGTTGGGCAGCCGGGCTCTGCCGGGTGGCATGATCGGCATCCATGCCCAGGCGCCGCTCGGCGAACTCAACCACTACGCCGATCGCGTGCGCTCACTCACCGGCGGGCAGGGTTCCTACACCCTGGAATTCAGCCACTACCAGCCGGCACCGCCGCCACTTCAAAAACAGCTCGCGGCGGAATTCCGGCCGAAGGTGGAAGAGGATTGAGCGTAACCAAAAGCGCTGTCAGTCGGCGTTACGATGCGCGTGATGATGTGCAACGCGGCGTCTCAGCCGGCCGGCGTCAGCAGTCCTCGGCACAGGCGACGCGATCGCGCCCGGAAGCCTTGGCCCGATAGAGTGCATCGTCCGCAATCTGGATGAGCGTCGGTCGATCGTTGCGCGTCGGCGTGGCCTGGGCGACGCCCAGGCTGATAGTCACCGGCGTTGCCGCCGCTACTGCCCGGCGCAGGCGTTCAGCGAGGTGTTTTGCCCCCGCGAGATCCGTTTCCGGGAGGATGACCAGAAACTCCTCGCCCCCGTAACGTACCGGAAGATCGTTTTCCCGCGTTTCGCGCTGCAAAATCGCGCCGATCTCCGCCAGCAGGCGATCGCCGGCAAGATGGCCATGCTCGTCGTTATAGCGCTTGAAGTGATCCACATCGAGCATGACCAGCGACAGCGCACGCCCATAGCGGCGCACGTTGGGCAGGTCCCGATCCAGTACCAGCTCCATGAGCCGCCGATTGCCCAGGCCTGTGAGCGTATCGCGCAAAGTGAGCCTGCGCGTTTCCTCGTAAAGGCGCGCATTTTCAATGGCCATGCCGAGCTGCTGTCCGATGGCGGTGAAGGTGTCGCGCTGGCCGGCATCGATGTGCAGCCCGCAAGGTACGTAGTAGTAGAAAACGCCGACCGCGCGGCCCTTGGCGGTGAGCGGCACTATCACATGCCCGTGCGGTTCCGTCGCTGGGGTCGGCAGGGTGTGGCGCGGATCACGGGCGCAATCTTCGCACAGCACCAATTCGCCGCTGAGGGCGGCCTGGCCGCACAGGCACTCGCCTACGCGCATGTTCGCGTGCGCCGCGATGAACGCGTCCGTGGCGCCGCGCTGGGCCACCAGGTGCATGCGTTCCTCTTCCACCAGGAAGATCCCCATGGGCTGGCCGCGAGCCGATTCCAGTGCGGCCTCCATGCCCTCCATGATGCGCGCGAAGAGTTCCTGCAGGTCGAGCGTCTGGCTGATGGCGGACGAGACCTTGTAAAGCACCGACAGTTGGGCATGACTGGCCTCCAGTTGGTGCTTGGTGGCCTGCAGTTCGTCCAGGGCCTGCTGCCACAGCTGGCGCATGCGCGCGGCCTGCTGCACACCCTGGCGCAGCATGCGGTTTTCGCTTTCCAGCGCGCGCAGGCGTTGTTCGCTGTCGCTCATTGCAGATCCGCGTAAATGATGTCGAGGCCGCAACGCAGCTCGCGCAGATAGTCGAGGGCGCGCGGTACCTGGTCGCCGCGCAGGATGCTGCCGTGCTGCGGCAGGATGGCGCGGATGGGCAGGTGCTCGACACGTCGGACGAAACCCCGCGCCGCAAGATTCGTCGGCATGTATTCCAGGTGGAAGAGATCCATCTGCGGCACGTGCTCGTCGAAGGATTCCACGTAGAGACGCCAGTCGAAATCGAGCGCTGCCCAGATGTCGCCCGAAAAAAGCGAGCCGGAGGTTGCATCGAAACTGACGAAAGCGCCCGGGAAGTGCAGGAACGGGGCCGGGATGAACTGCAGGCGGTGACCCGAAGGGAACACGAACTCGGGCTCCGCTTCCACATCATGCAGGCGGTACTCGCCGGCCCCGTAGGCAGGTAACAGTACGTGGGTGCGTGGCGTGGTGAAAACGGTGAGGCTCGGCAGCAGGGACAGCCAGTCCGTCATGGATGCCGCCACGTCCGGATCCTGGTGACACAGCACCATGCCCGTGAGTGCCTGCACTGGCATGATCTTCTCCAACGCGCTGCGCACGGCGGCAAAACCGGGGCGCCCGCCCGGATCGATGAGCAGGCCCGTATCGCCGCTGCGCACCAGGTAGGTGTTGCAGCGAAACGCACTGGACTCACACACGCCGAGCCAATAAACCGCATGCCCGTCATCTTCGAACAGCGTGACGGGCGGGGTGAGCGTTTCCGTAGACGACTCCTTCCGAACAACGGTGGGGGTTCGATTGTAACCGGGAGTGTCGGGCACTGATACCCGGACGCGCGGCTCTGCGATCCACGTCCCGTTCGCAACGCAACGGGGGATTTTCCCGTCCCGCGCGTGCGTTCTAGACTTTTCTCAGGTGACACCGAGGAACCGTGCCATGAGGCCGGCACCACACCCGTCCAGTACGGGGTCGCGTTACCGCCTGGGTTCGCTGGTAGGAGGCGGTCTGTTGACCGCGGCGGGTTTGCGCACCCCCGCCACCATCGGTGTGCCCTTGACCATCGCGGGTGCTGCGCTTCTTTATCGCGCCTCGCAAAAAGCCGGGATTTCCACACGGCCCCGTCGGGCAGCCGGCCCGGCACCGGTGGACGTGAGCACCTCGGTGACCGTGCGCTGCGGCGCGGACGTGCTTTATGCGTACTGGCGTGATTTCACCCACCTGCCCCGGTTCATGCGCTCCCTGCAGGTGGCGGAGCCCGTGGCTGCCGGACGTTATCGCTTCGAGGCACGCCTGCCCGGAATGGACGCGGTGAGTTGGACGGCCGACGTGGTGGAAGACCGCGCCAGCGAATGCATCCGCTGGTCCACGCCGCCGGAGAGCGAGCTCATGCACCAAGGCATGGTGACATTTCTCCCCGCACCCGGTGGGCGTGGCACGGAGGTCCACCTGAACGTTGCTTACCGGTTGCGCAGCGCCGCGGCCACTGTGCTCGCACGCTGGCTTGCGACCGTGGATGCGCAGGTTATCAAGGAGGAACTGCGTCGCTTCAAGCAATGCATGGAAACCGGGGAATTGCCTACCACCGAAGGCCAGCCCAGCGGCTGAGCGCCGGGGGACAGCCATGAAAGCGGTGTGCTGGTTCGATACTGAAGATGTCAGGGTCGAGCAGGTGCCCGATCCCGAAATTCTCAATCCCCATGATGCGATCGTGAAGGTGAGCCGTGCCGCCATCTGCGGTTCCGACCTGCATTTGTACGACGGCTACATGCCGACCATGCACGCGGGCGATATCCTGGGCCACGAGGCCATGGGCGAGGTGGTGGACGTAGGCAGTGCGGTGCGTAACCTTCGTCCCGGTGATCGCGTGGTGATCCCGTTCACCATCAGCTGCGGACAGTGCGATTACTGCACCCGCGGGCTCTACTCCCTGTGTGACAACTCCAACCCGAACGCCTGGATCCCGGAACGCCTTTACGGCCAGGCGCCGGCCGGCTTCTACGGCTATTCCCACGCCTTCGGCGGTTACGCGGGCGGGCAGGCCGAATACGTGCGCGTGCCGTTTGCGGACACCGGACCGCTCAAGGTGCCGGATGGCATGCGCGACGACGCAGTGCTGTTTCTTTCGGACATTTTCCCCACCGGCTACCAGGCGGCGGAACAGTGTCATCTTCGCGAAGGCGATGTGGTGGCCGTTTGGGGCTGTGGGCCCGTGGGGCAGTTTGCCATTCAGAGCGCGCTGCTGCTGGGCGCCGAACGGATCATTGCCATCGATCGCGTTCCCGAGCGACTGGACATGGCCAACAAGCACGGCAAAGGCCGCGTGGAGGCACTCAACCGCGACATCGTGGATGTCAGCGAGGCCGTCCACGATCTTACCGGCGGTCGCGGGCCGGATGCCTGTATCGATGCGGTCGGACTGGAGGCCCACACGGGGGGCGTGATGGGGCGCTACGACCGCGTCAAGCAGGCGCTCATGCTGGAGACCGATCGCGCGGCGGCGGTACGCGAAGCCATTCAGCTGTGCGGCAAGGGCGGCACGGTTTCCATTCCCGGTGTCTACGGCGGACTGGTGGACAAGTTTCCGCTCGGGGCCGCCTTCAACAAGGGTCTCACCCTGAAGCTTGGCCAGACCCACGTGCAGAAATACATGCCCATGCTCCTCGAGCATATCGTTCGCGGCGACATCGATCCGTCTTTCGTGATCACCCACCGCCTCAAGCTCGACGACGCACCGGAGGGTTATGCCTTGTTCCGCAACAAGCACGACGGTTGCATCAAGGTGACACTCGAACCCTGAGCGTACCGTCGTGCGTCCATCCTCCCGGAGGGGACGCGATGACCACCACCATTGAGCTCGGCGACGTACTGCGCCAACTGGCGCACCGCTATCACCACTACAAGCAGGAGAACAAGCAGAAAGGCCCGGTCAGCACCCGTAACAGGCGTCATACGCGCACCATGCGCGAACTGGAGCAGTCCTTCGACAAGGCGGTGGAACGCTGGATACTCGACCCGGCATGCCGCGATGCCTGGCGTGAGCACTTCTATCACTTCGGCCCGGCGCCGGAAGGGCCCCAGTTACCGCCACCCCCGGTGTTCCGCGGTCGGGACGCAAGCGGGCGTTCCGTGGAGATCAGCCCGTCGCCGGACGGCGGCTACATGCTGGTGTTGGAAGGCAAGCCGGTGCGCCACGTGGCCGCCTCGGTGCGCCTTGGGGACCAGCGCATTCACACCTTGCGTGCCGAGGGCAGCGCATTCGAAGAGGTATTTGACGCGCCCGAGGAAGCCAAGGAAGCCTTGGCCGCCTACGCGGCCGCCCCGGGTCGCGGCACACCCTGGCAACACCTGTCCGAGCTTTACAGCGACGGCGTGGTGGACCAGAACTTCGGCCTCACCACACGGGGCCGCCGCCTCATCGCCGCACGCCTGAGGACGGCCGAAACCGGCGTGGACCTGAGCCTTGGTTGAGGACTGCGAACGAGGTCATCCTGGCCAGCCACCCCGGGAGCTTTTTTCCTCGCGTGCCCGGCCTCTTCGCGGTTTTCAAACCGGCACGGCCGTGCGATCGACCACGCGGCGCAGGACGAAGCTGGAGTGGACGCCCGTGACGCCTTCAATGCGGGTGATCTTGCCGAGCAGCAATGCCTGGTAGGCGTCCATGTCGCGCACCAGCACCTTGAGCTGGTAGTCGGCGTCCTGGCCGGTAATGAGCAGGCACTCGAGCACCTCCGGCAGGGCGTTCACCTGGGCCTCGAAATGGGCGAAGCGCTCAGGGGTGTGGCGGTCCATGGAGATGTGCACCAGCGCCATGAGCGACAGCCCGAGACGGTTGGCATCCACCAGCGCCCGATAGCCGGCGATGATCCCGGCCTCTTCCAGTGCCCGCACGCGGCGCAGGCAGGGGGACGGTGACAGGCCGATGCGATCGGCCAGTTCCTGGTTGCTGATGCGTCCGTCTTCCTGCAGCACTTCGAGGATCCGCCGGTCGTAGCGATCGAGGTTCATTGGGGTGTTCCGGTGGTGTTGGCAGATTATGATGGCCAACGGCATGGATGAGCAAGAAACTGCCGACCATCCATCGATGCCGACATCAAAACGCAAGCACCTGCCGAGGTGACTGCCCTAATCTTTCCCTGCCCCCCCAAGGCGATGCTCACGAGGTGTCGCCAGCCCCCGGCCCCACGAAGGCCGGGTGGGGCCCCGCCAATACCCCCGGCGGGCCGACATCAGCGACCGTGTCCCGATGGGACGGCACGACATAAAGGGAAGGACCATGCCCCGTTTCGATCACCGCAAATACCGCCCCGCGCCCACCGTGCCGCTTGCCGCGCGCCAGTGGCCCAACCGTACCCTTGAACAGGCGCCGCGCTGGGCCAGTGTCGACCTGCGCGACGGCAATCAGGCCCTGCTCGAACCTATGAGCGTGGACCAGAAGCGGCGCCTGTGGGACGTGCTGGTGCGCATCGGCGTGAAGGAAATCGAAGTGGGCTTCCCGGCCGCCAGCCAGCCCGATTACGACTTCGTGCGCTGGCTCATCGAGCACGACCGCATCCCCGCGGACGTAACCGTGCAGGTATTGGTGCAGGCGCGCGAAGACCTCATCGTCCGCACCTTCGAAGCCCTGCGCGGGGTTCGCCGCGCCATCGTGCATGTCTACAACTCCACCTCTACGGTGCAGCGCGAACGCGTTTTCGGTTTGGACCGTGACGGTATTACCACGATCGCCGTGCGTGGCGCCGAGTGGCTCAAGCGCGAAGCAGCCCGTTACCCGCAGACCGAATGGGTGTTCCAGTACTCGCCCGAGAGCTTCACCGGCACCGAAATGGAGTATGCCGTGGCGGTCTGCGAGGCCGTGCTCGACGTATGGCAGCCCACGCCCGAGCGGCCGGCCATCATCAATCTCCCGTCCACCGTGGAAATGGCGACGCCGAATGTGTTCGCCGACCAGGTGGAGTATTTCGCCACTCACATTTCGCAGCGCGACGCCGTCGTCCTTTCCGTGCACACCCATAACGACCGTGGTGGTGCCGTGGCCGCCGCTGAAATGGCGTTGCTTGCAGGCGCCGATCGCGTGGAAGGCACCTTGCTGGGCAACGGAGAACGCACCGGCAACATGGATATCGTGACCCTGGCCATGAACCTCTACAGCCAGGGCATCGACCCGGAACTCGATTTGTCGCGCCCCGATGACATCATCGAGACCGTGACCGCCTGCACGGGTATCCCGGTCCACCCGCGCCACCCGTGGATCGGCGAGCTCGTCTACACGGCCTTTTCCGGCAGCCACCAGGACGCCATCCGCAAATGCCTGGCGCGCCAGCAAGCGGACGAGCCCTGGCAGGTGGCCTACCTGCCCATCGATCCGCGCGATCTGGGCCGCGACTACCAGGCGGTGATCCGCATCAACAGCCAGTCGGGCAAAGGTGGCGTCGCCTTCGTGCTGGAACGGGACCACGGCTTTTTCTTGCCGCGTTGGCTTCAGGTGGAGTTTGCCCAGGTGGTACAGCGTGAGAGCGAAGCGCGCGGCGGCGAAGTGGGCAGTGACGCTGTGCTCGACCTGTTCGAGGACCACTTCATGAGCGGTGGCCCACTGACCCTTGCCGGTTACCGCATCGAGCGGCAGAACGGCCGCGAAGTGATCGAGGCCCGCCTGCAGGACGGCAACCGCATTCATCTCCTGCAGGGCCAAGGGGCCGGAGCCCTCGCGGCCTTCGTGGATGCCTGGACCCGGCACAGCGGACAGGCGGTGAACGTGGTGGACTACACCGAGCACGCGGTGGGTGAGGGCACCGACGCCGAGGCGGTGGCCTATGTGTTGCTCAGCGTGGGCGGCCGCCGGGTGGCCGGTGTGGCACGGGACCGGGACAGCCTGAGTGCGCCCTTGCGGGCCGTACTCGCGGCGCTGAACCGCGCTGCGCGGCACGCGCACGCGGCCTGATGCGCCGGCTGTGAACCCGGTAGTGGAACGGACGGGTGGTTTCGTGTACCAATGGGCCGCACATCCGAGGCCTGAACCGTGGCCGGTCTTGTCGCGCCACCACGAAACGCCAGGTCCGTTCCAGAAGGATCCCCGATGCTCGTCAATTTGGATGAACTCTCCGCCGACGATCTCCTCGCCCTGGCCAGGAAGAAGCAGCAGGAGGAAGAGGAAAACGCGCGCCGCGCGGCCGTGGCCGCGCGGTTGACGCAGTTGCGCAAAAAGCGCGAGCAGTTGCTTGCCGACCAGGAGCGCGCACTCGCCATCCTGGACAAGGAGTTGCACGCATTGCAGCAACGACGCCAGCAACTGGTCGCGAGTCATCAGGCCGCCATCAACGCCCTCGACAAGGAGATGGCGGAAGTGACGGCGCGTGCAACATCGGTAGTGGAGGACGCACCCACGCCAGTGGAGGCGGCACCCGAAGACACGGCGCGCACCGAAGCGGCCGAGCGTCGCTCCCAAGAGGTCGATGCGGGCGAGGCCATTCTGCGCTTGCTCAAGGGACGCACGGACATGAGCGACAGCCTGCTGCGCGAGCGCCTGCGCAATCAGGGCATCGATGGCGCCCGGATCACCAAGGCGCTCGGCCAATTGGTCCGCGAAGGCAAGGTGGTGAACAAGGGCGCCGGCAATTTCGCGCTCAAGCGGCGTCCGTAGGGAAGCGAGAGTTCCTCTCGCCAAGACGCGAAGAACGCCAAGCGACCAACGCGGCTTTCCGGACGATGAACATGGCAGGAAAGGCGGTCCGCTTCCCGCAGTGTTTTCTCATTCCTTTCCCTTGGCGCGCCTGGCGGCCTTTGCGAGAGCAAGGAAACGCTTCCGAACTCACTCGTCGCTCGCTGCGAGCGAAAACATCCCCCACACATCCTGTGGAAAGCCCTTTTCCATTGCCATGGGAGAGCGCCCGCGTTTGCTACGATTCGGAAAGACTTCTCTCGCAGCGGAGGCGGTCATGCACAGGACGCTGGACGAATTCAAAACCCGGTTTCCCGATGCCTGGGTGGCTTACGAGGCGTTGCGCAACGCCCTCGATCATGAAGGCCCGCTGGACAAAAAAACCGTCGAGCTCATCAAGATCGGCATCGCGGCCGCACAGGAACACGAAGGCAGCCTGATCGCCCACATCTCCCAGGCACGCAAGGCGGGCGCCACACCGGAGGAGATCTACCAGGCGGTGTTGCAATCGACCGGGCTGGCCGGGTTTTCCGTGGCGCTGCACGGCATCCGTTCGGCGCGCGCCTACATCGAGCACTGAGCTTCGTCGCGTCACGCGGCGCCGGGCTTTGCCCCGGTGCCGCCCCGCCGGTTTCCCTGCGGTCGCGCGCTCCCCCCTGCGCGAGACGGGCGGAAGCGGTAACATGATGCGCTCGTAACGGCCCGCAGAGGTCGGAAACCGAAGCGCCCGCCGCTTCCCCTTCGTCCGGAGTGTTTGATCAATGCCCGTTGAAACCAAGTACGTCGTCGTCCGCGACGGCAAGGAGCTGGGGGTTTTTGCATCCCAGCAGGAGGCCGAGGCCTTCGAAGCCCTGGAGGAGCGTGCCGACAAACTGGCTGTGGTGTTGACCGCCACGGTGCACGACCACCGCCTCGACAGTGAATCCATCCAGGCCGTGGCCCGGGCGCTCGCCGGCCGCGAAAAGGACCTGGCAGCGATTTTCGCCCCACCCGCCAAGGGCAAGACCAAGGCGCGCGGCACGCGACCCCGTGCGGCCACGAAACGTGCCCCGAAGGCCGCCGCGCCCGCCCCCCAGGTTGCTGAAACCGCGCCCCAGGTCGAGATGCCTGCCCCTCACGTCGAGACGCCCCGGGTCGAGACGATGGACACGGTCGAAGCTGTCGATTAGTCACAGGAAGACCGCGCACCGGCAGGAGGCCCCGTTTCATGATCAAAGTGATTTCCATCGACCAGCTGCGGGTGGGGATGTATGTGACCGCTCTGGATCGTCCCTGGATTGATCACAGTTTCCTGGTGTCACGCTTCCTGGTGAAGGACCCCGCCATGTTGCGGCGGGTGCACGAGGCGGGGATCCGCCAGCTCTCCATCGATACCGAAAAGGGCCTCGATGTAGCGCCACCGGCGCCAGTGGTCGCGGAGGGCGGCCCGGCGCCGGTGGCGCATACGTCCCTGGCGCGAGTTTCGGCCCACGAGGAGCGTCCGCGCGCCCAGGCCGTGTTCAGCGAGGCGACTGCGTTGGTCAAGGGGCTGATGCAGGATGCCCGCCTCGGACACCCGCTTTCACTCGAACAGCTGGAGCCCGTGGCCGAGCGTCTCATCGGTTCGGTGCTGCGTAATCCCCATGCGCTGCTGAGCGTGTGCCGTATCAAGCGCAAGGACGAATACACGTTCATGCATTCGGTGAGCGTGGCGGCGCTGATGATCGCCTTCGCGCGGCTGCTCGGGCTGCCCGACGAGGATACGCGGGCCCTTGCCAAAGGTGCGCTGTTGCACGATGTCGGCAAGATCCTGGTGCCCGACGCCATCCTCAACAAACCGGGCGCACTCACCCCGCCCGAGTTGGAACGCATGCGTGCCCACGTGAGCGACGGGGCGGCCCTGTTGCGCGACCGGGGGCTCCCGGAGCTTTCCCTCGAGGTGGTGCATGGTCACCACGAACGCCTCGACGGCAGCGGTTATCCCGTCGGACTGCAGGGTGAGGCCTTGTCCCTGGCCACCCGCATGGCGGGGATTGCGGACGTCTACGATGCGCTGACGTCGGTCCGGGTCTACAAGAACGCCTGGGAACCCTCTTTCGCGCTCAAGAAACTGCTGGAGTGGAGCCCGGTGCAGTTTGATGCCGAGCTGGTGCAGCAGTTCATCCGCTGTGTAGGCATTTACCCGGTCGGCTCCATGGTGGAGCTCGCCTCCGGGCATGTGGGGATCGTGGTGGATCAGGGTGAAGACATGCGCCAGCCCGTGGTCCGGGTGGTCTACCACGCCGGACGCGGTCACTATGTCATGCCGCACAATCTGGATCTGGCGCGGGCGCGCGACGACACGGTCGTGCGCGTGGTGTCGCCCGCACGTTACGGTATCCCGGTCAACGACTTCGTCTGACGGGTCAGCGTGCCGGCCCGAGCAGCATGGAATGGCAGGTCATGGCATCGGGTTTCGGCAAGCCCATCAGGTGCAGCACGGAAGGCGCCACGTTGCCCAGTCCGCCGGCGGAAGACAGGCGCCAGTCGATGCTGTCGATCACCATGAACGGGACCGGGTACTCCGTATGTTGGGTATGCGGCGCATCGGTGCCAGGGTCCTTCAGCTGCTCGCAATTGCCGTGGTCGGCGGTGAGGATGGCGGAGTAATCGCATGCCACCGCCGCATCGAGCACACGCCCCACCTGTTCGTCCAACGCCTCCACGGCCCTGATGACCGCTTCAGGGATGGCCGTGTGGCCCACCATGTCGCCATTGGCGAAATTCACCACGATGAAGGCGTACTTGCCCGAGCGCAGGGCCTCGACCACGCAGTCGGCTACCTCGGGCGCACTCATTTCGGGCTTGAGGTCGTAGGTGGCCACCCTTGGCGAAGGAATGGTCACGTGCTCCTCGCCGGCCACCGGTTCCGCGTGGCCGCCGTTGAAGAAATAGGTCACGTGGGCGGCCTTCTCGGTCTCGGCACAGTGCAACTGTTTGAGCCCGGCGTGGCTGATGACCTGGCTGAGGGTGATGCCCGGGCGGTCGGGGGTGAAGGCGAAGGGGAGGCCGTAGCGCCGGTCGTACTCCATCATGCAAGTGACCGGGACAGGGCGGTAGCCGGGACGCGCGAAACCGTCGAAATCATTCAGGGCGAGTGCGGCGACGATCTGGCGCGGTCGGTCCTTGCGAAAATTGAAGGACAGGGCCATATCTCCCGCCTGGATGGGTTGGGCGCCCGGCAGTATCACGGGTTCGATGAACTCGTCGGTCTGGCCCGCCGCGTAAGCGGCCTCGATGGCGGCGCGCAGGTTGTCGGCGCGCGGACCCTCGTTGTGCACCATCGCACGCCAGGCACGCTCGGTGCGTTCCCAGCGCTTGTCCCGGTCCATGGACCAGAACCTGCCGCTCACGGTGGCCACCGCGCCGCCGGCCTTGGCCAGCGCGGCTTCCACATCGGCGGCGTAGCTCAGCGCCGACTTCGGCGGCGTGTCGCGACCATCGGTGAACATGTGCAGCAACGGCCGCGCGCCGTTGCGCGCGCAAAGCTCGGTGAGGGCGAGCAGGTGGCGCAAATGGCTGTGCACGCCGCCGGTGGAGACCAGGCCGAACAGATGCAGCGGCCGCCCGGCCGCCGCCGCGGTCCTCACCGCCTGCACCAGCGCCTCATTGCGAAAGAAACTGCCGTCGGCGATGGCATCGTCGATGAGCACCAGGTCCTGACGCACGATGCTCCCGCAACCCAGCGTGGTGTGGCCCACTTCCGAATTACCCATCTGGCCGTCGTGCAGACCGACCGCATGCCCGGAGGCCTGAATCACGGTGTGGGGATAACGGGCAAAGTACGCGTCCAGGCGCGGTGTATTGGCCTGCAGAATGGCGTTGTTGAGCTTGCTCGGATTGACGCCGAATCCGTCCAGAATGACGAGCAGAACCGGTCGGCGTGGGGCTCCATGGTCGTAGGGCATGGGCAGGCGTGACTCCTCTTGATGTTGTGAAACTATAACGGCAAAACGCCATCCGTCCGGCGCGTTTGCGGCGAGCGTCCTGACGATGAACGATCCTTTCGAAGCCTAGCCAAGAAATGCGCGAGGCCGCATAAAGGATTTTCCGGAACCGCCGACACATAGGCCGTCAGGTCCGCTGTGGGCTGCCCCCGTCGTGCGCAAATCCTGGGGGACCCTGCACACTTTGACCGGGACAGACCGTACAATGCGTCTCGGGCCCGAGCAGGAGATTGAGATTCCATGCCTTACCGCGACAAGCCGGACAGGGAGAGAACAGCGGCATCCGCCGGTCTGTCGTTCGGCAACCCCATGGACGAGGAGCCGCCACAGATCGAAGCCAATCCCGGCACCGAGCTGATCATTGAAGTGGAAGGCGTATATGGCCACCTCAAGAGCGAGCTGGTCGGCAAGCGGCCGGGCCACTATCTCATCATCCGCACACCGGCCGGACCGCCGGGTTTCTCCTCCAAGCTGTTCAAGGGCAACACCATCATTGTGCGCTACCTGGAAAAGGGCAGCGCCTGCGGTTTCCAGAGCCATATCATCAGCACGGTCACGGAACCTGAGTCTTTGACCTTTATCGAGTGCCCGCGTTTGGTACAGGAGAAGAGCCTGCGTGATGCGCGCCGTTTGGAAACATATCTGCCCTGCAAGGTGGCCGTGAACAGTCAGACGACCGAGGGCAACATCGTCGACCTGAGCCGTACCGGATGCCGCTGCGTATTACCCGTGCATCTGCACGAGAGTGTGTTGCGCGTGCATGTGGGCGACGCCCTCGTGATCGCCTTGCCGCTCGATGATCAGCCCGTGCGCGTGACAGGCAAGGTGCGCAACGTGAATACCTGCCATGCATCGCTCCAGGTGGGTATCCAGTTCGAGGGGCTGGACAAGGAGACGGACGAGCACATCGTCGAATTCCTGGTGAAACACGGGGCGGAGATCTGAGCCCGTTCGGGGCGGGATAGGTGACGTGGACGTCGGGACGGCCATTCGCAAACTCAGGCAGTGCAGCAGCGCCGCGCCCGGCGCAATGTCATGATCAAGAAAATCCCGATCGAAAGCTTACGTGTCGGGATGTATGTCCATGACATCAACTGCGGCTGGCTCGATCACCCCTTCCTGCTCAATCAGCTCTACGTGCGTGACCCGGCGACACTGGCGCGCATCGTGCGCACGGGCACGCGCGAGGTCTACATCGACACCGCCCGTGGCGATGACGTTCCCCATGAAAACCTGCATAAGGACGATCGTCTTGCGCAGGTGAAGACCAAGGAGCAGGTCGAAGACGAACTGCTCGCCGAGCTGCACCGCGTTGTCCGCACCGCACAACCCACCCGGGCGCGCACACCGGTGCGCGAGGAATTGTTCTACGCGCGTTCCACCGCCAATGAGGCCAAGCGTGTGGTCACCACGTTGATGCACAGCGTGCGCGCGGGTCGCCAGTTCGCGCTGGCCGAGGTGGAGGACGTTGTCGGTCAGCTGGCTGATTCGGTTCTGCGCAACCCTCAAGCACTCCTCGGACTCACACGTATCCGCCACCGCGATCACTACACCTTCGAGCATTCCGTGAGTGTGGCGGTTTTCATGCTGGCCTTCGCCCGGGAACTGGGCTTCGATGAGGCCACCGTGCGCGAGCTCGGTGTGGGCGGCCTGTTGCACGACATCGGCAAGACGCGCATTCCCCTCAACATCCTCAACAAGCCGGGTCCGCTTTCCGAAGAGGAATACATGGTGATGCGCGAGCACGTGGACCTTGGGCGCGCGCTGCTGGAACAACACGGTGGCGTAGGACCGATAGCCATGGCGGTGGTGAACGAGCACCACGAACGCTGTGACGGGAACGGCTATCCGCACGCCCTCACGGGCGAACAGATTTCACGGTTCGGTCAAATGGCCGCCATCGTGGACGTGTATGACGCCATCACCGCGGACCGCGTCTACCACCATGCGGAGGTGCCGACACGTGTCCTCGGCCAGCTTCTCGAATGGGGCGAGCATCACTTCAACATGCCTTTGGTGCACCAGTTCATTCGTTGCGTGGGCATCTACCCGGTCGGCTCCCTGGTGCGCCTGATGAACGGCTGGATCGGTGTGGTGGTGGAGCAGGGTGAACGGGATTTGTTGCATCCGCGTCTGCGTGCCGTGTACGACACGCACAAGGGCGAATTCATGCCGCCGCAGGAACTCGATCTGGCCTCGCCCTCGGCAGGTGACGACTACCGCATCGATGGTGCGGTGTCGGAGACCCGTTGGGGTATCAGCGGCGCCGACTACCTGGACTGATACGGCTGCGCCCGCGTAGCGGCGCCCTCACGCGTTCCCGAGCAGTGACAGCAGGCGTTCGAGCACGCCCGGCCGGGCCTCGTCCGGGCGCGACTCCTTGGGAAGGTTGCGCGTTTGCAGCAGCGAATCGGCCATGCGCCAAATGGCCGAAGCCGCCTGGCTCTGGGGATAGGCGAGAATGAACGGCTGCCGCTGACGCACTGCGCTGCCCACGGCCTGGTCGTAGAGGATCACGCCTTCCTCGATAAGTCGGCTGCCCACGTAATGGGCGGCCATGGACTCGAGGCGCAGCATGGCGCGCTTCGCCTCCTTCTCATCCCGCGCCATGTTGATGACCAGGTGGACCTGGCTCCAGGGCGCGCGGCCGTGCACCACCTTGATGGCCGCGTAGGCATCCACCAGCGCCGTCGGTTCGGGCGTGGTCACCACCAGCACGTCATCGGCCACGCGGGCAAAATCCATGGTGCTGGCCGAAATACCGGCGCCCGTGTCGATGATGATGAAATCCGCCTCCTGCACCAGATCCTGGATGGCTTCCGAAAAGATCTGGCGCTCGCGCCTGGACAAATTCGCCAGGTGCTCGTCGCCCGAAGCGCCCGGAACGACCTTTATACCGACGGGCGTGTCGATGAGGATTTCGCGAATGGACTTGTGTTCCGCAAGCACATCGCTCAAGTCGCCCTGGGGCTGCAGGCGCATCAGCACCTGCACATTGGCAAGCCCCAGATCCGCATCCCACAACACCACACGCTGAACGCGGCTGGCCAGGGCGATGGCGAGATTCAGGGCCACATTGGTCTTGCCGACGCCGCCCTTGCCGGAGGTGACGGCCAGGACGCGGGCTGTTTCAATCGGTCGCTGCATGGGTGGCACTCTTGGTTGCGCCGATTCTACGTCATTGGGAAGCAGAAGGATCGCCGCTTCATGGCGATGGCGGGATCGCTTGCCTATATCTGAAACGGCAACTCCCCTTTTTCCGATTCTGGAGCCGCGCCCATGGAACTGCCAGGACAGGCTGCCTCGTACTGGATGGACATCGCACGGCCGGAATTCTCCCCGCTCGCGGGTGGCGCCAAGGTGGACGTGGCCGTCATCGGGGGCGGCTGGGTGGGTATCCTGGTGGCCGACCTGCTCAAGCGTGGCGGCCGCACCGTGGCCGTGCTGGAAGGGCGCCGGGTGGCCGGTCAGGTGACGGGGCGTACCAGCGCCAAGCTCACCTCCCTGCACCGGCTGATCTACGCGCAGCTCATACGCGATTTCGACGAGGCCACAGCGCGTCTGTACGGCGAGGCCAATCAGGCCGGCATCGACTACGTGGAGCGCATTGCCGCCGAACGGGGCATCGACTGCGACTTCGCGCGCGTGCCCGCTTACACCTACAGCGAGAAAGGCCAGGATCTCGCGGCGATGCATCAGGAGGTGGAGGCAGCGGGCCGGCTGGGCCTGCCGGCGTCGTTCGTCGCCGAGCCGCCGTTGCCGTTTCCCGTGGCGGGGGCCGTGTGCTTCGAAAACCAGGCGCGCTTTCATCCGCTCAAGTTCCTGATGCCCATCGCCGCGTCCATACCGGGCGACGGCAGCCAGGTGTTCGAGCACACCCGTGTGTTCGACGTGGAGCCCGGGAACCCGCACCGGGTACTGACCGACCGCGGTACCGTCTGGGCGCGCGATGTGATCATCGCCACCAACCTGCCGTTCATGCTCCAGGGGTTGCACTTCGCTCGGGTGTTTCCACAACGCCACGCGCTGCTCGCCGCGCGGCTCGCCCCGGGTACGCTACCCGAGGGCATGTTCATCAGCGTGGGCGAACCGAGCTTTTCCATTCGTCCCCATCCCGACCCGCGAGGCGACTTACTCGTCACCGTCGGGCCCGCCTTCAAGACCGGGCAGGGCGACACCGGCGAGGCCTTACGTCAGCTGGAGGCTTTCACCCGCGAGCGTTTCGCCGTGGAAGAGGTGTTGTTCCGCTGGGGCAACCAGGATTATTTCTCGCCCGACCGGATCCCGCTGGTGGGCAAGCTCAGCGTCACCACGCGGCGGATCTATGTGGCGACCGGCTTCAGCGCCTGGGGCCTCGCCAACGGCGTGGCGGCGGCGCAGGTGCTTAGTGACCACGTTCTGGAGCGGGCCAACCCGTGGAGCGCCATGTACGATGCCACCCGTTTCCATCTGCGGGTGACGGGCAAGGCATTGCTCGGCGAAAACTTCCAGGTCGGCAAGGGGTGGCTAAAGGATCGTGTGAAGACCTGGCGGCTGAAAGACGTGTGCGACGTCAGTCGCGGCGAGGGCGGGGTGTGCCGGCACAACGGCGTGCCGGTGGCAGTCTACAAGGGCGAGGATGGACGCAACCACTATTTGTCGCCGTTCTGCCCTCATTTGGGCTGCATGGTGGGCTGGAACAGCGCAGAGAAGAGCTGGGACTGCCCCTGTCACGGTTCCCGCTTCACTGCGGAGGGCGAGGTGATCGAGGGGCCTTCGGTGCGCGATCTGGAACGGCGCGCAGAGGATTGAACGAACCCGCCGTTCAGGACGGGCGCGGCGCGTGTGCGGCTGCGGGCGCCCCGCAGGACGCCCGCAGGCGGCGCAGCGTTTATTTGTAATTGTTGCCGCGATTGAAACGGCCGGCATCGAAGATGCGGCCCAGAAAGCAGAAGTAGAAGAGAAGGCCGTATACGAGTGTGCCGATGATGGTGTCGAGCATGGACTCATTCCCTCTGATAATTGTTAGGAGTGCCCTGATGTGGGCGACAACCTCATCCTATGAGGGGGCATTCCGCTCTGGCATTGAAAATCGTCAATCCAACAGCTTTTTCAGTTGCAGGTAAGGCTCGATTCAGCGTCGATTCAGGCGCCCCGTCCATGCTCTTCCCGTCCCAAGGAACAGCTCAGGAGAGAGCGATGAAAAAGAAATTGCTTCGATGGGTCGCCGATGCCTGGATTGTCGTGTCCGGTCTTTGGATCGCCGTAGCAGGCTTCGGTCGCGGCGACGTGACCTGGCTGGCCGGGCTGGCCATGGTGGGCTGACGCAAAACCCGGGCGGGCGAACGAGCCGGTCAAGGTTCGCCCGTCCGGTGATTCCCCCTTTTCTCTTCTTCGCCTGGCGAGGTAAGTTTGCAGGCTTGCATTTCTTTGCAATAGCTTGCGCTTCCGTTGGCCACGATCCCCGGTCATGCAGTTACAGTGCCTGCACGGGCCGGAAGCCCGTCAGGGAACCATCGGCCCCTGGATCGGCTCTTTAGTGTACTGGCAGCCAGTTACCCAGAAATTGCCGATACGGGGCACGGAAGACCTGCCCACGAATCAAACACGTAAGACTGTTTGACCGGGCCGCTGTGCACCCGCGGGCATGAAAGCAGGCACGACGACCCATCTCAGCACCTTGCCAGTGCGCGGAAGTAAGTAATCGGGTGTGCGCCCGCACCTTTGACCGGAGTTGAACATGAATAATGACAATAGCGTGGCCCGCACCCTGGCCATGGCTCCTGCGCGCCGCCGTTCCTGGCGCTGGCCGCTGGTGGGCGTGGCCGTGCTGGTGTTGGCGGTGCTGGGCTGGCAGTGGTTCGCCCGCGGGTCGGATGCCCCGAATTACAAGACCGCGGAATCCTTTCTGGGCGGCCTGGTGGTGAGTGTGAGCGCCACCGGCACCTTGCAACCCCTCAACAGCGTGGACGTGGGCAGTGAACTCTCCGGCACCATCGCCAGCGTTGAGGTGGATTTCAATGACCGGGTGGAGCCGGGCCAGGTTCTGGCCCGGCTCGATCGTGAAATGCTGGACGCTCGCCTGGTGGAGGCCCGCGCTTCCCTGAAGGCGGCCCAGGCCAAGGTCAAGGAAGCGGCTGCGACGGTCACGGAGACGCGCCTTGCCCTGAAACGTTGCGAGGAACTGGTGGCGCGGCAAATGTGCACGGCCAGCGACCTGGACAAGCAGCGCGCGGCCTTCGCCCGCGCCGAGGCCGCCGAGATCATGGCCCAGGCCCAGGCGGCGCAGGCCCAGGCGGCGGTGGAGGCACAGGAAACCAACCTGCGCAAATCGGTGATCCGCGCGCCCATGGGCGGCATCGTGCTCAATCGCCAGGTGGAAAAGGGCCAGACCGTGGCGGCCTCGTTCCAGACCCCCGTGCTGTTCACCCTGGCCGACGACCTGTCGCGCATGGAACTCATCGTGGCGGTGGACGAGGCCGACATCGGTCAGGTGCGCGCGGGTCAGTCGGCCACCTTCACGGTGGACGCCTATCCGGGCCGTAGCTTCCAGGCGGAGGTGAAACAGATCCGCCAGGCGCCCAAGACCGTCGAGGGCGTGGTGACCTACGAGACCGTACTGTCAGTGGCCAATGAGGACCTGGTGCTGATGCCGGGTATGACCGCCACCGCCGACATCGTGAGCGCACGTCTCACTGACGTCCTGCTGGTACCCAATGCCGCGCTGCGTTTCTCACCGCCGGCCCAGGTAGCGCAGAGCCGCTCCGGCGGTATGTTCGCCATGCGAGGCCCGCCCCGGACGCCGAAGACGGCGCTGAAGGCAAAAGAGCCGAACGGCCGCCAGACGGTATACACCCTGCACGAAGGTGCACTGACGCCGCTGAGCATCAGGACGGGCATGTCCGACGGGCGCAACACCCAGGTGCTCGAAGGTGACCTGCAGCCGGCCACCGTGCTGGTCACCGATATCATGAGCACGCCGCGATGACGAAACCCCTCATCGCGCTGCGCGGTGTACGCAAGGTGTATGGCCGGGGCGAGGCCGCGGTGACGGCGTTGTGCGGCATCGACCTCGTCATCGAACCGGGTGAGTTCGTCGCCATGATGGGCCCGAGCGGTTCGGGCAAATCCACCTGCATGAACATCCTCGGCTGCCTGGACACCCCCACCGACGGGACGTATCTGTTCGACGACGTGGATGCAGGACGCTTGTCCCGCGACGGGCGCGCCCTGCTGCGCCGCCATTTCCTCGGTTTCGTGTTTCAGGGCTTCAACCTGCTGGCACGCACGTCGGCGTTGGAAAACGTCGAACTGCCGCTGGTCTACCGCGGCATGCCCGCCGCGGAACGCCACGCCCGGGCGCGCGCCGCGCTCGTCTCCGTGGGCTTGGAAGGCCGCGAAAGCCACACCCCCGCGGAGCTTTCCGGCGGTCAGCAGCAGCGCGTGGCCATCGCCCGCGCGATCGTCACCGAGCCCAAGGTACTGCTCGCCGACGAGCCCACCGGCAACCTGGACAGTGCCCGCAGCCACGAGATCATGGAGCTCATTCGCCAGCTCAACCGCGAGCACGGCATCACGGTGGTGATGGTGACCCACGAGGCCGACATTGCGGCCTTTGCCGAACGGGTGGTGCGGTTCCGCGACGGACGTGTGGAACAGGACGTGCGCGGGGAGGCGGCCTGATGTTCGGCAACGCCCTGCTGCTCGCCCTGCGCGCCATCCGCCGCAACCTGCTGCGCTCCGCGCTCACCACCCTGGGCATCGTCATCGGCGTCGCCGCGGTGATCACCATGGTGAATGTGGGTTCGGGTGCCACCGCCCAGGTCAAGGCGCAAATCAGCAGTCTCGGCAGCAATCTGCTCCAGGCCAGCCCTGGTCAGTTTTTCGGCATGGGGCAACGCATCGCCGCCAAACCCTTCACGGTCGACGATGCCGAAGCCATCGCCCGCGAGGTTTCGGGCCTGCGCGCTGTTGCGCCCACTGCGAGCCGCACATTGACGGCCGTGTACGGCAACGCCAACTGGATAACCACGGTCACCGGCACCAACAACGGCTATTTCACCGTGCGCGACTGGCCTGTCGCCAATGGCCGCATGTTCACCGAAAGCGAACTGCGCGCCGGCAAGGCGGTCTGCGTACTGGGCGAAACCGTGCGCAAGGAGTTGTTCGGCGGCCAGGATCCGGTGGGCGCCTCCATTCGCCTCAAGAACGTGTCCTGCGAGGTGATCGGCGTGCTCGCCGCCAAGGGCCAGTCGAGCATGGGCATGGACCAGGACGATATGGTGGTGATTCCGCTGCGCACCTTCTGGCGACGCGTGGTGGGCAATCAGGACGTGCGCAACATCCAGATCTCGGCCCAGGACGGCGTATCCACGGCCAAGGTGAAAAAGGATGTGGAGCAGATCCTGCGCGAGCGCCGTCGTATCGCACCCGACGAGGACGACAACTTCATGGTGCGTGACATGCAGGAAATCGCCGCCGCACTCACCGCCACCACCAAGGTACTTACCGCCTTGCTGGGCGCCGTGGCGGCGGTAAGCCTGCTGGTGGGCGGCATCGGCATCATGAACATCATGCTGGTATCGGTCACGGAGCGCACGCGCGAGATCGGGATCCGATTGGCCATCGGTGCCATGGAGCAGGACGTTTTGTTGCAGTTCCTGGTCGAGGCCGTGGTGCTGTCGGTGTTCGGTGGTGTGCTGGGCATGCTGATAGCGCTTGCCATGACCTGGGGCGTCGCTGCGCTGCTCGGCGTCCCCATGGTGCTGGAACCGGCGATCTTCGCCGTGGCCTTCATCTTCTCAGCGGTCATCGGCGTGCTGTTCGGCTATTTCCCTGCCCGCCGCGCCGCGCGGCTCGATCCTATCGAGGCATTGCGGCATGAATGACAGGGGAGCATTCTCCCCTGTCCTCGCCTGTTGTCCGGCTTAAGCGCCGCCGGCGTTCCTGTCGAATTTTTGGGAAACCGGCGCGCTCACACGGGTGAGCGCCGGAGCGCCTAACCAATCAGTACTGTCGGGCAACCCATGACGATGACGCCGCCATGGCCGCAGGAATCGCCCATGCGTGCGGCCGGTTTGCCGCCGATGAGTACGCTGGAAGAAGCAGAAGAGGCCTTGTCAGGCGGGCCGATACAGATTGCAGTATCACCCACACGCGCGGCTGGACTGCCGCCGATCAGGACGGTGGGCGCACCCCCGACCAGGGGGCCGCCGACATGGGGGACTTTGCTGGTGACCTTGGGGCAGACGTGCATATCGCCCATTCGGGCAGCGGGCTTGCTCATAGGAACGCTCCTTGTTATTCCTCGTGGCCGGATTGTATCAGGACACTAAGCGACCCGTGAGCGAAATATCTGGCAGTGGAAAACACCGCATCGCATCCAGCGCATTCTAATTGTCGGACATATCCCACGAGTGGATCATGTCAAAGGGCTTTCCGATACCCGGGAGTTTCTCGATTTTCGCTCTATGGGATTCAGGGACTTGTGCATGATAGCGGGCCTTGGCTTCCAACTCAGCCCACCAGTCGGCAAGGACCACGTCCACAAGTTCAAGTGCCTCATCCAGCTCCGCTTTGTTCAGCGCGCCGTCGAGTCCTTTGCGCAGGACTTCTGCGGCAAGAAAGAATTCTTTGGCGGCTTCTTCTATGCACTCGTTTTGGCGTTTCAAATAAAAATACCCAAAACCAAGCAATAACTCGTTCCGACTTACCCCGATTTCATTGGCGCGCGGTATGGAAATGACCTTGCTAACTTTCTTGCATGATTCCATCGTGTCAGAAAGGACAATGGTCGCACGCGCTAGGTTCTCTCCCGCAAATGCCGTCGCACTCTGTCGGATATTTCGCGCATCCGCCGCAATGGCAGTGGGTATTACCAGTATTAGTAAGCAGGCTGATTTTTTAGCGAAGTTTGCAACCATCAGCCACCGCCTTCCAAAATTGCGATTCAGCATGGTTGTTTTTTAGTTGGGCATTCGTCCATGCGTCGAAAGCTTCTTTTTGAATACGGTTGCGCAAGATCGGGGTAGTGCTGGCCATTGCTTGGCTAAATAGGCGCCAATCCGTACTGCTTATGCTGTACATGGTTACGGGCGTTGGAGTAGGGCTAACGAATATGCTCGCTATCTGGCGTTGTTGCCATGACGCCACTCAAGCTGTTCGCGAG
>JAWLCT010000009.1:0-94897 GCA_041687015.1 Gammaproteobacteria bacterium
CAGGAACAACTGCTCAAGGCCAGCGGCAAGTTCGAGGAACAACTGCGCGAGGCCGACAAGGCGGTCACCGCCCTGGCCGATGCCCAGGAAGAGACCCAGATGCGCGTGGAGCAATGCGAGACCAATCTGCGCGCCATCACCGCCGACTGGCCCGACTTCGACCTGGACGCGCGCCTCGACCACCTGGACGCCGAGGCGAAGGAGCTGGATGAAAAGCGCGCGCGCAACGAACGCGCCGAGATCGAGACCAAGCTGCGCGCCGCCGAACGCCACATGGACGGCGTCATCCAGGAGCACAACCAGCACTGCCGCCCGGGCGACGCCATCGTCTACACCGGCTTCGACGGCGAGTACGACGCCGACCTGTTCGGCAAGGTCTGCGCGGTGCGTGGTGAGCTCGACCGGGTGTACAACCTGCTGAAGAACAACATTTTGGTGGAGAAGCACGACAATCTCGCGCAGCTCAAGGCCAGCTTCAACAACGCCTTCGTGACCCACCTGTGCCACGCCATCTATCAGGCCATCAAGGACGGCGAGCGCCAGGTGGAGCTGCTCAACCGCGAACTGCAACACCACCGCTTCGGCGCCGACCGCGAGACCTTCCGTTTCGCCAGCGAATGGATCCCCGAATACCGCGACTACTGGCGCTTCTTCGAGGAAGTGGTGAAAAACCCCGCATTAGGTGACGAAGTCACGCTGTTCGAGCTGGAGCTGAGCGGCAAGTCGAAGAAGGTGCGCGACGAGATCATGGCCATGCTGCTCGACGAGGACGAGCACAAGGCCCTGCGCGAGCTGGAACGCATCGCCGACTACCGCCATTACCGGCGCTACGAGATCTTCAAGGAAGTGGAGGGCAAGGCGCCCATTCCCCTGTCCGAGTACGGCACCGGCTCCGGCGGCCAGCTGGAGACGCCGGCCTACATCATCCGCTCCGCGGCCATCACCTCGGCCTTCCGCTTCGCCGAGGGACAGAACCATCTGCGCATGGTGCTGGTGGACGAGGCCTTCTCCAAAATGGACGAGACCCGCTCACGCGAGGTCATTGCGTATCTTACCGATTCCCTTGGCCTGCAACTGGTGTTCATCATGCCCACCAGCAAGTGCGGCCCGTTCATGGACCTCATCAGCCACGAATTCGTGTTTGCGAAGGTGCCGAGCACGCAGGCCCGCGGTCAGCTGCACACGCGGGTGCTGGTGGATCGCAAGTGCTTCGATCAGGCGCGCGTCGAGGCTCTGTGGGCCAAGCATCGCCGTGCGGTCTACGACCAGGCGGAGCTGGATTTCATGCAGGAAGTACTGGCAAGCTGAAGGCCTTGTGACAGGGATGTCGGGAGAAAGATACCAATATGTCCGATAACAGACCCCGTTGGCTGGAGGGTGACCCCGAGGTGCTCGCCTGGTTGCACGGCGTGCTCGATCGCCTGGAGCGCCAGCCTGGCGATACGCGCAAGGAGCCGTTGCGCTTCACCGTGGATGAGCGCTTGTTTCCGGGCCTGTTCCACTTCGGCCCCGAGGCCGACGCGCGCTGGGAATTGATCACCGGGCTGGCAAAACACGGGCTGCCGCTCAAGGTCACCGCCAAGCGCCACCGCGACCCGCGCGATCCGGAATACGTGGGCGCACGGCTCGCCGTGGATGCCGGCGGGGAGAACCTGATCCGCGAATGGCTGCGCCGTCCCCGCGTCACCCCCGAGGCCCAGGCCTGGCGCGAAGCCGTGGATGCCGTTGCGGCCGATTGGTCGTCTGCCGCCAGGGTGCGCCTGCGTGAGCGCCGGGTGCATATTCCGGGACGCAGTGCACGGGAGGTGGTGGATGCCCTGGTGCGGCTCGGCGCCCTGAAGGGGCAGGGCTACACCCTGCGACAACTCAGTGCCGCCGTTTTCTTCGGCGATTCCAAATTCCTGGAACAGCATTGCGCCGCACTGGTGGAGGCCCTGTATCCCGATCTGGCGCCGGCGCCCCGGCCGCTGGTCATCGACGTGTTCCTTCCGGCACGTATCGATACCGTGCTGTTCATCGAAAATCTGGACACCTATCTGCGTGCCTTGGCGGGCGAACTGGCGGCGACCCGCGGCTGTGCGCTGGTGTATGCGGCCGGCTTCAAGGGCGGTGCGGCGCGCATCCGCGAGCCGGGCTGTGCGGCGCTGCACTACGCGGGGGGATGCGCCTCGCGCGAAGGCTTCGAGCGCTGGTGGCGGGGCGCGGAGACGCCGGGCTGGCCGGTGTATTTCTGGGGAGACCTGGACTTCGAAGGCATGGGGATCCTCAAATCCCTGCACCGCCTGTTTGGGGCCACCGCGTGGCAGCCCGGCTATGAGCCCCTGCTGCGCTGGTTGCAACAAGGGCGGGGTCATCTGCTCGAAGCGGCAGACAAGCTGCTGCAGAAGGATCCGGAAACCACCGGTTGCCCTTACGCCGATCAGGTGCTGTTACCCGCGCTGCGTTCCTCGCAATCGGGCGTGGATCAGGAAGCCTTCGCCGCGGCGACGTGAACACGCCGTCAGCTCCGGCGCGCAATGCGTCACAGCCCGCGCGTGCGGGACCAGTGACGGTTCTTCAAATGGTATAGTCGCGCTGCGCGAGGGCGTTCTCAGGAGGAAGTGCAGCGTGTCCATTGCCGGTATCGTTTTTTTGGTGGTCCTTGTGGTTGTCCTCATTTACGGGGTGACCATCTACAACGGCCTGGTGCAGCTCAAGCACAACGTTTCCAAGGCCTGGTCGAATATCGACGTGCTGCTGAAGCAGCGCCATGACGAGCTTCCCAAGCTGGTCGAGGTGTGCAAGCAGTACATGAAATACGAGCAGGAAACCCTGGAGAAGGTCATGCGCGCGCGCTCAGCCGTATCCAGCGCCCGCGAGCGCGGTGACGTGGGCGCCCTGGGACCGGCGGAGACCCAGCTGCGCATGGGGCTCGGCAACCTGTTCGCCCTGGCCGAGGCCTATCCGGAACTCAAGGCCAACGACAACTTCCAGCATCTGCAATCGCGCATCTCGGGCCTGGAGAACGCCATCGCCGATCGGCGCGAGTTCTACAACGAGAGCGTCAATCTCAACAACGTGCGCATCGAACAATTTCCGGACGTGATTTTCGCGCGCATGTTCGGCTTCGGCCCGCGGCCCCTGCTCCAGTTCAGCGAGGAAGAAAAGCGAGACGTGGACATGGCGGCGCTATTCCGCTAAGCCATGGACGCCGCGATCGCGGAAGTCCTCGCCCTCGATCCGGCCGAATTCTGGCTGGCCGTCGCCTTTCTGGCCGTGCTTGCCGCGGCCATGCTGTTTCTCGGCTTTCGCGCCCTGCATCGGGCGCGCACCATTGCCAACATTCCCACCTCGCGCATCCGTTCCGCGGCCCAGGGCTATGTGGAACTGGTGGGCGAGGCGCTGTTGCTGCCGGGCGAACCCATCGTCTCCGTCCTCACCGGCACCATCTGCACCTGGTTTCACTGTCGCGTGGAAGAACGGGTGACCACCCGGGACAGCCGCGGGCACAGTCACACCAGCTGGCGCACCGTGCGCGACGAGCGCAGCCCGGGGCTGTTCGTGTTGCGCGATGAGACCGGCGAATGCGTCATCGATCCGGACGGCGCCCATGTGCTGCCGTCAATGACTCAGGTCTGGTACGGCGGTTCGTCGCTTTGGCATGGTGCGGCGCCCAGGAAGCGCAGCCTGTTTTCCTCCGGCCCTTACCGCTTCACGGAAAACCGCATCGAGGTGGGCGATCCGCTGTACGCCATCGGCGAATTCCGCACCACCGGCGGCGCCTATGACAGCGGCGGTGCACTCCGTGACGAAGTTCGCGCCGTGCTGGCCGATTGGAAACGTAACCAGACCGCCCTGCTGGAACGCTTCGATGCCAACCGTGACGGTCGCATCGATATGCAGGAATGGGAACAGGCACGCCGCGCCGCCGAACGCCAGGTGGTGAAGGCGCGCGCGCAGCGTGCCGCGGAGCCGGGCGTGCATCTCATGGCACGTCCGCCGCACGGTCAGCCTTATCTCATTTCGGCGATCCCTGAAGAACAGCTGGTGGGCCGCTTGCGGTGGCAGGGGATCGGTCTGCTGTTCGTGTTCCTGGTGGCGGGCAGCGTCGCCATCTGGATGCTTTCGGTGAGGGTCGGGAGTGGATTATGAAGCGCTCGTGGCAGTTTGCTGCCGTGATCGGGTCGTGCTTCCTCATTACATCTCTGCACACCATGCCTGCCGGAGCCGCAGGAAAACCCGTTGCCGGGCACGCGCCAAATGAACTGTTGGTGAAGTTCAAGCCGGGCGCGGGCAGCCGTGAACAAAAGGGCAAGGCGGCCGGTGTCGGTCGAGGCCTGGCGGTCCGGACGTTCAAACAACTGGGCATCGAGCACTGGACGTTACCCGCGGAGGCCAATCTCCAAACCACCATGGAGAATTTGCGCGCCTCCGACACGGTGGAGTTCGTCGAACCCAACTACCGGCGCTACCTGCGTGTGCAACCGGCGACGTTCTGCGCTGAATGGGCGTTGGCTGACATGCAGGTTGATCTTGATGGCGACCATGGCAACGGTGCCGGGGCACACATCGCAGTCATCGATACGGGCGTGGATGTGGATCATCCCGCGCTGTTGGGCCGCATCGTCTCAGGCGCCGATCTGGTCGACGGTGACGACGACCCCGAGCCGGATCTGTCGGACAGCGACGCGTGGCACGGCACGGGCGTGACCAGTGCGGCCGTCAATGTCGCCCGAAGTGTATCCATCGTCGCCATCCGCACCAATTTCTATATCAGCTCGCTGCTTGCCGCCTACGATGTCGCGATTGAAGAGGAAGTCGACATCGTCAATGCCAGTTGGGGCGGGCCGCAGTTTTCCATCGCTGAGACGCAAGGGGTTGCCAAACTGGAGGATGCGGGGATTTTGCTGGTTGCCGCGGCGGGCAACGCCGACATGGACAACGATCTGATCCCCGATTACCCCTCCAGCCTGCCGAACAGCAATGTGCTGGCCGTGGCCGCCGGCACACAAGACCGCGAACTGACACGCTGGAGTCAGCACGGCGCCCGAAGTGTGGACATCGCGGCGCCGGGGGTGAGCATTTGGGTGGCCGAGCCGGTCGAGCTCAGTGCAGCCACCGATTACCGGTGTGCCAGCGGGACCTCGTTCTCGGCGCCTCATGTGGCCGGGCTCGCGGCCTTGGTGAAGGGCTATTTCGAAGCAGCGGATTTTCGTGAAATCAAGGCACGCATCATCGCCGGTGCCGGTGCTTTCAACAGCGCCGGCGTGTTGGTTTCCGACGGACGCGCCAGTGCAGAGGGCGCCCTGAGCGTGGCGGAGCAACCGGTGATCGTCTATGCAGGTCACAGCGTTTCGGAGCCCGAGGGCAACGGCAATGGTGTGCTCGAGCCCGGTGAGCATGGGCAGTTGCTCGTGCGTTTGGAAAACCTTTGGCAGCATGCGGGTCTGGTTTCCGTACGCTTACGCAGCGACGACGAGACACTGGTCGTGCCGGAAGAACCCGTCCTGGTCCATGACTTCGCGCAGGGCAAAAAGACCCTGGCCTTCGATGTCCGTTTGGCAGCGGACGGGGGCGGGCATCGCCGTATTCCCCTGACGCTGGACATTGACGCCGACGGCATCGCCACGACGCGACGCTTCCGGCTCGAACTCGGCGCCTTGCAGCAGGGCGTGACCACCGGGGCGACAGTGCAGTCTGACGACCAGGATGACATGCACGTATGGACCTTTCATCTGACCTCGCCGGTCGACCGGCTGTCGATCGTTTTGAATTCGGCGCCACGGCTGGACCTGCTGGTGCGGCGTGGGGGCACACCGGAATTCAACATCGACTGCTACCGGGATGCGGCACCGTACTGCGTCAGCCCCGGGACCCTGGTCAGCGCCGGGGATTCCACCGAGGAGCGGCTGACCGTCCACGGTGCCTCGCCCGGCGTGTATCACGTGGCCGTGGTGGATTCCGAACGGCACGCGGAGGATGTGGGCTACACCATCAAGGCAAGCGTTGCCGAGGATACGGGCGGTGGTGGCGGCGGGGGCGGGAGTACCTGGCTGCTCGTCGTCGCGGCAGCAGGCGTGTTGTGGCAGCGCCGTTTAGCCAACCGGGTGGCGGCAGCGCCTTGAGGCTTCATCCGCGCAACGGTGCACTCACGCGCAGGGTGTAAATCAGGATGGCGGGAAGCTGCAGAAGCAGCAACGCCGTTTCAACCATCCAAGGGGCTTCATCCTGCTCGCGGATGAACGCCACAAGTCGCGCCACTGCGCGCGCGATAGGCCCGCTCACGGCGACCAGTAACAAAATCGCGAGCATGACATCCCCACCCGGCCAGAGCGCCACTTCCACCCCCATGGCGCCGGCGGTCCAGTCGAGTAACAGTGCGGAGAGCGCCATGGCCTGTGCGGGCAGCACGAGCGCGAGCTGCTCACCGAGCAGCGGCACCAGCGGCAGCAACAGGCTGGCTGTGAAGGCCAGGTTGACCAGCATGCTCACCCGTTGCTCGCCGCCGAGCACCTGTGACAGGGGCGGCGCTTCAGTCAGGCCGAAAATCCCCGGATAGGCGACAAGCACGAACAGGGCGATGCATGCCGCGCGACCGAGCGGTACATACACGTGTTCGAGCAGCCAATCGGTGAAACCATGTTGGGCCATGTGAGGCGCGAGGCGCGCGACCACGCCTTCCCAGCCGAGGACGGCGAGCAAATAGACGGTCATGGCGCCGAGCAGCGCCGGGCTGGTCAGCGCAGCGGCTACGGACATGGGGCGGCTTTCAGGTGCGCTTGCACTGCGGCCACGGCCTGTAGGGGATCCCAGCCGCGGCCTGCGTCGATAACAAGGGTGTCGGCCGATTCTTCGCCTTCCGGTGGCTGGAAACGTGTGCGCTGGTGTTCCAGCACGGCGAGATCCGCTTCGGACGCGTCCATGCGTGCGGCATGGCGCGCCAGGATACGTTCGCGCAGCACGTCGTCGGGGGCCGTCAGATACAGCACCGTGAAAGGAACGCCCCAGGCCCTGGCCATGTCCCGGAAGGCCAGGCGCCGGCCTGGTTCGAGAAACGTCGCGTCCACCACCGCGGTGTAGCCGCCGTCGATGGCGTGTTTCGCCAGCGCCGCGAGGCGGTCGTAGGTACGCATCGTGGCCTCGGGCGTGTAGATGCCGGCACCCAGCAAGGAACGGCTTTCCGCCGTCGACGCCAGGCCGAACAGGCGCTTTCGTTCCACATCCGAACGCAGACGCACGCTATTGTCCATGCCCTCGGCGAGCGCCGCGGCGAGCACGCTTTTGCCGGTGCCTGACAGCCCGCAGGTGAGCAGCAGGGCAGGGCGGCGCGCGGGCAGGTAATGGCTGGCGAGGGTGAGATAGGCGCCGAACTGTTTCGTCAGCGCCAGACGCTCGGACAGGGCAAGGCCGGGCTGGCGGCGTCGGATGGCGGTGACCTTGGCGCGCACCATGGCGCGATAGTGCTTGTAGAAATCGAGCAGAGGCAGGCCGGCGTAATCGCCGGTGCGTTCCAGATATGCGTTCACCGCGCGGTGCGCCAACGACCATTCTCCGCGCGCCTCCAGGTCCATGGCGAGGAAAGCGAGCTCACTCATCACGTCGATGAAACGCAGCGCGGGATTGAATTCGATACCGTCGAAGGCGAGCACCTTGCCATCCACCTCCGCGAGATTGCCCAGGTGCAGATCGCCATGGCATTCGCGCACGAAGCCGTCGCGCTTGCGTCCGGCCATCAGCGGCGCAAGCTGGGCAAAGCGTGCCTCGGCCCAACGCGCATGGGGTGCGAGTATGTCTGCGTCCTCGGGAGCCTGCAGCAGCGGACCGATCTGTGCGAAGTTCTGCGTGACCGGCTGAAAGACCGCCGCCGGATCGCCGTAGGGCGATCCGGGTTCCACCGGCGCCGCCAGACCGTGCAAATCGGCCATGGCGTGCACCGCGGCATCGATGTGGGCAGGGGTGAGGGTGCCTGCCTCCTGTTGTCGATCGAGCAGACCGGCATCGTCGAAGCGGCGCATCTCGACCGCGTATTCGATGGGGGCTTGCGCATCGCCCGGGCGTGGCTCGTCCACGCTGCCGCCGATGGGCAGTACGCCCAGATAAACCTCGGGCGCAGTACGGCGATTGAGGCGCAGCTCCTCCTCGCAGAAGAACCGCCGGCGTTCCAGGGTCGCGTAATCGAGAAAGCCGAGATCCAGCGCTTTTTTCAGCTTGTAGGCCCGATCGCCCACCAGCAGAACCCATGAGACGTGGGTCTCGATCACGTCCACACGATCGGCCCGCTGCGGCCAGCGTTCGGGATCGCGCAGGGCGGTGACGAGGCGGATTTGGCGGGCGAGGGTGTCGTCGGCAGGCATGAAAACTCAAGTCCGGGTGCAGTAAATCCGAAAATATAAGAAACCCCCGCAGTATAATGCGGAAACCCCATCCGGCAGCCAGCCGGCAAGAGGCACTGTGGAGCTTTACTCCGTCGACAAACTGATCGCCGAGGCACGCCGGCTTGCCGCTGCGTACCGGGAGGCGACTGGACAACCGCTGGCCGTGAGCGGCGAAATCGCTCGCTACGATGCCGCGCGTCTGCTCGATCTGGACGTGCCCCAGCGCCCGCAGGGGGGCTGGGATGCGGTGGGGCGCCACGGCGCCCGGGCGGGCGTGCACTATCAGATCAAGGCACGGGCCATTTTCGACGAGAGCAAGGCCGGGCAGCGCATGGGACAGCTCAAGCTGGACCAGCCCTGGGACGCGGTGCTGTTGGTGCTGATGGACGCGCAGTTCATGCCCTACGAAATCCACGAGGCCGATCGCGATACCGTTACGGCCGCCCTCGACGATGCGGGCGACAGTCGGCGCAACAAGCGTGGTGCCATGACCATTGCGCGCTTCAAGAACATCGCGCGGCTGGTGTGGACACGCGAGGACGGCATCATCGACGACGAGATCTGGGACAACAGGACGTCCTGAAAACCGCCATGGAAGCGCTTGATGAACTGCTGGGTCCCGAAGGACCTTTCGCCCGCCTCATCCCCGGATTTGCCCCCCGCGCCGAGCAACAGGCCATGGCGGAAGCCGTGGCCGCGGCGCTGGAAACCCGCGGCACACTGATTGCCGAGGCCGGGACGGGCACCGGCAAGACCTTCGCCTATCTGCTGCCCGCCCTGCGCTCCGGCCAGAAAGTGATCGTTTCCACGGGCACCAAGAACCTGCAGGACCAGCTGTTCCATAAGGACCTTCCCGTGGTGCGCGAGGCTCTGGGCCTGCCGGTGGAAGTGGCCTTGCTCAAGGGGCGCGCCAATTACCTCTGCCCCCATCGCCTCGACATCGCCCAGGGCGAGGGCCGCTTCATCAGCCGCGAACAGGTCCACCAGCTGCAGGTGATCGCCCGCTGGGGCGAACGCACCCGCAGCGGTGACATCGGCGAGCTCTCCGACGTACCCGAGGACGCCCCCGTCTGGCCGCTGGTGACCTCCAGCACCGACAACTGCCTGGGCAGCGAGTGCCCGCGCCTGGAAGACTGTTTCCTCGCAACTGCCCGCCGCAAGGCCCAGGAGGCCGACCTGCTGGTGGTCAACCATCACCTGCTGTTCGCCGATATGGCGCTGCGCGACCAGGGCTTCGGCGAACTGCTGCCGGGGGCCAATGCGGTCATCCTGGACGAGGCGCACCAGGTGCCGGAGATCGCCTCGGGCTTCTTCGGCCTGTCCCTGGGCGGCAACCAACTGCGCGAGCTGGCACGCGACAGCCTGGGCGAGGAACTGCGCGAGGCCGCCGATTCACGCACCGTACGCGGCGCGGCGGAGGCCCTGGAGAAGGCCGTGGCCGACCTGCGCCTGGCGCTGGGCGAGGGCATGCGCCGGGCGCCCTGGCGTCCCCACATGGAGAATGACGCCGTCACCACGGCCATTGCCCGTACAACGGAGTGTCTTGCCGCCCTGAACAAGGCGCTGGAACCCATGGCGGCGCGCGGCAAGGGACTGGAAAGCTGCGCACGGCGGGCGGCTGAGCTGGTGCAGCGTTTCGCGGCGCTCACCGGCGCCACGCCCGAGGGTTACATCCACTGGTTCGAAACCCACACCCGTTCCTTCACCTTCAACCTCACCCCCCTGGACGTGGCGGACCTGTTCCGCGACAAGCTCAAGGCAAGGCCCTGTGCCTGGGTGTTCACCTCCGCCACGCTGGCGGTGGGCGAGAGCTTCGAACACTTCGCCGCGCAGCTTGGCATTCAGGACGCGGAAACCCGCCGTTGGGACAGCCCCTTCGACTACACCCGCCAGGCGGTCTTTTTCGTCCCGCCGGACATGCCCGACCCGCGGGCGCCGGTCTACACCCGTCGCGTGGTGGAAGCCGCGCTGCCGGTGCTGGAGGCGAGCCGCGGTCGCGCCTTTCTGTTGTTCACCAGCCATCGTGCCCTGCAGGAAGCCGCCGAACACCTGCGCGGGCGCATCGATTACCCGCTGCTGGTACAGGGGGAAGCACCGCGTCGGCGTCTGCTGGACGAATTCCGCCGCCTGGGCAACGCGGTGCTGCTGGGCACCGGCAGCTTCTGGGAAGGCGTGGACGTGCGCGGCGATGCCCTGTCCCTGGTGGTCATTGACAAACTGCCGTTCGCCTCGCCCGGGGACCCGGTGCTGCAGGCACGCATCGACGCCCTGCGCGAGCGTGGCCAGGACGCCTTCCTCGACTACCAGTTGCCGCAGGCCGTGATCACCCTCAAGCAGGGTGTGGGCCGCCTCATCCGCGACGTGAACGACCGCGGCGTGCTCATGATCTGTGATCCGCGCCTGCTCACCAAACCCTACGGACGCACCTTCGTGGAAAGCCTGCCGCGCATGCTGCGCACCCGTTCTCTGGACGCCGTATGCCGCTTCTTCGCCTTGCACACGGCCGCCGAGGTCCACGACTGAGCGTCATCCCGGCATAAGCAGAATCCATTTGCTTTCTCGCGCAGGCGGTCTATGCACTGTAAGTGTCCCGTGATGGACATCCCACAGCGCAACAGGAGAGGACCATGGGCAAAGGCGATCAGCGCACGGCACGCGGCAAGATCTTCCGCGGCAGTCACGGCAAGACCCGGAGCAAGGGCAAGCGCAAGAAGGCCGCAAAGGACTGAGTGCCGCCGGATGACCTGATCCGCGCTACCGCCCGGGCACCTACACTCGGTGCAATGTGTGTCCAGGGGAGCGCCGAAGGTGGTCGACGGGAGACAGCCCGATCGCAACGTGCCGGTGGGTGATGTGCTGGAGCCGTTCGTGCACCAGCCCTGTGTGGCCTATTTCTCCATGGAGATCGCGCTGCGCTCCGACATTCCCACCTACGCAGGCGGCCTCGGCGTGCTTGCCGGGGATACCTTGCGTTCGGCCGCCGACATGGAAGTGCCCATGGTCGGTGTCACCCTGCTCAGCCGGGCGGGCTATTTCCGGCAGGAGCTCGATGCACAAGGTCGGCAGTCGGAACAACCCGACTATTGGGATGTGGACGCCTGGACCCGTCCGCTGCGCGCCAAAATCGCTATCGACATCGGCGGGCGCGAGGTCTGGATCATCAGTCGCCTTTATGTCATCGAAGGCCACACGGGCGGCCGAATACCGGTGATCCTGCTCGACACGGATTTGGCGGAGAACCATCCCGACGATCGTACCCTGACCCATTTCCTTTATGGCGGCGATGCGGAGTATCGCCTGCGTCAGGAATGTGTGCTCGGCATCGGCGGTGTGCGCATGCTGCATGCACTGGGTTTCACCATCCGCCAGTACCACATGAACGAAGGCCATTCGGCCCTGCTGGCTTTGGAACTGCTGCGGCGGCATACCTATGCGCCGGAGGAGGTGCGTCCGGGCGAAGTCACCTACGACCTGCCCCGGGTACGTGATCTGTGTAACTTCACCACCCACACGCCCATCGAGGCGGGCCACGACAAATTCCCCTACGATCTGGTGGCACGCGTCGTGACCGAATTTCGCGATCAGGTCATGCTGCGTTCGCTGGGCGGTACCGACGTGCTGAACATGACCCGGCTGGCGCTCAATGTCAGCGAGTACGTGAACGGTGTGGCCAAGAGTCATGCGGCCACCTCCCAGGACATGTTTCCGGGTTACACCCTGCGCTCGGTGACAAACGGCATTCATCCCGACACCTGGGCGGGCCCGGCCATCCGCCTGATTTTCGATCGGGAAATACCCGCCTGGTGTTATGAGCCCGCCCTGCTGGTGAATGCCGACCGCCTCGCCGACGAGCAGATCTGGAATGCCCACATGGACCAAAAGCGGGCGTTGTTTGAACGGGTCACCAAACTCACCGGGCGGACGCTAAATCCCGAGCTATGCACGCTCGGGTTCGCGCGACGCATGACGGGCTACAAGCGGCCGGCGCTGCTGTTCTCGGATCTGGAACGGCTGCGCAATATCGCTGCGCGCCATCCCATTCAGATCATCATGGCCGGCAAGGCGCACCCTCACGACGAGGGCGGCAAGCAGGCCATCGTGGCGATCCATCGCGCCGCAGAAGCGTTGGGCGACACCGTACCCGTTGTGTTCATGCCAGACTACGACATGGACGTGGCGGCGAGCCTGGTGACCGGTGTGGATGTCTGGGTCAACAATCCTCTGCCTCCCCAGGAGGCCTCCGGCACCAGCGGCATGAAAGCGGCGCTCAACGGCGTTCCCAATCTGAGCGTGCTCGACGGCTGGTGGGCGGAAGGCTGGCTGGAAGATGTCACCGGCTGGGCCATCGGCGAAGGAGGGCAGACGGATCATGCCGCGGCCTTGTACCAAAAACTGGAGCAGAAGGTGCTGCCACTTTACTACTCGGATCGTGCGGGATGGATTCGCGTCATGAAAGGCGCCATATCGCGCAACGGTTCGTTTTTCAACAGTCATCGCATGCTCCGGCACTATGTCACTGAAGCCTATATGCGTTGAGCGAACGCGCACCGAAACGGTTTGCCCTCCGCAGTCGGGCATGCTGAAATAGGCGGCTTCAACGCGCGTAGGCTTACCTAACGCGCAGTAGGTGCATACCTCGCCGAACTTCGCAGCGAAGGGCGGTGCAGTGTCGTGAAAACCCGCGAACGTCGCGCTCACTGCGAAAGCAACGAACAGGACACATGCTGCTTTTCTTTATTCTTCTGCTTCCGCTGCTCGGTGCGGCGCTGCCGCCCTTGGTCGCACATTGGGGACGTGATGCCGCGCCGCTGGCGGCCGCAGTTTTCAGCAGTATCGCGCTTGCATTGTTGTTCATCCTGGCGCGCCATACCTTCGACGGTGCACCGCCGGAACTGCTGTTGCCCTGGGTCCCTGCGCTGGGACTCGAACTGGCACTGCGTCTCGACGGCCTCGGGTTCTTGTTCGCGTTCATCATCCTGGGCATCGGACTGCTCATCATCTTCTATGCCCGCTATTACTTCCCGGCGGAAAAACGCCTCGGTCGTTTTTACGGGTTGCTGTTGCTGTTTCAGGCCGCCATGTTGGGCGTCGTCCTGTCCGACAACCTGCTGCTGCTGGCAACCTTCTGGGAGCTGACCAGCGTCAGCTCCTTCCTGCTCATCGGCTACGGCTTCCGTGCCGCCGAGGCGCGTCGCGGCGCCCGCATCGCGCTGGCCGTTACCGGCGCGGGCGGTTTCGCCATGCTGGCCGGCTTCCTCATGCTCGGCCACATGGCCGGTACCTACCGCATCAGCGAATTGCTTGCGTTGGGCGAAACCGTGCGCGCGCATCCGTGGTACGTGCCCATGTTGTTGCTGGTGCTGGCCGGCGCGTTCACCAAGTCGGCACAGTTTCCGTTTCATTTCTGGCTGCCCGGCGCCATGGCCGCACCCACGCCCGTATCGGCTTACCTGCATTCGGCCACCATGGTGAAAGCCGGCGTCTTTCTGCTGGCGCGCCTGTTCCCCGTGCTGTCAGGCACCGATACGTGGTTCTTCATCGTGGGGACCGCAGGTCTGGTGACGCTGCTGTATGCCGCGTATCTCGCGTTGTTTCAGCACGATCTCAAGGGGCTGTTGGCCTACTCCACCGTGAGCCATCTCGGGCTCATCACGTTGCTGTTCGGCTTCGGCACGCCGCTGGGCGCCGTGGCGGGCATTTTCCATGTCATCAATCACGCAATATTCAAGGCCTCGTTGTTCATGGCGGCCGGCATCATCGATCACGAAACCGGATCGCGCGACATGCGGCGCATCAACGGTCTGTGGAAATACATGCCGCATACAGCCCTGTTGGCCATGGTGGCGGCGGCCTCCATGGCCGGCGTGCCGCTGCTGAATGGGTTCCTCAGCAAGGAAATGTTTTTTGCGGAAGCGGTGCACCAGGAGTGGCTGGGTGCGGTGAACTGGGTACTGCCGGCATTGGCTACGCTGGCCGGTGCCTTTGCCGTGGCCTATTCACTGCGTTTCATTCATGACGTGTTCTTCAACGGCGAGCCTGTCGATCTACCCATCATGCCGCCCCACGAGCCGCCCCGCTGGATGAAAATTCCCATCGAGGTGCTGGTTACGCTCTGCATCCTGGTCGGTGTGCTGCCCGCGTTTGTGATCAAACCGCTGCTCGACGTGGCAGCCGCCGGTGTGCTCGGCGCGGTGCCGCACTACGATCTCGCCGTCTGGCATGGTATTTCGCCACCGCTGATCATGTCCCTGGTGGCGCTGCTTGGCGGCACGCTGGTGTATACGGCACGGCGCTGGGTGTTCATGTTCCATGATCGGATTCCGTTGGTGGACGGGTCAGTGATTTTCGAGCGCATCATGGCCGGCGTGTACGCGGCGGCGCAGGCACTCAACGCCGCCATGGACAACGGCCGCCTGCGCCGTTATGTAGGGGCAGTGATCGTCATTGCCTTGCTGCTGGGAATGGCACCGTTCTTGTCCGGGCGCGCCTTGCTCGGTGACCTGTCCTTCACTGCGGTGGACGGCGTCAGCGCCGTGGCGGCCTTGATGCTGGCGGTAGGCGCCATTGCATCGGTACTGTTTCACGAACAACGCCTGGTCGTGATCATCATGTTGGGTGTGGTGGGACTGGTGATCACCCTGGCCTTCGTGCATTTCTCCGCGCCCGATCTCGCCTTGACCCAGATCACCGTGGAAGTGGTGACGACGGTATTGCTCCTGTTGGCGCTGTTTTTCCTTCCGGGCGGCGCGGGTGATCGTGAACCGCGCATGCGGCACTGGGGCGACGGCGTGCTCGCGGTGTTGGCCGGCACCGGCGTCGCGGCGCTGGTGCTGGGTGTTCTCACACGTCCCTACGAAACCATCGCCGGTTACTATCTGGCGAACGCCAAGCCCATCGGCGGCGGTGACAATGTGGTCAACGTGATACTGGTCGATTTCCGCGGCTTCGATACCCTGGGCGAAATCACCGTACTCGCCATCGCCGCCACCGGCATCTACGCCATGCTGCGCGGTCTGGGTCTCGGTTTGCCGCAGACCGACACCGTCGGTCGCGACTGGTCGAGTGAGCGACACCCGCTGTTCCTTGCGATTCTTTCGCGCCCGTTGTTGCCGTTGGCGCTGCTGGTCGCCATTTACATCCTGTTGCGTGGCCACAATGCACCGGGCGGAGGCTTCATCGCCGGCCTGATCGCCGGTACAGCGCTGATCCTGCAATACCTGGCGAGTGGCATCGAATGGACGCAGGCGCGTCTGCGCCTCCGTTACTTCCAGGTGGCGGGCGCCGGTCTGCTCATCGCGGCACTCACCGGCGCGGCGGCCATCGCGGTGGGGCGCCCCTATCTCACCTCGGGCTTGCTGCATCTGGAATTGCCGATCATCGGGGAACTGGAGCTGGCCAGTGCCATGGCCTTCGACCTGGGTGTGTTCTTCGCTGTGCTGGGCGTGGTGATCATCGTGCTCGCCCACCTTGGGCGTCTGAGTCGGCTGGATGTGCCCACCCCACTGGAAACGCCGGAGGAAGCGCGCTGATGGAAGTGCTGGTGGCCGTCTCGGTCGGCATTCTGGTGGCCTGTGCCGTGTACCTGTTGTTGCGTGCGCGCAGCTTTTCCGTGGTGTTCGGTCTCGTGCTGCTCTCCTACGGAACGAATCTGTTCCTGTTTGCCATGGGCCGGCTCAACACCAATCAGGTCCCGCTCACGTCCATGCCCGGGCCGTACACCGATCCCTTGCCCCAGGCCCTGGTACTTACCGCCATCGTCATCGGTTTTGCCATGACGGCGTTCGTGGTGGTGCTTGCCCTGCGTGCGCGCGGCATCCTTGGCTCGGACAAGGTGGACGAAAAGGGGAGTGACGTGTGAATCTGCTTCTGGTCCTGCCCGTGCTGTTGCCGCTGCTCAGTGGCGCCGCGTTGCTTGCCCTGGCGCGGCCTGCGCTTTTGCCTGCGCGGATCGTGTCGGTCGCAAGTGTCACGGCCCAACTGGCTGTCGCGGTGGCATTGCTCACCGTTGCCGCCGACGGCACCATCGTGTCCTACGCGGTGGGCGACTGGCCGGCCCCCTTCGGGATTACGCTGGTGCTCGATCGTCTCTCCGCGCTCATGTTGACGCTGGCGGCACTGCTTGCTTTTTTTGCGCTGCTGCACGCGCTGGGCGGTACCGATCAAAAAGGTGCCGGTTTCCACGCCCTGTTCCAGTTTCAGTTACTGGGCCTCAACGGTGCATTCCTCACCGGCGACCTGTTCAACCTGTTCGTGTTTTTCGAGATTTTGCTCATCGCCTCCTACACACTGTTGTTGCACGGTGGCGGCGCCGCGCGCACGCGCGCCGGATTGCATTACGTGGTGTTGAATCTGGTGGGTTCGGCGTTGTTCCTGCTTGCGGTGGGTGTGCTCTACGGCGTGCTCGGCACCTTGAACATGGCCGACATCGCGCTGCGTGTGACGACACTGCCTGCCGAAAATGCGGTGCTCATCGAAGCCGCGGCACTGCTGCTGCTGGCCGTGTTCGGTCTCAAGGCGGCGCTGGTGCCGTTGCACTTCTGGCTGGCGCCGGCCTATGCCAGTGCCACCGCCCCGGTAGCCGCCTTGTTCGCCATCATGACCAAGGTGGGTGCCTACGCGATCCTGCGCGTGTACACACTGCTGCCCGGCACCGAATGGATCGCGCCGTGGTTGTTGTGGGGCGCTCTCATCACGCTCCTGGTGGCCGGCGTGGGATTGCTCGCCAGCCGTGATCTGCGCACCCAGGTGGCCTGGCTGGTGCTGGTGTCGGTAGGCACCCTGTTGGCGGGTGTCGCACTCTTCAACAGTGCGGGTGTGGGGGGGGCACTTTATTACCTGGTGCATACCACCCTGGTGAGCGGCGGACTGTTTCTGCTGGCCGACCTGGTGGGCCTCCAGCGCCGCGAAGGGTCGCAGTTGGTGAGCGGCGAATACCCGGCGGCGCGCACCTGGTTGGGGGTGTTGTTCCTGGTCGGGGCCGCCGCGGCCGCGGGCTTGCCGCCAACCAGTGGCTTTCTTGGCAAGGTGCTGGTCATGCAGGCGGCGTTCGATACGCCGGTGCTGCCCTGGCTGTGGACCGTGATCTTGCTGGGCGGACTGGCGGCGCTGCTTGCGCTTGCGCGTGCCGGTAGTGTGGTTTTCTGGAAGAGCGCGCAAATACCCGCGGTCGCGCCGATGCCCTGGTTGCGTTCCGTACCCGCCGCCGCATTGGTTTCCGCAGGCCTGTGGCTGGCCGTGTTGGGTGGGCCGCTTGCCGCGTACACCGCCGCGACGGCGACGCAGTTGCTTGCGCCGCAGCAGTATGTGTCGGCGGTGCTCGGAGAGGGAGGGCCGGCTCGATGAGACGCTGGTTGCCCCATCCGTGGATGAGCGCCGTGCTCGCTGTGGTGTGGCTGCTGCTCGCCAACAGTGCGAGCCCGACGAACCTGATCGGGGGTGTGCTACTGGGTGTACTGATCCCGCTGTTTACCCACCGCTTCTGGCCGGAACGCCCGCACCCGCGCCGACCCGGCGTGATCGCACGTTACGTGTTGCGACTGGTCACGGATATCGTACGCGCCAACCTGAATGTTGCGCGACGTGTGCTCGGGCCCAATGCGCACCTCAAGCCTGCCTTCATCGCGGTGCCGCTGGAGCTGCAAAACGATTTGGCCATTACCATCCTGGCCAGCACGATTTCCCTCACGCCCGGTACGGTTTCCGCCGAATTGAGTGCCGATCGCCGCACCCTGCTGGTGCATTGCCTGGACGTGGAGGATACCGACGCGCTGGTGCGCGAAATCAAGCAGCGCTATGAACAACCGCTCAAGGAGGTGTTTCCGTGATCCTGCAATGGGCCGTGCTCGCCGGTTTCGCCATGATGAGTGTTGCTGCCTTGCTGAATCTTTGGCGTTTGTGGCGTGGTCCCGATGTGCCGGATCGGGTGGTCGCGCTCGACACCCTGTATGTCAACACCATTGCGCTGCTGGTCCTGGCAGGCATTCACTTCGATTCCAACGTGTATTTCGAATCCGCGCTGGTGCTCGCGGTGGTCGGGTTCGTGACCACCGTGTCGCTTTGCAAATACCTGTTGCGCGGCGACATCATCGAGTGATCCCATGCTCATTGAACTATTGACCGCCGCGTTCATCCTGGTCGGTGCCTTCTTCGCACTGGTGGGTTCCATCGGGTTGGCCAAGCTGCCCGATTTCTTCACACGCCTGCACGGGCCCACCAAAGCGACCACGCTGGGTGTGGGAAGCATGCTCGTGGCCTCGGCCATCCATTTCAGCGTGGGCGAGGGCACCAGCCTGCACGAGATACTGGTAACGCTGTTTCTTTTCATCACCGCACCCATAAGTGCCCATCTGCTCGCCCGCGCGGCGCTGCACCTGCGGGTGCGCTGCGTAGTGAGCCAGCGCGACAAGGTCGGCGAGTGAAACGATAATTTCCCGATTGCAAACGCACGGTTGCACAAGGACGATCTTGAACAGGCACACCGAAAACTTGCCCGCGGAAGCGCCGGTCCCGGCCCACGCCTGGGACGTCGAAGCACTGTTTGCGCATTTCCAGTCCTCCCGTGAGGGATTGAGCAGCGCCGCCGCCGGCGAACGCCTGCACACGTACGGACCCAACCGCCTGCCGCCGCCCGCCCGCCGTACGGCGCTGATGCGCTTTCTGCTGCAGTTCCACAACGTCCTCATTTATCTGCTGCTCGGCTCGTCGGTCATCACGGCGATGCTGGGGGAGTGGGTGGATACGGGCGTGATCATCGGCGTGGTGGTCATCAACGCCATCGTGGGTTTTCTCCAGGAAGGCAAGGCCGAGAAGGCGCTCGAGGCGGTAAGCGGTCTGCTCACGCCGACCTGCACCGTGCTGCGTGACGGCGGCCGTCGCACGCTGCCTGCGGAGGAGCTGGTGCCCGGTGACGTGGTCTTCCTCCAGTCCGGTGACCGGGTGCCCGCGGATTTGCGCTTGTTTCATTCCCGGGAACTGCGCGTGGAAGAGGCCGCACTGACCGGCGAATCGGTGCCGGTGGAAAAGAACACCGCTGCGGTCGCGGAACCTGCCCCCGTCGGCGACCGGCTCGGCATGGCCTATACGGGAACGCTGGTTACCTACGGGCAAGGCAGCGGCCTGGTGGTGGGCACCGGTGAGCAAACCGAACTCGGCCGCATCAGCAAGCTGCTCAAGGAAGTGCGTACGCTCACCACACCGCTGCTCCGCCAGATGGACCATTTCGGCCATTGGCTGACCTGGGCGATTCTCGCCATTGCGGCGGCCACGTTCAGTTTCGGTTACTACCTGCGCGACGTGGAATTGCGCGACAGCTTTCTCGCCGCCGTGGGTCTGGCCGTCGCCGCCATCCCGGAAGGCTTACCGGCGATCATCACCATCACCCTTGCCATCGGCGTGCAACGCCTGGCGCGTCGCCATGCCATCATCCGCCGGCTGCCGGCGGTGGAAACGCTGGGCGCGGTCACGGTCATTTGCACGGACAAAACGGGCACGCTCACCCGCAATGAGATGACCGTGGCGCGGGTTTCCGTTGCGGAGGGCGACTGGCGCGTGACCGGGGTCGGTTATGCCCCTGCCGGCGACCTGGTCTCGCTGGCGAACGGGGCGGGCGGCGACACCGTGGAGGAATTGGCACGCGCCGGCCTGCTCTGCAATGAGGCGGGCCTGGACAGGAATGCCGACGGTGTGTGGCGCGTGCACGGCGATCCCACGGAAGGCGCCCTGGTCGTGCTCGCCGCCAAGTTGGGCTTCAACCCGGCCACCGAACGCAGGCACTACCCGCGTACCGATGTGATTCCCTTCGAGTCACAGCACAAGTTCATGGCCAGCCTGCATCATGATCACGAAGGCCATGGCTACGTGTTCGTGAAGGGGGCGCCTGAACGTGTGCTTGGTATGTGCGATCGCGAACGTTATGGCGGGAATGTCCGCGCCATCCGCACCGACGAATGGAAAAGCAAGTTGGATGCGCTTGCGAGCGAAGGTCACCGTGTTCTTGCGGTCGCAACGCTGCCCACCGAGCCCAGTCGGATGGAACTCAATTTCCCCGATGTTCAAACGGGACTGATCTTGCTGGGCCTGGTGGGCATCATCGACCCGCCGCGGGAAGAAGCCATCGAATCCGTCGCGTTGTGTCGTAGCGCCGGTATCCGGGTGAAGATGATCACCGGCGACCATGCGGCTACGGCCACGAGCATCGCCGCGCAACTCGGCATAGGAGATGGGCGACCCGCCCTCACCGGGGCGGATTTGGAACACCTCGATGGTGAGGCCCTGGAACGGGCCGCGTTGGAAACCGATGTGTTCGCGCGGACCAGCCCCGAACACAAGTTGCGTCTGGTCGAGGCGCTGCAGCGTCGCGGTGAGGTGACGGCCATGACCGGCGATGGCGTGAACGATGCGCCGGCACTCAAGCGCGCGGACGTGGGTGTCGCCATGGGCCGCAAGGGGACCGATGCGGCACGCGAAGCCTCCCAGATGGTGCTCACCGACGACAACTTCGCCACCATCGTGCATGCGGTGGAGGAGGGGCGCACCATCCACGACAACCTGACCAAGGCCATTCTGTTCGTGTTGCCCACCAACATGGGGCAGGCCAGCGTCATCATCACGGCCATCCTGTTCGGCATGGTCATGCCGATCACCCCGGTACAGATCCTGTGGGTGAACATGGTTTCCGCGGTGACGCTCGCACTGGTACTGGCCTTCGAACCGGGGGAGGCGGGCGTGATGCGCAGGCCGCCACGGGATCCACGCGCGCCCATCATATCGCCCATGCTGATATGGCGCGTGCTGTTCGTGTCGCTGATCCTCGTGGTGGGCTCGCTGGTGGTGTTTCAGTGGGAGCTTGCCGATGACGCCACCCTGGAGGCGGCGCGGGTCGCGACCGTGAATACGCTGGTCATGGGACAGGTGTTCTATCTGTTCAGTGCCCGCTACGTGTTTGCTTCCAGTTTCCACCGGGGCGCCCTGACCGGCAACCCGGCCCTGTGGCCGGCCATCGGTGTGATCCTCGGTCTGCAACTGCTGTTCACGTACTTCGAGCCCATGGAGCTGTTGTTCGGCACCGACGCCATCGATGTCTGGGCCTGGTTACGCACGCTGGTGGTCGGGTTCCTCGTGTTCCTCGTGGTGGAGGTGGAAAAGTGGGTGATGCGACGGCTTCGGCGTGTGGAAGCCTGAACAGCCTGCCTGAGGGGAAAGGGATGCGACGGCGTTTGGCCGAGCTGCAATGTCCCGGAACAGAGGAGTGCTTGTGCGTAATCTGTTGGGACGCATGGAAAACGCACCGCGTTGGCTGAAGTTCGGCATCGTGGTGGGACTGGTCTTGCTGCTCGATCTGGTGAGCCATCTCACCCCGGACGGATTTTCGTTTTCCGTTTTCTATGTCCTGCCGGTGGTCCTCGCGGCATGGTGGGGCGGAATTCGCATGGCCTACACCATCGCCGTGCTTGCGGCGCTGGCCATACTGCATTCCGGGCAGTGGGTTCCCCTCTATGAGGAGCGGCCCTGGATCAGGTATTGGAACGGGTTCTCGCCCTTTCTCCTGTTCGTGATGATTCTCCATTTGGCGCTCGCCTTGCGGACACGCCTGGATGTGGAGCGTGAGCGGGCCCAGCGTGACGGGCTGACCGGGCTGCTCAACATGCCGGCCTTCATGCTGCAAGCGGAAGAGGAAATCGCCAGGGCGCGGCGCTTCGGCCGCCCCTTCGGCGTGGCGTTCATGGACCTTGATAACTTCAAGGAAGTGAATGACAGTCGGGGTCATCTCGCGGGTGATCAGGTCCTGCGCGCGGTGGCGGACGGCATGCGTCACGTCTTGCGCGAGTCCGACGTGCTGGCTCGCGCCGGCGGTGACGAGTTCGTGGTCTTGCTGCCGGAAGCGGGGCCGCAAGGCGCGAAAGCGGCGGTGGAATCCCTGCGCGACGCACTGCTCAAGACCATGGCCGAACTGGAATGTCCGGTAACCTTCAGTATCGGCCTGGTGGTATTCACCACTCCGCCGGCGGACGTCGAGAGCATGGTACGGTTGGCCGATAAACTCATGTACGAAGTCAAACAAGGCGGCAAGAACGCCATCCATTCCGCCGTGTTCGAAGGGCCTTGAACCTTGCTTACCCGAGTGCATCGACAATCACCTGTGAAACTACGTGCAGCCACCGCCAGTGATTACGAGGCCATCGTCCGACTGGTACCAAGTCGCGACGAACTGTTTCTTGTTTATCCCAAGGGTCGGCATCCATTTTCGGTGAGTCAGCTCAAGGTGCTGGCCGACAGTCGGCTCGATCTGACGGTGGCGGTCAGCGCTGACGAGGTGGTTGGTTTCGCCAATCTTTACGACCTGCGGCCTGGCCAGTGGGTGTTCATCGGCAACGTGGTGGTGAGCCCCGCGCGGCGCGGCGAGGGACTTGGTCGGATTCTCGTCAAGCACATGGTGGCGCTGGCTTTCGAAAAATACACCGTCGAGGAAGTCCGGATTTCGGTGTTCGGTGGGAACACCCCCGCGCTGTTGCTTTACTCGGGACTCGGTTTCGAACCCTATGCGATCGAGGAGCGGCAGCATCCATCGGGCACGCGGATGGCGCTCATTCACATGAGACTCGACAAGGTGAAGGCCCCATGACGCCCTGCATCAAGGTGGCGAAGAAGGCAGCGATTGCGCACAGGATCCATGAGTACCGGCATGATCCCACCGTTCAGTCCTACGGGCTGGAGGCGGCGGAAATGCTGGGCGTTGCGCAGGAACGTGTGTTCAAGACCCTGGTCGTGGCGCTTGACGCCGGCACGTTGGCGGTCGGTGTCCTTCCGGTCTCCGCCATGCTGAGCATGAAACAGCTGGCAAAGGCGGCGGGCGTGAAGAAAGCGGAAATGGCCGATAAACCGACGGCGGAACGCGCGACCGGCTACGTGCTGGGCGGGATCAGTCCGCTGGGGCAGAAGAAACGGCTCAAGACCTTCATCGATGGGTCGGCGGCGGGGCACGCGACCATTTTTGTCAGTGCAGGACGCCGGGGACTCGAGATCGAACTGAGTCCCCATGACCTCAAACGACTCACCGGTGGGATATTCGCCGATATCTCCCAGTGAAAAGCGAAAAGGCGCGGCTCACGTTTCCCAGCGGGACAGAATGTGCTCGGCTTGATTGAAGGCCAGACCGAGCACATGCACCGGGTTGGCCTTGCCCTTGAGCCTGATCTCGCGCTGCACACCCTTGCGGTATTCGGGCGGGAGTTGCAGGTAGGCGCTTTCACTCAGGACGATGTCCGCTTCGATTTCCTTGCTTGCCGTTTCCAGGCGGAAGGCCGTGTTCACCGAATCGCCGAGCGCAGTGTTTTCGTGGCCGACCGTCAGTGCGGCGAGGCCGGTGTTGATACCGACGCCGATGCGCAGGGGGTGATCGAGCTCCGGAAAATCGTCGTTCAGCTTCGCGGTGCTCGTGCCGATCAGACAGGCCGTGCGCAGCGCATCCCGGACGTTCTGACGGGCATCGCCGCTTTCCCAGCGGGCGAACACACAATCACCGATGAATTTGTCCACCACGCCGCGGTGATGCTCGATGATGTCACTCACGCTATGGAACCACTGGTTCATCACCCGGGTGAGCTGCTGAATGGTCAGGCGTTCGGAGATGCTGGTAAAGCCCCGGATATCAGCCACCAGGATGGTGATTTCGCCGATGAGCGGATGGTCCATGACCACCGTCGCCTGTAGCGACTCAGCACTCGCGGTGTCCGTGGTGGGCGACGCCTGTTCGAAAACCAGTTCGGTGCCGCCGATGAGGATGCGATCGCCGTCGTGGAGCAGGGTGGGCGTGGTGATGCGCCGGTCGTTGAGCCAGCTCCCGTTGGAACTGCCGCTGTCGATCAAGTAGTAATCCGCAGCACCGAGCTGCCGCACCATGGCGTGATTGCGGGACACCCGGAGATCGCTGAAGACGATCTGGTTATTCCTGTCCCGACCGATGGTGGTTACGCTGCCGCATGGCACCCGTTCGCGGCCTGCGTTGGTCGAAAAACTCAGAAAGGCCGTCATGGCCTGGTCAGACCTGCGACAGCACGATGCCCAGCGCGCTGACGGAGAGCACCAACGCTGCAACGGCGATAACCAGCGACAGGGTATGACGCCGCGAGGTTTCGGCCAGCCCGGCGGAGATGCCCTGCAACTGTTCGATCATCTGCCGTACGAGGTTTGCCTGGGCGACTTCGGCGTTCTCCAAGGCTTCGATGCGCTGCAACAGGGCGGCAATCTGTTTGCGGGGGTCGTCATTGGGATCGACCTGCGCGGCGCGCGGCTGTGATTTCATCTGCTCCCACAGCTTGGTGGCAGTGGTGACCAGGGATGGAAGGACTTTGATGATTTCCTTCCAGGGGAGTGCTGCGACATGCACGGCCATGGTGCCCCTCCGGTATTTGGTCCAGTTTATCAATCCTTGTATCGGGCGTCCGACCCCGTAAACCATTCCGGTCCGCCCGTTGCGGATTACCTGATTGCGACGCAATGGTCTAACGGTTTCCATGAGTATCGGTTAGAAGCGAGAACCGGGAAACATATTCGCAAACGGTATTTGCCTATGCTTGGTCCCTGGCAGTGGGGACGTGCAATACCGCGCATGGACAAAGGCTATCGGGTTATTTATCAGGGAAGGCTCAGGCGGGGGCAGACCCGGTCCGGGGTGGCCGGGCGACTCTCGGAAACCCTGGGCAGGGACAGGGCTTTCTTCGAGACGCTGCTGGAAGGGCCAGAGCAGGTCCTGCTGAAGACGCCGTCGGAAGCCGATGCGCAGCGACTTGCGGAAATCTTCCGTCAGGCCGGGGCCGATGTGCGCCTCGAACGCCCCGAAGACGTGCCCTCGACCGCCTCGCCCGCGGCATCGGACCCGAACCCGGGGCATTTGAAACCCTCCGTTCCCCCTTCTTTCGGCCAGCGAGTCTGGCTGCTGCGTGCAGCGGCTGTGTTGCTAATCGTTTCGGCGCTGGCCGGCCTTGGCTTCACGCTGCTGGTGGTTTCTTTTTTCGTCCTGTCTTTTTCCTACACCTGGGTGTTAGGGCTATTGCCGTGGCCGGCGGTCGTTGTGCCGGTTTATGTGGCCTTGTTGGCGGTTCTGGTGCTGATCATCGCCGGGCTGGCAAAGCCGTTCGTGCGGTTTCAACCACGCCTGCCGGTCGCCGTCACCCTGGAACGCGTTAACGAACCCGTCTTGTTCGATTTCATCGCCTACGTATGCGAGGCGATCCGTGTCCCCTGTCCGAAAACCGTGTCCGTGGACATGTGCCCCTCCGTACGCGCGGGCGCAGCACCGGGGTCTGAACTCACCATCGGGCTGCCCGTGCTCGCCAGTGTCACCACCGCTGAACTGGGGGGCCTGGTGGCCCGGGCCGTCACGCTCCACATCGGCGGGGTCAGCGGGCGGCTGGGCCGATTCGTCGCGGGACTGGTGCATGTTCTGTATGAAGCCGTACATGGCCGTGATCTGTTCGATCACGCCCTGCAGCGGGGTCTGCAATCACGCAATGTACTGCTTGTGCATCTGGCCCGCGAACTGAGCACGTTGCTGCGGCTGTCGCGGCGCATTCTCGCTTACCTGTTGAAGGAGGCCATCGGCACCAGCGCGGCGGCCATGCAGTCGATCGAATGGCATCGGGATCGGCATCAGGCGTGGATTACCGGTGCCGGCGGGTTCAACCGCAGTCTCCGACTCATGCGCTTACTGCGTTTTGCCGCGGAGCGTAGCGAAGCGGCCCTGCGCGATGCCTGGCAAAACGGTGGCGCCTTGCCGGCGGACCTCCCGCGGGCGCTGCAGCTGCGGTTGAAGGCGCTCGCCAGGCAATCCACGCTCGGCAAGATCATGGCGGCCGCCGAGGCAGAGCAGGAACCCGTTACGCAGTTCCATGTAGCGGACGGGGTGCGTATCGAACGTGTGGTCAAAAGCGGCATGGAACCGACGTTGTGCTGCGCCACACCGGCCAGCGCGCTGCTGCAAGGTTTTGCACTGCTTTCGCGGCGCGTCAGTGTGTTGTATTACCGTAATCAACTGCAGCTGCCCGTGACGCCCGGACGGCTTCAGTCGGCCCGCGATGCAAACCAACCTCTGTTGGACGCCATCAGTGGCGGTGCATTCACCGATACGATGTTCGTTGCCCCCGGACGCTTTCTGGATCGCGCGCGAACCACGACGGAACTGGTCGCGGCGACACGGGAATTCAACGCCAGGGTGCGCACCTCGGGCCAGCAGGCCGGACAGTCCGTCGCGCGCAACGGTGATCTCGGGAACAGCCTGATTGCGTCGCTGTTTGAGGAAGTGATGTTACGTGCCGGCCGATCGACGCGCGCCACAAGGGATCGTCTGGAGACGGTGCAAATTCGTTGCCGTTCCCTCGAGGATGAGCTCGACAAGCACTACAAGGTTCTGGACGGCCATGGCGAGCTGGTTTCACGGCGCATCGCCAATGCCATCGTGCTACTGGAACGCCCCGAGACCGCAGCACGCCGGCCGGGCGCCCGGGCGCTGGCAGCCCGGGCCATCGGCCTGTGTGAGGCGCTGGACCGACTGCAGCAACAGATGGGTGTGCTGCGCGAACTGGAAACGCACCTGGCCGTGCTGGAGTTGCTGCTTACCCGCTGTCCCGACAGACCCGGCGCCGCGTTGAAGGACCGCATCGCCGAACAGCAGGCGGAGATAGGGTCGCGATTGACGGCTCTGCGGGTGGCGACCAAGCGTATGCGAAATCCGCTGGAAGACAACACCCACGTGTTCGAGCACGTCCGTGCCGGTTGGGTTCCTACCTCGGCGCGTTATGCCGAACTCGATGAGGCGAGCGTCGTGTTTACGGGGTTGCTGCGCCTGCGCCGAGGCATCATTGCGCGGCTCGTGATGCTCGCCAGGGCGGCGGAAGATGCGTGGGTGCGGGCGGAGGACGTCGCCTAGCGCGATTACTGTGGACGGAGAGAGAGAGGCAGGGCGGGGGCGGGGACGACCACGGCCGACCCCCGCTCCGGTAAGGTTGCTTATTTCCCCGCGGTCTTGACGGTACTGAAACCGAGGATTTCCCAGTCCTGCATGCCGCCGCGATACCATTTGAGCTTTTCCGGCGGATAGCCCATGCCGAGCAGGAGTTTCAGATTGGTGGGTGACTGGCGGCACCACATGCCGTTGCAGAACATCACCAGTGTCTTGGCCTCGCTGAAGTCGTAGTCGGTACCGTTTTCCGTGGCGCCGAAGCGGTCGACCAGAATTTCCCCGACGCTGAAGGCGTCCACGCCATCCTGCCCTTCCATCAAGGTGTTCCAGGGGATGTTGACGGAACCGGGAATGGTGCCTTTTTCCACCCAGTCGGGTGTGCGCGAATCAATCACGAGAATGGACGTATCACCATCGCTGGCGCGCTTGAGATAGTCGATCACTTCGACTTCGCCGATGGTTTCGACACCGGGCGCAATGGTCCCCGGCTGGATACAGGATGGCGGGCAGGCGCGCGACGTTTTCGCATATTCGGGCGTTACCGTCGCCTTCTGATCCTGATTGCGCTGGATGGTGAAAGGCTTGCCTGCGTGCATGACCTCCACCTTGTCCAAGGTCGGTGTGATTTTCACCGCAAGGTCCGCGGCGGTTGCGGAAAGGCTGACGCAGACGGCTATCGCCGCGAGGACTGATGTCCTTGTGTTCATCTGTTTATTCCTTGTTGAGCGTGATGATTGTTCCGACAAAGGCGCAAGTTTCACCTGTGCGCCCAGGGCAGGGAACAAGGAAAAAACGTATCGTTGTGGATGTGTGAATCCGAACACGCACTGGCCCGCATTGCGCTTGCGATGCCAGGCGTGTCGGTGAAGGGGCTTACCAGCCCCAGACCAGGCCTTCGAGGAGTTTTTCGTGGCCGACGAATTCGGCTTCCCGCGCCGGGATGAATGTACCGCTGCCGGTACCTTTGAGTTTGTCCAGCAGCGGCTGCAACCGGGGAAGCGCCTTTGCCTGGAGCAATACTTCCACGATGTCGCTGTGCAAGCGCTGTTCGACACGTGGCCCGGCGGTCAGCGCCAGGTTGGGCATGTCTGCAGTGGCAAACAGGACGCGCAGATCCGCTGTCTTTTCCGGGGGCAAACGCGCCGTGAAATAACTGGGCAGCACCACTGCACTGCAGCGTCCGTTCAGGAAACCTTCGAAGGAGCCTTTCACGCCGCCTCGGGGAGCCACCAGAGTGGGTGCCGTGTAAGGATTAAACTGAGCCAGCAACACGACCGCAGCCAGATTCGGCGAGGCCATGGAGCAGACTTTTTCGAAACGCAGGTCGTTCAACTCGGCCGGGCCCTCGGCCGTCGTGAAAACCTTGTAACCCAGATGACCGTCGAGGCGAACCAGCGGGACGTGCCCGGTGTGGGCCAGTCGCCATGCCACGAAATGTGGGCCGTCCAGCACGAAATCATAGGTGCCTTCCTGGATGTTGCGGCTGTAGGCGGCCCAACTGACCGGAGGCTCGAAGACCACCTTTTCACCCGTGATACGGCTCAGTTCATCGGCAAGTGGCCCGTAGATCCGCTTTGCCTCGGCTTCATTTTCGCGCGGCGGCGCCGAGAGAATGAACTGCGCGGACACAGTGTGGGTGAAGAGAAAGAGAAACAGAGACAGTGCGATACGGTAGTTCATGGCTCCTGGCTTTGTTTTTGTCCGCAGGGCTCGCGATAGTAACGGGCCCGGCTGCCGAGTTCATTGATGAAGCTCAACAACTGCGGAAGCAAGCGGGGAAGAGAGGAACTACGGAGGCCCACGGGAGAATGCCGGAACCACAGAGGCCACGGAGGGCCACGGAGAAGAGAAATTTGTCTTTTCTCACGTTGTAGGAGCCCAGTCCTCTGGGCGATACCGGCGGGCAAAGGGAATGCCGGAACCACGGAGGCCGGAGGGTCACGGAGAAGAGGGATGATGTTTTTTCTACGTGATTCGAGAGCCCAACGATGAAGTAGAACAGTGCGTGCGAGCGTGGGTGGACAGAAAAGACCGGAACCACGGTGAACACGAAAAATTTCGATTGAAGCTGTAGGAGCGGCCTCAGGCCGCGATAGCGCAGCATGCCCGGAGCAATCGCGGCCTGAGGCCGCTCCTACAGGAAAATGGCGCACACGTTGTAGGAGCCCAGTCCTCTGGGCGATAACGGCGGGCAAGAGGGAATGCCGCAACCACGGAGGCCACGGAGGGCCACGGAGAAGAGAAATTTGTCTTTTCTCACGTTGTAGGAGCCCAGTCCTCTGGGCGATAACGCAGGTGGTTCCAAATCACCTAAGCATCGCCGGCGACGCGGTTCCGACGGGGTTATCGCGCGTTGTCGATGCCCAGGCCTTTGGGCGATAACGGCGGTGGGTCCAACTGTCTGCGCATCGCGGCCTGAGGCCGCTCCTACGGGTGCCTATGCTATGAAAGAAGTTTCTCCGCGACCCTCCGTGGTTAAGGCTTTTTGCCTTTCAGCGCCGCGCCCTGACGTTGAATGGCGAGCTTTCGGCCTAGGTGGCGGGCACGTTTTGCGACGGGGGCGGGTAAGGGTTGGTTGGGGGTGCGGGCGGCGAGGCCGATGAACAATACGCCGATGGTTTTCGCGCCCAGCACGTCCGCCGCGTGCTTCAAAAGCCCGACGATCGAGGTGGACCAGCGCGCGAGAAGCCTAGGCGCGGCGGAGGAGGCGACCACTACGGCACGTTTGTCTTTCTGCGTCTTGCGCAGCTTCGGTGCCGGTGCACCCCAGGGCCAGTACGCGTAAACCGCGAGACGCTCGATGAACCGCTTCATCAATGCGGTTACCGTGCCGAAATTGACGGGCGAGGCGAGGATGATGCCGTCCGAGCCATCGAGTTGTTCGAGGATCGCCTCCATCTCGTCGCCCAGCTCACAGCGCGCCCGTGCCGTGCCCGGCTGTTGCATGCACGTGCGGCAATTCGTGCAGAACGCCACCTGCTTATCGAGCAGGTAGATCTTGCGGGTTTCGGCACCTGCCTCGCGGGCTGCTTCGAGCATGACATCCACTGCCTGGTCCGTCATGCCCCCTTTACGGTAACTACCGACAATTGCAGTGATTTTCATCGATACCTCACGTGTGAACGCCACCCCGAACTGTGCACCGGTTCTCACTTGAGACTATTCTTTAGCCGGTTCTCACCAGAGCCGTGTGTTGACGTGACCTGCTTAACAGTTCTAACTCACGTTAGAGCCTATTTGTTGGGCACACTACAAGAAAGGACCCAACCATGTCCGCTGAAGGGTGGTATCTCCTCTTTCCTGACGCTCCAGGTGTTTCCATCGCTGTACTCGTGGTACTTGCCATGGTCACCTTGTACCTGGCGCGCATCCCCGTTCATCAGGCGATACGGTCGGTAACGCGCGCGTTGCGCAATGGCATGCGCCTGACAGCGCGCAGCCTGGAACTGCTGGAACAACGGCTGGTGGCGCGCAATCGCGAAGTGCTGCTCAGTGCGGGCCGGGAAGCGGCGGAACGGGTGGTGGAACGGGAATTCGAGCGCGTCGAAGCGGCGGTCAATCGGGATCTCTCCGACTATCCCGCATTGCATCGCCGGCTCAGTGCCGCCATTCAGCGCATCGAGGAAGATTATCAGTCCCACGCCGAGAGCCCCCCGGCACCCGAGGACTGGGTGCATGCAGTCGACACTATCGCCAAAATATCCTCGCCGCGCGACACCATGGCCAAGGTGCTGAAAGATATCCAGGCATCCATCGAACGCGATCAGGCGCTCGCGCTTGCGGAATATCGCAAGGCCACCACCGCACGCCACCGCTTGTTGTCCCGAGCCATGCCCCACTGGCGTCACCTGGTCAAAGGTATCGATTCCGTTTCGGTGGCACTGAACCGCTTGCTGGAACGCTCGCGCAGCATCGACCGCTACGTGGAAGAGTATCGCAGTATCGTACGCGGGGACGAACGGGCGGAACGTGCGCTTTCCTCGTCTTCGCTGACCCAGTTTTTCATTGCCGGTTTGGTGCTTGCCATCGCGGTCGGCGGGGCCCTGGTGAATTTCCATCTCATCGCACGGCCGTTGCAGGAGATGGTCGGCGGCAGCGCCTACATCGCCGGTTTCAAGGTTTCGCAGGTGGCCGCGCTGGTGATCATTCTCATGGAGATTGCCATGGGGCTTTTCTTCATGGAGGCGATGCGTGTCACGCGCCTGTTCCCGGTCATCGCGGCGTTGGATGACCGGCTGCGCATACGCATGGGTTGGGCGGCCTTCGTGTTGTTGTTCATTCTGGCGAGTGTGGAAGCGGGCCTGGCCTACATGCGCGAGATTCTGGCCCAGGACGATGCCGCCTTGATCGCGCAGCTGGCCGGCTCGGCGGATGCCGCCGTGGTCAGCCAGCAATGGATTACGTCCGCTGCGCAAATGGGTATGGGCTTCATTCTTCCGTTTGCGCTCACCTTCGTCGCCATTCCGCTGGAGTCGTTCATCCATGCGGCACGCACGGTATTCGGCGTGCTGGCGGTGCTGGCTCTGCGGGCGTTCGCCTTCCTTTTCCGCCTCGGCGGCAATGTGTGTCATCACCTTGGCGCGCTGTTGATCCAGGTTTATGACATCCTGGCTTTCGCCCCCCTCGGTATCGAGAGGCTCATCGCCAGCCGGGGTGAGATGGACAAAACGGCACGGCCGGGCAAAGTGGCAGAGGTCTGAAATGAAAACGAGAAATCTCCTGCTGGGTGTCGCCGGCCTGCTACTCGTTGCCTGCTCCCAGCCGACGGATCACCGCCAGGGTGTTTACATGCTGCTGGACACCTCCGGCACCTACACCCAGGAGCTGACCAAGGCGCAGAGCATCATGAACTACGTGCTGGCCAAACTGGATTCCGCTGACGTATTCGCGGTCGCACGCATCGATACCGCGAGTTTCAGTGAAAAGGACATCATCGCCAAGGTCAGCTTCGACGAACAACCGAGCCGCGCCAACCAGCAAAAACGTGCGTTCCTGGAGAACATCAACCGGTTCGTGCGCGACGTGAAATCCAGCACGTACACGGACATCACCGGTGGCTTGCTGCAAGGAGTGGAGTTCCTGCGTGAGGCCGGTACCGGCAACAAGACGATTCTGATTTTCTCCGACATGAAGGAAGAGATCCCGGAGGGTTATGTCCGCGACGTGCCGCTGGACCTGAAAGGAATTCAGGTGGTGGCCCTCAACGTGACCAAGCTGCGCGGTGACAATATCGACCCGCGGGAATACGCAGGCCGTCTGGAGGCGTGGCGAAGCAAAGTGGAGAACGCCGGTGGACACTGGCGTGTCATCAATGATCTGGAACGGCTGGAAGCCATCATCCAGAACTGAGTTCTGATAAAAAAGGCCCGACTCACGTCGGGCCTTTTTTCGTGTGTCCCGCATTTTCTCCCGCCAAGAAGCGACATCTGCTGGGAGGCTGATTGTCGAAACCGATGGGGGACAGCAAAGCAGCACAGCGGGGGTACGATGACCGGAGGAGCGCCTGTCTCGAAGCGATGGGATTCCGCGTGCTGCGTTTCTGGAACCATGAAAGTTTGCGCCGGAACAGACCGCGACCCGCGCGTCGCCCCCTGCCTCCACCGTCATCAACATTTGCCATCCTTTGGCTTGGCGTCTGGGAGAGCAAAGAAACCTTTCTGAAGAGCGAGCGGAGGAGTACCCCGTGGCACCACCAAGCGCGAGGCAACGCGCCGCAGAATTCGTGCCGACTTGATGCGCATCAAGGGCGAGCGGCGCGGATTCACATAGAGTCACGCCCGATTTTTACCCCATGGAGAAACACACAATGAAAAAATGGAAATGCCCCCTCGGCATCGCCGTGCTTGGCGTACTGCTGGTCGCCGTGTTGGTCCGGTTTCTGGTGGTGGGAGAAACGGTGGTGGCCCCGGACGGGCGGCGGGCCATCGCGTTGACGCAGCCGGAACGGGACCTGGTACTGGCCGAGATGCGCGGTTTCCTCGCGGGGCTGCAGACCATCACCACGGCGCTGACACAGGAGGATATGGCGCTGGTTGCCCGCACGGCGCGGGGGCTGGGCATGCAGACCGCCCGCAATGTCCCGGCCTCGCTGACGGGCAAGCTACCGCTTGAGTTCAAGCAACTGGGCTTCAGCGTTCACAGCGATTTCGACCAGATTGCCGTGGATGCCGAGGCCATGGGCGATCCGGCTGTCACCCTGCGTCAGATCAGCGAAACCCTGACGAAATGCGTGGCCTGCCACCAAGCCCACCAGATCGTAACGGCGCCGTAACGTAGCGTAGGGCCATCGCGCCGGCAGGGGCGTAGGCCGATGGTCCACAAAGCGCGAAAACCGCCAAGGGGGTCGACCACCCGCAGACGATAACCGCCTTGGCGTTCTTCGCTTCCTGATCAGCGATGGCACGCCGCGCTCACTGTGAATCGGTCGTATAGACTGCATTGCAAACGGCTGACGGCCGCTCCGGGTCTCGGCTCCATGGAACTATTGCTGAAGCTCCTGCACATCGCCGCGTTGACCTTCTGGCTGGCGGGCGCGCTGTATATGCCGCAAGTGTTCGTTCGCTTTACGCGCACGCGCGGACAGCAGGCGATCGAGGTGTTGGCTTTGGCGCGTGGGGTTTATTTCCACGTCATGACCCCCGGAGCCATCCTGGCGGTGGTGCTCGGCACGGCGCTGATTTTCTACGGGTTCGAGGGTGGCTGGCTGCCGGTGAAACTGGCCTTGGTCATGGCACTGACGGCCTTTCATCTTTTTTGCGGCAGGACACTGCTTCTGTTGGAGAAACAGCGGCCACCGCACGCACCTGCGTTCTATCACCTGCTCACCGTCATGCCCATTCCCCTGTTGATCGCCATCGTGGCCCTCGCGATCGCCAAGCCGTTATGAACCGTCACGGCTCCTCTTCTTCGGTGATGTAGGTTCCCACCAGTTCGTGGAACACCAGTTTGCCGCCAAGGTAACCGGTGAAGGCGAGCATGAGGGCGGTGATGCCGGACAACAACACGCCCCAGGGCAACACGTGGGCCACCGGATCGGCCAGGCGCAGCATGAAATTGGCCGAGGCGAAGGAGATCACCACGATGGCGGCCAGGAAATGACCCCAGCCGCGGATTTTGTCGCGGATCCGGGGGATGGTGAAGAAATCGGTCATGCCTGCAATCGCGGCCGCCGTTCCGCCCAGCAAGCCGATGGTGACGAGCCAGAAGGCGGCGCGTGCCCAGAAGGGATCGCCTGTCCACCAGAACGCCACGTCCGCGGCGAGCGCGCCGATGAGAAAGGCGATGGGAAAGGTGACCAGCATGGGATGAATGGGGTGGTTGTAGATGGCGGCGGTACTGGGGATCCGGATCTCATGCTGCTTTGCCATGGTCACCTCCTTGCATGGCTCGACACCATCAGAAGAGCAGGGGAACCAGAGAGACTGCGCCATAGGCGAATACGCCCAAGGTCATGGTGTAATGCCACCACTCCGCGGCGACGCGGGCCTCCAGGGCACGGTGCTGATCGATGGCACCGCGGCGGGAACGTGAAAACACGAAGCCGGCCATGACCAACGCGATCATCAGATGGACGACCTGCACGCCGTACAGGGTATACACCACGGAAGCATAGGCATGGGCAGCCGCGGCGGGCTGCGCATCGGCCACCCAGAGCGCAGTGACCCACAGATAAACGGTGCCCGCCGTCATGGCGGCAGCCAGATCGATTCGGTAGCGGGCGGGCTGGCCGCGACCGTTGGCGCGTACCGCCAGGTGCATCAGCACACTGCTGGTTACCAACAGCAATACCGCGAGCAACGGTGCACCGTCGGCGCCAACGGTGTGAAACACCGGCGGCCAGGCGGGAGAGACGATCCATAGAAAAAAATAGGCGAACAGCAGGTGGGCATAAGTGACGGCGCTGACCACCATGGCAAAGCGCCCGCCCCAGAGCCCGGGCGCCTGGGGGCTCAGGGATTGGTTGGGCAGGCGCAGACCGCCGCCGGCGTCGATATGTGCGGGGGCACCCGCATACGCGCTGTCTTTTGCCCAGCGCAGGAGCATGAAAACAGTGACCACCACCCCCACGATGCTCAACCCGTGCCACCCCAACAGAATGCCGAGGAACGGCACGAAGGCGGCGAGGGCCGACCACAGAGGTATCCAGCTCTGGGTGGGCAAACGGATCACCTGTTCGGGAACGGCGGCGCCGGCGCTGGTGCCCAAGGTTTCACGCTGCCCTGCGGAAGGATCGGCGAGCAAACCGGCGCCGTCCGCCATGGCATCGGGAAGTTGAGGCTGTTCCCAAAGCGGATGCCGCGAACTCAACCGGGGAATGCTCACGAAGTTGTACGGTGGTACGCCCGGACCCATGCCCCATTCCAGGGTGCCGGCACGCCAGGGATTGCGTGCTGGGCGATCGCCCAGGCGCCAATGCAGATACAGGTCGGCAACCACGACGCCGATTCCGATGGTGAGCAGGAAGCCGCCCAGGCTGGAGATCAGATTCAGCCATGCCCAGCCAAGCCCTTCCTGGTAGGTGTACACCCGTCGCGGCATGCCGAGCATGCCGGTGAGATGCATGGGCAGAAACGTGATGTTGAAGCCGGCGAAAACAAGCCAGAACCCGATGTGCCCGAGGCGTTCCGACGTGATGCGGGTGACGAACAACGGCCACCAGTAATAAAGCCCTGCGAGCAGCGGAAACACCATGCCGCCGAACAGGACGTAATGCAGGTGGGCGACCACGAAATGACTGTCGTGGACCTGCCAGTCGAAGGGCACCAGGGCCACCATCACGCCGGTGAGCCCGCCGAGCACGAAGGTGAAAAAAAAGCCGATCACGTACAGCATGGGCACGCTCATCACGGGGCGGCCATGCCAGAGGGTCGCGATCCACGCGAACACCTGTATGCCGCTGGGGATGGCGACGGCCATGCTTGCGGCTGAAAAGAAACTCAGGGACAACCGCGGAATGCCGGTGGTGAACATATGGTGGACCCAGAGCCCGAAGCTGATGAATCCCGTGGCCAGGACAGCCGCCACCACCCAGCTGTAGCCGGCCAGCGGTCGGCGTGCGAAGGTCTCCACGACCACCGTCACGACGCCGGCAGCGGGAAGAAAGATGATGTAGACCTCCGGGTGCCCGAAAATCCAGAACAGGTGCTGCCACAGCAGCGGATCGCCGCCGCGCGCAGCGTTGTAGAAGACGAAGCCGAAGCTGCGTTCCATTTCCAGCAGCACGCTGCCGAGGATGAGCGGAGGGAAGGCGAACAGGATCATGAACGCCGTCACCAGCATGTACCAGGCAAACAACGGCATGCGCGCAAGCGTCATACCCGGTGCGCGGGTTTTTAGAATGGAGATGATGAGTTCCGCGGCGGCAGTGAGTGCGGAGATCTCGATGAACGTGACGCCCAGCAACCAGAAATCCGCGTTCATCCCCGGCGTGTATTGTTTGTCATTGAGCGGAACGTACATGAACCAGCCGCCGTCGGGCGCCGCATCGAAGAAAAAACTGCTGAACAGGAACAAGCCGCCGAGCAGGTAGCACCAATATCCGAAGGCGCCCAAACGCGGGAAGGGCAGATCGCGCGCGCCGATCATTTTTGGGATCAAATACACCCCGAGGCCTTCCAGAATCGGCACCGCAAACAGGAACATCATGGTGGTGCCGTGCATGGTCACCACCTGGTTATAGGTGGCGTGATCCAGGTCGGTATTGTCCGGCCAGGCCAGTTGCGCACGAATCGCCATGGCCAGCAGTCCACCGACCAGGAAGAACCCGAAGCCGGTGACGAGGTAGCGCAGGCCCACCGAGGTGTGGTTGACCGCACTGGCGGCGCGCCAGCCGGGTGGGTTGGCCCAGAACGCCATGAAGCGCTCGTGCAGGTCGTGGGAGCGGCGGACCGTCACCGCAGTTGCTCCAGCCAGGCAGCCATGGCATGCACCACCGCCGGATCCAGGTGATCGAAGCGGTCCATGAGATTGCCGGGTTTCAGGCGGTGGTGTTCCGTGATCCAGCGGGCGATGGCGCCGGGGCGGTTGGGCAGCGTACCGGCGCCGAGAAACAATCGACTGCCCACGTGGGTCAGGTCGGGTCCCTGGCGTCCCCGTGCCGGCGTGCCGCGCACCGTGTGGCATTCCACGCAGCGTTCGGCAAGAAAGGCTGCACGACCGCGTTGGGCGATTGCGCCGGTGGGCGGCTCGGCAGGCGTGCGGCGTGCGGCCAGCCAGGCCTCGAAATCCGGGGCCGCGGTGGCGACCACCCATAAGGCCATATGGGCGTGTTGAGCGCCGCAGAACTCGGCGCATTGGCCGCGGTAGGTCCCGGGTGCGTCGGCCCGCAGCGCCAGGGTGTTCACGTGGCCCGGGATCATGTCCTGCTTGCCTGCGAGTTGCGGTACCCAGAGGCTGTGGATCACGTCCGCCGTGCGCAGACGAAGCTGCACCTCGCGGCCGACGGGAATGTGGATCTCGTTCGCTGTGGTCACGGGCGCCGCGCCCGGGTAGCGGACTTCCCACCACCAGCGGTGGCCGATCACGTCCACCAGCAACGGTTTGCCGACGCCTGTCACCTCGCCCAACTGCAAACCCCAGGTGAGTAACGCGCTGAGTGCCGCCACGGGCAGCAGCAGGCCACCGCCGACGATGAATGCATTGGCAGAGGGCCCCGATGCCGCGCCTCGCCGGCGGTATAGCGCCATCAGCAACAGCACCATGACCAGCCCGAGGACGAGGGCGGAACCCCAGAACATGACCCACCACACCGCGGCGATGTCATCCGCGTTGGCGCCACGCGGCGCCAACATGGATGGTGCGCCTGTGCAGGCGGCAAGCAGCGGAACGATGCCGGCGGGGACGAGAATTCGGGTCATGGACAATCCATTCGGGTCTCGTGCGGTGCTTCCATGCTGGGCGGTTTGGCGGATGCGCCGCGGCCGGCCGCCGCTCGTGCTTAGCTTAGGTGAAGGACTTGGGGTGCTTCCGATGCGATTGACGGCGGTGACTGACGGCGTGGCGGGTTTGATCGTGCCTCTGCTCCTATGGGGCGCACACCTGGTGTTCGTCTATGGCTTGCTGGCGGTGGACTGCGCTGTCATTCCCGGGGCCGGTGCTGCAACCCTTCCCGTCCTGTGGCTGGCGAGTTTCGCGGCGGCCATCGCGCTGGGTTCGCTTGCGGGCGTTCAATACCATCATTTGCGGCAGGGGCGCGACCGAGGGCCCGGCGAGCCGTGGGGCGTGCACAGTCTGGTGTTGAAGGCCGGACCACTGATCAGCCTGATCGCCCTGGTGGCCGTGGTGTGGACCGCTTTGCCCCTGGTGTTTGTCACGCCATGCGCCTGAACGAGCATTCCCTGCGCCTCATCGACATCGCCCGGTATACGCTTCCCGCCACGGCCGTGCTGTTGCTGGTGGTGGTCCTGGCAGCCTTGCTGTACGTGGGTGCCGAGCTGTTCCTGCTTCTTTTTGCGGGGGTGCTCCTTTCCCTGTTGCTGCGTGCCATTGCCCGGCCATTGGAGCGTGCACGCGTTCCACCAGGGTTGGCCTTCGCTGTGGCCGTGCTGGTATTCCTTGCCGCAATCCTGGGCATTTCGCTGTTTTTCGTCCCGCTGCTGGTGGACGGTTTTGCACAAATGGCGGAAAGCCTGCCCAAGGCGGTGGAAGCTATCAGTGAAAGACTGAAGGACCATCCGAGCCTGGTGCGCTCGATTCAGAACACGCTGGGCGGGCAGGGCGCCGGCATCGCATCGGAGACGCTTGCCCGTGTCACCGGCATCTTTTCCACCGTCGTGGGCGTCACGGTGGCCGCTCTGGTGGTCCTGTTCACGGGGTTTTATCTGGCGGCGGAGCCTGGCCTGTATCGCCTGGGGCTGCTCAAACTGGTGCCGATCCGCGCCCGTGATCGCGTCAACGCACTCTTCGATGAACTTACCCGTATGCTCGGCTGGTGGCTGCTCGGGCAATTCGTTTCCATGATCACCATCGGTCTGCTCATCTGGATCGGACTCGCGGCGCTCAAGGTGCCCTTTGCGGCCACACTGGCGCTGGCGGCAGCCCTGCTCACGTTCATTCCCACCATCGGACCGGTGCTCGCGGCCATACCGGCGATCCTGGTGGGCTTTACGGTTACGCCGTGGCTCGCGTTTTATGTGCTGTTGCTCTATGTGGCCGTCGAGAGCCTGGAAAGCTACCTGGTGACACCGCTCGTGCAACGGCAAGTGGTGCATTTGCCCCCGGTACTGGTGCTTTCCACGCAGCTCCTGCTGGCCTTGCTGTACGGCTTGCTGGGTCTGTTTGTGGCCGCACCCCTGGCGGTCATGTTCATGGTGTTGATCAAGCGGCTCTATGTGGAGGATGTCCTCGGCGATCGTGAGACATGAAAAAAGCGCGTGGTTGGCCCCGTCGGGCACTGTTCCGTAGACGAGGCCGCGTGTTAGCCTTGTCGGGCCTGCCCACGCTTCGAAACCATGAACGAAGTCGAATACATCAAGTACTTCGCCGGCCTGCTGGCCATCGTCAATCCCATTGGTTCGGTACCGGTCTTTATCAGTCTGACCCGCCAGCAGACCTTCGCCGAACGCGCCAGAACGGCGCGCATCGCCGCCTTGACGGTGGTCGTGGTTCTGACCATTGCCCTGCTGACCGGCGAAAGCATTTTGCAGTTCTTCGGCATCAGTCTTGCCTCGTTCCGCGTGGGGGGCGGCATCCTCGTATTGCTCATCGCCATCTCCATGCTGCATGCCCGGGTCAGTCCGGCAAAGCAGACCGACGAGGAGGTGCAGGACGCCTCCGAAAAGGAAACCGTGGCCGTGGTGCCGCTTGGTATCCCGTTGCTTTCGGGGCCGGGTGCCATCAGTACCGTCATCGTCTACGCGGGCCGCGGCGGTGAGCTTGGCCACTACGCGGTGCTCGAGGCGGAAGTCCTGCTGGTGGCCCTGCTGGTGTGGGTATCGTTCCGGGCGGCGCCCTATATTGCAGGCATGCTCGGCCGCACCGGCATCAATGTGGTGACGCGCCTGATGGGGCTCATCATGGCCGCCATCGCCGTGGAAATCATGGCCAACGGTATCAAGCAACTCCTGCCCGGCCTGGCCTGATGGGCGGCGATCACCTGGCGTTTTATGAAGGCCTGACGGCACTCGCTGCCGATACCTTTCCCAAACGCTGCGGCAATTGCGGACGCCTCTACCATTCCGTGGAGGATTTCCTGCGCCAAACCGAGGCGGTGCGCGGCAATCACAGCGGGTTGAAAGCCTCGGAGGACGGGGGCGACCGCACGGTGGTGGAGCTGTTCCGGAACTGCGTGTGCGGCTCCACGCTCATGGACGTGTTCAACGACCGGCGTGATCAAAGCGAGCAGGGTCTGCGCCGGCGCCTTCGGTTCGAACAGCTGCTCGACCTGCTGGAGGCGCGCGGCATTGCGCGCGACACCGCCCGGCACGAACTGCTGCGTCTGCTGAGCGGCGAACGCAGCCAACTCCTCGAACCCCTCTTGCCGCCATCCCGGCCCGAACTGTGATGGCCCCTGTCTCGACCACTCACCGGTTGGTCACTTTCCCCTAAGCTTCGGCAAGGCGAACACCTTGGACGAGGAGGGCGCGTGGAGGCGGTCATCTTCATCGGTATCCAGGGTTCCGGGAAAACCACCTTCTACCGCCGGCGCTTCTTCTCCACCCATATCCGACTCAGCCTGGACATGCTGAAGACACGCCACCGCGAGCGGGTGCTCCTGGATGCCTGCATCGCCGCGAAACAAGCCTTCGTGATTGACAACACCAACGTATTGCGCAGCCAGCGCGCCATCTATCTGCAGCGCGCCAGGGCGGGCGGATTTACCATCAACGGATATTTCTTCGAGCCGCAGGTCACCCGGGCCATTCTCTGGAATCAACAACGTCACGAAAGGGCAGTGGTCCCCGTCAAGGCATTGCTCGGGACGTTGAAACGCCTGGAGCGACCGACACTCGGGGAAGGTTTTGATCGCCTCTACCGGGTCGACGTGGGCGCGTCTGGTGATTTTACCGTCTCGCTTCTGTCTAACATGCAATAAGCGAAAGCCGTGGTATGAAGAATGTGTGAACCGCTGCGCACAACTAACGCGGAGCAAGGCGATGCCTGTACCGCCACCGGAACGCATTGGGATGAGCGTTTTCCTTAACGCCCCGGCAATGGCGTCGACGGTGGTGTTTAACCCGGGCGGGCTTGTACACTGGCGCTTTCAAGAAAAAGAAAAAACAAAGGTGTTCATGTGGAAGGGGAGCGCGCCATGGGCCTTCAGCAGGCCTTTTTAGACGCGACGATCTACGTTACGGATAGTTCGGGCAACGCGCCCGACTGGGTCAGCGAACAATTGCGAGGCAACGGTGCAAGGACTGTCATCGACCTCGAGACGATCAAGGAACTGGCACCGCGATTACGGGCGTTGCAATACGAAGCATCCGTGCAGCCCGCCTTGGCGATCATCACCACCCGTGAAATCGACGAGGAATTCCTGGGTCAGTGCCGACCCCTTGCGGGGCTTGTGGACGAAGGTTGGCTGGCGCTGGTCGCGCTGGTGCATGGCCCCGCGCCGGCGGTTTCGACGATTCACACGGCACTGACGTCGGGCTGCGTGGATGTGCTGCACGCGGCGGACGGCAGCCTTTCCGGCGATGCGTTGATACGCCTTCAGCTCGCACAGAAGTTGCTGAGCGAACGACGTTTGCGCATCGAGCGGGAACAAATCTACCGCATGCAACTGGCAGATCGCAGGATCATGGAAGCGCGCAGTCATTATGCCGCCCACCACGACCCCGTGACCGAACTCGCCAATCGCAGTGCGTTCGAGAAGGCGCTCGAAGCCTCCATCGAATTGGGCAACCGTCGCAATATCCCCAATGCCCTGCTGCACCTGGATCTCGATCGGTTCAAGCTTCACAATGAAGCAGTGGGCCATGGCACCGGCGATCACCTGCTGCTGGAAGTGGCCAACCTGCTGCGAGCCGCGCTGCCACGGGAATACCTGCTTGCCCGCCTCGGCTCGGACGAATTCGCGGTGCTGCTGCAAGGGGCGGATGAGGCGGAAGCCATGCGGCTTGCGGAAGATCTGCGTGCCAGCGTGTCAGGCATCGAGCCGGATGGCGTGCACATCGTTTATCATGTGGCGGCCAGCATCGGGGTCGCGGTCTTTCTGCCCGGCTCGGTCGCCAACGCCAGCCAGGTGCTCGCCCAGGCGGAGCAGGCCTGTTACGTGGCCAAGACCCGCGGCGGCAATGCCGTTCACCTGTTCAGCCGCGACGACCATGCCCTCGAACACTTGCGCGAGGACATGCACTGGGCCAGGCCCATCCGGCAGGCGTTGGCGGAGAATCGCTTCTTTCTGGCCTTCCAGCCCATACTCGCGGTCGCCGAGGGGCGCATCTCCCATTACGAGGCGCTGCTGCGAATCCCGTCCTCCTGCGGAGGAGACGGCGAATCGGCGCGCTTCATGCTGGCTGCGGAGCGGCTGGGACTGGCCAAGCAGATCGATCTGTGGGTGGTGAACAAGGCGCTGGACTACCTGGTCGAGCACCCCGATCTCCACCTGGCGGTCAATCTGTCCAGCCATGCCTTTCAGGAGGCCGGATTATTGCCTCTCCTGAAGGAGAAGCTGACCATGACGGGTCTCGCGCCCGAGCGGCTCACCTTCGAGATCACAGAAACTGCCGCTATCATGAACCTCGCCCACACGCGACGCATGATCAGTGAAATCAGTGAGCTGGGCTGCCGTTTCGCCCTGGACGATTTCGGCTCGGGCTTCAGTTCTTACAGCTACATCAAACAATTTCCAATCGATATGCTGAAAATTGACGGCTCATTCATCGTCGGTATTCGGGAAGACCGACGAGACCAGGCCATCGTGCAGTCCATGGTCGACATCGGCCATAGCCTGGACAAGGGGGTCGTGGTCGAATTCATCGAGGACGGCGAGACCTTCCGCCTGTTGGTCGAGATGGGTATCGATTATGCTCAGGGCTACTATATTGGACGTCCGACCACCGACTTGAAGGCCGCAAGGGATCAGAAAAAACAATGACGTTCATCCGTTTCGACCGGACGGACCTCAAGGTCGACGATCTGCTGCTGGGCGATATCGCGCTGGCCTCACCACCGGAGATCTACGCCCGGCTTTGCCACCTTCTGGAACACTCCGAGGCCATGCTTTCCGCGGTGGCCGAGGTCATCGAGCATGATCCCTCGCTGACCGCGCGGCTGCTGCGGATTGCCAACAGCCCTTTTTTCGGGCTTTCGCACCCAATCCACAGCATCGGTGAAGCCGTCAGCGTGGTGGGGGTGCGGGAACTGAAGCAGCTCGTGCTGGCGACCGAGGTCATTCGCCACTTCGAGGGCATCCCGCCCGGGCTGATCGACATCTACCTGTTCTGGCGTCAAAGCGTACGCTGTGCGGTGATCGCCCGACTGCTGGCGGCCCGTCGCAGCATGGGCGATCCTGAACACCTGTTCATCGCTGCCCTGCTGCACGGCATCGGGCATCTGGTGATTTACATGCGTCTGCCGGAGCTCGGCAGGAAGACCCTGCTTGAGCACCGCTATCGTGGTCAGCCCTTGTACGAGGCACAGCGGGAAGTCATCGGTTTCGACTATGCGGAAGTCGGTGCGGCGCTGGCCAGGCACTGGAAACTCCCGGAACTGCTCTGTGCCGTGCTGGCCCACCACATCCATCCGCAGCAGGCAGCGTCCTACCAGGCCGAGGTCGCGCTGGTGCATTTGGCGCTGGCGGCAAGCCGGGCCCCGTCGTTTCGCCCCGAAGAAGTTCGCGACTACCTGCCCCGGGAGCCGAACACCTGGGCGCAGGCGGGCCTGACCCCGGACACCCTGGAGGCGGTCCTCCCCGAGGCGGATGCCGCGTTTTCGGCAGCGCTCTCGCTGATCCGATAATCCGCCCGACCGCTGCGTTTCACGCGGGGCGAAACACCGAGATGACGAAGGACGCCGTCACCCGGACGGATTCCGGGAGGCGCCCGATGCGTTCCCTCAGTTGCTGTGAACTGAGGTGACGGGCGCTGGGCCCCATGCCCACCAGGATGTGTGCCTCGGCGTGGTTCAGGCGCAGGGGGTAACTCAGGATTTCACGTTCCACGCGACGGAAAGAGGGCAGCAGACTGTCTTCCAGCCGTTCTTCCTTGCGTTCATCCACCGAAATCAACCCCAGCGAACGCACCAATTCCGCCAGATGTTCGGCGCCCGGCGTCACCACCAGCAACACCCCATCATCTGACAGCACCCGGCGAAACTCGGGCCCATTGCGGGGCGCGAACACGTTCAAGATCAGTCCAGCGCTGCCGGCTTTCACCGGCAGTGGCCGCCACAGGTCCCAAACCACCGCCGCCGCACGCGGCACACGGGCGGCACGGCGCAGCGCGAACTTGGAAACATCCAGCGCCAGGCCGCAGGCCGCCGGCAACGACTCCAGCACCGCGCGCAGGTAATAGCCCGTTCCGGCGCCGGCATCAATGATCAGGCTCTGGGGCATGAGCGCCGCGGCACGCTCGGCCAGCCGTTCGGCCAGCGGCGCGTAATGGCCTGCCGACAAGAAGTCCTCGCGGGCCTGTACCATCTCGGTCGTATCGGCGGTGCCCGGCGTTTGGTGGCCGGTCAGCAGGTTCACATAGCCCTGGCGGGCGCGGTCGAAACTGTGGCCTGCAGGACAACGTAATGCGTTGTCCTGCAGGCGCAGGTCTCCACCGCAGAGGGGACAGGTGAGGAAGGGGGCGAGTTCGGCGAGCATGTCAGCCCCCCAATGCCGCCGCCGCAAGCGCTGCGGCCTCGATGGTTTCCACCAGGGCGCCGGCGGTATCGCCGGTGGTCCCACCGAGCCGACGGCGCATGAGGGCGCGTAACACCAGGAACACCCCGGCGGCGGCAAGCAACGGCAGCGGACCGGTCAGCGTGAGCGCAAGCAGCACGCTGGCCGTCAGCGTCAGGACCGCGGCGCCGCGGGGCAGGTGCTGTGCCATGGCTTCGCCCAGGCCACCCGGGCGCACGTAAGGCGTGGTGAGAAACAGCAGCGGAATGGCCGCGCGGCCCAGCAGTGGTACGAGCAGGATGGCCGCCTGAGACGGCGCGCTCAGGAGTGTCTGCAGGCCGGCATACTTCACCAGCAACACCAGCACCACCAGGGTGACCCCTACGGGGCCGGCGTTCGGATCTTTCATGATGGCGAGGGTACGTTCACGATCGCCGTGTCCGCCCACCCAGGCGTCGGCGCTGTCGGCCAGCCCGTCCAGGTGCAAGGCGCCGGTGAGCAGCACCCAAGCCACCAATATCAGCGCGGCGGCCAGGTTCACCGGCGCCTGGGCAAGCAGGATCGCGAGGGCGGCGAGCAACGCGCCGATGATCAGGCCCACCCAGGGATAGAACAGCACGGAATGGCCGAGCAATCGTTCATCGTACGACCGCGCGCCCGGTACGGGCAGGCGGGTGAGGAACTGCAAGGCGAGGAGAAACGCGCGCATCATGCGCCCCCGTCGGACACGCCCGCTTCGGTAAAGGTGGCCATGTCATTGTGCAAGGCACAGGCGAGCCGCAGCAGGGGGACAGCGGTCGCGGCCCCGCTGCCTTCGCCAAGGCGCATGCCCAGCGCGAGCAGGGGTTGTGCCTCCAGCGTTGCCAGCAACAGCGCATGGCCCGGCTCGGCGGAGGCGTGGCCGAACAGGCACCACTGGCGAACACCGGGCCGCAGTCGTTCGGCAGCGAGCAGTGCGGCCGTGGTGATGAAGCCGTCCACCAGGATGGGCAGGCCCAGCTGGGCGCAGGCGACGAAGGCGCCGCTAAGTGCGGCGATCTCGAAACCGCCCAATCGACGCAGCACCTCATCGGGTGATTGCAGAGGGGTGGCGTGGATTTCCAGCGCCCGTTCGATGACCGCGATCTTGCGTGCGATGCCTTCGCTGTCCACCCCTGTGCCGGGACCGGTGAGCCGCACGGGCGGCAGGTCGAGCAGTGCGCAGGCGAGGGCGGCGGCGGTGGTGGTGTTGCCGATGCCCATTTCGCCGCCGATGTAGCACTGCGCGCCGGCGTGTGCGGCCCGTCGTGCGCTGTCCCGACCGGCAGCCAGGGCGCGGGCGAATTGCTCCTCGCTCATGGCCGGGCCCTGGGTGAAATCGGCCGTGCCCGCACCCAGGTGCAATGTGCGCACCTCGGGCAGATCCAGTTCCACCACGGTACCCAGATTGATCACTTCGAGCGCCGCACCCAGCTGCCGGGCGAGCACGCTGATGGCAGCGCCGCCACGCGTGAAGTTGCGCACCATTTCCGCGGTGACCGATTGCGGGAAGGCGGACACGCCCTGCGCGGCCACCCCGTGATCCCCGGCGAAAACGGCGATGTGCACCCGGTCGAGCGACGGTTGGGAGGTGTTTTGGAGCGCTGCCAGTTGGATCGCTGCTTGTTCCAGTCGACCCAGCGCGCCGCGCGGTTTGGTGAGGACCTGCTGGCGCGCTTCGGCGGCGGCCCGGGCCGTCTCGCTCGGTATCGCGCAGGGTGCGCACAACCATGCCGTGTCAGTCACAACGGGGCTCCTTTGAGTAGGTGGGGCAGACCCGCTACGGTGAAGATCACGCGATCACAGCGGACCGCCAAGGCCTGGTGCAGGCGCCCCGCCTCATCACAAAAGCTGCGCGACAAGGGATCGGCGGGGATCACGCCGAGACTGGTTTCGTTGGATACCAGAAGAATGTGCCCGGGCAGGCCCGGCAGTACCGACAACAGGGCGTCGCGCTCGCGGACCAGTGCGTCCGTGTCGTTGCTGCACAGCAGGTTGGTGAGCCACAGGGTGAGGCAGTCCACCAACAGACAGCGGTCTTCCGCGGCGTGGGCCTGCAGCGTGGCTGCCAGGGCCACGGGTTCTTCCACCAGTGCCCATGACCGATCGCGGTGCGCCTTGTGATGTTCGATGCGCGCGCGCATTTCCTCGTCGCCGACGGTCGCCGTGGCGATGTAGGTGACGGCCAGCCCGCTATCGCCGGCCAGGCGTTCGGCGAGGCGGCTCTTGCCCGAACGTACTCCACCTAATATCAATTCTTTCATTCGCTACTATCCCGCGCTTGCGCAACAGGCACCGTTTCTCAGCCGTAGCTGTGCGCGTCGCAATTTGCGCCGTGCTCCACCCTTATCTCTGGAGCAGGCGCTCCAGGTCAATGTGTGTCTCCACCGCATCCGCGAGCCGTTCGATATCCGCTTCGCGGCGCGCATGGTAGTCGGGGCTGACGGGTTCGGCCAGCCCGGCCCAGCGCAGCACCGCGTCGCACGCAGCGGGTGCTTCGAACAGGCCGTGCAGATACGTGCCCATGACGTGTCCGTCCGCCGATACGGCGCCATCGGCTCCGTGGCCGAGTTGCGCGAACGGACGCACGCGATCCGCACCTTCCGTGACACCGGCATGGATTTCATAGCCGTGCACGGGCGCGTCGGCGAAGGCGAGTGTGCCCCGCACGTTGCGCAGTTGTTTTTCCGATTCAAGGGTGGTGTGCACATCCAGAAAACCGAAACCTGCACTCTCGCCCGGTGGGCCTTCGATGCCGAGCGGGTCGCACACGCTGTGGCCAAGCATCTGAAAGCCGCCACAGATCCCGAGCAGCTTCCCGCCATAGCGCAGGTGCCTCTGCAAGGCGATGTCCCAGCCGTGGGCGCGCAGGTGATCGCAATCGGCGCGCACACTCTTGCTGCCGGGCAGGATCACCAAATCGCACGGCGGCAACGGCTGTTTGGGATCGGCGAACACCAGGTCCACCTGCGGGTGCAGGCGCAGGGGATCGAAATCCGTGTGATTGCTGATGCGCGGCAGCACCAGGACCACCACGCGCAGACTTGCTGTGCCGGTGTTTTGCGTCGCTTCGATGGCGTCTTCGGCCTCCAGATGCAGGCCGTGCAGGAACGGGAGCACGCCCAGCACCGGTTTGCCCGTGTGCGCCTCCAGCCAGCGCAATCCCGGTTCCAGCAGGGCCAGGTCACCGCGAAAACGGTTGATGACGAAGCCGATGACCCGCGCACGTTCGCTCTCCGAGAGCAGTGCCAGCGTGCCCACCAGGTGGGCGAACACACCGCCGCGATCGATATCGGCGATCAGAATCACCGGGCAGTCCACCGCTTCGGCGAAACCCATGTTGGCGATATCGCCCTCGCGCAGGTTGACTTCCGCCGGGCTGCCGGCGCCTTCCACCACCACCGCCTGGTAGCGGGCGCAAAGCCGCGCGAAGGACGCCAGCACCGCTTCACGCGCCAGGCGTTTGTAAGCGTGGTAGTCCACGGCATCCATGTTGGCCAGGGCACGGCCGTGCACGATCACCTGGGCGCCGACGTCCGTGGTGGGCTTGAGCAATACCGGATTCATGTCGGTGTGCGGCGCGAGGCCGCAGGCCTGTGCCTGGACCGCCTGGGCACGTCCGATTTCACCGCCATCGGCGGTCACGGCACTGTTGAGCGCCATGTTCTGCGGCTTGAAGGGGGCCACGCGCACACCGCGACGGGCCAGCACGCGACACAGCCCGGCCACCAGCGTGCTCTTGCCGGCATCGGACGTGGTGCCTTGCACCATGAACGTGAACGTCTTCACTGCCCGCGTTCCCTGCGCACGGAATCCAATGCGTGACACAGGCGCTCCGCGCCATCGAGCAGGCGCGGCGTGGGCCGTTGCAGCAGGTCCGGCGGTATGAAGAACAGGTTTTCAGCGCGCACCGCCTGCAGTTGCGGCCAGCGCCGCCAGTCGTCCAGCCACTCCGGGCGTTCCTCGGCCATGCCACTGGCCACGATGGCCTCCGGATCGGCGGCCAGTACCGCTTCCACATCGATGCTGGGGGCGAGTGCATCGACGTTCGAGAACACGTTCTGGCCGCCGCAGATCTCAATCATGTGCGTCACCAGGTGCGGGCCGCCCACGGTCATGAGCGGCCGATGCCAGACCTGATAGAACACCGACACGGTGGACTTGCCTGCGTACGACGATCGCAGGCGCGCGAGGCGATCGCGTAGTGCGGCGGTGGTTGCCCTGGCGTTCGCATCGGTGCCCGCGAGCGCACCCAGCCCTTCGATGTTGCGCAGCACGTCCTCGAAGCGGCGCGACTCAGTGACGTAGACCGTGAGCCCGAGCTTGCGCAGGCGTTCCAGGGCCCCGGGCCCGTTACCGCTGTACCAGCCCACCACGAGATCCGGCTTGAGGGCAAGGATGCGTTCCACATCGAAGGCCGTGTAGGACCCCACACGCGGAAGGGCGCTGGCCGCTGCCGGGTAGTCGCTGTACTCCACGGCGCCCACCACGCGTTCACCGGCCCCGGCGGCAAATAACAACTCCGTCCCGTGAGGCGACAGACTCACAATACGTTCCGCGGGCGTTGCCAGTCGCAGCTCGCGGCCGCGATCGTCACGCACCACGATGTCCGCAACCGCTGCGTGGGCGAACAGCCAAACCAGTGCGGCGATCAATCCACGCATGCCACTACCTCCCTCCGGCCGGTTCCACCGCACGCTGTTCGCTCTGCAAGCGCGGGCGGCCGTGAGCGGATACAGCGCGGTCGCTCACGGCCGTTGCGCGCCTCTGAACGCTTTGTGTTCGCTGGCCAAGGTGAATCCGATATGGACGATTGCAGCGACACCCAGGTACACGGCAACCCCCTCCAGCTGGCCCGGAAAATAGTGCATGAGGCGTTCACCAAACTCGGCGAACGTCGGCGCGACGAAGCGCCCCGAGAAGAAGTAAAACCCACCGCTGGAGAGCAGTTCCGAAACCAGCGTGCCGGTGAATGCTGCGGCCACGAAAGTCACGATGGCCGGGGGCGCAAACCGGTAACGCGCCGCAAACCAGCGTCCTGCCATGAACAGCGCGCCGTAGGCGGGCAACAGAAAACCGTAAGCGGGACTGACACAGAAGTCGCTGACGCCGCCCCAGCTGATGGCGACGACATCGCTGAGTGCGGCGACACCAAGTAGGCCGGTAAACGTCCAGCCGCGCAGCAGATAGAAACCGGCCAGGAAAAAGACCGCCCAGGAGGCGTCGGGCAGGTGGTTGAGGTCTGCAAAATGGTGGCTGCGCGTCGCGGCCATGGCGGTGGCAAGCGTGAGGCCGATAAGTACGCGCTGGTGAAATGACGTAGGCATCTGAAACTCCTTTTTCATGTCAAGGACGCCAGGCGAGGGTCAGGTAGTAGCTACGCTCCGGTTGAGCGTAACCGGCGGCAGTCTGGTAGTCCTGATCGAAGACGTTCTCGATGCGGGCACCGAGGCGCCAGTCATGCGCCACGGCATAGTCGGCACGCAGGTCGAGGGTGGCGTAGCCGGCGAGTTCCTGTGTGTTGTCCGGGTCGTCGTAGCGGTCTCCCTCGGCAATCAGGGTTGCGCCCAGGCCGAAGCTGTCGAAAACGCGGTCCGTATCCACACGCAGCGCCTCGCGCGAGCGGCGCGCCAATACGTTGCCCGTCGCCTCATCGCGCGGGTCCAGCACGGTGATCGCCACACGGGTTGCCCACCCGGCCAGATCCCCGCTCAGCGCCAGTTCGATGCCATCGATGCGGGCACGATTGACATTGACCGGCTGCCAGACATCGTTCAGCCAATCCGCGTCGGTGCAATTGACCGTGCAGGCCCAGGTGATCAGGTTATTCAGGTCGGTCCGGAACAGGCGCAGGTCGAGCCGCATCGGTCCCGTCAGCGTCTGGAGACCGATTTCCGTAGAGCTGGCGGTTTCCGGTTCCAGGTCGGGATTGCCCACAAACGGCCAGTAAAGATCGTTGAAGCTGGGCGCGTTGAAGGCGGTACCGTAGGCGGCGGTGACACGCAAACCGTCACCGAAACCCATGCCCCAGGCGAGATTGCCGGTGCGGTGGTAGCCGAACTGCTCGTTATCGTCGCCGCGCATAGCCAGTTGGAGATCGTGAGCGCCGAAAGCGGTCCTGTATTGGGTGAACAAACCCCGGTTGATGCGGCTGTCCACGTCATACGCTTCGGTACTGTCGACCTGATCCGCCTGGTAGTCGAAGCCGAGGGTCAGCAAATGATCGCCCAGGCTGAAGTCGTTCTGTAGCGAGGCACTGTCGCGCTGCGTGTCGAAACGTGTGGAAAAGACACCGTCCTTCAAGTTGTCCGAGTCATCCCGCGAGCGGCCGGCGGTCAGCGCCGCGTGCCAGAAGTCGGCTATCTCGTAACCAAGGCGGCCACCCACCACCTCGATGGAGGATTCGGTCTCGTTTTGGTAGGTCCCGTCATAGTCGTTTTCCGATTCGCTCCGAAACGCGTGCAGTTCCATGTCCAGCCCCGAGGCAAAGGCGTGGCCTGCACGCACGCTCGCGGAACGGGACAGGTAGCCATCGTCATCCGGTTCCGCCGGCAAATAGGCGTCGAAGCCGTCGGTCGCCACACCCTGCACCTGCACGCTGTACCAGCTGGCGCCGTGTCTGCCGTTCACGCCCGCACTGGCCTCCCGCGTGCCGTAACTGCCCACGGTGAGGCTCGCGTTGGGATTCAAGCCGTCCTCGGGACGCCGGGTGAAGATCTGGATCACGCCGCCGATGGCCTCGGAGCCGTAGAGACTGGAGCGGGGTCCGCGCACGATTTCGATGCGTTCGATTTGCGCGGCGGGAATATCCTGCAGGGCGACCTGGCCGTTGGTGGCGCTGCCCACCTTGATGCCGTCCACCAGCACCAGGGTGTGGTTGGACGCCGTGCCGCGCAGCATCAGGTTGGTGAGTTTGCCGCGACCGCCGTTGACGTCCAGCGAAACGCCGGGCGTGGCGCGCAAGAGGTCACTCAGGCTTTGCGACTGGCTGCGCTCGATGTCCGTGCGTTCGATGACGGTGACCGGCGCCAGGGATTCGTCGGCGGTCTCGGCCACACGACTGGCAGTGACGATGATGGGGGAGGCGGATTCCACGGCATGCACCGTTGACAGGGCGCACAGCAGCCCCACCGCCGTCAGGGGACGGAAATTCATTGCTTGTTCTCCTCGCGCACACCCGCGCGATACGGGATTTCGTCGAAGCGGAAGCGGAGGAGATGGACGGGGCAGGCGGGCTGTCGCGTCGTGGTATCGCCCTCCGCAATACCGCCGTTGATGCGACAGGCCGGTCTCCGGGCTTACGAGCGGGCTATCCCGAGGTCTGCGCCTTCCCATGCCGTGGGCACAGTGGCGTCGTGCAGACCTTCGACTCGTCTACCGTTGCGGGGGCAGCGCCGGCATGGCTCCAAAGAGCGCACCGGCTTCCCGTTTAACCCCTCGGGCGGATGCCCTCGGGGAACCTGTAGCGGGGCGGGACTTTAGCGGCCCGGGCGGGGCAAGGTCAAGCAACCGCACGCCCGCGACTCATCGGGACCAGATGCCCGACGTGGGCGCTGCGATGGGAACCGGTTCATGGAAACCGCCAAAATGAGGTGGCACTTTCCCGAAGTGTGCAGTGTTCGTCGGTTTTGCGCTAACGGTAACCTTTAGACTTCGCTAGCTTTTTTCTTGTAGCTAGGGCTAGGGAATCGTTATGGGGCCGGTTTTCAGACGCGTCGTGGCATGCCTGATTGGCTGGGTGCTGGTCGCCCCCGGCTGGGCAGCGCCCGGTGTCAGGGAGCAGATGAAGGGCCTCGATGAGCAGGTGCAGGACATCAAAACCGACGTGCTGGCGATTGCGGCGGAGCTCAATCGCCTGGAAGAGAAACTGCTCTATCCCTCGGGCACGCAGGTGTCCCTGTTCGTTTCGCTGGCGAGCGGCGAGGGGTTTCGCCTCGACGCCATCGACATTCAGCTGGACGGCAAGGAGGTCGCTCATCATCTCTACACCTTCAAGGAACTGGAAGCGCTGCAAAAAGGCGGTGTCCAGCGTGTTTATACCGGCAACATCACCACGGGCACCCATGCCTTGCAGGTGAGTGTCATCGGCAAATCGGAAGGTGGCAGTGATTATCGTCACACCACCACCGCCAACATCGAGAAGGGTATCGGCCCGAAACTGGTGGAGATCCGATTGGCCGGCCCCGGGTCGGGCCCTGGCATCGACGTCAGGGAGCGGTAGCCGTGAATCGGGTGCGCCGTTGCATTTACGGCGGCATGTTGCTGTGCCTTCCCGCCATGACCTCCGCCAGCGGCGGACTGAAGGACCTGCACTTTGGGGAAGCGCTGTATTACGCGCGCCAGGGCGAATGGTTCTCCGCCATCGCGCGGCTGGACCACGAACTGGTCCAGTACCACGACCTGGACGAACCGCAGCTTGATTCCCTGCACTTCCACATCAACGATGCGGAGTTCTCGGTGGGTGACTTCGAGCTGTCCTATCGCATGCACAACCGCGCCGGGCGCGCCATCAAGGCCGTGCTCGAAGCCAACGTGGCGCCCGCTGTGCGCAACGAAGCCGCGTATCGACTGGCAAAACTGCACTTCCAGAAAGCGCAGCCGGCTCAGGCACTGCACGCGCTGGAGCGCATCGATGGACCGGTGCCCGACAGCATTCGCGACGATCTCGCCTTCCTGCGTGCGCAGGTGTACCTCGCAAATGGCCGTTTTTCCGAAGCCATCGCCCTGCTCGAAAAGCTCCGCGGTGCGGAAGCCTATCGAGGCTTTGTCGAATACAACCTGGGCATTGCGCTGTTTCTGGCCGGCCGGCAGGAACAGGCGGTCATGCAACTGGCCAGGGCCGGTGAAGTCGCGGGTGCGGACGCGGCCTCGCAGGCCATCCGCGACAAGGCCAATTTCGTGCTGGGGAGCCGCTTGCTGGAAGACGAACGCTTCGCCCAGGCCGTGCAATATCTCGATCGCGTGCGTCTCAAGGGCCCGTTTTCCAACCGGGCATTGCTCAGCGCCGGTTGGGCCAGTGCCTCTCAGGAACAGTATGACCGGGCGCTGGTGCCGTGGACCCTGCTCGCGGGCCGCAACGTGACCGATCGGGCCGTCCAGGAGGCCTTGCTTGCCGTGCCTTACGCCTACGGCAAACTCGATGTTCACGGCAAGGCGGCACTGCTGTACGGGAGCGCTCTGGAGGCTTTCGGCAAGGAGCTGTCGCGGCTCGATGCGTCCATCGTCAGCATCCGCGAAGGCCGGTTCCTCAAGGCGCTGGTGCGTGAGGAGCTGAAGCAGGACAGCAACTGGGTGATCAAGCTGCGTGAACTGCCCGACGCGCCCGAGACCTGGTACCTCACCGAGTTGCTGGCCTCGCACGATTTCCAGGAATCACTTAAGAACTATCTGGATCTCGAGGCGCTGCGCAAGAAGACCGCCGCCTGGGCCGGACATCTGGCGGCTTACGAAGAGGTCATCGCCCTCAGACGCGCCTACTACCAGCCGTTGCTGCCGGCGATCGATCGTCAATTCCGTCTCCTCGATTCACAACGCAAGCTGCGCCTGGAGCAGCGTGATCACCTGAACCAACGCCTGCAATCCCTGCTGGTCATGCCGCGCCCCGAGCTGCTGATTACGGCCGAGGAGCGCCAGGTCAGTGAACGCCTTGTGCGCATGGAACAGGGCATCGACCGCAGACGGGCGGATGCGGCGCCGGTGCTGGCGCGCATCCACCGGTTGAAAGGGGTGTTGCACTGGAACATCCATACCGATTACCACCGCCGTCTCACCGAGGCGTACACCCATCTGCGTGAATTGGATCAGGCGATCCAACGGCTCGATGAAATCTATGCCTCGTTCGTGCGTACCCGCCAGGCGGCTACGCAAAGTTATGAGGGTTATGAAGACACCCTGCGCAGACTGAAGGCCCGCGCCGTGCGGGCACAGGAAACCATCACACGTCTCATGGCCCGCCAGGGCAGCCTCATGGAAGCCATGGCCATCGAGGAGTTGGATCGTCGCCGTCAGCGCCTTGAGGAATACCAGGTGAAGGCCCGGTTCGCACTGGCCGACAGCTACGACCGCGCCACGGGCAAGCAGGGCACGGAGGCCGTAGCGCCATGAGGATGCGCACGCCCCTGCTGTTCGCTTGCCTTGCTCTGGCGCTGCCGGGCTGCCGGTATGCCGCCGATGGCGAGACCCTGGCGCAGTTGCACAACGTTCGCATTGAAATCAAGGAAGCGCAGATCGAGGGCGGCCTGGAAAAAGCCATCGAGAGTTATCGGCAGTTCCTCGCCGTCACCCCCGAATCGGCCATGACGCCCGAGGCCATCCGTCGTCTGGCGGATCTCAAGATCGAAAAAGAATACGGGCTCACCGGCAGCGCCCCGGCACAGCCTGCCACGGCGACCCAGGACACCCCGGTGCCGCCGCCCAGTCCAGCGCCGGCCGTGGTGAAGCGCCCGGCTGCGGCGCCATCGGCACGGCCGATTCCGGCCACGCGTGAGTCCCAGGACGACTTCGAGCAACGCGCCACCGCAGCCCAGGCGAAAAGTGCACCGGGCGGGGCGCAGGATTTTACGCATCCCGACGTGGAGGACGACCTGCTGCGGGCGGATGCCGTGGAGGCGATTGCGCTCTACCAGAAGTTGCTGGCGAAGTATCCACTGTACGAGCGCAACGACCAGGTGCTCTATCAGATGGCGCGCGCCTACGAAGAGTTGGGTGAGGTGGAAGAGGCGATGAAGGTGATGAACCGCCTGGTCAGTGACTATCCCCAATCCCGCTACATCGATGAAGTCCAGTTCAGGCGCGGCGAATACTTTTTTACCCGCAAAAGGTACCTGGATGCCGAGGAGGCTTACGCAACCATCGAGAACATCGGCGTGGGTTCCTCCTATTACGAACTCGCGCTCTACAAGCTGGGTTGGTCGCTCTACAAACAGGAGATGTATGAAGACGCCCTGCACAAGTTCATTGCCCTGCTCGATCACAAACTGGACAGCGGCATCGAGCTGGCGAACGCTGCGGACGATATCGAGAAAAAACGCATCGACGACACGTTTCGTGTGGTGAGCTTCAGCTTCTCCTATCTGGGCGGGCCATCGGCGACGGACGAATATTTCGCGCGTTACGGGGCGCGTTCGTACGAAGAGAACATTTACGCGAATCTCGGTGAACATTATCTCGAAAAGCGGCGATATAGCGACGCAGCGCTGGCGTATAAATCCTTCGTGCGCCTGCATCCGTTTCACAAGGCCTCGCCGAGCTTCGATATGCGGGTCATCGATATTTACAAGGAAGGCGGCTTTCCCAAACTCGTCATCGAGGCCAACCGCTATTTCGCCAAGAATTACGGCCTGAAATCGGAGTACTGGAAGCACTTCGAGGTGGATGCCTATCCGGAAGTCCTGGGCTACCTGAAAACCAATCTCAAGGAATTGGCCAACCATTTCCATGCCCTGTATCAGGACAAACGGCTTGTGAAGGACAGGGAGGTACATTACGGCGAGGCGCTGACCTGGTATCGGGAATACCTGGAATCCTTCCCCGGCGACGCGGACTCATCGCCCATCCATTACCAACTGGCCGACCTGCTGCTGGAGCACAAGGATTATGCGCAGGCAGCACTGGAATACGAGCGTACGGCCTACGATTACCCCCCCCACGAGAAGGCATCCGATGCGGGCTATGCCGCCGTGTATGCGCATCGGCAGGACATGGGTGCGCGTGCGCAGGGCGACAGGATCCAGGCGCGTCGCAATGTGATTCGTACCTCGTTGCGGTTCGCCGAAGCTTTCCCCAGCCACGAGAAAGCGGCCCTCGTGTTGGGTGGAGCGGCTGACGATCTGTACGCGCTGAAGGACTATGCCCTGGCGGCGACCACGGGGCGCCGCCTCATCGAGACCTATCCGCAAGCCAAACCAGCGATCGTGCGCGGGGCGTGGCTGGTGGTGGCCCATGCCTCTTTCGACCTGGAACAGTACGCGGACGCGGAACTGGCCTACGCCAATGTATTACAGCGCACGGACCAAAACGACAAGTCTCGGGGCGCGCTGTATGAAAACCTCGCTGCGTCGATTTACAAGCAGGGCGAGCAGGCGGCTGCCACCGGGGATGACGCCACGGCGGCGCAGCACTATTTGCGCATTGCCCGCCATGCCCCTGATTCGAAGATTCGCCCAACGGCTGAATTCGACGCGGCCACGGCGCTGATCCGCTTGCAGGACTGGGAACAGGCGGCAGAGGTACTGCTTGGATTCCGCAGGACGTTCAACAGCCACGAGCTGCTGCCCGAGGTGACCAAGAAGATCGCCTTCGTCTACAAGGAGGCCGGGAAACTTGCCCTGGCCGCACGCGAGTACGAACGTATCGAAGCCGAATCCCGCGACGAGGACGTACGTCGCGGTGCCCTCATGCTGGCGGCGGAACTCCACGAACAAGCCGGACAGCCCGGGGAGGCGGTCAAGGTCTACAAGCGCTACGTCAGCCAGTTCCCACGGCCGCTGGAAACGATGGTCGAAGCGCGCTACCGCCTGGCTGCCGTGTACAAATCGGTCAGCGATACCAGTGCCTACCACAAGGAACTCGAACGCATCGTCAGTGCGGACGCCCGGGCCGGGCGCGAACGCACCGAGCGCACCCGTTATCTCGGCGCAGTTTCGGCACTGGCTTTGGCCGAGCCCTCGTACACCCGGCTGGTGGAGATCGAACTGACAAAACCCTTCAAAAAGAACCTGAAGCGAAAACAGGCCGCCATGAAGGCGGCGCTGGATCGTTTCGGGAAACTGACCCAGTACCAGGTGGGGGAGACCACGGCGGCGGCCACGTTCTACATGGCCGAAATCTACCTGCACTTCAGCAAGGCACTCATGGCCTCGGAGCGCCCGGACAATCTCAGCCCGTTGGAACTTGAGCAATACGAACTGGCCATCGAAGAACAAGCCTATCCCTTCGAGGAGAAGGCCATCGACGTGCACCAGAAAAACCTGGAGCTGCTTGCCCTCGGTACCTTCAACGCCTGGATCGACAAGAGCCTGTCGAAACTCGCGGCGCTGGTGCCGGCCCGTTACGCCAAGCCCGAGGAAGGCAGCGGCTACATCGAATCCATCGGCGTGTACAAATACGAAATCGTGCGTCAGGGGCAGTCGTCGTCCGATGAACATGCCCGCCAGGCGGACGTAGCTACGGATGAAGCGGCGCCGGTGCAGGCGACAGCAAGCAAGACGGGGCAACCGGCATGAGAACGCTGCGCATACTGCTTTTTCCGGTGCTGATGCTGATGACGCTGCTGTCCGGTTGTGTGTCCAGCCCGGACCGGCAGACAGCGGGTATGAGTAAGTCATCCCGTTCCTCAGGCGGCTATGCCATCCGCGAGGAGGTCAGGTTAAGTGCCGAGCTGCGGGAGGATTTCGAAAAGGCGGTGAGCCTGCTGCAGGCAGAGAAGTACGACGAGGGGATTGCGCTGCTGTTGGCGATTACCACGCATCCACAGGCCAGTCGCAATACCGCGCCGCATATCAATCTTGCGATTGCCTATCGAGAGACCGACAGACTCGAAGAGGCCGAGAAAAGTTTGAAAGAGGCGTTGGCAATCAATCCCGAGCACCCGGCGGCAAACAATGAATACGGGCTGGTGCTGCGTAAGACCGGGCGCTTCCACGAGGCGAGGGCGGCCTACGAACGTGTCCTGCGCAATTATCCGGAATATCTCCCGGCACGGAGAAATCTCGGCATTCTGTGTGATCTGTTTCTGGGCGACGCCCAGTGCGCCCTCGAGCACTACCGGATCTACAGTGCGGCCGTTCCGGAGGACAAGTCCGTCGCCCTGTGGATAGCCGATCTCGAGAACAGGCTCGCCCGTTAGGAGAACCCCATGCGCGATGAACGTGGTGTCATGCTGATTCTGTTGCTACTGCCGGTGTTTGCGTTCGCGGCCGAAAAGCCCGCCGAGGATGACGCGAAAGTGATTTCAGGCATGTCCATCGTGGGCAACAGCGAAGCGCCCAAGTCACTGACCATCGTGCCCTGGAAGGGCGCGGACGTCGGTGACGACGGTGATCTGAATTCCAATCTGCTTGATGCGCGTCTGGTCCCTGTGGACCGGGAGGTGTTCATGCGGGAAGTCAGGTTCTACGAGTTGAGCAACCCTTGAATCAATAGAAGAAGAGGCCCAGACCATGCAAATCATCGATACCCTGGTGAGTTTCATTCGCGACGGCGGATGGTTCATGTATCCCATCCTGTTCGTGGGCGCCATCGGCTTTGCCATCGCCATTGAGCGTTACGTCAAGCTGAGCCTGGTGCGCAGCGCCAACCGCAAGATGTGGGATCAGCTGCATCCCGTGCTGGTGGACGGCGATTTCGACAAGGCACGCTCGCTCACGGCGGATGACACTTCCACCATCAGCCAGTTGCTTGGCCTCGGCCTCGCCCGGCAAGGCACCGTGCGGCGCCGCGAGGACATCGAGATCGCCATGGAAGAAGGCATGATGGAGATCATCCCACAGTTGGAGAAGCGCACAGGGTACATCGCGCTGTTTTCCAACATCGCGACCTTGCTCGGCCTGCTGGGTACCATTATCGGTCTGATCGACGCGTTCAACGCCGTAGCCAACGCCAACCCGGCGGAAAAGGCCGATCTGCTGTCAGCCAGTATCTCCGTAGCCATGAATACCACGGCCTTCGGCCTGATTGTCGCGATTCCTCTGCTCATCGTGCACGCCTACCTGAATGCGCGGACCGGCGAAATCGTCGACAGCCTGGAGATGGCGTCCGTGAAGACCCTCAACATCATTTCGGGTACGTCCAAACGCCAGTACGAAACCGTGAAGGCAGCCGCCTGAACAGCGGGGTAGCTCGATCATGGCCAGGGCACATCACTACAAACGACACAAGGACGCGCCGGAGCTGGACATCACCACCTTCCTCAATCTGATGGTGGTGCTGATACCGTTTTTGCTGGTTACCGCCGTGTTCTCACGCATCACCATCCAGGAGCTCAATCTGCCGGAAGGCGCGGCGGGGGGAGCAAAGCCGGACAAGCTGCGGGTGGTCATCGAGGTGATCGTACGCCAGCGCGGGCTGGAGCTTGCCGATGGTAAACGGGTCGTCGCGAGATTGCCCAAGCAGGAAGACAAATATGACATCCCGGGCCTTTCCAAGCTGCTCATCGGCTTGAAGGAAACCTACGGCGACAAGGAAGACGCCACCATTCTCATCGAGCCGGACGTGGCCTATGAGGACCTCATCCATGTGATGGATGCGGTGAAACTGGCCGAAGTGAAAGTGGAAGGGGAGGACGAAGTACGCAAGATGGTCCTGTTCCCCGAATTGTCCATAGGTGATGCGCCATGAAGAATACGCGACGAATCAAGCGCATGGCGCGGGCGAAAAAGCACAAGTCAGGCGCCCTGAACCTCACGTCGTTGATGGATGTTTTCACCATCTTGGTGTTCTTCCTGCTGGTCAATCAGTCCGCGACCGAAGTGCTCGAACCGCCGGAGAACATCGTTCTGCCTGACTCGGTGGTGGAGTCCAAACCGCGCCAGACGGTGATCCTGTTCGTCAGTAATGAGCAGGTGCTGGTGCAGGGTGAGCCGGTTGTTTCCATGGACGATGTGCTGGCCACCAAGGGCGAACGCATCGAGCCGGTGAGAGAGCGTCTCATCAAGCTGAGGGAGAGCGTCATCGGTATCAACACCCAGACGGTGGCCGAAAGCAAGGAAGTCACCATCCTTGCGGACAAGTCCATTCCGTTCAAAGTGCTGAAAAAACTCATGGCGACGTGTACCAGTTCCGGATACACGAAGATTTCGCTGGCGGTCAACCAGAAGGCACACCAGGGCTGATATGGAGAGTACAGCGATTTCCGAAGATCGGCAGTTGATCGACGCGCAGATGGCCGAGGCGCGCGAGAAGGTCGCTGCGCTTGAAGTGCGTCGCCGTGAAGCGGACGCGGAAATGGAGCGTTTGCTCGCCGAGGGACAGCAGTACGCGGTCCTGAAAGAGGTCTGCGTTTCCCTGGACAAGCTGCACACCATGGGCGCGGCGCATCTGTTTTGGGGCGAGCTCGATGCGATCAACGATCCGGTCGAGAACCTGGCGCGCATCCGGCAGGGCATTTACGGATTCGAGGAAGAAGTCGACACGCTGGAACAGCGCCGTCAGGGGATCGTGCGGGAGATTCGTCAGGAACAGGACAACATCGACTTTCTGGCAGAAGAGCTCCTCCGCCTCCAGGAGCAGGAGGAACGCGCGAAATATGAGTTCGTCGTCGAGCGCGACTTCGAGGATCTGCCGTATCGGCCCATGGTCATGCCGTGGACCAGCCAGGGAGAGGACGAGTGGCGCTTCCGCAAGGTGTTGCTCACGACACTGTTCATGGCGTTCAGTCTCGCCTGGCTGATGTCCTTGTGGACCATCACACCGCCGGCGCAGGACGAGGTGGTGCAGATTCCCGAGCGGTTGGCACGGCTGGTGAAAAAGGAGCCGCCCAAACCGCCGGAGCAACCGCAAGAGCGGCCGCTGCAGGAGAAGGAAAAGAAGCTCGCCAGTAAAGAGGCACCCACGCCCGCTGAAACCCAGCAGGCACGCAAGAAAGCCGAGAGTTCGGGATTGCTGGCCTTCAAGAACAGCTTCTCCGAACTCATGGAAACGTCCTCGGAGGCGCTGTTGGGCGCCGATGCACGCATCGACGACAGTGGCAAGAAAGCCTCGGGCCAGGCGCAACGGTCGCTGCTGGTGGCACAGGCCAAGGAAGGGAGCCGCGGCATCAATACCGCCGGTCTGAGCCGTAACGTGGGCGGTGCAGGCAACGGCATGGGCGGGGTGCAGTTCTCGCGTGTGGAGAGTTCCATCGGTACGGGCTACGCGTCGGACCGACCGCTCAGCGATGGGCCGGGACCCTCGCGCACCGACGAGGAAATCCAGATCGTGTTCGACCGCTACAAGGCGGCGTTGTATCGCATCTACAACCGCGAGTTGCGCAACGACCCCACCTTGCGAGGGAAGATGGTGCTGCGCATTACCATCGAGCCGGGCGGTCAGGTTTCCGCGTGCAAGGTGGAATCCACCGATTTGGCGTCGAAGGCATTGGTACAGGAAATCGTCGCGCGGGTGAGCCGGTTCAATTTCGGGCCCAAGGACGGCGTTCCGCGCATCACCATTCTGTATCCCATCGACTTCCTGCCGGCAACCTGACGTCGGTGACGGCGGCCGTGGACCGGTCGCCGTACCACCGCGCAAGGAAGCGAGGGCCGCGACAGGGTAGCTCATAGCAACGATTTAACCTTGAAAGCAGGTGCGTTGTTTTGGGCTTCCCTTCACGGTTCCCTGTCGGGGATTTACCTAGAATTGATTGGACTAACAATCAATTAGAAGGACGAATCCTTGCGATGGGGATTGGATTTCGGGCAGACACTGAGGCGCGCCCTGCTGGGGCTGTGCGCTTTCGTTCCGCTCGTCCTTCCCATTGAGCAGGCGCTCGGCGCCATGCCGGGGAGCTGTACGCCGGATGCGGGCGTGGCGTTCATCGAACACGACTTGAGCATCAGCTGGTGCGAGCTGTGCGGCGAGGGCGAGGTCCACCTCAGCATCAGCAACCCCCTTGGCGTGGACCTCACCAATCTCACCGTGCGTGAGGATCTGCGGGTGTCCGGTCTCACCTACGTGCCGGGGTCTACCCGGTTCGTGGGCACCTATGTGATCGCGCCTGGGGCGTTCGAACCGACGGTCAGCGGCACCAACAATTCCGTACTCACCTGGTCGTTCGGTGGTTTCGAATTGCCGGGTCCGAAAAAACCCAGCCAGTCCAACCGGCACAGCCGCCTGGACATCACGTTCAAAGTCCGGCGCGACGCCGGGCTCAGTGACGAAGGCCTGGTGCTGGCCGATCGTCGCGTTCGCGGCACGCTCAGCTATCGCTCCAGCTGTGATGCCTTCCTGCAGACCGAAAGTACTGCGCTCGAAGAGCTGCCTATCCGCCAACCCATTCCGCGCGTCATCAAGACCGGGCGCAACGTCGATGCGGCGCAGGGCAGCTGGTCGGATCCGGTCTACGGCAACATCAACGACGACCTGATCTGGCGCATCGAGATCCGCAACAGCGGCCTGGCGCCCATGCAGGACATTCTCGTGAGCGATGCCATGGGTCCGGGCAATTTCCTGATCAATTACGCGTGTCCCACCAATACCACCGCAGCGGCAGTGGCCAGCAACAACGGTGTGGCACCGGGAGGTTCGCCCTGCCGCACGGTCGGGCCTACCACGTCCATCAGCGATTTCGTCGTGGATGATCCTTTCGGCAATCCCGGCAACGACGAACCGACCACCTATGTGGATGCTCCCGCCTCCGGCAGTGCCTACGTGTACCTGGTGGGTAAGGCGACCAGCTCGTGCAACAACCGCACGAATACGGCCAGCGGGCTGGAATGGGGTTGTGAAATCGACAACCCTGACGGCGGGATCAGCGTTCCGGCAAGCACGAGGGGGGTGACGCCCTCCGTGACACTTTCGGATTCGGCCCTTTTCAGCACCGTCGTGGGCAATGGCGACCTGCAGGTGCAACGGCAGATCAGGGGCACCAATTTTTCACAACCGGTAGGCAGCAAGGGGACCGTGCGCCTTACCCTCACCAACAACACCGGCGGCACGGTCAAGAACATCAAGCTGAAGGACCTGTTGCCGGCGGAATATGTCGTGGACCCGACCTTCACCCCCACGGTGAGCATCGATCCGGCCTACGGTAATTACGCGGGCATGACCGACCGGATTACCTGGACCAACCCGGTGCCGGGGACCTTTCCACTCAGCACGGCGGATCCGGCACTGCCGCTCGGCAATACCACACCCGAGTTCGAGCTGTGGAGCAGCACGGTGCACCCGAACTATCCCGACCAGCGCAACCTGCTGCGTCACGGTGACCGGCTGGTGGTGGAGTTCCGCATCGTGATGATCAAACCCGATTATTACGACAAGGTCGCCAACCTCGATGTGCGGGAAGAGGCGCCGAACAGCGATCCCCCCGACACCGATCCGGACAACGACAATGGTCTGACCAATCGGCTCTGGGTGGATTTCGAACAATTCTGCCAGCCGGGCGTGATCCAGCACCCGTCCAGTTATCCCTATGTGGACACGAACATTCCCGCGTCGCCGGAAGACCTGGACGTGGACATCGACAGTGCCGGCGGCGAGCTGATCTTCATCCTCACCAACAACCCGGCCCAGCCCCTGCCGCTGACCGTGGAAGTGACAAACAACGGCGGTCACGATGCACGGGACTGGACCACGTTCGTGACCTTCGGCGCCACTATGTCCGTGGTGGCGGCCCCGTCAGGATGCGCCGTCGCCAGTAATCCGCCGCCACTGGCGGTGTGGCGCCAACCGGCCCCCATTCCCGCCAACGCTACGGTGTACCAGTGCACCGGCAATGTTATTGCGCCGGGCCAGACGGTACGGCTGAATTTCGACGTGGTGAAGAGCAGTGATCCGCTCGCACTGGCCGCGGACGATTTGACCTTTCGCGCGGATCTGGTGGGCGAGATCACCTTGAGTGACGGCACGCCGTTGTGGTTCCCCACGCCGGATACGTCGGTTATCGCCAACCGTGCCAACAACTATTCACTGGACGGCGTGCGGGCGCGCGTCATCGGTTTCAACCTGCTCAAGACCCAACTGGGCACGTGTTCGGAAAACAACCCGCCGCCCGGCTCGCCGGATGACCAGGTGCAGATCGGTGAAGAGTGCGATTTCCACATCGACACCGGCGGTTGGTTCGGTTTCCAGACGCCCGGGTTTACTTACATCGCGGTACAGGACATCCAGGTGGTGGACGAGTTGCCGGATGGTCAGGGTTATCTCGCCTCCAGCGATCCCTATACGCAAAGCACCAGTGCCATTGCGGGCGTGAGCCTCAACCCGGCAGGACTCAGCGCTTTGGACGAGGGGCACGTGGACTGGACGTTCAACCGCGTGGTGCCGGGCGAGCGCATCATGCAAAAGGACGAATGGTTCCGGGTGGACATTCGTACCCGTCTACTCAATGACCCGATCGATACGCGCGCGGCGCCCAACGTGCATGCGGCGCTGAGTCGCAACGTGCTCGATTCCACCTTCCAGGCGGTATTCAACAATGAAAGCACGGGCGAAGAGGAGGTCTATGACCTGGGCCCGAGCACCCTGGGATATCCCATCCAGGCGGTGCGCCGCGTCGATCTGACGGTCACGGAACCCAATCTGCTGGTCGTCAAGGAAGTCTGTAACGAGACCCTGTACGGCGAGGGCGCTGCGTGCAGCCACTTCGTGCCGCTGGCCGACGATGGCGATGCGTACAATGCCTACGTCTATCGCATCACCCTCACAAACCAGGCCAGCAGCAGCGGTGTGATCCGTGCCCCGGCCTATGACGTGAATGCGCTCGATGTCTTGGACCCGAGCGACCTGATGTACGTGCTGCCGTTCGAAAGCGACGGGCTGGACAATGACGGCGATGGTCTCATCGATGCGGCCGATACGGACGGGGAGGGCACCATCGGGGACAACGTGGTGCGCAATGGCACACCGGCGCAGATCGCGTTTTCCCATACCCACAGTGATGCGCTGCTGCGCGTGGATGCGGGCCAATCGGTCACCTTCTGGTATCGCGTGGATCCGGACGATACCGTGGCGCCGCTGCAGGCGTTGGTGAACACGGTCACCATGAGCTACGACAGTCTCGAGGGAGACACCGGCAACCAGAGCACGCCGCAGCGGCCCACCGGCGATGCAGGCGGTGCGCGGCGTTATGAAACCACACCGGCATCGGCGACCGTGCGCATCATCCCCGTGCTCACCCAACCGAAACACGTGGTGCGCCTGTCCGATACACCTGTGGGCGGTGCGCCGCAGCCGGTGGCCATCGGCGAAGAGATCGAATACCAGCTCAACACCCTGCTGCCGGTCGCGCGCCTCCGTGACTTCGTGATTCGTGATGAGCTGCCCGAGGGTATCCGTTGCGTGGAGGCACCCGCGGTCAATCTGGATGCGGCGCCCTATTCGGCCGCCGGCTTCGTGCCGGGCGGTATCATCACACCCACCTGTACCGATACCCACGTGGAGTGGGACTTCGGCGATCAGCAGATCACCCACGGGACGGTGGACAATCGCTATGACTTCGCCATTCGTTTCATCGCACGGGTGGACAATACCGCGTACACCAATGACGGTCTGATTATCGGCAATGGCGGTGCGGCCACCACCGTAACGGCGCGGTATGTGGACGAGACCGGCACGCCGGTGGTGCTCGACTTCGGTCGTGTGGACGTGGTGGTGCAGGAGCCCGCCATTGCGCTCACCAAGGCATTCGATGTTGCCGCCGCGGATGCGGGGGACGAGCTCACGGTCACGGTGACCGCCACCAACACCGGCTCGGCCCGTGCCTACAACCTGCGCGTGCTCGACGATCTCGCGGGCGCGGGCAATCTCACCTATCTGGGCAACGTCGGTGGACTGGATCCGCCCGATGTGGTCGACACCACCAGCCTCGGTCCCAACCGTCCCGTTTTCAGCTGGAACCCCACCCATCCAAAGTTCGGCATCGCACCCGGTGACAGCGTGAGCTTCACCTTCAAGGTGCGCGTGGATATCACGGCGCAGCCGCAACAGATCCTCGACAACACGCTGCAGGCGAGCTGGACTTCGCTACCCGGCCGCACGACGGCGCTGAACAGCACAGGCACCCTCGGACCCGACGGTGATGCCATGGGCATGCGTGTCGGTGTGTTGCCGAACCTGATACCGCCGGATCCCGTCAACGATTACGAGGCCAGCGCCGAGGCCGCCTTCAGCATCCCGCCTGTGACTATGGCCAAGCAGGATGAGGCGCCCGGTACGGTCCCCACCATCGGTGCCCACAAACACTTCCGGCTCGAAATCCGCTTGCCCGAAGGCACGACCGAATCACTGGTGGTGCGCGACAACCTGGCGGCCGGTCCGCTGAGCTACGTGTTGTCCAACAACGCCGACTTCGATGTGAGCTACAGCTTCGCGGGCATCGCGAGCATCAACGGTGCGCCGCCGTCCGAAACGGCGCTCCTGGCTTTCCCCGCGGACGGCAGCACCGGCGTGGCGGTGTGGGACGTCGGCACCGTGGTCACCGCCAGTGAGGACGATCTCGCGATCCAAAACATCACGCCGCTGATCCGCATCGACTACCACGCGCGCATCGACAACGTTGTGCAGACACAGGCCGGTGACGTGCTGCAAAACGGTGTGGAAGTGGCCTACACGCACGGGCAGAGCGGCGAGCCCGTCACGCTCACCGACGACACGCCGGCGGTCACCGTGCGTGAAGCGCTACTGACGGTGAGCAAGAACTGGCGCAATGTCACACCAGGCAAGGCGGCCGGTGACGCGCCCGACGGTGGTGACCTGCTGGAATTCACCGTCACCATTCCGAACAGCGGCGATTCCATCGCGCACGACGTCAATGTGGCGGATACGCTGTCGGCGCATTTGCTGCTGGATGCGGGCTTCACGCCCAGCGTCACCATCAATGCCGTTGCCGTGAGCGGCTTTGTGTCCATTCCCGCCGGGGCACCCGCTGGACCGCTGGTTTGGGGGCGCGACAACGGCGACGACAGCCTCGATATTCCGGCCGGTGAGACGCTGCTGCTGACCTATCGAACCCGCGTCGCGAACGAAGCGGAACCGGGCGTGGTGCTCGCCAACTCGGTGTACGTGGACTGGACCTCGTTGGACGGAGCGAGCGGTTATGAGCGCACCGGTGCCGGCTGTCCCGACATCACTGAGCCCAACGATTACTGCACCGGGCCGGCGGTCACGTCCACCACCCTGGTGGATACCAACACCGTGGCGAAGATGGTGCTGGAAGACAGTTATACCGACGCGCCGCTCAGCACCGCAACCGATGCGGTGGTGCGTGTGGGTGACACCATCACCTACCGCCTGGACCTGCAGCTTCAGGAAGGCCGCACGCGTGAGGTGCGCGTGGAGGACACGCTGCCCAACGGCATGGCTTTCCTGGACACCGTAAGCATCAATGGCGACATCAGCGCGGACTACACGCCGCCCGCAAGCGGCGCGGGTTCCAATTTCAGCTATGCCCCCATCACTGCGGCGCAGCGGCCCACGGCGGGCCAGACCGGCACATTGGTGTGGGATCTGGGTACGGTAGTCAACGACGCCCTGGGCGATGCCACCACTGACACCCTGGAGATCACCTATCGTGCCCGGGTGATGCCCGATGCAGGCATTGCCCATGTGGGTGGCCTGGACCAGACCAACACCGCCAACCTCAGTTACGTGGACGCCGACGGCGTTGCGGTCGCGCCCGCACCACGCCTGACCAGCAGTGCCACCGCCGATCTGCGCCAGCCGGTGGTGACGCTCAGCAAGACCGATCGCTCGGGCCGCACCAGCGGCACGTCGGTCAATGTGGCGACCGACGTGATGAATTTCCGCGTCTCTGCCTGTAACGACAGCGGCGAGGCGCCTGCCTACGACCTGCTGCTCAAGGACACCCTGGCCTCACAACTGGATGAAACCAGTCTCACCGGCCCGGTGGTGACGCTCAACGGCGCGCCCGCAATCGCCGGCACTGACTACGTCTATACCCCGCCCGCCGGTCGTGGCGGCACCTGGGAACTGGACGTGAACACGCCGCTGCTGCCGGGCCAGTGCCTGCACGTGGACTACGACATCGGCTTCCACCTCGACGTCGGTGCCCAGCAGGCGTGGCAGAACAGTGCACTGCTGGCGCATTACTACTCGCTGCCCGGGGAGCAGGGGCAGGAATACGGCCCGGTGGGCCCGGCAGTGTTTTCCATGCACACCGTATGGCCCATCTGGCCGCCGGCCAAGACCTTCGTCTCGCCCGCTACCGGTGAGGCGACCATCGGCGAGGAAGTGGTGTTCCGGATCACGGTGCCCGATGTGCCGGCCGGCGAGAGCGCACCGGCGTTGCACGATGTGTTGATCGCCGATGACCTGCACCCGGCGCTGGAATTCATCGCCGCACAGGACGTCAGCGGCAATGGTCTGGCTCTCATCGACGAGAGCCTTTCCGCCCATCAGGTGCGCCTGCGCCTGCCCCTGATCGAGGCTGGGCAACAGGCGGTGGTCGAACTGCGTGCCCGGGTCGCCAACAACGAACACGCCAATGCGGGCGTGGCGCTGGGTAACACGGCTTCGTACAGCTTCGCCAATACCGCAGGCGGCGCCGCCATCAACGGCGGCAGCGCCGGCACCGGCACGGTGTTGACCATCGTTGAGCCGCGCCTGACCCTGACCAAGACCGTGCAGAACCTCACCAGTCCGGGTGCGCCACCGAATGCGGGGCACATGCTGCGTTACACGCTCGAGGTGACAGCAGAGGGCGGTACGGCGGACGACGACTATGCCGACGCCTTCGAGCTCAGTGTGCTCGACCAGTTGAGCCTGGGGCTCGCCTACCAGGGTAACGCGACCGTGAGCGGTGCCGGCAACAGCATCGATGCGCCGGTGATCGCGGGCGACGGTGTCGACGCGGCCCAGGCGTTGCGCTGGAGCGCGGCGGACGGCAATGCCGCCATCGACTTGGGCGAGGGCGAGGTGCTCACCCTCAGTTACGACGTGCGAGTACTCGATGGGGTGCTCGCCAATCAGGCACTGAACAATGCGGCGAGCGTGCAGTGGACCGGCCGTGACGGTGCCGTAAGCGTTGAACGCGATGGCAGTGGTGTGCCGGTCTACAACGATTATTTCACTGCGCCGGCGATTGCCACCGTGACCACCGCCGATGGCACGGGCATGCAGAAAACCCATCTCACCGATACCTGGAACGGCGGTGACGCCGACGTGCGTATCGGTGATCTGGTGCAGTACGAATTACGCGTGCCGTTGAATCCGGGCACCACCGCCAGTGCCGTGGTGGTGGATACGCTGCCGCAGGGCCTGGCCTTTGCGGGAACGCTCAGCGTCAACAGCGACACCAGTGCACCTTTCACCGCGGTGCCGCCCTTCGCGCACGCGCCGCTGGGTGCAGCGGTGGTGGCAGGCGATCCGCGCGCGGGACCGAGCACGGTCACCTGGAGTCTCGGTGACGTAATCAACCAAAGTGACGGCGATACCGGTAATGATGCGTTCGTGATCGTCTATCTGGCACGGGTGCTCGACGGCGCACTGACCCAGGTGGCCGACACGCCCCTGAACAACACTGCCCGCATCGATTATGTGACCGCCACCGGCACCGCCACGCGCAGTGAGGGTGAAACCATTGCGCTGCGCCAACCCGTGTTGGCGATCACCAAATCTGCAGCGCCTGAGGGCGGCGACAGTGTGCTCGCTGCCGATGAGCGGGTCGATTACACGGTGGAGATCCGCAACAACGGCACCGCGCCGGCCTATGACGCGGTGCTGCGTGACGTGATTCCCACGGGCATGCGCAATGGCGCAGCGACCGTCACCGTGATCAGCACCACCCTGGCGGGCGCGCCGGTGGCCAACCTGCAACCGGTGTACGACAGCGCTACCGGCGTCGTGGTGTGGGACTTCGATACGGGTGTGGCCGACCAGTACACCATCCCCCCGGGCGAAAGCCTGCGCGTGATCTACCAGGTGCAAACCGACCGGGATCTGGGCGCCGGTCTGACCCTCAGCAATGCCGCACAGGTCGAGCGTTATTACTCGCTGGACGATGATGACGTGCCGGTGGTGAACGGTGTGCAAGGTGTGCGTGAAGTCTACGGCCCCAGCAATGTGGCCACGGTGGACCTGACGACCGCCGCACCGCTTCCGCTGGCCAAGCAAAACCCGGCACAGACCACGGCGGCCATCGGCGAGCCCTTCAGCTACCGCATCACCGTCCCGGCGACGCCGCAGGAAACGGCGTTGCACGACGTGCGCATCCTCGACGACCTCGGCGCCTCGGCGGCGGATCTGCGCTTCGTGAGTGTGCAGCGCGTGGCGGGCTCGCAAACCTGGGTGCCCGAGAACACCGGTAGCGCCACCGCCCTGGTCATTGAGGACACGGCCCAGGGCATCGACATCCCGGCCGGCGAACAAATCGTCATCGACATCACCGTGGTGCTGGAGGACAGCGCGACCAACGTGTCGGGCCTGCATTTCCAGAACACGGCGCATTACAGCTACACGGCGGTGAGCGGGGATGAAAGCACGCGCGCCAACGGCGGTGCCGATACCACGCCGGACATGATCATCGCCGGCCCGGACAACCTGACCCTGGTAAAGAGCGGTCCCGCCCAGATGCGTACGGAAGCGCCCGGCAGCTTCCGTCTGGAGGTGCACAACGCCGGCACCGGCACTGCCTGGGATCTCAGTGTGGTCGATGTGTTGCCCAATCCGGACCCGGGCGGCATGTGCGATGCGGCCCCCGACAACATCACGGCGCAGGTGTTCGAGAACGACGGCGTCACGCCGGTGAGTCCGCCGCTCGTCGCGGGCACGGATTTCATCAACAGCTTCACCGGTGCGCCTGACTGCACCCTCAGGATCACCATGCGCACGCCCGCCGCGGCAGTCGCCGCCGACCAGCGTCTGATCGTTACCTATCAGGCCTACCTGGACGGTGACAACGTGGACGGCACCGATCTCACCAATATCGCCGGCGTCACCCGGTGGTTCAGCGCGGACACCGACGGTACGGGCGCGGGCGATGCACGCGAATACACGCGTGCCCTGAGCACTGAAGCCGAGGACGCGGCGGCGACGCTGGACCATGAAGACGCGCACACCGTCACCACGGAAATGCCCGTGCTCATGTTCCAGAAGTCGGTGAGCAATGTGACCACCAGCCAGGATCCAGGCAGCGATGCCCGTCCCGGTGACATCCTGCGCTACAGCGTGCGCATCACGAACGTGAGCAGCGTGGCGCTGAGTGATTTCTCGCTGCAGGACGAACTGGATCGCCTCAATGCGACGCCGCTGTTCCAGCCCGGTACCCTGCAACTCATCACCGTACCCGCCGGTGCCGATGTCAGCCTGACCGACCCCGCCGGCGGCGATAAAGGCACCGGGCTGGTGTACATCCGCGGGCTGCGCCTGGATGCCCAGGGCGGAGCCAATGATTCCGTGTTGGTGGAGTTTTCGGCGCAGTTGCTGGACGTGATCACCAGCGGAACGCGCGTGCTGAATCAGGCACAGCTGCAGTCACCGGTGTTGCACACGCACAACAGCGACGACCCCAACGTGAACGGCAACGACCAGCCGGACGTGCTCGGTGATGAAGACCCGACCGAAACGCACATCACCTCGGCGCCCATCCTGCAGGTGCTCAAGACCTCCACCGACGTGACCGGCGACGCATCCGAGCTCATGGCCGGTGACACATTGCGTTACACCCTGCGCATCAAAAACATCGGAGACGAAAACGCGGAGCAGGTCGCACTCAGTGATCAAATCCCGGCCAACACCGCCTATGTGCCCAACAGCACCCGATTGAACGGCGTGCCGGTGGCGGATCCGGCGCCCGGCGTATCGCCCTTGCAGGACGGCATGCGGGTCCATGCCCCGGAAAACCCCACGCCCGGTTTCCTGCGTGCCGATGCCGGCTTCAGCAACGACAACGTGGCCGTGGTGACCTTCGACGTTCGGATCGACCCCAACGCAGCCGACGCCACGCCCATCGCCAACCAGGGCTTCGTGAACGGTTCAGGGCTGGGCAGCGGTCCGTTGGACGAGACACCGTCGGACGATCCGGCCACGCCGGCACCGAACGATCCCACTCGCGACGTGGTGGGCAACGTGCCGCTGGTCGATGCACTCAAGACCGTGAGCATTGTGGTGGACAACGGCACGCCGGGTATCGTCGATCCCGGTGATGTGTTGCGTTACACCATCAGCATCACCAACCTGGCGGCCACGCCGGCGACGAATGTGGTGTTCGTCGATGCGGTGCCTGCCAACACGACCTACGTGCCCGATTCGACCACCCTGAACGGGCTGCCCGTAGCCCGACCGGATGCGGGTGTTTCACCGTTGGCGGCGGGCATCGCCGTGAGCTCGTCCGATCGCACCCCACCGCTGCCCACGGGCACGGACGGCATCTTGTCGCCCTGGGGCATCGCGACCCTCAGCTTCGACGTGACCGTCAACGCAGGTGTCCCGGCCGGCACGGTGATCAGTAACCAGGGCACGGTCACCAGCAACGAACAGGCGCCCGAACCCACGGACGCCGACGGCAACGACGATAACGGCGATCAGGCCACGGAGATCGTCGTGGGGCAGGTACAGCGGTTGGCGATCATCAAGAGCGTGTCCGTGGTCGGCGGCGGTCCCGTGCTCGCGGGCGGCGAGCTGGAGTACCTGGTGCGCGTGAACAACCCCGGCACCGTCCCTGCCACCCACGTGCTCATCAGCGACGACGTGGGAGCGCTGGCCGGGACGGCCACCTACGTGGCGGGTTCGGCGACCCTGAACGGCAGCACTCAGGGCATTGCAGTGGTGGCCGGTGAGCTCATCGCCGATTACTCGACCCATTACGGTGCACTGCCGCCGGGCGGGAGTGTCTTGCTGCGCTTCCGCGTGCAGCTGGAGCCTGCCCTGGCCATCGGCGCCCGCATCACCAACACCGCCCAGGTGGAATGGAATTCTCCGCGCGCGACGGCGACAGCCAGTGTCTCCGTGGATGTGGGCGGCACGCCGGGCAGCGCCAGCCTCAATGGCCATGTGTGGCACGACGGTAACCTGAACAAGACGGCAGATGGCAGTGAAACCCGTCTGGCCGACTGGGTCGTCGAAGTATTCCGCGATGGCCGATCCCTCGGTAGCGTACTTACCGATGGCGAGGGTCAATTCCGCGTGACGGGCCTCGCGCCCAACGACCTCAGCGGCGAAGGTTATGAACTGCGTTTCCGCGCACCCGGTGCAGCGAGCACCACGGCGGCACTGGGTTGGTCCGATTCCGGCTTCACCAACGGTCTGCAGCACATCAAGGACATCATCGCCGGCTCGGGCAGCAATCTGCTCGACTTGAACCTGCCCCTGCAGCCCAATGGTGTGGTGTACGACGCCGTGACACGTGCGCCCGCCGCGGGCGTCACCCTGACGCTGCGGCGCGCCGCCAACGACGTGGCGCTGCCCGCAAGCTGCTTCGACGACCCTGCCCAGCAAGGTCAGGTGACCGGCACGGACGGCTTTTACAAATTCGACGTGAACTTTGCGGATCCCGCCTGTGCGGCACCCGGCGAATACCTCATCGCGGTCACACCGCCGACCAAGGGTTTTCTGGACGGCCCCTCGCGCATCATTCCACCCGAAACCAGCGCCGCCACCTCGGCATTCCAGGTGCCCGCGTGCCCGGGTGGTGTGGACGATGCACTGCCCGGTACGGCGGACCTGTGTGAAATCCAGGCCTCCGAATCCGCGCCGCCGGTGTCCGTGGCGGCGCGCACAGCGGCCACCCGTTACCACCTGCACCTGGGGCTGGACGACGGGAGCATTCCCCGCGACAGCCAGGTATTCAACAACCACATCCCGGTGGACCCGCATCTCAACACGGCCATCGCCATCACCAAGACCGCAGCCAAGGTCAATGTCACGCGGGGTGAAATCGTTCCGTACACCATCACCGTGCGCAATACGCTGACGGCCCCGCTGCACGACCTGGCCATCGTGGACAGCTTCCCGGCCGGCTTCAAGTACGTGGAAGGCTCGGCGCGCGTGGACGGTCAGGAGATGGAGCCGGTGCGCAACGGTCGCCAACTGGTGTGGTCCGGACTTGATCTGGAAGTGGATGCGCAGCACACCGTCACCCTGCTGCTGATCGTCGGCTCCGGCGTGACCGAAGGCGATTACGAGAACCGGGCGCAGGTCTTCAACGTGATCACGGGCGCACCCGCCTCAGGCGAGGCCGGCGCCACGGTACGGGTAGTGCCGGATCCCACCTTCGATTGCACCGATGTCATCGGCAAGGCGTTCGATGACGCCAATCGAAACGGCTATCAGGACCCGGGCGAAGCGGGGCTGCCCGGCGTGCGCCTGATCACTGCCCGTGGCCTCATCGTCACCGCGGATCAACACGGCCGTTTCCACATCACCTGCGCCGCCGTGCCTGACGAGGATCGTGGCAGCAACTTCATCCTCAAGCTGGACGATCGCAGCCTGCCCAGCGGTTATCGCGTCACCACGGAAAACCCGCTGGTACTGCGCGCCACGCGCGGCAAGATGCTCAAGTTCAATTTCGGTGCGGCCCTGCACCGTGTGGTGAGCCTGGGCATTGCCGACGCAGTGTTCGAGCCGGAGTCCACGGCCATGCGCCCGCAGTGGAAGCCGCGCCTTGGCGTGCTGCTGGAAGAGCTGCGCAAGTCACCTTCCGTTCTGCGCCTGACCTATTTGGGCGACGTGGAGGATGAAGCGCTGGTGGCACGACGCGTCGCGCAGGTGAAGGCCGACGTGGAACAGCTCTGGCAGCAGACCGAGTGCTGCCGGCCGCTCACTATCGAGACGGAGATCTTTTGGCGCCGTGGCGCGCCGCCTGAACGGAGGCGCGCGCCATGAGAACCCTTGCGGGATTCAGCGCGGAGGTGTGGAGGCGCGGAGGTGTCGTAGCCACATGCGTCCGCTTGGCCGTCCTGCTGGGGGGCTGGGGTGCAACGCCTGTGTATGGACTGGACTGGCCCGGTCGCGCACCCAACAGCCTCAGTGAGACGCCCGTGGGGCAGGCCGTGGAACGCGAACTCCCGGTGGACGGTGTGTTCGGGCAGCGCGTGCAGGATGAAAACATATATCTGGAAAACCGCGGCGATCGTGTCGAAGTTCAACAGGTCGTGGAGACCGAAGCGCGCACGGTCAAGCTGCACAATGTGGTACCGCCCATTCCTTTCGATTCCGGCGAAGCCGAGATCCCGGGCCATTACGTGGGCCTGCTGCGCGAGGCGTTGGAACGCGTAAAAGAACGTCGCAATGTGCGCCTGCATTTCGTCGGACATACCGATTCCGTACCGCTGTACGGCGAGGCCAGGGCGAAATACGGCGACAATCTGGGTCTGTCCCGCGAGCGCGCGGGCGTGGTGGCGGAGTTTTTCAAGGACGCACTTGCGCTGCCAGCCGAGGCCATCTCCTATGACGGCATGGGTGAATCCCAGCCGGTGGCCAGCAACCAGACGGAGGCGGGTCGTGCCAAAAACCGCCGCGTCGAGGTGGAGGTGTGGTACGACGAGGTGGACGAGAAGCAGGTGCAGAAGGAAGTGCTGGTCGCTCAGCAGCTCACCCGCGTGAAAGTTTGCCGCGTCGAAACCGTCTGCAAGTTGCGTTACCGCGCCGGCCACGAGAAACGCGCCCGTATCCGCAACCTGCTGCCGCCGTTGCGCTTCGACGACGAGACCGGCGGTGTACCGCCTGAGTACCAGCAAAAAGTGCTGCAGGCGCTGCGCAATCTCGAAGGCAAGCAGAACGTGGTGGTGCGTTTCGTCGGTCACACGGACAACACCCCGCTGGAAGGGCGCGATGCGCGCATCTACGGCAATCACCTGGCGCTGTCGAAGGCGCGCGCACGGCGTGTGGCCCTGGCGGTGCAGGATGGGCTGAAGCTGCCGAGCCACGCGGTGGAGAGTGACGGCAGGGGCAGCCGTCACCCGGTGGCGTCCAATGACACCAGCACCAGCCGCGCCCTCAACCGGCGCGTGGAAGTGGAATTCTGGTATGACGATCCGCTTCAGGAACTGCCGGACGAACCGCAGTTGTGTCCGGAAGCGAGCGGCGCGGAAACCGTGACCCGTGTGTATGAGCCGCCGTCAGGGCCCATCGCACCGATTCATTTCCAAAATGGTCGCCCGGTGATTCCTGTCGGCTACGTGGAGCGCCTCGCACAACTCATGGGCGAAGTGCAGGACAAGGCCAATGTACGTCTGCGCTTCATCGGTTACACAGCGAACGAACGCCTGGATAGACGCACTGCCATGGTGTATGGGGACGACATCGGTCTGTCCACGGCGCGTGCTCGCCGTGCCATGGAACAGGTACGTACCCATTTGGACCTGACCAATGAACAGGTGGAACACGAAGGCCGCGGTTATGTGCAGTCGGCAGACGTGGTGAACGCGGGTTTCGTCACCTCGCACACGTCGCGTGTGGATGTTCAGGTGGTCTATGACGAACTGGCCGCGCTGGATGACAGCGATGCACTGGAAATCACCCGTTTGACCCGGGAAGTCAGCCCGGCCAATCCCTTCGCCCTCAATCTCATGCGCATTTCCGTCGACGGCAAACCCATCGATGATCCAGGCAAGAGTATCCAGGACGTGCAACGCTGCACCGACGTGGCCTTCGAACGGGCGGACATCCAGTTCAAGTTCGACAACCTGGCACTGAAACCGCGCCTGAATGTCAGTGCCTGGCCGCACACGGTTCGCTATCAGGATGATCCGGAAACCGAAGTGCCGGACAGCCTGGTGCGTTTCCGCGCCTGGTCCAATTATCCGGCGTTCATAGCCCGCTCGGAGCTGCGCATTTTCGCGGCGGAGCAATCCACGCGTGATGAACCCCACGCTGTCGTCCCCTTGAGCCGCCAGGGAACCGCCGAGTGGCAGGCGCAGTTCGATGTTCATCCGGCGCCGCGACGCGAGCTCAAGTACGTGCTGCGCGTGTACGACGCCGCCGGCCACTTCGACGAAACGGCGCCACAGCCGCTGTGGCTGGTCGAACAGCGCGCAGAAACGTCCTTCGAGGTCGAACCCGATGCCGAACTCCTGACCGGCTACGGTGAAAACCGTCTGGCGGTGCAGAACATCCCGCTCAGGGGCGGCAGCCTTCACGTGTACGGTACCGGCATCCCTGCCGGCCATACCGTGTGGGTCGCCGGTGAACCGGTGCCCCTCGGGAAGGATCGGAACTTCGTGGCGGAAGCCATCCTGCCGGAGGGTTTGCACACCGTTGAAGTGGCGGTGCTCGATGGGGCGGGCAACGGCGAACTGTTCCTGCGCGATCTGGAGCTGAAGAAGATCGACTGGTTTTACGTGGGCATCGCCGATGTGACCGTGTCACAGTCCGACACCAACGGCCCTGCGCAATTGGTCACCAATGACAAGGCCCATTATGACAACGACCTGACCGTGGACGGGCGCCTGGCCGGCTATGTGCACGGCAAGTTCGGCAACGACTGGCAGCTCACCGCCAGCGCGGACACCCTGGAAGGTCCGGTGGAAGACCTGTTCACAGATTTCATGGACAAGTCGCCCGATGCGCTGTTCCGCCGCATCGACCCGGATTATTTCTATCCCACCTACGGCGACGACAGTACGGTGGAAGAGGGCGCACCCACGCTCGGCAAGTTCTATCTGAAATTGCAGCAGCGTCAGAACTACGGACTATGGGGCAACTTCAGAATCGGCTATGTGGACAACAGCCTGGCCCATGTGGACCGGGGCCTGTACGGCGCCAACCTGCACTACGAATCGGATACCACCACGTCCTTCGGTGAGAAACGCTTCTGGATCGACGGTTTTGCTGCGCAGCCGGGGACTGTTGCCGGGCGTGACGAATTCCGGGGTACCGGCGGCTCGCTCTATTACCTGCGCCATCAGGATATCGTCATCGGGTCTGAACGGGTGCGCGTGGAAGTACGCGACAAGGATTCGGGACTGGTCACCGCGGTGAAAAACCTGGCGGCGGGGCTGGACTACAGCATCGACTACCTGCAGGGCCGCATCGTGCTTGCCCAGCCCTTGTCGGGCGTAGCCGGTGACGACTTGTTGGTGGACAGTGGCGGCGGCGCGGGCAACGAGGTTTACCTGGTGGCCCGCTACGAATTCGCGCCCGGTTTCGACGACATGGACAACCTGTCCAACGGTGGCCGAGCGCATTATTGGTTCGGCGATCACGTGCGGCTCGGCCTGACCGCAAACCAGAGTGAAGAAGCCGGTGAGGCGAGCGATCTGCACGGCGCCGACCTGATCGTGCGCAAGAATGCGCAGACCTGGGTGAAAGTGGAGACCTCGCGCAGTGAAGGCCCGGGTGTCGCCACCTTGCAGTCAGCCGACGGCGGTTTCACGTTCGACGGCACGCAGGACGTGGTGAGCCCGGATACCAGCGCCGGTGCCTATCGCGTCGACACCCGCATCGGTTTGTCCGATCTCCACCCTGCCGCCAGCGGCACGGCCACCTTGTACAAGCAGTACGTGGAGGCAGGTTATTCCGCTCCGGGCGTCGCCACCCTGAAGGATACGGACCAGTATGGCGGTACCCTGGACATGCCGGTGACCGACCGGCTGGGCCTGAAGATCAAAGGTGATCGCAAGGTGCAGACCCACGGTTTGGAAACGGCTGCCGGCGAGCTGGACCTTGACTATCGCCTGGATCAACACTGGATCGTGAGTACCGGCGTGCGCAACGACTACCGCAAGGACCGTTCGCCGGTGGTTCCGCTGACCCAGCTGGAAGGTGAGCGCACCGACATGGTGCTGCGCACCACCTTCGATTCCCGCGCACGCTGGGTGGCCTTCGGATATATCCAGGACACGGTGAATACCACCGGTAACCGTGAGACCAACGGCCGCGTGGGTACCGGCGGCAGTTATCGCCTGACCGACCGCTTCACCCTCACCGGCGAGGCGTCCACCGGCGATCTGGGTGCGGCGGGGCGTCTGGGCGCTGAATACCTCTATACCGATCGCACCACGATTTACACGAACTACGCACTGGAAAACGAGCGCACCGACAACGGCGTGCGTGCACGCAAGGGAAATCTGGTTTCCGGTTTCCGCAGTCACTGGACCGATACCACCAGCGTGTTCCTGGAAGAGCGTTATAGCCATGGGGATGTGCCGACGGGGCTGACCCATGCCACCGGCGTGGACCTGGCGCCGGACGATCGCTGGAATTTCGGCATCAGCGCCGACTTCGGCACGTTACGCGACAACCTGACGGCTGCGGAAATCGAGCGGCGTGCCGTGGGCGCGCGAATCGGCTACGCCTTTGACGCTGTACGCTTCAGCAGTGCCCTGGAATACCGCGTGGACAAGACCGAGGCCACCGATCTGAGCACCTCGGAGCGCACCACCTGGCTGACCAAAAACAGTCTGAAATACCAGCTCAGCCCGGACTGGCGCTTCATCGGCAAACTGGATCATGCGCAAAGCGAAAGCTCGCTGGGTGAATTCTACGATGGCAGCTACACCGAGGCCGTGGCCGGCTACGGCTACCGTCCGGTGGCGCACGACCGACTCAACGCTTTGGTGAAGTACACCTATTTCTACAACCTGCCTTCGCCGGGGCAGGTGACCGTGGAAAACACCGCGGCGGAGTTCATTCAGAAGAGCCACATCTTCGCGGCGGATGTCATCTACGACCTCAGCCCGCGCTGGTCCGTGGGTGGCAAATACGCCTACCGTCTGGGCCAGGTGGCCCAGGACCGCGAAGATCCGGAGTTCTTCGACAGCCGGGCGCATCTGTACATCGGGCGCGTCGACTGGCATTTCATTCACCGCTGGGACGCGGTGTTCGAGGCCCGCATGCTCGACCTGCCCGATGCCCGGGACCGCCGCAGCGGCACCCTGGTGGCCGTGTACCGCCATTTCGGCGACCACCTGAAGGCGGGCGCCGGTTACAACTTCACCAACTTCTCCGACGATCTCACGGATCTCGATTACGACAACCTGGGCTTCTTCATCAATATCGTCGGTTCCATCTGACGCGCAGTAGCCTGCTCTACCTGCAGCTCAAGCCCAAGAAAGTTTCTCTCGCAAAGACGCCAAGATCGCCAAGGGGGATGGGAAGGAGAAGGCGCGCGGATGCGGGTTGGTTGTCCTGCCTCCGGGCCAAAGAAAGCATTCGGATCTGTCTTGGCGATCTTGGCGTCTTTGCGAGAGGAAGAATCCTTCCGGCTGCCGCGCGTCGCCCACGCATGCGCGGGGGAGCGAAAAGGACTAGGAGGACTTCCTAGGCTCATCGGAACCATTAGTAGCAATCAATGAACTGATGTCAGCCCCGGTGGGCGGCTTGGGTCCTGCCGTGATGCTTCACGAAATGACGGTGAGGATCACCCAGGGCGCTGCCGTCGTTGTATCATCCTTTCCCTGTCTCCGGAAAAGGACCCTCCATGCGTTCACGATGGCCGGTACTCGGGTGCTTGCTCGGCATGTTGGCTTACGCGCTGCCGACCGCCGGCGCGGAGCAGGTCGACCGTGTAACTGTGGGCTTTTCGCAGGATACGCTCGCCAATGACTGGCGCTCGGCCCAGGTCAGCGATCTGCGTCACGAACTGGGTCGCTATGCCCAGGTGGAACTGCTGGTGACCGACGGTAAAGGTTCCACGGCCAAGCAGATCCGCGACATCGAAGACCTGGTGGCCCGGAAGGTGGATGTGCTGGTCACCAGTCCGCGCGACAGCCGGGCCATGACCCCTGTCATCAGCGCCGCCCATCGCGCCGGTATCGCGGTGGTGCTGCTGACCAGGCGCATCGAAACCGATGATTACACCACGTTCATTTCTCCGGACGATGCCGCCATCGGGCGGGAGGCTGCGCGCCATTTGGCGGCTGTGCTCAAGGGGCGCGGCGATATCCTGATGCTCGAAGGCGTGCCTACGGCCACCACGGCCATCCTGCGCACACAAGCCTTTCTCGATGAGTTGAAAGCCCATCCCGGCCTGCGCCTGGCGGGTGTGAAGACCGGCAACTATCTGCGCAACGATGCCATCCGCGGCGTCGAAGAGGCCATCCGCGAAGGACGGCACTTCGACGCCATCTATTCGCAGAGCGACAGCATGGCCAGCGGTGCGCGTATCGCCCTGAAAGGGGCAGGTCTCGACCCCAGAAAGATCGTGATCGTGGGCATCGACTACATCGGCGAGGCACGCGACGCCATTCGCAATGGCGAGCAGAGCGCGAGCTTCACCTATCCCACCTGTGCCCGCGAGGCGGCACAGGTGGTCATGGACATCGTGCGCGGACGCAAGGTCCCGCATCACATCAGCGTCCCGTCACAGAAAGTCACGCGCGCCAATGTCGAGCACGTGGAACCGATCTTCTAGGTCTCGCAGCATGATCCTGACTATCAAACGCAAGCTCATCCTGCTGCTTCTGGTCAGCACCACGTTGGTGCTGGTGCTTGTAGGGGCCGCTTTCGATCGTCTGATACAGGATTTTCACCAGGAGCAGGCCCATGAGCGTTTCAGCAAGGTGTTCCAGGAGATCGAACTGGAGATCGAACAGCGTGAGGACAAGCTGATCCGCACGGTGGAGGCTCTGGCCAAGCGTGACGGCGTGGTTTCGGCCATCAACATGATCCATCGTTACGCCCGGCCTGAATCCTATCAACCGCTCATCTATGACGTGGAAAAGCAGGGCTTGACGCGCATTCTTGCCGATCAGGCCCACGCGGGCGGCATTGGTCAGCTGGTCGCCTATGACGCCGATGGCGCACTGGTCGCTTTCCATCGCGACCAGGAGCCTACATTGGCCGGCTACCTTTCCTACGTGCAAGGCGAGCCCGTGGTGATGGCCAGTGCGCTCAGTGCGCCCTGGGCAGAGGGCACACTGCCGGAGACCGTCGATATCCATCGGGAACCGCTGCTGGAACGCTCCCATGCACCGGTATACCGCCGTTGTCGTACGGGTTTCATCATCGAGGTGACGGCGCCGGTACTGCGTGAATACCCGGACCACACTACGGAACTGGTGGGTTTCCTGATCGGCACGCAGTTTGTCCATGAGGGTTTCGTTGCCGACATCGTGCGGCGGACGGGTGTGGACCTGGCCATGTCCTTCGACGACGGCGAGCGTGTCGGCGGGCTGCGCGGTCTCGAGCAAATCCCCGAAGAAGTGCTCACCGGGCGGGAGCGTCAGTCCGGCGATCGACAGTCATCTTCCATGCATGACGGTTATTTCCTGTCCACCCTGAAGGCCTCGCTCGAGGGAGGTGGCCGCGCCATTTTCGTGGGTGGTATTCCGCTGGAAGTGGTACAGGAGGAAATCCAGCGTACGCAGCGGGTCATGTTGCTGATCCTGCTGTTGTCCGCAGTGATCATCATTCCCACCGGCGCCCTCACGGCGCGGCGGCTTATCACCGAACCGGTGGATCGTCTGGTCGCCAGCGCCGCGGCCCTCGGCCGGGGTGAATTCGGGCGCAAGGTGGAAGTGCACAGCGCCGATGAGCTGGGCCGTTTGGCGCAGACCTTCAATGCCATGGCAGAGACTATCGAGCAACGCCAGCGAGCGCTTGCCGAGAGTGAAAACAAGTACCGCAGCCTGGTGGAAAACCTGCCCCAGCGCATCTTTTACAAGAATCGCGATCTCCAGTACGTTTCGGTGAACGAGCGGTTTGCCCAGGACCTGGGAACCACTGCGGACGAGGTGGTGGGCAAGACCGATGAGGATTTCTTCCCCGAGGAACTGGCGGCGGAATACAAGGAAGGTGACCGCCGGGTCATGGAAACGGGGCATATCGTGGAGTTCGAAGAGCGTTACATCCGCGAGGGTGCCGAGCGCTTCATCCACACGGTAAAAACACCATTGCGCGGCGACGATGGCGAAGTCATCGGCATCCTCGGCATCTTCTGGGACATCACCGAGCGCAAACAGGCGGAAGAGCGACTCCGCCAGTCCGCCGTGGTGTTCGAGAGCACGGCGGAAGGCGTGATGATCACCGATGCCGACAAGAACATCATCGCCGTCAACAAGGCCTTCACCGAGATCACCGGTTTCGAACCGGAGGAGGCCATCGGCAGTACGCCCAAGATCTTGCGCTCCGAACGCCAGGACGAGGCCTTCTACCTCAGCATGTGGCGTGACATCGTGCATACCGGTCGTTGGCAGGGTGAGATCTGGAACCGCCGCAAATCCGGAGAAATTCATCCCGAATGGATGACCATCAGCGTGGTGCGCGACAGCAACGGGCGTGTCGTCAATTATGTCGGGGTGTTCTCGGATATCACCGCAATCAAGCGTTCCCAGGAACAGCTCAATCATTTGGCACATCATGATCCGCTCACGGATTTACCCAATCGTCTGTTGTTCTCCGCGCGCCTGACCCATGCCATCGAGCACGCCAAACGCAACGACCGACGCGTGGCCCTGCTGTATCTGGACCTGGATCGCTTCAAGAACGTGAACGACACCCTTGGCCACCCCGTGGGCGACCAGTTGTTGCAGATGGTCGCCTGGCGCATGCGGGACCACCTGCGCGAGTGCGATACGGTGGCGCGGCTGGGGGGGGACGAGTTCGTGGTGACCCTTGACGATGTCGATGATGGCGCTGATGCCACGGTCGTGGCGCAGAAACTGCTCGACGTGTTCATGGAGCCGTTTGTGGTGGCCGACAACGAGTTGCACCTGGGGGCGAGCATTGGTATTGCCGTGTTCCCTCAGGATGGCCACGACATGGCCACGCTGCTGAAGAACGCCGATGCCGCCATGTACCTTGCCAAGGAGCAGGGACGCAACACCTACCGCTTCTATACCACCGAGCTGAGCGCCGAGGCCGAGGAACGCTTCCATCTCGAAAGTGGTCTGCGCCACGCATTGGAGCGCGAGGAGTTCGCCCTGTATTACCAGCCTCAGGTGGATATGGTGACGCGGCGTGTGATTGGCGCCGAAGCACTGTTACGCTGGCATCATCCGGAACTGGGCCTGGTGGCGCCGGATCGTTTCATTCCCCTCGCCGAAGATACGGGGCTCATTCTGCCTATCGGCGAATGGGTGTTGCAGGAAGCCTGCCGACAGTTCGTCGCGTGGCAGGCGGAAGGCGTGCCACTGGAGCGTATCTCCGTGAACCTGTCGGGCGTACAGGTTCAACGCGGCAACCTCGTGGCGACGGTTCAGAAAAACCTGGTGGACTCCGGTATCGATCCGCGTCGCCTGGAGCTGGAGATCACCGAAAGTCAGATCATGCAGCATCCCGAGCAGGCGGCTGTGATTCTCGACGGCCTCCAGGAGCTGGGCGTGGAACTGGCTATCGACGACTTCGGCACCGGCTACTCGTCCCTGAGCTATCTAAAGCGGTTTCCACTCGACAATCTCAAGGTGGACAAGTCTTTCGTCCACGATATCCCGCATGATCCCAACGATGCCGCCATCGTGCGCGCAGTCATCGCCCTTTCGGAAAACCTGCAACTGCGCGTGACGGCAGAAGGCGTGGAAACCGAAGCGCAGCGGGACTTCCTGCTCGCCCACGGTTGTCGCCAGGCCCAAGGCTGGCTGTTCGGACGTCCCGTACCGGCGCAGGAGTTTGCAGCGACCTTCGGTGCGGCCACCCGCGTTGACGCCGGCTGAAGAGCGGTTCGTCGCACTTCAAAGGAACAAAACAGCCTAATAAGACACGCAAAGGTCGTAGAGGAATGCAAAAGGAGAGGGCGGTGAGGTAATTCCCTCCGCTGCGAAGGCCTCCGCGCGTTCTCCAGGGATCACCAATCCACTGAGCCACCCGTAGTTGCTGTGAGTCTCTCGCCAGGGCGCAAAGAACGCCAAGGAGTCGACCCGAAGAAGCAACGCTGCTCTTACAGTTTTCCCTTGGCGATCTTGGCATCTTTCCGAGCGGTCAAGGCCGTTACCGTCGCGGCGTCAACGTTGGGAGAGGGAATGGGCTCCTGCGGCACAGCGGGCGCTTTGCTGCAGGAGCCGTGTACGGCCCCTGTTACATCAAGTGGGCGTTGATCAGGAAGTGCACCCAGATGCTTGCCGCATAGCCAAGTGCAATGGCCCAGGTCCACTTGAGGTGGGCGAAGAAGGTGTAGATGCCGTGGGTCTGACCCATGAGGGCTACGCCGGCGGCGGAACCGATGGACAGCATGGAGCCGCCCACACCTGCGGTGAGGGTCACCAGCAGCCATTGGCCGTCGGCCATGGTCGGGTTCATGGTCAGCACCGCGAACATTACCGGGATGTTGTCGACCACCGCCGACAATACGCCGACCAGGATGTTGGCCGTGGTGGCGCCAAGGCCCAGGTACATGGATTCGGAAGCGAGGGCGAGATAACCGAACGTACCAAGGCCACCGACGCAGAGCACGACGCCGTAGAAGAACATCAGCGTGTCCCACTCGGCGCGGGCGACGATACCGTAGATGTCGAAGGGACTGCCGCTCATGTCGTTGCGCGTCGATTCGGGACCGTCCACCTCGGCGAGATGTCTGTGCTCACGCCGGCGCAGCTGATAGCCGTAGAACTTCAGGATGCCGAGGCCGGTCATCATGCCGAGCACCGGCGGCAGATGCAGGAAGTTGTGCCCGGAGACCGCCAGCACGATGGTCAACAGGAACAGCCCTACCACCACGAAGCCACCGGTCTTGACCTGCACGTCCTCGCGCACGCCGTCGGGCCGGGCCTTCGGCACCACCAGGGACATGAGCGTGGCGGGGACCAGCCAGTTCACCACGGAAGGGATGAACAGGGCGAAAAAGTCCTTGAAATGCAGAATGCCCTTCTGCCACACCATCAGGGTGGTGATGTCGCCGAAGGGGCTGAAGGCGCCGCCGGCATTGGCCGCGACCACGATGTTGATGCAGGCCACCACGATGAAGGCCGTATTTCCCCGCCCAACCGCCATGACGACGGCGCCCATGAGGAGGGCTGTGGTGAGATTGTCGGCCACCGGGGAAATGAAAAATGCCAGCAGTCCGGTAATCCAGTAAATCGCCCGCAGGGAAAAACCGCGCGATACCAGCCAGGCACGCAGCGCCGCGAACACCTGACGTTCTTCCATGGTGTTGATGTAGGTCATGGCCGCGAGCAGGAACAGGAACAGCTCGGCGAACTCCAACAGGTTGTGGCGCACGGCGTTGCCTGCGGTCTCGGTATCGCCGTTGACTGCATAGGCCACGGCCACCAGCAGCCAGATGATGCCGGCGCCGACGATGACGGGCTTGGATTTGCGCAGGTGGAGGAATTCCTCGCCAACCACCACGACATAGGCCACCACGAATGTGGCTATTGCGGCCATGCCGAACCACGAGGTGGTGAGATCGACAATGGCCCCCGCGTCTACGGCCCAGGCCGCGGACGGAAGCAGGAAGAGGGCGGCAAGAAGCAGCCGGCCGGTCATGGACATGGGTGTCTCCTTGAAAACTGCGCTCGCTATAGAATGCCAGAAGCGCGGCTTGCCGACATGAGATCGACTATCCGCAGTTATTTGTCAGTCGCTTTGCCGAGCATCGCCAGAGCGAGGGTGCCGATGCCGGCGGAATCTCCGCTGGCACCAAGCCGTTGCCGGACCACTGCGAGGCGCTCACGCATGGCAAGGTTGCGTTCCGGGTCGAACAGCAGTTTTTCGGCCTCGGCGGCGATGCCCTCCGGCGTGGCCGCATCCTGGATCAGTTCGGGGGCGATGCGCTCGCCTGCCACGATGTTGCACAGGCCGATGTGATCCACGCGAATGAGCCGGTGCATGATGCGATAACTGAGCGGCGCGATACGGTAGATCACCACCAGCGGTACCTGCATGAGGGCGATCTCCAGCGTGGCAGTCCCCGAGGCGCTCACGATGGTGTCACAGGCGGCCATTACGTCATAGGCGCGGCCGGCCACCTGGGTCACCACCGGTAAATCGCGGCCGGCGAAGAAAGGCGCGAGATCGGCTTCGGACAAGGTGGAAGCGCGCGGCAACACGAATTGCAGGTCGGGATACGTGCGGTGCAGCTGCGTGGCGGCATCGAGCAGCACGGGCAACAAACGCGTGATCTCGCTGCGCCGGCTGCCTGGGAACAATCCCAGCACCTTGCGTGAAGGGTCCAGGCCCAAGGTCCGGCAGGCGGTGTCGCGCTCCAGTCCGCTGGGTACTTCCTCCACCAGTGGATGCCCGACGAAGGTCACCGGCACGCCGGCCTTTTCGTAGAAGGGGACTTCGAAGGGAAACACCACTGCCATGTGGTCGACGCGCTCGCGAATGGTGTGGACCCGTTCCTGGCGCCAGGCCCACACCTGCGGGCTGATGTAATACAGCACCTTGATGCCCAGCGACTTGGCAGCCTTGGCCAGGCGCAGGTTGAAGTCGGGATAGTCGACCAGGATCAACAGATCGGGACGTTCGCCGCGCAGCTTGCGACGCATCAGTTGCAGCGCGCCGTAAATGGTCCTGAAGTGCGCCAGCACTTCGAACAGCCCCACCACCGCCATGACGCGCGAGTCCACCAGCGTCTCCACGCCCTCGGCGCGCATGCGATCGCCGCCGATGCCGAAGAACCGCACCGACGGATCCAGACGTTTCACCGCCCGCACCAGGCCCGCTGCACGCGCGTCACCGGAGGCCTCACCGGCGATGATCATGATGTTCTTCGTCGTCATGGTTCGACGCGGAGAACGCAGTGGCGCGGAGGCCGCGGAGAAAAAGCTATCGACATGTTCTTCCTCCGCAACCGCCGCGCCTCTACGCCCTCCGCGTTTTTCCTAGCCGTTGACCGCTTTGCCGATGACCTCGAGCACTTCGTCCACCTGGGAGTTGCTGAGCTCGGGGTAGATGGGCAGGGACAGGCATTGGCTGGCGACCTGTTCAGTGACCGGCAGTGTCACGTCAGCGCATACATCCGCAAAGGCCTTCTGCTGGTGCAAGGGCACGGGGTAGTAGATGGCGTTGGCGATCTGTGCGTCGTTGAGGGCCTTCTGAATGGCGTCGCGGCGGGTGGTCAGCAGGGTGTACTGGTGGTACACGTGGCGGCCCTTGCCGTCCTCGAACGCGGGCGTGACACCGTCCAGCTTGGCCAGGCCGGCGCTGTAACGATGGGCCACGCGGCGGCGGCCTTCGTTGAATTGCTCGATGCGCTTGAGCTTCACCCGCAGGATCACGGCCTGCAGTTCGTCCAGGCGGCTGTTGTAACCGATGATGTCGTGGTAGTAGCGCACCTTGCTGCCGTGGTTGCGCAGCATGCGCACGCGCTCCGCCACGTCGGCGTCGTTGGTGGTGACCATACCGCCGTCGCCATAGCAACCCAAATTCTTGCTGGGGAAGAAGCTGTGGCAGCCGGCCAGGCCGATGCCGCCGGTCATGACGTCCATGGATGGACTAATGTCGCGAGAGGCAGGATGCCGCAAGCGACCCCCGCCGGTGGTGGCGCCGAAGGACTGGGCGCAGTCCTCGATGATCAGCAGTTTGTGCTTGTCGGCGACAGCCTGAATGGCGGCCATGTCGGCCGGCTGACCGAACAGGTGCACGGGCAGGATGGCGCGGGTCTTGGGCGTGACCGCCGCTTCAATCCTGGCAGGATCGATGTTGAAGGTCTGCGCGTCGATGTCCACGAACACCGGTGTGGCGCCCACATAGCGAATGGCTTCGGCGGTGGCGATGAAGGTGAACGCGGTGGTGATGACCTCATCGCCCGGGCCGATGCCTGCAGCGAGCAGGGCGAGGTGCAGGGCGTCGGTGCCGTTGGCGCAGGACACGGCATGGGCCACGCCCAGGTAGTCGGCAGCTTCCTTTTCGAAGGCCTGTACGTTCGGGCCGAGGATGAACTGGGTATTTTCCAGGGCATCCAGCACGCCGCGATCGATTTCCGCCTTCAGGGCCTGGTACTGGCCCTTGAGGTCCACCATGGGAATCATTGTTGTTCTCCGGTAAGCAGTTCGGTAATCCAGATGGCCGTCTTCAGGGCATCGCGACCGTCTTGACCGGTCACCGGCGGGGGCGTTCCCTGTTCGATGGCGGTGAGAAAGGCCTCGATCTCCGCGCGAATGGCGTCAGAGTTTTCGAAAATGCTTTCCTCGGAGGTGATCTCGGGGATGCCCGGGAACATCTCCTTGCTGCCCTTGCGATGCACCGACAGGACTTTGTCCTGGAAGTCCACGGAGATGTAGGCGTCGGGCTGGAAAATGCGCATCTTGCGCTGCGGCTTCATGCTCACGCGGCTGGCGGTGACGTTGGCCACGCAGCCATTTTCGAACTGCAGGCGCGCGTTGGCGATGTCGATCTCCTGGGTCAGCACCGTCACCCCGTTGGTGTCGATCTTGGTGATCGGCGAGCGCACCAGGTTCTGGATGATGTCGATGTCATGGATCATGAGATCCAGCACCACGTTCACATCGGCGCCGCGGGGCTTGAACGGGGCGAGGCGGTGGGATTCGATGAACTGCGGTCTATCCAGCACTTTCTCCAGGGCCATCACCGCCGAATTGAAGCGCTCCAGATGACCGATCTGCAGCACCAGGTTCTTCTGCTTCGCCAGGGCAATGAGTTCATCGGCCTCGGCCACCGTGACGGTCATGGGCTTTTCCAGCATCACGTGCACGCCGTGGGCGAGGAAGTCCTTCGCGACGGCATAGTGGAGCTGCGTAGGCACTACGATGCTCACGGCGTCGACCTGGTCGAGCAGCGGGCGGTAATCGGTGAGTGCTTCGGTCTTGAGTTCGTCGGCTACCCGCTGCGCGGTGTCGGCGGAGGCGTCCACCACGGCGACCAGTTCGGCATTGGGAAGGGCAGCGTACTTCTGGGCGTGGAAGCGGCCGAGGTAGCCCACACCCACGACGGCGGTTCGCAGCTTTTTCAACGGGGGAATCCTGACTGTGAAGACTTTTTACGGTCGGCGAGTGCCAGAACCGGCGGCAAATGGTCGCATTTAGTCCGGCCTAAATCAATGCGGATGGCCGTCTATGCGCTCCCTCGGGTATGCTGCGCACCATTATGAAGCAGCAAGCCAGTTTCGACTTCTCCGCCGGGGCCCGGCGCATCGCGGGCGTGGACGAGGCCGGGCGCGGCCCTCTGGCCGGGCCGGTGGTCGCCGCCGCCGTCATTCTCGATCCCCAACGACCCATCGCCGGCCTCGACGATTCCAAGAAGCTCAGCGAAGCCGGGCGCGAGGCACTGTTCACCCTAATTAAGGAACGGGCCCTGGGCTGGGCGGTCGGACGGGCCGAGGTCGAGGAGATCGACAGCATCAACATCCTGCAGGCCACCATGCTGGCCATGCGCCGTGCCCTCGAGGCGCTGTCACCGGTCCCCGACCACGCCCTCATCGACGGCAACCGCTGTCCGGAGGGGCTGGTTTGCACCGCGGAGTGGGTGGTGGACGGTGACGCCAAGGTGGAGGCCATCAGTGCCGCCTCCATCGTGGCCAAGGTCACCCGCGACCGGGAAATGGCCGCGCTCGACAAGCAATACCCGGGCTACGGTTTCGCGAAACACAAGGGCTATGGCACGGCGGCACACCTCAAGGCCCTGGATGCCCTGGGGCCCAGCCCCATCCACCGTCACAGCTTCGCCCCCGTAAAGGCCCGCGCAACCGCCTGAGGCGCCTGTGGGAGCGGCCTCAGGCCGCGATTTCTGAAGCGTCCGGCTATGCGTAACGGACCACCCATGACCGATATCGACGTCAACCATTTCAAACGCAAACTCATGGCGGCGCGCGACGCCATCCTGGCCACCCAGGAGGCCCGTGATGCGTCGGCCGCGACCGTTGAATTGGATCAGTCCAGCGTCGGGCGCCTGTCGCGCATGGATGCAATGCAACAGCAGGCCATGGCCCAGAGCAACCGGCAGCGTGCCGACGTGGCCCTGCGGCGTATCGACGCAGCCCTGAGGCGCTGTGACGACGGGAGTTACGGCCTGTGCCTGGAATGTGACGAAGCGATCGATCCGCGCCGCCTGGAACTGGATCCCGCCACGCCCTTGTGCATCACCTGCGCGCAGGCCTGCGACCGCTGAGTTTGTGATACCGCGCCGCCATCTACCGGCGCTTCCTGTGTCTGCGAGGCCCGGATTCCGTTACGTGTGCCAAATTCCCTGGCACTGTGTTATGGTGCGCCCCCATTTCGCGCGCCTGGCATCATGTCCCTTACTGTTTCCTCCCGTCTCAGTCCGCCATAGCCCCGCCGGCACGCTTTCCGACTTCGCAACGCGCGAATTCTTCCCATCGCTTTGAAAACAACCGCGTCAGCGTAGTGACGTGGCCGTGATTTTTTGGATCAAGCATGCTGCAAAACATCAGTAAAGACTGGTTTTCCAATAGCCGTGGCGACGTGCTGGCCGGCCTCGTCGTCGCCCTGGCGCTCATCCCCGAAGCCATCGCCTTCTCCGCCATCGCAGGCGTGGATCCGAAGGTGGGGCTGTACGCCTCCTTCTGCATCGCGGTGGTGATCGCCTTTGTGGGCGGACGACCGGGCATGATCTCCGCGGCGACCGGCGCCATGGCGCTGTTGATGATCACGCTGGTGAAGGAGCACGGTCTCGAATATCTGCTCGCCGCCACCTTACTCACCGGCGTGTTGCAGATCATTGCCGGCTATCTGAAGCTGGGCTCGCTGATGCGGTTTGTCTCCCGCTCGGTGGTGACCGGCTTCGTGAATGCCCTGGCCATCCTGATCTTCATGGCGCAGTTGCCGGAACTTACGAACGTCACGTGGCATGTCTATGCCATGACCGCGGCCGGTCTCGCCATCATTTACCTGTTCCCGTATCTCACCAAGGCAGTGCCGTCGCCGCTGGTCACTATCGTTGTGCTGACTGCCGTGGCCATGGTGCTTGAGCTGGACATCCGCACCGTCGGCGACATGGGGGAACTGCCCGACACGCTGCCCGTGTTCCTCTGGCCCGATGTGCCGCTGACCCTCGAAACCCTGGCCATCATTTTCCCGTATTCCGTATCACTGGCCGTGGTGGGCCTGCTGGAATCGCTCATGACGGCCACCATCGTGGACGACCTGACCGATACGCCCAGCGACAAGAACCGCGAATGCAAGGGGCAGGGCGTTGCCAACATCGCCGCGGGTCTGATGGGCGGCATGGCCGGCTGTGCCATGATCGGGCAGTCGGTCATCAACGTGAAATCCGGCGGACGCACCCGATTGTCCACCTTCACCGCGGGCACGGTACTGCTGATGTTGGTGGTGTTTCTGGGTGACTGGGTGGGCCGCATTCCCATGGCTGCGCTCGTCGCCGTGATGATCATGGTGTCCATCGGTACGTTCAGCTGGGAATCCCTGCGCAATCTGAAAAAGCACCCCAAGAGCACCAGCCTGGTCATGATCACCACGGTGGTGGTCGTGGTCGCCACCCACAATCTGGCCTATGGCGTGTTCGTGGGCGTGCTGTTTGCGGCGATGAATTTCGCCAACAAGGTGGCGCAGTACAAATACGTGACCTCCCGTCTCAATGACGACGGCACCGTGCGCACTTACAAGGTGGTCGGCCAGGTGTTCTTCGCGTCGGCGGACAAATTCGTCGAGTTTTTCGATTTCAAGGAAGCGCTGGACAGGGTGGTGATCGACCTCACCCATGCGCATTTCTGGGACATTACCTCGGTCAGTGCCCTGGACAAGGTGGTGATAAAGTTCCGGCGCGAAGGCACCGAGGTGGACATCGTGGGACTGAACGAAGCCAGTGCCACCATCGTCGACCGTTTCGCGGTACACGACAAACCCGGCGCAGTAGACGCCCTGATGGGGCACTGACGGAGGCGACCCATGAGTAACGTGATTGCATGCATCGACGGAACCAGCGTGTCGCCTGCGGTATGTGACTATGGCGCGTGGGCCAGCCTGCGCCTGAGTGCGCCACTGGTGTTCCTGCACGTGCTGGAGAAATCCGAATATCCGGCTGAAAGCAACCTGAGCGGCAATATCGGCCTGGGCAGCCGCGAGGCCCTGCTGGAAGAATTGGCCACCCTGGACGAACGACGTGGCAAGTTGGCCCTCGAACAGGGACGGCTGATGCTCGACGCCGCCAGGCAGCGGGCCATCGCCGACGGTGTGACCGACCCGACCACGCGGCAGCGCCACGGCAACCTGGTCGAAACCCTGAGTGAAATGGAACAGGACATCCGTCTGCTGGTGCTCGGCAAGCACGACGAACACCTGGGCGAACATGTGGGCAGCCGGCTGGAAACGGTGGTGCGTACCATGCACCGACCGATCCTGGTCACGTCAGGCGGTTTTTCAGCGCCTGAGCGGGTCATGCTTGCCTTCGACGGCAGCGACACCACGCGCAAGGGTGTGGAGATGGTTGCGCGCAGTCCATTGTTCCGGGGCCTGCAATGCCATGTGGTGATGGTCGCCGCGGATAACGACGAGAACCGCATGCAGCTTCAATGGGCCACCCAAACCCTGGAGGCTGCCGGCTTCGACACGCCCGGCGTCGTCATCGAAGGCCCGGTTGAACGCAGCCTGTGCGATTACCGCGCCCGGCACGACATCCACATGGTGATCATGGGTGCCTACGGGCATTCGGTCATTCGCCGCTTCCTGGTAGGCAGCACCACCACCAGCATGCTGCGCAATGCGGTCGTGCCGGTGTTGCTGTTGCGCTGATCTGAGCCCGGTGGCCTGGTGATCCTACGCCAAGGCCTTGTGCGGGACGTTGTCGCCCAAGGATGGGCTTTGCTGTGGTGGCAGGCGCCCTGCCAACAACCATCCACGGCTGAGGATGCCATGCACCGCGAGGGTGCAATTTCTCTTTGCCGGCCGGAAACATGCACCGGCGTTGAACACATCCCGGCGTTCCGGCAACGCACCTAAGCGCCGCGCACCAGGACGGCACGCCTGCCCCGGCCGTGGGCATGCGATTTGCTCATCTCTCCCAAGCTTTTCACCGCCGGCAGTGGGTTCCGGCATCTGTCACGCCAGAGTCACAAATCTGCGCTAAATAGACGTCTTGACGCGAAACGCATGACTGCTGGCAAAGACGTGACGATCGCCAGGGAGTGAATGACCGGGCGGGCCTTTTATCGGTCCGAGGCTTTGGCGTTCTCCGCGTCTAACGCGAGCGCTCTTCCTGGTGTTGTGTGGCTCGGAAAGCTAGCCGCATGTGTTTTTTAGCCGCCGGGGACGGAAGACCTGGCCCGTTCAAGCCGCGCGGGACACGGCAGTCAGGCTCTCACCAGCCGGGGCAACCATTCGTCCCGTAGCCGCGCGATGGCCTGCTCCTTGGCCTTCGCTTCCACTTCGATCCAGGGCACCCGGGCATAGGCGCTGGGCACGC
>JAWLCT010000010.1:0-48149 GCA_041687015.1 Gammaproteobacteria bacterium
TTGGCGCGGCGGTTCATCCCCGCGTGCGCGGGGAACACTATCCGAGAACGTAGGCGCGGTCCTCTGGGGTCGGTTCATCCCCGCGTGCGCGGGGAACACCTAAATTTTTTACTCCGCCAAATGCCCCCCCGCGGTTCATCCCCGCGTGCGCGGGGAACACAGCGGCGCGCTACCTCTGCGCTACAAAGCCACCGGTTCATCCCCGCGTGCGCGGGGAACACCAGTTGTCGCTGCTCCAGAACAGCGCCTGCGCCGGTTCATCCCCGCGTGCGCGGGGAACACGAGTACAGCTATCTCGACAACGGTGGCGTGCGCGGTTCATCCCCGCGTGCGCGGGGAACACTGTGATTTGCATTCGGCGGTCAGTTCAGCGATCGGTTCATCCCCGCGTGCGCGGGGAACACTCCGCCAACACAGTGAACCACGAGCACGCCTATGGTTCATCCCCGCGTGCGCGGGGAACACTCGGCAGGATCGCTGACCGTTTCGCCGAGCAACGGTTCATCCCCGCGTGCGCGGGGAACACGGGATGATCACATTCTCGACCACTGAATACGATGGTTCATCCCCGCGTGCGCGGGGAACACTCGGTAAGTATCGGCTCGTCAATCTCGTCAAGCGGTTCATCCCCGCGTGCGCGGGGAACACCTGGCCGAAGGCGACGCCCGCAAGCAAAAACTCGGTTCATCCCCGCGTGCGCGGGGAACACAGGCAAAGCATGTATCGGGCGAGGAGTGGCGGCGGTTCATCCCCGCGTGCGCGGGGAACACGGCGGAAGGGCGAGCGGTTTACACGAATATTCCGGTTCATCCCCGCGTGCGCGGGGAACACGCAGACGCCGCCACATACCGCCAAAAATACCGCGGTTCATCCCCGCGTGCGCGGGGAACACCCTGCAATAAACGGCGATGCACCGGTCAACATCGGTTCATCCCCGCGTGCGCGGGGAACACATTTATCGGCAACGATTGCCGGTGCGGCCCGTCGGTTCATCCCCGCGTGCGCGGGGAACACGCCGCCGGCGTGGTGGATACCGACCTCTACCAAGGTTCATCCCCGCGTGCGCGGGGAACACTTTGCTCTTTCCCGCTGATCCTCCAGCGTGATCGGTTCATCCCCGCGTGCGCGGGGAACACTTTCCTGGGTGTTGCTTGCCGAACGGGCAATTCGGTTCATCCCCGCGTGCGCGGGGAACACGCCCGGTAATCTCGACAACGATCATGCGACCCCCGGTTCATCCCCGCGTGCGCGGGGAACACGCGGTTCAACTGCGATAGGGCGACAACAGGAACGGTTCATCCCCGCGTGCGCGGGGAACACATCTCAATCGTCGCCACGGGTGCCGGTGAAGTCGGTTCATCCCCGCGTGCGCGGGGAACACGACTTCCTGCGCCACAGCCAGCTCTCCGGCTACGGTTCATCCCCGCGTGCGCGGGGAACACGATTTCAGAAATTCACTGGTTTGCTCGAACTTCGGTTCATCCCCGCGTGCGCGGGGAACACAGTGCGCTACCACTGACGCGCGCCAACAGCGCCGGTTCATCCCCGCGTGCGCGGGGAACACGAATCTCGCCAATCCGTTTCGTCCACATTGCTCGGTTCATCCCCGCGTGCGCGGGGAACACCGCCGCACCTGACGGGCTTATTCCGCGCGGGTCGGTTCATCCCCGCGTGCGCGGGGAACACTTCCTGCGGAGGTCGGGGCTATGGCATGATTTGCGGTTCATCCCCGCGTGCGCGGGGAACACGCATGGCGTATTGATGCACGCAGGCATGTCGCCGGTTCATCCCCGCGTGCGCGGGGAACACACTGGTTCGGCTTGACCTGCGCGATGGGGTGTACGGTTCATCCCCGCGTGCGCGGGGAACACTTTGGTTATCTGCCTTCCGACACCCGGTCAGCCGGTTCATCCCCGCGTGCGCGGGGAACACGCAATTAGGAGCACCACAATCATCAACAGCTCCGGTTCATCCCCGCGTGCGCGGGGAACACTTGCCCTGATGAGACTCAATCCACTCCGCCGCCGGTTCATCCCCGCGTGCGCGGGGAACACGACTACGTGGACCTGTTCTACAAGCTGCGTGACGGTTCATCCCCGCGTGCGCGGGGAACACATCCAACGGTGCCCGCCAATATCGACAGCATTCGGTTCATCCCCGCGTGCGCGGGGAACACGGCGTAGCACGGGAAGGCCAAGTGCGCGTTTTCGGTTCATCCCCGCGTGCGCGGGGAACACGCCGTCCTCCTCCGGCGGGGTCGGTTCCACGATCGGTTCATCCCCGCGTGCGCGGGGAACACGAACTCGACAAAGAAATCAAGCGCCGTGAATACGGTTCATCCCCGCGTGCGCGGGGAACACGAGGTCGCCGGTTCGATTCCGGCCAAAGCCACCGGTTCATCCCCGCGTGCGCGGGGAACACCGTTTTAACTAGGTCGGATAAGCGGCGGGGATCGGTTCATCCCCGCGTGCGCGGGGAACACGTCGGCATGATTGACCGCCTCGTGCTCCGCTGCGGTTCATCCCCGCGTGCGCGGGGAACACCAAAACCGCGCCTGCGAAGGTGAAACCCGATGCGGTTCATCCCCGCGTGCGCGGGGAACACGCGCCCTGCATGTAAAGCGCGTTCAGCACGCCCGGTTCATCCCCGCGTGCGCGGGGAACACTGGCGCACGCGGTGTGATAGGAAGGCGGATTCCGGTTCATCCCCGCGTGCGCGGGGAACACATAAAGGCCCAATTTATAGGGTTAGGGTCGCGCGGTTCATCCCCGCGTGCGCGGGGAACACATGGTGGCAGCGTCGCCAGATTCGATGGCCGTCGGTTCATCCCCGCGTGCGCGGGGAACACCATGCAGTGACCTGCGTGCGCGGGTCATACACCGGTTCATCCCCGCGTGCGCGGGGAACACGGATGCTGTCAGGCTGGGGGATCTCCTGCCCGTCGGTTCATCCCCGCGTGCGCGGGGAACACATTAGCGCTCTGTTTTTTGTATCCTCTAGGCGCGGTTCATCCCCGCGTGCGCGGGGAACACGAGATGAACCCGGTGTAAAAATCAGGATTCACCGGTTCATCCCCGCGTGCGCGGGGAACACATGTATTCGCCGTCTAACGATTTCACCTGCGGCGGTTCATCCCCGCGTGCGCGGGGAACACGCAAACGGCAACCCGGCGCCGCGCGATATGCGCGGTTCATCCCCGCGTGCGCGGGGAACACTACCCCTCGTGGTACGGGTTCCTGGCAAGCCACGGTTCATCCCCGCGTGCGCGGGGAACACCCCCTCAAGCGAAGCGTTTATGCGCCAAATTGCGGTTCATCCCCGCGTGCGCGGGGAACACGCCGATTTCTACCGCCAGACAATGCGCGTCGTGCGGTTCATCCCCGCGTGCGCGGGGAACACTAGCGCACGCTTCCGTGGTGTCGATTGAATAGCGGTTCATCCCCGCGTGCGCGGGGAACACGCCTATACCCTCCAGCCGGACACCTGGTCCCGCGGTTCATCCCCGCGTGCGCGGGGAACACGGCAATGATCACGGGATGCTTGGCGGCATGCACGGTTCATCCCCGCGTGCGCGGGGAACACAGGAGAACAAGCCCTACCCGAAACGCTGGCGGCGGTTCATCCCCGCGTGCGCGGGGAACACACCTCCCGGCCTTTGGCCAGGGCGCGCGCCGCCGGTTCATCCCCGCGTGCGCGGGGAACACGGTTTGGACGCCTTCATGCCATGATACTGTGTCGGTTCATCCCCGCGTGCGCGGGGAACACCCGCGGCAAGCCGCTTGAAGAAGCCCCCGACGCGGTTCATCCCCGCGTGCGCGGGGAACACGGCTTTGACAGTTTGACGATCACTCCGGCGTTCGGTTCATCCCCGCGTGCGCGGGGAACACGCAGTGTTGGTCTTGGACATTGCAGTAACCCTCGGTTCATCCCCGCGTGCGCGGGGAACACCGCAACATCATCCTGAAGGCGCGCCAGCTGGGCGGTTCATCCCCGCGTGCGCGGGGAACACATCGCAACCCGCAGACTGATGATCAGCGGCGTCGGTTCATCCCCGCGTGCGCGGGGAACACAGCATGTCGATGCTCATGCCGGCATAGAACCCCGGTTCATCCCCGCGTGCGCGGGGAACACGGGCGAGCGGTGTACACCAATATTCCGTTATTCGGTTCATCCCCGCGTGCGCGGGGAACACTCCATCGCGCGCACCTTGTCGAGTGCGCTCGCCGGTTCATCCCCGCGTGCGCGGGGAACACGTAGCCCACCGGGATTTTTTTCACGCGAGGGTCCGGTTCATCCCCGCGTGCGCGGGGAACACGCGGGCAATGCGTGGAGTTCGCTGCTCGGACGCGGTTCATCCCCGCGTGCGCGGGGAACACGCCGGCGTCGGCATTCTCGATGCGTGGATCGACGGTTCATCCCCGCGTGCGCGGGGAACACTTAACTGAGGAGTGAGAACCATGCCCAAGAAACGGTTCATCCCCGCGTGCGCGGGGAACACTCATTGCCCACACCCGGCTCTTTCCGAACGCGCGGTTCATCCCCGCGTGCGCGGGGAACACTTGGTCTCATCCCAGAACAGCGCCTGGTCACCCGGTTCATCCCCGCGTGCGCGGGGAACACGCCGGCGAAGACCGGCCCCTCGCGGAAGGCTTCGGTTCATCCCCGCGTGCGCGGGGAACACATGGCCGCGCGCACGCCGGTGATGCCGAGCAGCGGTTCATCCCCGCGTGCGCGGGGAACACTGTCCGCCCCTCCTGAATCGGTCCACCTGCTCCGGTTCATCCCCGCGTGCGCGGGGAACACGTGGCCATTTGCGATCTAAAGCGGCGAGATGTTCGGTTCATCCCCGCGTGCGCGGGGAACACCACGTCCGCCTTGTCTATACCAGACCACCGGGCGGTTCATCCCCGCGTGCGCGGGGAACACGTCCACCAAATGCCCATGTTCGGCCAAAAACGCGGTTCATCCCCGCGTGCGCGGGGAACACAGGCGCAGCAGAGTGCTCCTGCAACATCGTGCCGGTTCATCCCCGCGTGCGCGGGGAACACTCTTCGCTTACGTGATTGAATTCCCTGAGGAATTTCACGCCCTTGGATCCTACCAAGAAAAACACCCGCTCGATCACGCTGTCGGGCGGGTGGCACTTCCCTAATTGTTAAGGAGCGTCTTCCGCTTTGCTGATTGGAAGGAAGGACACGAGCCGAAGCCCGTCAAAGTCTACCGGTACGCGCCGGTTTGGGCCCAAGGTCTCGAAGTCGTAGCCGGATTCAGTGTTCGTCGTCCAGGCCATTACGGCATTACCTTCTTCCAGCCCTTCTTTCACCTGTTCCCATATGAATTGACGCAGTCGCTTCGAAGGGTTGCCGATGTACACCCCCGCACGAATTTCGAGCAGCCACACGGCCAATCGCCCTCGCAGCCGCGGCGGAACATTTTCAGTGACGATGACCAGCATCGCCCAGGTTTTCCCCGTCAGAGAAGGCCGGTCCGACCGATTCTTCAGGCGGCTCCGGCGGTTTCATTTCGCCCGCGGAAAGAACTTCTTCGATGGTCGGGATGATACGCCCCAGAAGCTTCGTCTCACGGAAGACGTCGCGGCAGGCAAGACGGACACGGCGTTCGGGCTGGGGCAGGTTTTGTGCGGCGATACGAAAGGCGACCGGCACTACCGTGTCAAACTTGAAAATGTCAGCCATATCGTAGACAAACGACAGCGGCTTTCCTGTATGGATGAAACCCACCGCAGGCGCGTAACCGGCTGCAAGCACCGCGGCCTCGGTTATGCCGTATAGGCTGGCGGTTGCCGCAGAGAGGCAGAGGTTCGGTACATCACTCGCATCCCAATCGGTGGGATCGTATTTCCGGCCTTGCCATTTCACGCCATAGCGCTGCGCCATGTTCTTGTACGTTTCCCTTACCCGAACACCTTCAATACCACGCAATTGGTCCACGCTCCGACGCTCCGGCGGTTTTTCGCCAAAGCGTAACTCGTACATCTTGCGAACAACCTTGAGCCGCGCCTGTGCATCCAGCGCAAGCTGCGCTTGATACAGCAGACGATCGGCGCGGGCGCCGCCTGGCTGGCCCGAGGCATAGAGCCGAACGCCGGCTTCGCCCACCCACACGAGTAGTGTTCCCACCCGCGAAGCGAGCGCCACCGCGCGATGGGAAACCCGCGTGCCCGGTTCGAGCATGATACAGGCGACGCTCCCTACCGGGATATGTGTGCGCACTCCGTTCTTGTCGACGACTACGAAAGCGCCATCGAGCACATCGATTTGCCCGTTCTCGATGAAGATCATCGAGATCCGTTCTTTCATTGCAATGGGTTTGAGAGGAGGGAGCATGGATCCAGGACCATTTCAATGAAGCAAGCAAGCCATTGGTACACGGGCATGGTCAACACTCGCATCCTGCATTCCCGAAGCAGCTCCAATCGAGGGTCGTATTCATTTCTGTGACAGGCGATTGGCTCGCGACCAAAGGAAATCCCCGGGGCCGCGACGAACAATCTCGGTGCTCACCCTCATTTGCTGTACTCTACGCTTGCCGTCGCTCATAGTCACAAGTGCCTTGTGGTGCGGAACGACCTTCAGTTTCACACCGGCACGATCGAGATCATCCCCAGGCCCATTACTTTCCCATGCCCTACACCTTTTCGAACTGCCTCCGTGAAAAGCCCGGGTTCCGTTACGCGAAGTATCCCGTCGTAGAGCACAGAAAAAACGCGTATGCCATTACCTCCGTGCTGCTTCCCTCGAAGCATTTGCTCTTGCGATATACGGACGTCGATACGGGATGGACCGGACTCCAGTAGATCGAATGCTGGCAGGTGCGAAAGCGAAAACCCGTGCATCCGGCTCTTGCGATCCAACCACGCCTCCTGCTCGTCTGTCCTGAAGAGACCCAATCTCTTGCCGTCTCGCGTTACGCATGGATTCCCACGCAGTCGGAACCGGAAGCGCCGTCCCGCCTCAAGGCTATCAAGGCCAAGACGACTTCTGAGTTCAACGGCTGGGGCCGCGTTTGCCAACCAGTCCTTCACACCAATGCGGCTCCAATCCGGAAGCCCCGTACTCTGCACCAGCACCCGCGGGTTTCCGTCGGCGTCGCGCTCTGGTTCAAGCCGCCACAGAATCTCGCCTGGAGGGCACCGTCGCTCCGGTTCACAGAATGCCCTGCAGAGTGTGGCGTGAAGTTGATACGGATCGGCGAGGTCACGCCGAACCTCGCGGCAGCGGGGGTTGAGATGGATCCTATGGAGATACATGTACCACCTCCTTTGGGAAGGGAATCCATTCGGAACGCACGTAACGGGCGCCGAAACGCCTTTCAGCAAAGGACGAGAGCGGATGGTCCATCTTCAACAAACCCGAACCGTCGTCCGACTCGAAGGAGACCAGCAGCCGTTCCGGTTTTTTTTCCCCCCGTCGAAGCGACGAGATCCACGGCCAAGAGGCCAAGACATCGCGCATAGGAACATCCAGGAGCGCATCCTCCAAGGCAACCGGTTCGGACGGTACGTAGGACTTGCGGCCAAGCGCCAAAGGCCAAACAGGATCGTGCAAAGCGGCTTCGATACGGGACAATAGCTCCTGTTCACCTTCCAAACCGACTAAGAACGCTGCGTCGGCGAGATAATCCCGCTTTGTCACCGCCGTCTCATGAACCTTCGAACGATCCGCCGAAATGATGTTTTGCGCTGTCTGGTAATCGCGCTTCGGTATGCCTGCCCGATCATGGCGTACGCCCATCACCAGCCGCGTCAGCGGTTCCAGGTCCGTCCAATTCTCGCGTTCAATTCCGAGCGCCGCCGCGACCAGACCGATGACGCCCGACTTACTCGGTTCCTTCCCTGTATCGCGTTGGTCGAAGCGACTCGTGGTGCCCCATGACTGCATGGGACCCACCAAGCGAAGCAACAACGTGGGCATGGTGTTACTCCTGTACGGCTGAAAGGGCCCCGTCGAGCAGTTCTCTGATGTTTGTCACCGGATTCCCGAAGCCGTCAGTCCCAACACCGGTCAGGTTGAGCACGAATGTCTTCTCGGTTCCTCCGAACGCGGCATGCAGTTGCTTCGCCTTCTGCGTCAATGCCTCAGCCGACTTTCCAGTGAGCGACTCATCCTTTCTCACCCACACAGGAATCTCGAATGCATTGGCGAGGTTGCGCGGGGCACCGCCGCGGCGCACCGACACCACCACGAACTCGGGCGGGTTATGGGCCGCGAAGGTGTTCTGCTTACCAGTGGGCTCCGCCACCACGAAGCCCTCGAGGAATGCCCGCAGGCCCTTCCTGGCCAGTTCTGCATCGCCTTGGAGATTGCTCACCAGCTTTTCCCAGTCGACCACCGCATAGCGGTAAAAGCAGGCCGAATTGAATTCCACGGTTCCCATCATGTCAGCGCCGGCGGTATCGTCGGGCTTGAGGTCGTCCACCGCGGTGTAAAAATCGAATTCCCTTTCGACGGCGTGGGTCGAAATGGCGTGGGCCACCTGGCATGCGGCGTCCTGGTTCTTCTCCGGCATATCAGCCAGCATGCGGCCGAAAAGAGCGACGTCGACTGCTTTGCCCCCGTTGAAGATGGCGTCGATGCGTTCCTGCACTTCCTTCGGTGCGCCGCTGGCCGCGGCCTTTTTGCCCTTCTTACCCTTCTCTGCATCCTCGTCCAACTCGGCAATCTGATCCCAGAACTCGTCGATCGCAGCTGCGAGTGCGGTCAGTTCACGTTTGCCGAGGAAGAGCAGGTACTGGGTCTTGCCGGAATCCCCGGCCTTCAGCTTCACGTAAGACAATGCCATTTTCGCCTTGGCGATGGTCGATTCCCTGTCACGCCGGCCGTCCAGGAGATCAGCGACCGCCTCATACACCCGTTTCGACCGCACCGCCACGTCGTCAGGCTCGAAAAGGCCATCGGCCACCTTCTGGCCGAAGAACTGGCGTATCACACGCTTTTCACATTGGCTGGACACCCGCGCACGACGTGTACCGCCGAAGATAGCGTCCTTTGGCGCGCCGGTATCGTCACGGTTGAGATTTGAGGGGGCGAAGTTCTGGAGGGCATGGATTTCGATCAACGTCTTCATTGGATTTCCTCTTCCAAATCAGCAGGCTGGTTTTCGTCTTTTGCCGTGGCGCGGTAGAAGTCGCGGGCCCACGCGTTCTGAGTGAATTTCCTTGGGTCGTTCCAACGCACGAGGCCCTGCAGAAGGGCATCGAAATCGAGGGGGTACTCCTTTAGAAGCGCCACCATTTGGCGCAGGCGGTAAAACAGTTGGTCCTGGTCAGCGTCGAGCAAATTGATAAAACGGCGTTCCGTGCTGCCCGAACCGGTAGCGACTTGGTGAAGCGCAGATGCCTTTCCGATGGTAAGCGGTGCACCCCGGCGCGCGTCCCGCCAATGGGCCGCCCACAGTCCGGCCACGAGATAGTGCACTGCTCGCCGCCATGGGTCGTCATCCGCGCTCACGAACCGCTCCACGTAAGGGAAGGCGGGTGGAAAGGTCCCCGGTTCAAACGCGAGGCTGCGCCGCAGGACGGCCCGCACGCGCGTATCGCTTCGATTCAGTTCTTCAAGCCATTCGATGAATCCGCTCATGCGATCTCCTTCAGCGGTTCCGGTTGTCCAATCTCCCGAATCAGTTCTCTCACTTTCCGATTCACATGCACCTCGGCCTTGGCCACGGCGCGTATTGCCCAGGCATCGCCCGTCGCCACTGAAGCGCGATGGCGATCCCACGCTGTGCGCAGGGTGGCGAGAACGGAAGACAACCAAAAGTGCCGGATGTCGTCCGGATCACGCTCAAGGGTGTACTGGCCAAGGATCTCATGAAATCTCGATTCCAGCGCCGACCAATACCAACCATTGACCGGCAGCTGTTCCACAAAAGCGGTAATATCTCTACCGGCGGGTTCGCGATCCCCTCTGCCAAGAAGATCGCGGGCGAAGGAGCGACATGCCATCCACAAGGCCCGTTGCGCCTCTTCCGCAATGGTTAGCAGTTCCTTGATCTCGCTGCGTACGTCGCGGTTCCCCGCGAGCGCCTCGGGCAGGTTGAAGCGTTCCATGCGCCAGTATTCGATTTTGGCCTTATCGTTGGCCTGACCTAGCACCAGCACAGCGCGCGGATAGCGCTCCCGACTTGTGGAGCGCATCAGCGTGGTGGCATGTTCGACCACTGCTGGGGCATGGTGCAAAGCATCTGGCAATAGCGAATGGAAGTCGCGCCAAAGCCCGCGTTCACGAAATTGAAGGGGCAGCCTTCCCTTCTTTTCATCTACGCGATAACCAAGCATCGGATCGCTCTGCTCATCCGATGCGTTGGCCACGCCCGAAGCAAAGGCCAGCCTGCGAATCCGCCCATCTTCGGCCTCTTCCAGGCGAATCGATCGCGATCGCCAAGTGTAGCGATCGGCTAAACCACTTGGCGCCCGCCCCACACCGGCCTTGAGGCTTTCGACGGTTTCGGGCGCGCGTTCCCAGAGGGGCAAATCACCCTTCTGCACTTCGCGATTTTGCGGCACAAGTGAAAACATCAGAGTGTCTTCGAGATTGCGGCCTATCGGCAGAACCATTGCCGCAGTGGCGGATGGCGCGGTTCCCGTGTGGGAAAACTCGCTTTTTCCGCAACTCACTGAGAAGGTCAGCGTGGCAAGAATCCATCGGGACGCCGCCGCCGCAGAAATCGATCCTGGCGCGCCGACCTCCACATGGTCGAATAGGACCTTGGCATTATCTGCGTTGTGTTCCGCAGCAAGTACCGTCCAAGCGCGCCAATGTTTGGGTTCGAAGGTCGGGATTTGTCCGAAGGGGTACGCAGAGTCGAAAAGCCAGAACCTTTCCCGCCAACGCTGCAGATAGGCAACGATCTTTTCTCTCGGCAGGCCTGTGGTGAATAACGCTTTTGCCTGCTCGATATCCACCGGCCCTTCCAGCGCACGATACAGAACAGCAAGCAAAAACCGATGCAATGCTGCGACCACCAACGGCGAGGGGTCTTCGATGGTGGCAATCTCCTTCGCACGCAACAGCGTATCGCGGATTCCCAATTCGCCGCGGGTACCGTCGAGGAACCGCACCGGGATCCATTGCTCGTCTATCAGATTGAAACGACTCATTCCGTCTCCTTCCCTTCGTAAACCAGCCCCAACTCTCTGTCCAACCGCACCGTCATATCGACGGACCACCGGCCGTCCGCCCCAAGCTGAAGCGGATAGGCGTTCCGTAGGAGCGGCGACGTCTTCCAGCCCTCGGGAACGCCTAGCGCCTTTAGCTTCTTGACGACACCTTTTCGCGTAAGGCTCACCGCGCGCTGAAACCACTGCTTCGCCTGTTCGAAGGTCGGCGGGGCCAACGGGTCGAATTCTTCGTCCGGCGCCAGCGGAATGGCGACTACCGACTCCTCGCCCAGGCGGGTCTTGGCCATCACAGTGCGGTGAATGCCAGGCTCATCCTCGTCGTATAGAACAAACCGTTCCGGCTGATTCCAGGAGGCATCGTCCGGCAGACCAAGAATCGCCTGATGGGCCTGGCCCACTTGCGCGAGATCTTCACCGTCGGCATCGAGCATGGCTTTCTCCAGCCGCTCCTGAAGCGCCTCCGGCACGGGGACCTTCTCTTCGTAAACCTCTTGCACGAGGCCATCGATGTCGTCGGGAAGCACGATCATCGTCTTGCTGCGCAAGAGACTCCAGGTGCGCAGCAAGACGTCCTCGCGATAGACGAAACTCCACCAAAGAGGCCGCTCGAACGATGGCGGCTCGTCTTCCGCGAGTCCGGCCACGAGCAGGGCCGGTTCAGAAAGCGGCCTGGGGCCTCGGGCGTGCCGCCAAAGCCGCCCGGCCCTTTGCAGCACCAGATCAATGGGTGCCAGATCCGTGGCAATGAGGTCGAAGTCGAGATCGAGACTCTGCTCCGCCACCTGGGTGGCAATCAGGATCTGCCGCCCGGTTCGGGCGGCAGTCCGGCCAAAACGATGCAACGCCTCTTCCTCACGGCGTTGCCGTTCGTCGGCGGGAAAGCGGGCATGGAAAAGCAGCAATTCCGTGCCATCGCGCAGGCGCTTTCCGATAAGGCAACCCTCGCGTACGATCACCTCGCCTTCGGGGAACAGGCGATACAGTTCCTGGGCCCGCTGGACAGTGTTGACCAAGGCCAAGGCCGTACCGCCGCAGGCGAGGCGATCTTCAATGGCGATGCGCATGGCCGTCAGATCCGACGATAATCGTTCAAGGCGCACAGCAAGACGGCGTGCCTTATCGGACTCGAAGTGATATTGCCGAGCGGGTGCTCCGGGTGAAAAAAGCGTGAGTCGCGGATATTCGGCTTCCAGAGAGGGGAGCTCGCCGCCGATCGCCTGTGCCAACTTGCGACGCACCTTGGGCGGGAGTGTCGCCGAAAGCAACACCACCGATGATCCGAGCGCGACGAGCCAGCGCAGCAGATGGATGAGCAAGGTGCCCGTGTAGGCGTCGTAGGCATGGATCTCGTCGAAAATAACGACGCGGTTCGCCAGCCCCCAGAGGCGGACGAAGTGGTGCCGAACCGGAAGGATGGGCATCAAAGCCTGGTCCACGGTGCCCACACCGTACTCCGAAAGTAACGCGCGCTTCTTGTGGCTGAACCATTCGCCGACGCGTACTTCGCCCCCTCTTTGCTCGTCGTTGATACTGGAAAATCGCAGCCTCTGGAACGCCTCGTTGAGCAAGGTAGCACCGTGGAGTAGTTGCAGATCGAGCGGTCTTTCTGAGCCCTGCGCGCGCAGAAAATCCAAGGTACGGCTGTACATGGCATTGCCGGTCGCCTTGGTCGGAAGTGTCACGTACATGCCCCGATGACCGAAGCGCCGCTGCAACTCAAGATGGGCGAAGAAGGCCGCCTCGGTCTTTCCCTCGCCCATCGGCGCTTCGATGAGCAGAACCGAAGGACCCGTCAGTTCGGAAAGCGCATCGGCGACCGCGCGCTGAAGTGGACGCGGAGAAAAACCGAAGATCGTTTCAAAGCTCTTCGGCACCGGAGCGAGGGGCATTCTCGCTGCCCATCCGATGGCATCGAGCGCGTTTTCGGCTTCGGCCCTCCGCTTTTCGAACCACGCGCCCAAGTCTGCGCAATCGGCCGGTGCACCGAAGGAAAACCATTCTTCATTGGAGCCGATCCAGTCTGCAAAGCTGGTGAGACCGGAAAGAAGAATGAATTCCGGGCCATTGAGGTGGGGCTTTGTGGGGACGGTTTCCGGCTTGAGCACCTGGAACAGCAGTTCCACTATTTCCCGACGCGCATCGTCCCATTCCGCACCCCGGGTACGGCGCGAACCTGCGTGTTCGAGACTGGTGGGCGCCGCCCGGCTGCCATGATGACAACCAACCGCATCGGCGACCAAGTCGGCCAAGTCGGTGGGCCAGCCTTTCTCGCGCAGCAAATCGGCAAGCACCGCCTGACTGACGAAGGCATGATTGACATTCGTGTTCGCGCTCCCGCGCAGCGTGAGCCCCGTTGCCGGCAGTCTGTCAGGCCACTTACTCTGAAAACCGGGAGAAGCCTTTCCCAGGTCGTGACACGCCACAACCAGCAGGAGCCAGGGTCTCGCTTCGTGCCACGGCAATCCGAGCGCGGCTGCCATGCGTTCACGGGTCGGTCGGGGCTCGCGGGACAGAACCGCATCGGCGCACGCGGCGACGTCCAGCAGGTGGAGAAGGAGTGGATGCCATTCTCCCTCCTTCCCCGTTTTGGCCCAAAGGTTTGACAGCGTTTCAATACTCATCCGATAACCCCAGTTTCTCCAACCCGTCTGCCCCATGGCACCTAGGCCCGAGACACGCCAGGACAACGAGTGAAGTCATCACCACCGCGAGTTCAATAGCGTGAGCCGCAGGGGATCGAGACGTGCCTTTCCAGCGGAATAGCGGCGCCAAGAACACCAACTACACTAGCCCTCCCATCAAGTTATAAACGCGTAGGTGGCTCACAGGATGAGCTAGTGCTTTTTTGCTTCGCAGGTAAAACTCCTCAATAGGAGGCCCTCTCGTTTTTCATGGCCTAAATGCCTCGATGCGCTCGCGACAAAGGCGTTCCGCCATCCGACGCAGGTATTGGACACGGCTGGCGAGCCACTCCAGGTCTTCTTGGGTGATCTGGTAACTGGGCTTATAGCGGGCGTCCACGTAGGCTTTACGCAGGAGATCGAAGCGGTGGCGTTCGTCTGTGGTGCCCAGGGGGAAGGCTTCCAGGAATCGGGGTTCGAGGGCGGCAACTTGCTTGCCCAGAGTCTCGAGATCATGTGTGCTTGGTTTGTACCTGCTGAAGACCAGCAGCACGGCGGCATAAAGACTCTCGGTCGCCTGGTGCAGCAGAAAGGCGCCGTTCCGGGTGTCCCTCTCGCGGGCTGCATGTCCAAACAGGCGGAAAAGGGAATCGGTTCGTGCTGTCCAATACGCGAAATCCTCCTCCGCCAATCTCCTCCGCTCCGCCGGCGTCAATTCCTTCGGCTCGTCCAACCGGAAGTGGCCTGTGTCGTACAAGAGCACCCCTTCTTTTTTGATATCGGAGAAGAAATACTGCCCCTTGCGCAGGCGGCGGTTGACGAAATCGATGTCGTGGGTGATGAGGGTGACCGGGGTGTGCGCCAGCCGGCGGGCATCGCGCTCGATTTTCAGCCAGTGGCCCGAGCGGTCGGCCAGGGCCGCGTCTTTCACAACCACGAGGAGGTCGTAGTCGCTTTGGTATTTGAAGTGGACGCCGTCGTCGGCGCGCTCCTCTACCCAGTTGCCCCGCGCGTAGCTTCCGAACAGGATCACCATTTCCACGCCGCTTTGCTGGCTCAGGAAATCGGCAATCAGCCGCAGTTCGTCCCGTTTATGTTCAGGCAGGTGGTCGAGGGAGGTATCCATAGTGTCATCACAAGCCCGACATGGTGACGCCGGGTGCGCCTTCTCTTTCACGTGTCGCTCCTCACATGTCCTGGCGTCCTTGCAGAGGCCGTTGGAACCCTATCACAGCGTGTAGCGGGACGAGGCTTCTCTTATTCGCGACGCCACCTGCTCCCGCAATTCCTCAGGGCCGATGACTTCCACGTCCGGCCCGTACTTGAGGATGTCCATGATCAGTTCCTGAGCGTCGGCGTAAGGCACCTGAAGCTCATAGGCACCCTCCATCCAGCCGCCGATCTGGTCGGGATGCCATTCTTCGTCCGCGACCCAGCGCGCGGCCTCCGGCGTAAAACGCAGCACAGCCAGGGCGCGGGCCTCGCCGCCGAAGATGCCGAAGCTGGCACCCACGTAGCGATCCAGGGCGGATTCGGTAGGTGGTTTGAACGGCGTTTCTGAGGATGCGCAGCGGCGGATGCGATCGAGCGAGAAGAAGCGCAGGGCACGCGCGCGCTGGCAGTGGCCGACGAGGTACCAGTTGTCCCGGTAGTGAATCAAGCGATAGGGGTGGATTCTCCGCCGGGAGACTTCATCACGACTGCGGGAGTGGTATTCGATATCGAGGACCTGACCGTTGAGGACGGCCTGCGCCAACAGGCCGAAGTGTTCACTTTCGGACCTGCGCCGTGCCGAGCCCAGCAGTTGGATGCGGGAGGTCACCGTGTCGACCTGTTGGCCGCTTTTTTCGAGCAGACTACGGATACGCGCTTTGAGCGGGCCGATATGTGGGGTTAGCACGCCAGGTTGCACGGATTCGAGCAACTGTTCGCTGGCCAGCAGGGCGTACAGCTCGCTGGCATTGAACCACAGGCCGGGAAGCTCGAAGGCAGGCGCCTGGGGGTCGTAGCGGTGACCGTTGGCGGCGCGGTCGTAAAAGATGGGTGCGCCCATGCGGTCGCGCATGTATTCCAAATCGCGGACCACGGTGGCGCGAGACACGCTCAGTGCCTCGATCATGTCCGCCAGCCGGACTGGCCTCCCCCGTCGCAGCAGATGGTGAAGGCGGATGATGCGGTCCATGCGTTCCATGGCGGACCTCTGACTCAACCTGAGTTGAGCCATTGTGCGTTTCGACTCCCTCCGAATCAACCCGGAATCTGGGCGTAAGCCGGCCCCCGAGCGGCTTGGCCCTCGGTGCCGCCACGCTGAACACCGTTTTGAGAACTCCATCGCGCCCTGTTCGTGTGCCTTCCGGCGCGCCGGGCGTTAGTTAAGTGGCTGATATGCCTATAATGGGGCCGCCAGGAAGACTCTCGTAGGAAGAGGCCCCGGTGCAACAGGGAACGTCGGCCGCGCTTCGATTGCAGGCAGCCCGCGTGAACCACTCCGAACAGCACAAGAAAATTCTGCTCGCCACCACCCTGATCATCATCACCGTGGCGATCGTGGCCGCCTCCACTGCCCTGTTTACCCTCTACCGCCACATGGTTGCGGTGCATGCCGGACGACTCTCCGATACCGGAGAAACGATTGCGGAGCTCGTACAGACCCTGATCGCGCAGCAGCCGGATCAATCCGGTGCCATGGACGCGGTGGTGGCCCAGTTGGCTGATGCCCATTATGTGCACGGCGGCCTGGGAAATTCCGGCGAACTGGTCATCGCCCGCCGGGAGAAAGGCAAGCTCCGCTATCTTCTCACCAACGGCGAAGTGCCTGCCGACCCGCCGCAGAAGAACACCCCCATGCACCTGGCGCTCACCGGCCAGTCCGGGACGCTCATCGCCGATGACTACCGGGGCCATACCGTGCTCGCGGCCTATCGACCGGTGCCGGCGCTGGACATCGGCCTGGTGGTGAAAATGGACATGGCGGAGATCCGTGCGCCGTTCGTGAAGGCCGCGGAACTGGCAACCGGCGCCGTGCTGCTGCTTGCGCTCGCCGGCGTGCTCGTATTCCGCCGGTTTACGTCTCCGCTCATCAGCGTCATCGAGCACAAGGAAAGGCGTTACCGCACGCTGTTCGAACTGTCACCCTTCGGTATTCTGATTGTCGACCCGCGCACTCTGCGGGTGCTCGACTGCAATGGCGTCGCACATCGTCAGCTCGGCTACGAGCGGCTTGAGTTCATCGGCCGCAGCGTCCCTGATTTCGACACCGTGCTCGGCACGGCCGGCGCCTTGGACCGCGCCGAAGAGGCCAAACAAGATGGTTATGTGGAATTCATCTCGCGCCACCGGACAAAATCCGGCGAAATGCGCGATGTCCACGTACAACTCCAGACAATGGAGGATGATGGCAAGCCCGTCGTCTACGCGATCCACAATGACATCAGCACGCGAGTGCGCGCAGAAAAGGAGCTGGCGGCCCATCGTGATCATCTTGAAGATCTGGTCGCGGCACGCACAGCCGATCTGCAACGCGAAATAGCCGTCCGGCGCAAGGCGGAAGACCAGCTCAAACTCGCCGACATCGTTTTTCGCACCACAGTGGAAGGGGTTTTCGTCACCGACGCGCGTGCGCAAATCCTGCTGGTGAACCCCGCATTCTCTGCCATCACCGGCTATGCCTCAGACGAGGTCGTGGGGCGTAATCCGCGCATTCTGAAATCCGACCACCAGTCCGACGCGTTCTACGAAGCCATGTGGAGAGGCCTGCTCACGTCCGGCGAGTGGCGTGGGCAGTTGTGGAATCGCCGCAAGACCGGGGAAGCCTACCTTCAGCAATTGACCATCACCGTGTTCCCCGACGACAACGGGAAGCCTCTGAACTATGTGGCCGTGTTCAGCGATATCACCGAGCTGCACGAGAAGGAACGTCGCATTCACCATCAGGCCTTCCACGATGCGCTCACCGATTTGCCCAATCGGCTGTTGTTCAACGACCGTCTTGAGCAGGCCTTGGCGCGTGCCAAACGATCCGGTGAACACGTTGCGGTGATCTATTTCGATCTCGATCGTTTCAAGTTCGTGAACGACACGCTGGGGCACAATGCCGGCGACCAACTATTGCGTGCGGTTGCCCGACGCGTCGACACCGGCCTGCGCGCGAGCGATACGTTATCCCGTTTTGGCGGTGATGAATTTGTGGTGCTGGCGGTCGGCGCCAGGACCATCAACGCTATCGAGCACGTGGCGCGCCAGATCGCCACGGGTTTCAAGCGGCCGTTTGTGATCGACGGGCGCGAACTGTCCGTCACTACCAGTATCGGCGTGGCCGTCTACCCCGATGACGGCGGCACCGGGGTCGACCTGGTGAAGAACGCCGATACGGCGATGTATCGCGCGAAGGAGCGCGGTCGCGACGGGATTCAGTTCTACACCGCGGACATGAACACCCGTGCACTTGCCCATGTGACCTTGCAAGCGAGTCTGCGACGGGCGCTCGAACGAGATGAATTCGAAGTGCATTACCAGCCGCGCGTGTGCTTGGCAGACGGGCGTGTGTGTGGCATGGAGGCGCTCGTGCGCTGGCGCCATCCTGAAAGAGGATTGATCCCGCCCGCCGAGTTCATCCCGGTGGCCGAGGACACGGGATTCATTGTGCCGCTCGGCGAGTGGGTTCTGGCACAAGCCTGTGCTCAAACGCGCGCCTGGGCGGATGATGGTTTTCCACTCCGTGTTTCGGTCAATCTTTCCGCACGCCAGCTGAGCCAGCCTGATTTGGTTCAGCGCGTTGATGCCATTCTCGCCAGAACAGGGCTGCCACCCTCCTTACTCGAAATCGAGCTGACCGAAACCCTGTTGATGGAGCATCCTGAGCAGACCATCGCCGTGTTGGAGCGCTTCAAGCGCAGCGGCATCGTGATTGCCATCGACGACTTCGGGACAGGTTATTCCAGTCTGAACTATTTGAAGCGTTTCCCCATCGACATCCTGAAGATTGATCGCTCCTTTATCGTGGATGCCGCCGAAGACCACGATCACGCGGTCATCGTGGAGACCATCGCGGCACTCGGTCATGCACTGCGCATGGAAGTGATCGCCGAGGGCGTGGAGTCGGACAGCCATCTCGCGCTGGTGCGCCGCACGGGCTGTCAGGCATTCCAGGGTTATTACTTCAGCCCGGCACTGCCCGCCAGCCGCTTCCTCGAACTGCTCCGTTCCGGGCGTATGCTCGGCGGGGCACCGCCCCAGAGGGGCGTCACATCATGAACATCGAGCTCATTGAACAGCTCACCAGCAGCGAGCTGGACCAGTATGCCGCCGAACTGGAGCAGGCGGTCGATATGCACGCCGTGTGGTTGGGGCGTGTCAACAAATACCTGATCTTCGGTGGCCAGCCTCACCCCAACGATATCGCCGAGCGCCCCCACCTGCTTTGCCAGTTCGGACGCTGGTATCACGGCATGGACGACAATGCATTGCTGGACATGCCCGAGTTCGCGGCCATCGGCGCGGTGCACGGTCGGCTGCATGATGCCGGCCGCCGGCTTTTGTTGCAGAAAATGCAGGGCATGGAAATCAGTGGGGAAGACTACGACCGCTTCATCCACAACAGCGGTGAGCTTCGTGGCCTGTTGCGCGTGGTACGCCAGAACATCAAGCAAAACATCGGGCTTGCCTCTCGGCTGATGGCAAAAGTGTTCGAAAACGCCAAGGAGGGTGTGGTCATCACGACCCCCGGGGGCGTCATTCTCAATGTGAACAGGGCCTTTTCGGAAGTGACCGGCTACGCCCCTGAAGAGGCACTCGGCAAGACGCCGCATCTGCTTTATTCAGGCAGGCAATCCCGGGAATTCTACGAAGCCATGTGGAAGACACTGCACCAGACCGGACACTGGCAGGGCGAAATCTGGAACCGGCGCAAAAACGGCGATGTTTATCTCGAATGGCTGTCGATCAGCTGCGTCCGCAACGAACGCAACGAATTGACGCACTACGTGGGGATCTTCAGCGATATCACCACTGAGAAGGAAAACGAAAAGCGCCTTTACCACCTCGCCCACTATGACCCGCTCACGGAGCTCCCCAACCGGGTGTTGTTTCAGGATCGCTTCAAACAGGCGCTGGCACGGGCACGACGCAATCGGCGTTCACTGGCTGTGATGTTTCTCGACCTCGACGGTTTCAAGGAAGTCAATGACCGCTTTGGACATGCCGCGGGCGACAGCCTCCTCAGCCAGGTAGCGCTGCGGCTCACTGAGGAATTGCGCAAGACCGATACGGTTGCCCGCTTGGGTGGCGATGAGTTTGCCATCGTGCTGCCCGACCTCGGTGATCCTGACGATATTGCCGCGGTGGCAGTGAAGGTGATCGAGGAAATCGCCAAGCCCTTCTTTTTCGCCGGAGACAACGAAGCGCGCATCACCACGAGTATCGGCATCAGCATCTATCCGCAGGATGGTCTGGACGCCGACAACCTGATTGATCGCGCCGACACGGCGATGTATGCCGCCAAGGAGCGCGGCAAGAACCAGTTCTGCTTTTACTCCCCGAACCTGGTCATCACCTGATCACGTGTGGGCCATGGCGGGGGACCGGCGGATTACTCTCGCGAAGACGCCAAGAGCGCCAAGGTGGATTGGGCGAGGATAACTTCGCCATCTGCTCCACCCTTGGCGTGCTTCGCGTCTTGGCGAGCACCTGTTCAATCAGTTCATACGAACCCGCGGCGCTTCAGGCCAGGCTCTTGCTGGCAATTTCATGCACATCCCGTGACAGGCCCGCGGTGGATAACATGCGCTCCAGTTGTTGGCGCATCAAGGCCTGGCGGTGCGCATCATAGCGTCGCCATTGGGTGAAGGGACTGGCCAGTCGTGCTGCAATTTGTGGATTCAGTGGGTCAAGGGTGAGCACGTGTTCCGCGAGCAACGCGTATCCATCACCGCTTGCATCGTGGAACCGCGCCGGATTACGTTGGCTGAACGCGCCGATGAGCGCACGTACCCGGTTGGGATTACGCAAGGTAAAGTCCGGATGCTGTGTGAGATCGCGCACGCGTTCCAGGGTGCCGGGCAGTGGTGACGTAGCCTGCAGCGTGAACCACTTGTCCAGCACCAGGGGGGCGTGCCGCCAACGACGGTAGAAGTCCACCAACACGTCCTCGTGTTCCGGTCCGGGTGTGTGCACCAGTGAGGTAAGTGCGGCGAGCGCGTCCGTCATGTTGTCGGCGCTACGGTATTGCGCAAGGGCGAGCGCACGCAGGTTCGCGTCCTCCAGTTCCAGCAAGTAGGCCAGGCACAGGTTTTTCAAGCGCCGCCGCCCCACGGCCGGCATGTCCAGGCTGTAACTGCCGGTGTCGGTGTTGCGTTCGAAAGTGTCGAGCAACAGGTCGCGGTGGGTCTGCGCCAGTGCCCGGCGCAGTACTGCGCGCACGCTGTGAATCGCCTCGGGATCGACCACGTCCACGAACCCCGCCACGTAATCCACGTCAGGCAGCGTGAGTGCCTGGGCAATGAGCGCTTTGTCGAGTGCCGGATCGCGCAAGGTCGCGGCGAACGCCTCGGATAGCCCCGCATCGAGCGTGAATGCATGACGTTCCCGGCGTTCGAGGGCACGCAGGATCACACCCAGGGCGAGTCGCTGGCTCGCATCCCAACGGTTGAATGGATCGCTGTCGTGGGCCATGAGAAACGCGAGGTCGGCGTCCGTGTAGGGAAACGTGAGCTTCACAGGCGCCGAAAATCCGCGCAGCAGCGACGGCACGGGCGCGCTGGGGACGTCCTCGAACACGAACTGCTGTGTGGCGGCGGTGAAGGCGAGCACGCGGCCGTTGCCGGATGCCGCGGCTTCACCCTGCAGGCGCAGAGGCAGCTCGGTTCCATCTTGATCGAGCAGCGCCATGGCGACCGGAATGTGAAACGGCCGCTTTTCGGGCTGGCCGGGTGTGGGCGGGGTTTGCTGGCTCAGATGCAGGGTATAGCGCCGCGTCGCAGCATCGTATTCGCCGCGCGCCTGCACCTCGGGCGTGCCGGCCTGCTCGTACCAGCGCCGGAACTGGGTGAGATCGATGCCGTTGGCATCTTCCATGGCCTGGACGAAATCATCCGTGGTCACCGCCTGTCCGTCGTGACGCGAAAAATACAGGTCGGTGCCGCGCCGAAAACCCTCCGCACCCAGCAAGGTGCGCAGCATACGCACCACTTCGGCACCTTTGTTGTAAACGGTGAGGGTGTAGAAGTTGTTGATCTCCTGATAGGACGGCGGACGCACGGGGTGCGCCATGGGGCCGGCGTCCTCACGAAACTGCTGACTGCGCAACACGCCCACTTCACCGATGCGCGCCACCGGGCCTGAGGTCATATCTTCGCTGAACTGCTGATCGCGAAATACCGTGAAGCCCTCCTTGAGGGAGAGCTGGAACCAGTCGCGGCAGGTGACGCGGTTGCCCGACCAGTTGTGGAAATACTCGTGGGCAATGACCCCTTCCACGCCCATGAAGTCGGTGTCGGTGGCCGTCTCCGGACGGGCGAGCACATAACGTGAATTGAATACGTTCAGCCCCTTGTTCTCCATGGCGCCCATGTTGAAGTCGTCCACCGCCACGATCATGTACACGTCCAGATCGTATTCCCTGCCGTAGACCTCCTCATCCCAGCGCATGGCCTTCTTGAGCGAGGCCATGGCATGGTCCGCCTTGTCTTCGTTGCCGTGCTGAACGTAGACGCGCAGCGCGACGGTGCGGCCCGACAGGGTCGTGAACTGGTCTTCCACACAAACCAGGTCGCCCGCGACCAGCGCAAACAGGTAAGACGGTTTGGGGAACGGGTCATGCCACTCGGCGAAATGCCGACCTGCGTCCAGTTCGCCCTGGGCGATGCGATTGCCGTTGGACAGCAGGATCGGGTAGCGGGCCTTGTCCGCCTCGACGCGCGTGGTGAAAACGGTCATGTTGTCGGGCCGGTCCACGAACCAGGTGATTTTGCGGAAACCCTCGGCCTCACACTGGGTGCAAAAATTGCCGCCCGACACATACAGCCCTTCGAGGGCGGTGTTGGCGTCGGGGTGGATGCGGGTGGTGGTTTCCAGGCTGAACGCGGCGGGCACATCGTCGATCACCAGCATGCCGTCTTCGAAGCGATAGGCGCTGGTTGCCAGTTCCTGGCCATCGATGGCGATCCCGAGCAATTCCAGGTCCTCGCCGTGCAGGCGCAGGGATTCGCCTGCGCGCTGGGCACGGATGGCAAGCCGCGCGTGCACCAGGGTATTCGCCTCGTCCAGCTCGAAACGCAGGTGCGCAGTTTCGATGCGGTGGGCAGGTGGTGTGTAGTCCTTCAAATAGACGGTGCGATCGTTGGGCATGGTTTGGCTATCGGCTCGGATTCAGACAAGCATAAACGGCGGAGCCGTGCCACGCCGCGGCAGGCCCCGCTGGGGTCAGTTTCAGAGTTTCCCGCCGTGAAAGATCAGCGCGGGCTGACCATCATCCACGCGCAGGCGCGTCAGGCAGGCATTGTCCACCTGGAGGCGGAAGATGTATTCGAGCGGAACGGAAAGCGTGTGCCCGATGATCACGCGCATGAGCCCGGCGTGGCCCACCACCAGCACGTGACGTCCCTCGTGGCGGGACAACAGGTCATCGAGGCCGGCGATCACCCGTTGGTGGAAATCCTTGAGCGGCTCGGCGCCGGGCGGCGTGTGGTTCAACGGATCGGCGTAGAAATGGTGCAGACAGCCCGGGGTCTCTGCCTCCAGTTCATCGCGGGTCTTGCCCTCCCAGGCCCCGAAGCCGATTTCACGGAAACGCGGGTCGAATTCCACCGGCAGGTCATGGCGGGCGGCCAGCTCGTCGGCGAACGCAGCGCACCGCCGCAGCGGAGAACTGACCACGGCATCCCACGGACAGTGGTCGCCCACCGCCTCGCGCATCTGGCGCCAGCCCTTCTCGGACAGCGGATCGTCGCGATGGCCCCGGTAACGTCTACCGCCCTCCGGTTCACCGTGGCGGATGAGATCAATGATGGTCATTCAGGAAATCGAGAACTCAGCTGCTCCAGCCCGCCAGGGTAATGATGGCGAGCGCGGCCACCCACACCACCATGGTCCGGCGCAACAGCGCGACCGTGCTACGCAGGTCATCGATCTCCGCCTCCTTGCCCTCGCTCTCCACCATGCCGTACTGGAGTGCACCGAGGCCGGCGGCAATGAGCACACCGCGGTTGAGGTCGCGCCACTTGCCGGCCTCTTCGCGCCAGTACTGCAGGGCGTCGACGAAACTGCCGGCAGCGGCATAACCCAGCGCAGTCAGACGTGCGGGGATCCAGCCGTAGGCAAAATGAAAGCGCTCTGCCCATTCGGCGAAGGCGCCTTCGTCATTGCGGGTACGGGCATGCAGGAGCACCGCAAGCCGATAAAGCAGCGCCCCGGCAGGTCCGAAGACTACGAACCAGAAAATGATGGCCAGCAGCCGTTCGTTCATCTCCACCAGCGCGGATTCCATGACGGCGCGCGAGACACGCCGGGGATCTTCCGGAACATCGGCGCCCAGAATTTCGGCCACATGCCAGCGGGCCGATTCCTCGTCATCACGTTCGCGTGCTTCCAGGTATGCGTCGATACGGGCTTCCATGTCCTGGGGACCGAAGCTGTAGAGCAACACCAGCAGGCCGAAAGCGAAACCGAGCACCAGCCAGGTGTGGTCAAGTGCGGCCGCCAGTACGAGCACCACCAGGGTGGGCAATCCAAGCACCAGGGCCACCGCCAGCGGGGAACCGCCCAGGCGCTCGGGGAGCGCGTTGCGCACACGGTCGGTGAAATCGGAAAACCAGCGAAAACGCCGGAATTCCTCGAGGGTGCCCAGGTAATGCTCGATGAGAAGACTCAGAAGAACAGTGATCAATGCCATGGAGCCGCTCCCTTGCCGGTCCGGTTCATTCTACACCGCCACGCGACCGGCTTGGCCTAGCATCGCATAGAGACGCGGCCAATCGAAATGCGGCCCCGGATCCTGCTTGCGACCGGGTGCGATATGACAGTGGCCGGCCACACGCTCGGGCTTGATGGACGGATAGGCCGCCATCAAGGCGCGCAGCAATGCGCCCAGGCGCAGGTATTGAATCTCTTCGTAAGGCAGGTCATCGCAGCCTTCCAGCTCGATCCCGATGGAAAAATCGTTGCACCGCTCGCGCCCCTGGTAGCAGGAGGCGCCGGCATGCCAGGCACGGCGATGAAACGGCACATACTGCACCAGGGTGCCGTCACGCCGGATAAGCACGTGGGCCGAAACCCGCAGCGTGTGAATGGCCGCGAAATAGGGGTGGACGTCCGGATCGAGGCTGTTCGTAAACAGGGCGTCGATCCACGGACCGCCGAACTCGCAGGGAGGCAGCGATATCCCGTGGACGACCGCCAGGTCGATGGGCGCCCCGGTGGGGCGTTCGTCCTGGTTGGGCGACGGCACCTGACGGGCCTGGTCGAGCAGTCCGGTTTGGGGATCGATGTGCATCACGGCGCTTCCTCGGCTGGCCGTGCGCGCCGCAACGGGCGAATTGCCGCGCGGGCACAGGCTCGGCGTGAATGAACGCATGATAACGGCCATTCACGAAAAGATGCACCGCACAGGGTGAAAAATCCTGCATTGGGTGGCCGGGCGGGCGCCGCACACGGTCCACATGGGTGGAAAAAGGTGATGTCCTCGACAGGGTGAACGCCGCTACCGTCAGGCCGAGCGCGCCGAACGGCGGGGTTCCAGCAGCCGCGCCACCAGTCTCAGCAGATCAGACCGCGACACCGGCTTGGACAGGAACTCGGTGCAGCCGGCGGCCAGCGCCGCTCGGCGCTCGTCCGCCATGGCACCGGCGGTGAGCGCCACCACCGGCACGTGCGACCGGCCCTCGCGCAGTTCATCCTGGCGAATGACCCGCGTCGCCTCGCGGCCGTCCATGTCAGGCATCTGCATATCCATCAGCACCAGGTCGTAGTGCTCGCGCGCGCACGCCGCCACCGCTTCGCGCCCGTTGGTGGCGAGATGGATGCGGCAAGGTGTGTTGCGGAAGAATTCGGTGATCACGTAGCGGTTCATCTCCACGTCGTCCACCACCAGCACGCGCGCCTGTGGCAGCTCAGGCAGGCTCTGCTCGCCGGTCAGCCGGGACGCCCCGGCGACCTCCTCAAGCAGGGGCAGGTCAACCGTGAAGCAGCTCCCCTGGCCGAGGCGTGACTCACAGGTAAGCCGACCACCCATGGCCTCCACCAGCCGCCGGCTGATGGCAAGCCCCAGCCCGGCCCCGCCTACGGCGCGGGTGGATGAACTGTCCACCTGGGTGAACGGTTCGAAAATGAAATCACGCTTGTCGTCCGGGATGCCACAGCCGGTGTCGCTCACGCGGATGCGCACACCGCCACCGTGGGCATTGACGTCGATGCGTACCGCGCCGCGGTCAGTAAATTTGAGGGCATTGGTGACCAGGTTCACCAACACCTGACGCAGACGCCGCGGATCGCCTGCACGCTGCTCGGCAAGGCATTCGTCCATCGACCATTCGAAACGCAGGCCGCGCGCCTGTGCTTCGGGCGCGAACAGACGCGCCGTGACTTCCAACCATGCACGCAGGTCGAAGCTCACGTCATCAGGGCGCAGGGTATTGGATTCGGCGCGCGCATAGTCGAGCACGTCATCTACCAGGGCGCGCAGATGCTGTGCGGATTCGCTGAGGGCGTTGACAAAGCCTTGCTGGCGCGCGTCGAGCGCGGTGCTGCCGAGCAGGTCGGTCATGCCTTGGATGGCATGCAAAGGCGAACGCATTTCGTGGCTCATGTTGGCCAGGAAGCGGTCCTTCACACGGTTGGCCGCCTCGGCGCTCTCCTTGGCCTTGCGCAGCTCGGCTTCGATGGCGCGCGTGGCGGTCACGTCGCGTGCGGTGATAAGCACGCGCGGCTCCGGGCCATCGAGCCGGCGCCCTACGGCATTGAGCAACACCCAGTGGCCATCACGATGGCGCCAGCGCGCATCCCCACCGAGCACTTCCCCGGTGCCGGTAATGCGCTGCAGCAGTGCGCGGAAATCGGCCTTGTCGTCGGGATGCAGCAGATCGTCGGCGTTTGTATCCAGCAGGTCGGCCGAACCATAGCCGAGCAAGTGTTCGCCCGACGGACTCTGGAACAAAAGGCCGCTGTCGGGGCGCAGCAGCAACACCCAGTAGGTGGAATTCTCCACCAGGGCACGAAAGTGGCCTTCGCTCTCGCGCAGCGCATTCAAGAGCCGCTCATTGCGCAGGCGCAGTCGCATGGATTCCTTGAGGGTGGCATGGTTCGAACGCCCGATGAACACCATGAACCCGAGATAGACGACCATCAAAAAAGCGACCACACGGTGATCACTGCCGAGGGTGACGATGCGTGCGGCGGGGATGAGCAGCGCGGTGAACAGGAAGGCGTGCAGGGCCTGGGGCAGCGCGGCTTGGGAGGCCGCCGAGCCTGCCGCCACGCCGCAGATCACCAGGATCACGAACATGCTCGGCAGCGGCGCTTCGGGTACGTACAGGAGTGCACCGCCGATACCCCAGCTCAGGCCGTTCAGCAGCGGGCCGAGGGTGTAGTAGCGCGCCCATACGTCAGGATCGGTCTCGCCGCGATTACGCGCGGCGCGGTGGGAACGATGACGCCAGTAGTTCACCGCGGTAATGGCGCCCACCCAGCCCAGCAACAGCCTGTGGTCTACATGGGACCAGAGCAGGACCGCGAGCACGGCGGCGAACATCACATTGAGCGCGAGCACCGGGGCCGGCAGGTTGCGGCGGAAAAGATCCACCAGCTCGGCCTTGAGGATGTGCTCATCGGGTTCCATTTCCGCCAGTCTCCGTTCCGGCCGTCTCTTCCTGATTCCCATCCTGTCGTTCCTTGTTTCTGCCCTCCCCCCGGGGTGGGCCAACATACCCAAGAATCGCGCTGACAGCTACCCCCGCTGCCATACACGTCAGGCCTCCCCCGCGCTGTTTTTGTGAGACAGGCCGGGTTCTCGTTGCTGAGCGCCGGCAGAAGAGCCCCTGGACTGAACCGCTCCGCTCCGCTTCCGGTAAGATGTGCCGATCGTCGGAGGAGGAAAGACATGGATAATGCGATCACTTGGCTGACCGATATTACCGGTCAGATCTCAGGCCTGCTGTGGGGCAACGCCCTCACGCTGGTGGTCCTGCTCGGTACAGGCGTTTATCTCACCTTCCGCATGGGCTTCATCCAGATGCGCGGGTTCCGGCACTCGGCGGCGCTGATTTCAGGCAAATACAGCGACCCGAAACACCAGGGTGAGGTTTCGCACTTCCAGGCCCTCTCCACGGCGCTGTCCGCCACGGTGGGCACGGGCAACATCGCCGGCGTGGCCACTGCCATTTCCCTGGGCGGCCCCGGCGCCCTGTTCTGGATGTGGATCACCGCGTTCTTCGGTATGGCCACCAAGTTCGCAGAATGCACCCTTGCGGTACGGTTTCGCGAAATCGATCCCCAGGGCCGTGTCGCCGGTGGGCCGATGTACACCTTGCTGCACGGACTCAAGATGAAGCGCATGGCGGCCCTGTTCGCCAGTTTCGCGCTGATCGCCTCCTTCGGCATCGGCAACATGGTGCAAGCCAATTCGGTGGTCGACGGCCTGGTGTTCATCTGGCCCGACATGCGCGAGTATGCCTGGATGATCGGCCTGGCCATGGCGGTGCTGGTTGGGTTGGTGATCATCGGCGGCGTGCGCCGGATCGCCCGCTTTGCCAGCGCCGTGGTGCCGTTCATGGCCGTGTTCTACATCGTCGCGGCACTCATTGTGTTGGCCAATCACCTGAGCGCCATCCCCGCCGCCTTCGCCACCATCCTCGATCACGCCCTGAACCCGTGGGCCGTGGGCGGCGCTGCCGTGGGCGAAGCCATCCGCTGGGGCGTGGCACGCGGCCTGTTTTCCAATGAGGCGGGGCTCGGTTCCTCGCCCATGGCTCACGCAGCGGCACGCACCAACGAGCCGGTGCGGGAGGGCCTGGTCGCCATGATGGAACCCTTCGTGGACACGCTGGTGATCTGCACCATGACCGGACTTGTCATCGTGGTGACCGGCGCCTACCTGGGCGCCCCCGAGAGCGTCAAGGGCGCCGCCCTCACGGCACTTGCCTTCAGTCAGGTCCTCGGCGATGCGGGCGCCGCCATCGTAGGTGTCGGGCTGGCGCTGTTCGCCTTCTCCACCATGGTTTCGTGGTCCTATTACGGTGACCGCTCGGCGTATTTCCTGTTCGGCGAGGGTGCAGTGATGCCCTATCGCGTGTTTTTCACCCTGCTGGTGGTTTTCGGCGCCGCCGTGCCGCTGCAACTGGTGTGGAACATCGCCGACATCACCAACCTGCTCATGGCCTTGCCCAATCTGCTTTCCCTGGTTCTGCTCGCGGGATTGGTGAAGAAGGCCAAGGACACCTATCTTGGCGGAAAGCCGGCCGCCGTCCACAAACCTGCAGCGAGCCACTGAAGACATGGCATTGCCCACGCGCGAAGAAATCTCTGCCCAGGTACACCACGCTCTCGAGGAGGATGTGGGGCCGGGCGATCTCACCGCCGGACTGATTTCCGCCGAGGCGACGGCGGAGGCCACGGTCATCAGCCGCGAGGACGCCGTGATCTGCGGCGGTCCCTGGTTCGATGAGGTGTTCCGCCAAATCGACCCGCGCGTGATGATCACGTGGGAGGTCGACGAGGGAACACGTGTCCAGGCGAACCAGCGTTTGTGCCGCCTGTCGGGACCGGCGCGGGCCCTGCTCACCGGTGAACGCACGGCGCTGAACTTTCTGCAGACGCTGTCGGGTACGGCGACCGTGGCACGCCGTTACGCTGATGCCGTCGCCGGCACCGGCACGCGCGTGCTGGACACGCGAAAAACCGTGCCGGGGCTACGCAAGGCACAGAAATACGCCGTGCGTTGCGGTGGCTGTCACAACCACCGCATGGGCCTGTACGACGCCGTGCTGGTGAAGGAAAACCATATCGCCGCCGCCGGCTCCATCACCGCCGCGGTGCAACAAGCGCGCACACTTGCCGGCCCTGGCGTGATGATCGAAGTGGAAGCCGAGAACCTGGCAGAGCTGGAGGAAGCACTTGCGGCAGGCGTTCAGCGCGTGTTGCTGGACAACATGGATACGGCGCAACTACGCAAAGCGGTGGCCATCAACGCCGGGCGCGTGGAACTGGAGTCATCCGGCAACGTCGAGCTGGCAACGCTGCGCCAAGTGGCGGAAACCGGCGTCGATTTTATTTCCGTCGGCGCACTCACCAAACACGTGCAGGCCGTGGATTTGTCCATGCGCTTCTCATAACCAAGCGGCATAAAGTTATTCCAGCTCTCACGGTGTTTGCGCGCGAAGCAAAAACGTCGCCTCGCTGACAATCATCTGCTGCGTCACGCAGCAGATCATCGACAGTTCGCAGGGCTGCAACTGAATAGTCCTTCCATGTTTTTTTGGGCTGGTTCACATAACGCATTCGCATAATGTGAACGGGTAGTTTGCGCTAGCATTGAGTCGTCCAAATCCCTAGCGCAAACGACCATGTCCCGCCTGGGTTTCATCGCACTGTTGGCAGTGACCGTCAGCGCCCTCGGCGCATCCGCGGCCGCCCACGCCGGGAAGATCTCGGCGCCGGTACACATCACCATTGAGGCCCGTTCCACACCGCAACCCGGCCGACTCGCCGATGTGGCGGTCACCGTCGTCTCCCTTGCCGATATTCCTGCGGTCAGCATCGAGGTTGATCTGCCGGACGACCTCGCCGTGTTTTCCGGCGACACGCACTGGCAGGGACCGATGCATCGCAGCGAATCGCGCACCCTTGGCTTCACCTTACGCGTGCCAGAAGGTGGCGCGCTCATTCAGGCCCGCGCGTTGGCCCGTTGGGGCGAGACCACCTTTGGCTCGACGGCCGAGCTGCGCTTCGGTACGGACCCCGGCACCGCACGCCACCGCATGCCGCGCGCGCATAACGGTATTCGTGAATTCCCCGTGGACTGACCCATGCGCCTTCTCCTCGCCCCGGCAGTTTTGGCCGTTGCCCTCGGTGGTTGTGGTGGTGGTGGCGGAGGCGGCGGCGATGACACCCGCTCGGACTTCGCCCTGAGCGGCACGGTCCACTACGGCGACCGTGTGTACGGGCAGTTGGAGGAGGCGTCGCAGTACGGGTTTATCCGGACCGAGAGCAAACCGGTGCGGTTTGCGCGTGTTCAGATACTGAATGCAGACGGCGCGGTTGTGGGGGAAGCGGCGACCGACGAACTCGGGATGTACCGCTTGACCGCTTCGGGTGGACGTCGGGAATCCATGCGCCTGCGTGTCCTGGCGCACACCGTGGCGGGCACGCCCGTGACCGTGAAGGACTTCTCGGCCAACGTGCTTGCCGCGGCCAAGGCATTTACCCCGGGAACCCTGGACGGCCCCCTGCATGTGGCCGTCACCGGCGATCTGGCCGGGGCATTCAACATGCTGGACGTGTATGCCGCAGCCGGAGAATTCGTGCACGAAAGGCACGGCAGCTTCCCTCCGGCACTCACGGTCTACTGGCAGCCCGGGACCACGCCCCCAGGCGGCACCACCTATTTCTGCCGCTTCTGCCCGGCCGGTATTTTCGTGCTTGGGGGAAGGTATATGGGAGACGCGATTACCGGCGATTCCGATCACTTTGACGATGACGTGTTGCTGCACGAATACGGCCATTTCCTCGAACATATGTTCGGGGTGCTCGATTCGCCCGGCGGCAGCCATACGCTTTTCGACCTTTCACAAGACCTGCGGCTGGCCTGGAGCGAGGGCTTCAGCAGCTTCATGGCAGGGGCCATCAAGGCCTGGATGACCGAACGCCGACATGCCACATTGTCGAGCCAGGATTTGCCCGTTTCCTCGTACCTGGACACCGACGACGGCAGTGCCGGTGGCGGACAGGGCCTGTATTTCGATTTCGATGCCATCGCCCCGTGGCTCCGTCATGCCTCCAACGAGAGCGCCGTTGCCAAAGTACTCTGGAACCTGCATGGCGACGGCGCGGGTATGGACGACATCTGGGAAGCCTTTTCCCACGGTATGCCGCTCGCCACCACCGCCTACCCCGCCAGCCTGGAAACCTTCTGGGACGGCTGGCAGGCGAGCGAACTCATCGCCTCGCCGATGCCGGAGACCTTGGCCGCTTTCGCAGAACGCGACGTTCGCTACGACAACGACGCGTTCGAACTGGACGATACGTTCGACGCGCGCTCGGTCGTACTCGCCAAGGGCCAGGCCGAGGCCCACAACCTTTTCAAACACCAGCTCGCCGCCGAGACAGACCTGATTCCGTTCGAGGCCGTCGCCGGCATCGCCTACCGGATCGAGACCTATGACCTGGTGAACGGCGCCGATACGTATCTGCGCATCAAGGACACGGCAGGCAATACCCTCGAGGAAAACGGCAATGCCGCGCTGCAGCCGGACGCCAACGACGGCTGTGCGCTCGCCTCGCGCATCGATGCGTTCATGCCCGTGCGTGCTGACCGATATTACGTGGAAGTCACCCGCCCGACCGTTACTTACCCCTGGGCGGGACGCTATGGCGGCTACCGTTTGAAGATCACCGAGCTGCCCACGGAAGCTCCAATGGAATGCCCATAGATAACGATTGCGGCGTGCTGTGATGGCTGCAGAAACAAGAAACCCGCCGGAAGGCGGGTTTCTTGTCTTGTTTTGGTGCCGACGAAGGGAGTCGAACCCCCGACCTACTGATTACGAATCAGTTGCTCTACCAACTGAGCTACGTCGGCGAAGAAGCGCGGAGTATAAAGAAACAGGGTGACCGAGACAACGCAGCCGTCAGTCGGAAGCGCGTACCCGCAGGACCACGTCCAACCCGACCACGGCCGTGCCGGGCGAGAGCGCCGGCATGCCCGTCACCTGGAACTGATCGGCGGGTAGATCCGACAGCACGCCGGTGTCGATGGCGTACATGTGATGGTGCGGACGGGTGTTTGAGTCGTAGAAAATCTTGGTCGGGTCCACGATCACCTCACGGATGAGGCCGGAACGCGCGAACAGATTCAAGGTGTTATACACCGTTGCCTTGGACACGTGGGTGTCTTCGGTATTCACCAGCTCAAGCACTTGCTCGGCAGAGAGATGCTGCGGCCGCGCAAACAAAACCTGCCCGATGACCAGGCGTTGCGTGGTCGGGGTTATCCCTTTGGCCTGCAGTTTGGTAACAACCTCTTGTTTACCAAGCAGTTCGGCATGATGGTGCATGGGGCGGAGTATAGTACAGGCCTTTATCACAAGTCCATGGCCGCAGTGACCGGCGCATAAGGCGCCGGGTCCAGAATGGGCGAACGGGCCAGCATCAGATCTGCAATAAGGCGTGTCGACGCCAGGCCCAACACCACGCCGTTGCGGTAATGGCCCGCGTTCACGAACAGCCCGCGGATGTGCGCGTGTTCGCCCACGTACGGGATCCCCGTGGGCGAACCGGGGCGCAGGCCGGCCCAGTGGTGTTCGATGGGGAAGCGTTCCAGATCCGGCACGATGGCGAGGGCCGCTGCACGCAGCGCGGCCAGCGCCTCCTCGGTGGTCTGCTTTTCGAAGCCGACGTCCTCAACGGTGGAACCCGCCAGGATGCGACCATCTCGGCGTGGAATCACATAGCGGTCCTCGTGCATCACCATGCGGGTGAGCAAGCCGGGCTCCGCTTTGAACAGCACCATCTGGCCGCGCACCGGCCGGATGGGCAGCGCCAGCCCGGTCTGGGCGAGCAGGTGTCCGCTCCAGGCACCCGATGCCACCACCGCCCGCTCGGCCGGAAGCTCGCCGTCCGCGGTGACCAGGGCGCGCAGGCGACCCTCCCGGGTCACGAAGCCCTGCACTTCCACCGATTCGCGGATTTCCACACCCAGGCGGACCAGATCGGCACGCGCCGCCTGCAGCAGGCGGGGATTGCGCACCTGACCCACCGAGGCCATCCACATGGCCTGGGAAAAACCGCCTGCGATCGCCGGCTCGCACGCGCGCAGGGCTGCCTCCCCTTCAAGCCACCGCAGGTCATAGCCTTCCCGGGACGCCCAGGCGAGGGCCTCCGGTTTTTCCTGCGTACTCAGCCACAGCAAGCCGCTTTGGGTCCATTCCGGGTCGATGCCTGTGTCGTGCGCCAGCGCGCGGCACAGTTCCGGATAGCGTGACTGCCCCCAGCGTGCCAGCTGAGTGACCGCATCGGGGTACCGCCACGGATGCAGCGGCGAGAGGATGCCGCCGCCCGCCCAGGACGACTCGCGCCCCACGGCGTTGCGCTCCAGGAGAACGACGGAACGCCCGGCCAGCGCCAGCTCGCGGGCGGTGAGCATGCCCAAAAGGCCGCCCCCAATGACGAAATCTCGGTTCATGTGCGGTACACCGTGGCTGGCGACCCGTCTGCTGTGACGCGGGTCGCGGTGCGGGGAAGATCACGAAACCTATGATAACCGACATTGCAGGCCCGCGCCCCCGCCCCGCTCATCGGCCGCCAGGCGCCGCTCGTCGGCCCCGGCGGGATTCGCATCGTAATTCGCGTTATATGAGAGTCATGAAAAAGGAAGCTGGTGTCACCCTGATCGAGTTGATCATCACCCTGGCCGTGGGCGCCATCGTATTGGGAATCGCCGTCCCCAATTTCACCAGCATGGCAAAAAGCAATCGACTTACGGCCCAGGTGAACCTGTTCGTGACCGCCATGAATTATGCGCGTGCCGAGGCGATCAATCGCTCCGCGCCTATCGCGGTGACCGCCAACAATGACAACTGGGCAGAAGGATGGCAGGTTCTGCAGGGCGGGGATGTGCTGCGCGCATCGCCTGCGCTCCATGGCTCATTGGCGTTTACCGTCGACAATGGCACGACCACATTCACGTACCAACCCAACGGCCGTGTCGTGGGCCTTGGCGACGTCCTCACGATGTGCGACGACCGGACCGGCGAACAGGGCCGGCAGATTACCGTCTCACCGACCGGCCGTGTAGCTGTGGTGACATTTGCATGCAACTGAACACTCTGACATTCACGCGACGTACACGCGGCTTCTCCCTGCTGGAAGTGCTGGTTGCACTGCTGGTGCTTTCGATTGGGCTGCTCGGGTTGGCGGGTATGCAAATGGTGGGTTTGCGCAGCAACAATAGCGCATCGTTCCGCGGCCAGGCTGTGGCGATTGCCAATGACCTTGCCGAACGCATGCGCGCAAACTCCGGCGTCCTCAACGATGATGCCCGTGATACCAACGGTGATGGGATCATAGATGCGTCGGACAACATCAACTATTTTGCAAACCTGCTGTCCGACGCCGTTGATTGTTCGGTAACACCCACCTGCGGCAACGCTGACACCTGCAGTCCACAGCAGATGGCCGCTTACGATTTCAATTCAGTGGTTTGTGGCGGAACGGGCGTGAAAGCATTGCTGCCGGATGGCAGTCTCACGGTCACCTGTTCGCCGGCTGCCTGCCCTGACGGTTCGCTGTACCGGATAACGGTCAACTGGACCGAAAATGGTCAACAGGCCTCTGTCGATTTATCGGTGGTTCCATGAGCAAGACACTTTCGTTTCCGAGGCCGCAACGGGGATTTACCATCGTCGAGATTATGGTAGCGCTGGTAATCAGCCTCATCCTGCTTGCCGGCGTCAGTCAGATCTTCCTCGCGAACCGCGAAACCTATCGCATGCAGGCGGGGTTAGCCCGCGTGCAGGAAAATGCGCGTTTCACGATTGACCAATTACGCAACGAAATCAGCATGGCGGGGTTTCCGGAGATCATCGGGGGGCCTTTGGCGCTCGCTGGAACCAATGGCACCAGCATTTCCGTCCGCACGCAGGCAGCGGATTGCCTCGGCGATGCGACTGGCGGCGCTGTCGTCGTAAACACATACACGTTAGCCGGCACTAGTTTGACCTGCTCAAACGACGGCGTTTCGCAAATCCTGGTCGATGGCATCCAAGCGTTGAACTTTTCATACGGCATCGACCTTGACAAAAAGGCTGATCGCGCAGCGGAGCGTTACACGATACCTACGACCGTCGCCGACCTGGAAAAGGTTGTCTCTGTGCGCTTGACGCTCACCGCCTCTGATCCGGCGCTCGGAATCACCCGCACCTATGTGACCACCATTCCATTACGTAACGCACCCGTTCCTTCAACGCTATGAAGACAAATAACCTCCAACGTGGCGCGGTACTGATGGTGAGCCTCCTCATTCTCCTGGTGCTCACCATTCTCGCCGTGACGGCGCTATCCGTGGTTACCCTCGAGGAGAGGATGGCCATGAGCTTTCAGTATTCCGATGCTGCATTTCAGGGGGCTGAATCCGGGATACATCGTGTGATAGGCGCCGGCACTCTGGAACAAGCGGATGGCACTCCAAACCCAATATATGATGAAGACGATGATCGATTATCCCTCGCTATCCAGGGCACCTGTGGGGGAACAAGCAACTTGGATGGTCTCAACGAGACGCCCTGGCTGGGATCCGCGCAAGTGTCGACGAATGTCACTGTCCGTTACCTTGGTGAAAAGCCGGTGCCGAACTATTCCATGGGTGTGGAAGGGCAATACGTCGGACATCACTTCGACCTCAACTCGGTAAGCACTGTGACCGGAACCCAAATCGCGGCCAATCATACACAGCGCATATACCTGGTGCGCCCAGGCGACGGCTCGAGTGCCTGCCCCTTCACCGAACCTTGAGGACTTTCCGATGCTGAAAAAACTTTTTGTCACGGCTTTGCTGATACTGGCCGGTCTCGGCGCACACGCCGAGGTCGAGCCCATCGAAGGTTCCGTGGAGAGCATGTCCGTGGAACTATTGGTTGATGACAAGGGAAAAGGCATGGTGGTCATTCACGACTGCAAAGATTGTCCGCGATTGCATGTCAATTCTGAAACCCGGTTTTTACTGGGTGGCAACCCAATTCCACTGGATCAAGCACAGGTGCATGCACGCAAAGGCGCCACGGTAATCTACGACCTCGAAACCAAGGTAGTCACGCGCATCCGCATGTAGCCATTTGTCGGAACGGATGCTCCGAGGGTCGGACAATCCTTGTCGGACTCCACCGTTCGCCGGATAAAGAAGAAAACGAGATATGAGGAGAATCGTCATGAGCTGGGTGAAGCACACCATGGGTGCGGCAATCATCGCTGCATCCTCCTTCACGCCCATCGCGTACGGCGACGATACGGAAATTTACCTGGGCAACAACCTCGGTGCGACTACCGTGCGGCCCAACATCGTGTTCATTATCGACACGTCGGGCAGTATGGATACCAAGGTCTGGAGTCAGAGCAAGTACGACCCCACGATCACGTACAGTGGAACATGTTCGAGCAACAAGATTTACTACAGCACAGGTAAAGCGCCCAGCTGCTCCACCAGTTATTGGTTCAACTCCAGTTCCAATTACTGCAAGGCGTCTCAATCATCTTTGGCCAAGACCGGAATGTTCCAGGGCCGCATGGCCATGTGGAATCGGCACACTAAGGCCAATCGCCGGAATTGGGATCGTTTTGATAACGACTGGAAAGATCACGAGGTGGAGTGTGAAGCCGATTGGGCTGTCCACGGAAAAGCGGACGGCGACGGCAAGACCTACCCCGCAGAAGGCAGCAGTGGCCCTTGGTCAACCGGTACCAACAAAATCCGCTGGAATCGTACGGGGACCGCATACACCCTATACACCGGCAATTACCTCAACTGGAAACAGACATCAGCGAATGCATCGCAGACCCGTCTTGAAATCGTCCAGGAGGTGTTCAGCAACATCATGGACAGCACCCAGGACATCAATGTCGCCGTGGTGCGGTTCGCTTATTCCGAAGGTGGATATTTTGCTACGCCGATGTTGCCCCTTAACGATTCCACGCGGCAGACCCTCAAGGACGTGGTCAATGGCTTCGCACCCAGTGGCATGACACCACTGTCTGAAACTCTGTACGAAGTAGCGCGTTTCTACCGCGGGGAAACCCCTGAATACGGAGGTAGTACGAGCCATCCGGATTGTCTTCAGGATGGCTCCTACGTCAGCCCCATTGATTATCAATGCCAGAAGAATTTCGTCGTGCTGCTAACGGACGGCGAACCGACCTACGATGACGGCGCGGATACCAAGATCGAATCGCTGCCCAATTTCCGGACAATCACAGGTTTGGCGCGGTGTAGCGGTAACTGCCTCGATGAACTGGCTCAGTATTTGTACAAGAAGGACCAACGTACTGATCTGAACGATACCCAGAACGTCATTACCTACACGGTCGGCTTTGCCACCGATCAGGAGCTGCTCCGCAATGCGGCTACGAAAGGCGGCGGCAAGTACTACACCACCGAAGATGCGGCGGGTTTGACCGACGCCTTCACGACCATTCTTACGGAAATACTTGCAGTCAACACGACCTTCACCGCGCCGGCGGTATCGGTGAACGCGTTCAATCGCCTCAATCACCGCGATGAGCTGTACTTCGCTCTGTTCCGTCCGTCCAATCGGCCTTCGTGGGACGGCAACATCAAGCGCTACCGGTTGGGCATTCCCACAGGCGGCGATTCGTTGGAGGTGCTGGACCAGAACGGTACGCCGGCCGTGGATCCGAACACAGGCTTTTTCAAGACGACGTCAAAGAGCTTCTGGATCCCGGGGGAGGATGATCCCGATGGTGAGGTGGTACGCGAGGGTGGTGCTGCCAGCCGTGTCACCCTGCCGCGCACGGTCTTTACGGACACAGGCACGGAAAGCCCGTCATTGGTGAGCTTCGACGCCGATTTTGTCACTGCCGAGATGCTGGGCGTCGATACGGATGACATCCGTGATGAAGTCCTTGCCTGGGCGAGCGGCATCGACATTCTGGACGAAGATGTTGACGGCGAATTGGACGATCCGCTTACCCGGATGGGGGATCCGTTGCACACCGATCCGGTATTGGTCACCTATGGCGGTACAGATGACAATCCCGACATCACCTTGTTTGCCACCACAAACGCCGGTTTTCTACATGCCATCGACACCGCAACCGGCGAAGAACAATTCTCGTATATTCCGAGTGATCTCCTACCGATGTTGAATGAGCTGTACGAAAATGCGCCATCCGACATGCATCCCTACGGCCTGGATGGTCCTTTGGGGGTTTGGTTCAAAGACATCAATGGCAACGGCACTGTGCAGACGGCCGATGGTGACCGAATCTTCATCTATGCCTCGATGCGGCGCGGGGGCCGTAACATCTATGCATTGGATGTGACCAATAGGGCGAGCCCTTCCCTCCAATGGGTGATCAAGGGAGGCGAAGGGGATTTCGCCGAGCTTGGCGAAACCTGGTCACGGCCGGTATTGACCCGCGTAAAACTCAACGGAGAGACGCGTACCGTGTTGGTCATTGGTGGCGGTTATGATCCGGATCAGGATGCCAATGAAACAGTGGCAGTAGACGACACGGGACGCGCCATCTATGTAGTTGACGCCGAAACGGGTCAGCGCCTGTGGTGGGCGGGGCCGGGCGACAGCGATGCCAATTTGAAGCTGAACGACATGCAATACAGCATCCCTTCAACGGTACGCGTCATCGATCTTAATGGCGATGGTTATGCCGACCGGTTTTACGTTGGTGATATGGGTGCACTTCTGTGGCGGTTCGATGTCAGCATCGAAAACACAGGAGCAGGCAATTTTGCCACCGGGGGAGTGATCGCAGCGCTCGGTGGTGATGATGCTGCGGGCAACCGGCGGTTTTACTATCCGCCCGATGTGTCCATGACCCCAAGCAGGATGTTCCTCAATATCGCCATTGGCTCCGGCTATCGGGCCCACCCCCTTGACACGGACATCCACGACAGTTTCTTCGTGGTGCGTGACAAGAACGTATTCTCTCCCCCCATTGATGCTGATGGCGACGTGAGCTACTCAAAAGTCGATGTGAGCGATCTATACAACGCCACGAACAATCTGTTGGGCGAGGGAACGGTCGCTCATGAGGCCACCGACGAAGAACGAGAAGAGGCGAAGGCGGCTCTCGATGTCGCTTCCGGCCTTTATGTGGAACTCAATCGTCTCGACGGCGGTTGGGAAGGAGAAAAAGTGCTGGCAGAATCGATCACCATTGCGGGTCAGGTTATTTTCACCACCTTCACACCGGTGGCCGCCGATTCCGCCGCCTGTGCGCCCAGCCAGGGCACGGCAAAGACGTATATCATGAATGTCCTCGATGCCACGCCGGCGGGAGAGCATGACGGTATCGAGGGATTGACGCGTGAAGACCGTCACGTGTTCATGGTTCGAGGCGGTATCCCGCCGCGTCCGACCCCGATCTGCACCACTGAAGGTTGCACGGTTCTGATTGGTACCGAGACTCCGGAGCTTAACGATAACCCAACACGGAATCCTATCAAGACACGGTGGTGGCGGGGGACGCTGCAATGAAACGGGTTAATGGCTTCACCCTTATTGAGTTGATGATTGTCGTAGCTATCATCGGCATCATCTCGGCAATCGCGTATCCGAGCTATGTTGACTATGTGAAAACGACGCGCAGAGCGGAGGCCCGAACAGCGCTGCTAGGTTTTGCCAATGGGATGGAGCGTTGGTACACACAGAATCTGACTTATGCAACAGCGCTGGATGGCTCAGGGAACCCTCAGCCTGGTGTCTATGCCAGCCAAGTACCCGCGACCGGCACGGCTTACTACACGCTTACCGGTGTGGCCGCTGCAAATACCTACACGCTGACTGCGACCCCTACCGGCATCATGGCCGGCGATGACTGCGGTAACCTGACGATTAACCAGGCAGGGGTCCGGACCCCTGCCGGGTGCTGGTAGTCACTCCTTCTGCAACGCCTTGGGCAAAGGGAACACCACCTGTTCCCTTTGCCCTTCGTTTTCCCCGGGGCCGCTCGCGCCCAGCATCTTCAGACGTTCGATCACGTCCTGCACAAGCACTTCCGGGGCGGATGCACCGGCTGTGATGCCGATGCGCGACTTGCCGGCAAGCCACTGCGGGTCGATTTGGCGGGCATTGTCGATGAGGTAAGCCGGGGTGCCGAGGCGCTCAGCCACTTCACGCAGGCGGTTGGAATTGGAGCTGTTGGGCGATCCCACGACAAACACCAGGTCGCAATGGGCCGCCAGTTCCTTGACCGCATCCTGGCGATTCTGGGTGGCGTAACAGATGTCATCTTTCTTCGGTCCCTGAATATCCGGGAAGCGCGCTTTCAGTGCTTCCACGACGCGCGCCGCATCGTCCATCGACAAGGTCGTCTGGGTTACGTAAGCGAGATTGCCGGCGTCCTGCACCCTCAATGCCGCCACGTCCTCCGGGTTTTCGACCAGGTAAATGCCGGGGCCGTCCTGATAGCGGCCCAGGGTGCCCTCCACTTCCGGATGGCCGGCGTGCCCGATGAGGATCACTTCGCGACCGGCACGGGCCTGCCGGATCACCTCCAGGTGCACCTTGGTCACCAGCGGGCAGGTCGCGTCGAACACGCGCAGCCCACGCGCAGTGGCTTCGGCCTGCACCGCTTGGGACACGCCGTGGGCACTGAAAATCACGGTGCCGTCTTCGGGTACCTGATCCAGCTCATCCACGAACACCGCACCTTTCTCGCGCAGGCGGTCCACGACATATTTGTTGTGCACGACTTCATGGCGCACATAGATGGGCGCACCCAGCAGTTCGATGGCACGGTCAACGATTTCGATGGCACGGTCAACGCCCGCACAAAAACCTCGGGGGTTGGCGAGAAGAATTTGCATGCTCACTCCGGGACGTTGACGTCGAGGATTTCAACATAGAACTGCAGCGGCAGACCGGCCAGTGGGTGATTGAAATCCACTTCGACCGAGTCGGCATTCAGCGACGTCACCGCGCCGGCAATTTCGTCACCGTTGGGCAAAGCAAAGCTCACCAAGCTGCCTTCGGCCAGGTCCAAATCGCCAAAGTCACTGCGTGGTAGCGCGTGCACATTGTCCTCGTCGCGCAGGCCGAAGGCGTCGCCGGGGCCAAGCAGAATGCACTCTCGCTGGCCCGCGTGCATTCCGAGCAACACCTCTTCGAGACTGGGTGACAGCGTGCCATCACCCAGCACGAACTCGATGGGTTCGTCTTCGGAGGTGGAATCGATAGCGGTGCCGTCCGCGTGGGACAGCGTGTAGTGCAGACGTACCCGTGCGCCGGCGCCGATGGCAGATGAAGTCATGGTTGTTCCCGGTGAGGCCGGAAGGCATCGATGAGCAGCATCACCGCGCCGACAGTGATGGCAGAATCCGCCACGTTGAAGGCCGGCCAGTGCCAGCGGCCTGCGTACAGGTCGATGAAGTCGACCACGTAGCCAAGCATGAAACGGTCCCACAGGTTGCCAATGGCGCCGCCGATCACCAGGGCAACGGCAATGGACAGCCAGCGCTGAGCGGGTGAAAGGCGTTTGAGCCACAGCACCAGCATGACGCTGACCGCTACAGCGATAGCCGCGAAGAACCAGCGCTGCCAACCGTCTTCATCACTGAGAAAACTGAACGCGGCGCCGGTGTTATGCATCAGCGTCAGGTTGACGCCGGGCAGCACGGGCACCGCCTCGTACAGCCGCAACAGATTGCTGGCCAGCGCCTTGGTCAGTTGGTCGACCAGGACCACGACAGCGGAAAGCCACAGCCAGCGCATCGTGCGACCCCGTCAGGCGAAGCGGCGTGCTTCGCCGCTGCCTTCCACGTTTTCCACACAGCGGCCACAGATGTGCGGGTGATCCGGATGTACGCCCACGTCCTCACGGTGATGCCAGCAGCGCGCGCACTTCGGGTGCCCAGATGGTCGCACCTGCACCCAGATTTCGTCCTTGTTGGCCAGCGTGAAATGCGCCGCGTCCTGAGGCGGCGTGGTAACCAGGCGCACATTGGCATAGGAGGTGATGAGCGCGAAACGCAGTTCGTCACCGAGGCGCGCCAGCGTGTCATGGATTTCGCGGCCGGCGTGGATGTCGACTTCTGCATCCAGGGAGGCGCCGATACCGCCGGCGACGCGCAGGCGTTCGAGCTCTGTGTTTACCGCATCGCGCACTTCGAGGATCTGCGCCCAATAGTCGAGGCCCATGCCCTGGTCATCGCCCAGCGCCGGAAATTCATGCCAGGTGGCCAAAAACACGGATTCGCCGCGTTGACCTGGCAGGTGGCTCCAGATCTCCTCGGCGGTGAAGCTGAGGATGGGCGCGATCCAGCGCGCGAAGGCCTCGGCGATGTGATAGAGCGCCGTCTGCGTGGAGCGGCGCGGCAGGCTGTCGGCCTTGGCGGTGTACTGGCGATCCTTGATTACGTCCAGATAGAAGGCGCCCATGTCCACCGCGCAGAAGTTGTGCACTTTCTGGAACACCTGGTGGAACTCGTAGGCGTCGTAGCTGGCTTCCAATTCGTCCTGCAACTGCTGTGCACGCGCCACCGCCCAGCGGTCCAGGGCGACCATGTCCTGCGGCGCCACCGTATGCCGGCCGGGCTCGAAACCCTTCAGATTCGCGAGCAGGAAACGGGCCGTGTTGCGGATGCGGCGATAGGCGTCGGCGATCCGCTTCATGAACTCGTCGGAGTAGGTCATTTCGCCACGGTAATCCGTGGCGGCGATCCAAAGGCGCAGGATGTCGGCACCGAGTGTCCCGGCCACTTTCTGCGGCTCCACGCCATTGCCGCGGGATTTGGACATTTTGTGTCCCTTGGCGTCCACGGTGAAGCCGTGGGTGAGCACCTGCTTGTAGGGCGCTACATTGCGCATGGCCACGGAGGTGAGCAGCGAGGACTGGAACCAGCCACGGTGCTGGTCCGAACCTTCCAGGTACAGATCGGCCGCGGGGAAGTCCGTCATCCCTTCACGGCTTTCGAGCACGGCGTAATGGGTGACACCCGAGTCGAACCACACGTCCAGGGTGTCGCGCACCTTGTCGTAGTTCTCCGCATCGGCGCCGAGCAGTTCGGCCGGCGCCAGTTCAAACCAGGCGTCGATGCCCTGCTGCTCGATGCGCTTGGCCACCTCCTCGACGAGGCGCGGCGTCTCGGGATGCAGGTCGCCGGTCTGCTTGTGCACGAACAGGGCGATGGGCACGCCCCAGGTGCGCTGACGCGAGATGCACCAGTCCGGGCGGTTCTGCACCATGGCTTCGATGCGCGCCTGGCCCCACTCGGGCACCCAGCGTGTTTTGGCAATCGACCCGAGCGCATCCGCACGCAACCGGTTCTGTTCCATGCTGATGAACCACTGCGGCGTGGCGCGGAAGATGATGGGGGTCTTGTGGCGCCAGCAATGCGGATAGCTGTGGCGCAGGTTTTCCGCGTGCACCAGAGCGCCGTGGGCCTTGAGCACCTCCATCACCGCGCCGTTGGCCTTCAGCACGTGCTGGCCCGCGAACAGTTCGGTGTCCGGCAGGAACTTGCCGTCACCGCCCACCGGGTTGTCGACCTTGAGGCCATAGCGCATGCCCACCACGTAGTCTTCCTGGCCGTGGCCGGGTGCCGTATGCACCGCGCCGGTGCCCGCCTCGAGGGTGACGTGCTCGCCCAGGATCACGGGAACTTCGCGGTTGTAGAACGGATGCTTGAGCTTCACGCCTTCGAGGTCGCTGCCGCGGCAGTAAGCCACCACGCGGTAGTTTTCGACGCCCCAGCGCAGCATCACATCTTTGAGCAGCGCGTCCGCAACCACCAGACGTTCCGGCTCGTGGCCGTCAACGCCATCGGTCTGCACCACCACGTATTCCAGCTCGGCATTGAGGGCCACGGCCTGGTTGGCGGGCAGCGTCCACGGCGTCGTGGTCCAGATGATCACGGAAATCGGGCCCTGCCCCTCGTGCTGCTCCACGTGATGGCAGCGTTCAATGAAGGCCACGTCGTCGAGTACCTCGAAACGTACATCGATGGCAGGCGAGGTCTTGTCCTCGTACTCCACTTCCGCTTCCGCGAGTGCCGAGCCGCAGTCGGTGCACCAGTGCACGGGCTTGTAGCCCTTTTGCACGTGGCCACGCTCCACGATGCGCCCGAGGGCACGCACGATGTCCGCCTCGAAGCGGAAATCCATGGTGAGATACGGGTGTTCCCAGTCGCCGATCACCCCCAGGCGTTTGAAGCCCTCGCGCTGCAAGGAAACCTGGCCCGCCGCGTAGTCACGGCAGGCCTGGCGGAAGGTCTTGGGGTCCACCTGGGTGCCGGCCTTGCCGATGCGCTTCTCCACCTGCAGTTCGATGGGCAGGCCATGGCAGTCCCAGCCGGGAACATACGGCGCATCGAAGCCGCTCAAGGTTTTGGCCTTGACGATGATGTCCTTGAGCACCTTGTTCACGGCGTGACCCAGGTGGATCTCGCCGTTGGCATAGGGAGGGCCGTCGTGCAGCACGAAACGCGGGCGCCCCTGACCGGCGGCACGCAGCCGACCGTACAGGTCCATGTCAGCCCAGCGCTTCAGCCTTTCCGGTTCCCGCTGCGGCAGGTTGCCGCGCATGGGGAAGGCCGTCTCGGGCAGGTTGAGGGTTTCTTTATAGTCCTTCACGGGTGCCTCTCTGCAAAAAAGTCGTAGGCGCGCTCAACGGGCGGATGCGGCGAACCAGTCCCGCGCGGCACGGGCATCCAGCTCGATCTGACGCTTGAGCGCGTCCAGGGATTCGAACCGCTGCTCGGGGCGCAACTTGTGCAGGAATTCGATCTCTACCTGACGACCATAGATGTCCTGCGCAAAATCAAACAAATGTACTTCCAGCAAGGCGCGCGATCCGTCCACCGTGGGGCGCACGCCGACGTTGGCGACGCCGGGCCACGGCTGCTCGGCAATACCATGCATCTGCACCACGAACACGCCCTCCAGCGGCACATTCCTGCGATGCAAGTGGATGTTGGCGGTCGGGAAACCGATGGACCGGCCGCGCTTGTCGCCGTGGGCGACACGCCCACACACATGGTATGGCCAGCCGAGGAAGCGCGTGGCTTTCTCCAGATCGCCGCGGCCCAGCGCCTCGCGCACGGCGGTGCTGCTCACGCGCTCGCCGTCCAGGGAGAAACTGCCCATTTGCTCCACGGTGAAGCCGTAGCGCTCGCCTGCGGCCTCGAGCCGCGCAAAATCGCCGCCACGGGTTGCGCCATAGCGGAAATCATCGCCCACCAGGACGTAGCGGGCACCGAGCGCCTCCACCAGCACCTGCTGCTCGAACGCCTGGGCAGAGAGCGCCGCGAAGCGCGCATCGAAACGCGCACAGATCACCCGGTCGAGTCCGAGCCCGGCGAACAGTTCGAGTTTTTCGCGCAGTCGCGTCAGGCGGGCGGGAGCCCGCTCCGGGGCGAAATACTCGAACGGCTGGGGCTCGAAAATAAGCACCGTCGCAGGCAATTCGAGTGCACGCGCGCGCTCCGTGAGCCGCGCAAGCATTTCGCGGTGGCCGCGGTGCACACCATCGAAGTTGCCAATGGTGAGTGCGCAGCCACGCTGGTGAGGCCGGAGATTGTGCAGCCCGCGGATGAGTTCCATCGAAGAGTCTGACGGCAAAGTGGTTGATTATAAGCCACCGACCGGCCTTGTCACGGCCTGCGGCCGCGCAACGCCGACGGGCGTACACCCAGGGCCAACAAGGTCGCACCGTACACGAGGGCGCCGACCGCGATGAGGGTCGCGAGGCGCAAAGCGCGTTCCATGGCACCCATGGCCAGCCATTCGGCCAGGGAGCCGGTGAACGCGATCAGCAATGCAGCCATGGCCAAGTTGGCCAGCACCAGGCGCAGTGCGAACAACCCCCAGCCCGGCGCCGCCCGCCACACGCGATCAGCGCGCAGGCGCCGGAACAGCAGACCCGCATTCAGGTAGGCGGCCAACGACGTGGCCAGGGCCAGGCCCGCATGCAAGCCCGAGACGCCTTGCAAGCCCAGCGGCACGACCACCAACAGGTTGAAAGCCATGTTGAATGCCACGGCATAGATACCGAAGCGCACCGGTGTGCGGGTGTCCTGGCGGGCGTAGAAGCCCGGCGCGAGCACCTTGACCAGCATGAACGCCACCAGACCCAGGCTGAAGGTGATGAGACTCAGGGTGGCCATGCGCGCGTCCTCGTCGGTGAACGCGCCGTAGTGGAACAGGCTCACCAGCATGGGACCGGCCAACAGTGCCAGACCCACGGTGGCGGGCACGCCGATGAGCAATACCCAGCGCACCGCCCAATCCAGGGTGCGGGCGAAGTCTTCCGGGGCTGCTTCCGCATGCTGGCGGGACAGGTTGGGGAGGATTACGGTACCGAGGGCCACGCCGAACACGCCCAGTGGGAACTCCACCAGGCGATCGGAGTAATAGAGCCAGGACACGCTGCCGGTAACCAGGAAGGACGCGATGATGGTGTCCACCAGCAGGTTCACCTGAGCCACCGACGAGCCGAAGATGGCCGGCAGCATCAGGTTGAGGATGCGCCGTACCCCCGGGTCGCGCCAGCCCCAGCGCGGGCGCGCCAACAGGCCGAGGCGTGCGACCGCGGGCAGTTGAAACAGCAACTGCAGCACGCCGGCAATGAACACACCCCAGGCCAGGGCCTTCACCGGCGCGTCGAAATGAGGCGCCGCCAACAGAGCCGCAGCGATGAGACTGAGGTTCAGCCACACCGGGGTCAGGGCAGGGATAGCAAAGCGGCTGTAACTGTTCAGCACGCCGCCCACCAGCGCCGTCAGGGAGATGAACAGGATGTACGGGAACGTGACCCGCAACAGCTCCGTGGTGAGCGCAAACTTCTCCCCATCATCAATGAATCCGGGTGCGAACAGCATTACCAGCAGGGGGGCGCCGAGCATGCCGACGAGGCTCAGCAGGGTCAGCACGCCACCCAGGGTACCGGCCGCGTCGGCGATGAGGACGCGCACCTCCTCCACCGGGCGCTTGGCCTTGTATTCCGACAGCACGGGCACGAAGGCCTGCGAAAAGGCCCCCTCGGCGAACAGCCGGCGCATGAAGTTGGGGATCTTGAAGGCCACGAAAAAGGCGTCGGTGCCGAGGCCGGCGCCGAACACGCGCGCAATCACCACGTCCCGGATGAACCCGAGCACCCGGGAGATCATGGTCAGCCCGCCGACCGTAGCGGTGGAACGAAGAAGGCCCATCAAGGTTGCCGCGCTGGGAAAGCGCACGATGATACGAAATCGGGAGGAAAAAGCCTAAACCACGGGGGACACGGGGAACACGGGGGAAGAAAAAGGATCTTCCTCTTGGTCCATGGGGGTCAGTTAGCGCGGCGTGACGCAATGTCGCTGAAACGTCGGGTCACGCACATCCAAGACTTTCCCCGTGTTCCCCCCTACGTCTCGAAAAGGAAAAGGCCGGTTGAACCGGCCTTTTTCTTTGGAACGCGAAGCAGAGTGCCTTACATGGCGCGGATGCGCGAGTTCAGGCGGC
>JAWLCT010000010.1:48249-94680 GCA_041687015.1 Gammaproteobacteria bacterium
CCTACGTCTCGAAAAGGAAAAGGCCGGTTGAACCGGCCTTTTTCTTTGGAACGCGAAGCAGAGTGCCTTACATGGCGCGGATGCGCGAGTTCAGGCGGCTCTTGTGCCGGGCGGCGGCATTCTTGTGGATCATGCCCTTGCCGGTCATCTTGTCGAGGACGGGCACGGCGGCCTTGTAGGCAGCCTCGGCCTGGGCCTTGTCACCGCCATCGATAGCCTTCACCACCTTCTTGACGAAGGTGCGGAGCATGGACATCTTGCTCGCGTTCTGCTGACGGCGCTTCTCGGCCTGGCGGGCGCGCTTCGCGGCTTGCGCAGTATTAGCCAAGGTGAGTCTCCCTAAAAAAATTCGGTAGCACGGAAAGGCCGCATAGTGTGCGCATTCACCACCCCGATGTCAACGGCTTTGAAAAAAGCCAATAACCACGGGGAAAGCGGGGAACACGGGGGATGTCCAGTACCCCTCCATTCGGCTGGGCAGCAAAGCGCAATGCCGCTTTGAGGTACACGCGGCAAGACGCAATTTTTCTTCCCCCCCCGTGTTCCCCGTGGTTAAGTCTTCTTCTTACAAAATCACCAGGTCGTCGCGGTGGATGAGTTCGGGTTCGCCGACGTAACCGAGGATTTCCATGATGCGGCCGCTGGGCTGGCCCATGATGCGGCGCACGTCGCCGGCGCCGTAGTTGATCAGGCCGCGAGCCACTTCCCGTCCGGACTCGTCCACACAGGCGACCATTTCGCCGCGCTGGAAGCCGCCTTCCACGCCCTTGACCCCTACCGGCAGCAGGCTGCGGCCCTGCTCGCGCAGTACGCGCACCGCACCGGCATCGATCACCAGTCGGCCTTTCATCTGCAGGTGCCCGGCAATCCACTGCTTGCGGGCGGCCTCCGGTTCGCGGTCGGGCAGTAATAGCGTGCCCACAGGCTCACCCGCGACGATGCGAGCCAGTACATTCTCCATGCGCCCGGGGGCGATGATGGTGGCGGCACCGGAACGCGCGGCCAGGCGGGCCGCACGCAGCTTGGTGATCATGCCACCGCGCCCCAGGCTACCGGCGCCACCGACCATGGCGTCCAGTCCCGTGTCGCTGGCACGGGCCTCGGGTATCAGTTTGGCGTCCGGGTTGTGGCGCGGATCCTTGTCGAACAGGCCGTCCTGATCCGTGAGTATCACCAGTAAATCGGCCTGCACCAGGTTGGCCACCAGGGCGCCCAGGGTATCGTTATCGCCGAAGCGGATCTCCTCGGTGACCACGGTGTCGTTTTCGTTGATCACGGGTATCACGCCCAGGCCCACCAAAGTGCGCAGGGTGCTGCGCGCGTTCAGGTAGCGCCCGCGATTGGAGAGGTCGTCATGGGTAAGCAACACCTGGGCGGTGTGCCGGCCGTGGGACTGGAAGTTGCTCTCCCAGGTCTGCACCAGCCCCATCTGCCCCACAGCCGCGGCGGCCTGCAGTTCGTTGAGCGCTCCCGGGCGTTTTTTCCAGCCCAGCCGGGTCATGCCTTCCGCCACCGCGCCGGAGGAAACCAACACCAGTTCGGTGCCCCGCTCGCACAGGCGCGCCATCTGCGCCACCCATGCGGCGATGCTCTCCCGGTTGAGACCGCGCCCGTCATTGGTGAGAAGCGCACTACCGATTTTCACGACCCAGCGCTGGCTGTGGCCGAGCTGTTCACGGCTGCTCATAGCGGTTGGTCTGGCAGTTCCTGCGATGGTTGCGATGCTTGCGACTCCGCTTCTTCGCGCCGGATTTGTTCCAGGCGTTCCATGATGCGGTTGACCAGCAGCGACGTCCCCTCACGCGTGGCGGCGCTGATGCGGTACACCGGGCCTTCCCAGCCGAGCCGCTTGACGATGTCGTTACAGATATCATCGCGCATCTCGTCCGGGACGAGATCGATCTTGTTCAGCACCAGCCAACGTTCGCGAGCGGCCAGTTCCGGGCTGAATTTCTCCAACTCGCGCGCAATGACGCGCACCGCATCCACCGGATCGGCATTGTCGGGCGGCTCGATATCCACCAGATGCAACAGCAATCGCGTGCGGGATACGTGCTTGAGGAACTGGATGCCGAGACCGGCACCCTCTGCCGCCCCTTCGATGACGCCCGGGATGTCCGCGATCACGAAGCTGCGATGGGCATCCACGCTGACCACGCCCAGGTTGGGATACAGCGTGGTGAACGGGTAATCGGCGACCTTGGGCCGGGCGGCGGACACCGCCTGAATGAAGGTGGACTTGCCCGCATTGGGCAGGCCAAGCAGCCCCACGTCGGCCAACACCTTCAGTTCCAGGTGCAATTGTCGCTTCTCACCGGGCGTGCCGGGTTTAGACTGGCGCGGAGCGCGGTTGATACTGCTCTTGAAGCGGGTATTGCCGAGTCCGTGGAAACCACCCCGCGCCACCAGCAGTTCCTGCCCAGGCCGAACCAAATCGCCCAGGCGCTCGCCGGTGTCCTCGTCGAACACCTCGGTGCCGACGGGCACAGGAATGCGCAGGTCCGCCCCGGACTTCCCGGTACGGTTGGCACCCGCGCCGGCCTGACCGTGCTCGGCACGGAAGGCGCTGGTGTAGCGCAGATCGACCAGGGTGTTCAGTTCCGGATCGGCGACCAGGAAAACGCTGCCGCCGTCCCCACCGTCGCCACCGTCGGGACCGCCGAAGGGAATGAATTTCTCGCGCCGGAAGCTGACGCAGCCATTGCCGCCGTTGCCGGCCTCGACGCGGATATGCGCTTCGTCGACGAATTTCATGAGGGTAGTGTACCGGGCCCGGGATATTTCCGACGGCCCACAAGAAAAAAGCCCCGGCGAGCGGGGCTTTCTCGCGACGGGATGTACGCGGCGCTTATTCTGCCACCACGGACACGTACCGGCGCTGCTTGGGACCCTTCACCTCGAACACCACACGGCCGGAGACCTTCGCGAACAGGGTGTCATCGCTGCCGATGCCCACGCCGTTGCCCGGATGGAAAGCGGTGCCGCGCTGGCGGACCAGGATGTTGCCGGCCAGGACCTGTTCACCGCCGAAGCGCTTCACGCCCAGGCGCTTGGCAATGGAATCGCGGCCGTTACGGGTGCTACCACCCGCCTTTTTGTGTGCCATGGCTGTTTACCCCTTTAGCCGGCCTTGATGCCGGTGATCTTCAGTTCCGTGTAATCCTGGCGGTGGCCAGCGCGCTTCATGTAGTGCTTGCGGCGACGGAACTTGAGGATGTGCACCTTCTCGCCGCGGCCATGAGCGGTCACGGTGGCGGTCACTTTGCCGCCGTCCACAAACGGAGCGCCAATCTTGATGTTGTCGCCGTCGGCGACCATCAGGACTTCGCTCAATTCGATATCGGCGCCCACGTCCGCGGAGAGCTTCTCCACGCGCAACGTCTCGCCTTCAGAAATCCGGTACTGCTTGCCGCCAGTCTTGACTACCGCGTACATGGCGCCTTACTCCAAGAGGTCAGGTTCGAAAGACCGGCAATTCTAACGACCGAAAACCGGTAGGTCAAACAAACTTCACACCCCCGTTCTTGACACCCTCCCCCGTGCTCCCTAGCATGCAGGGCCTTTCCCCTGTACACCCCACCATGGATATTCAGACCGTTTACAAGCTCGTGGAGGCCGATCGTCAGGCGGTCGATCGCCTGATCCACGAACGTCTGCAATCCGACGTCGTGCTGGTCAATCAAATCGGCCACTACATCGTCAACAGCGGCGGCAAACGTCTGCGTCCCGTGCTGGTGTTGCTATCGGCGGGCGCCTTCGGCCATACGGGCCCGGCGCGGCTCGAGCTGGCTGCCGTGGTCGAGTTCATTCACACGGCAACCCTGCTCCACGATGACGTCGTCGACGCGTCCGAAAAACGTCGCGGCCGTGACACCGCCAACGCGGTGTGGGGTAACCAGGCCAGCGTGCTGGTGGGCGACTATCTCTATTCGCGCGCCTTTCAGATGATGGTTTCGGTGGGCAGCATGCGCGTCATGGAGATTCTCTCGGAGGCGACGAACACCATCGCGGAAGGCGAAGTGAAGCAGTTGCTGAACGTGCACAACGCCGATGTGACCGAGGAAGCCTACCTGGACGTGATCCATTGCAAGACCGCCAAGCTGTTCGAGGCCGCTGCGCAGATCGGGGCCGTGCTCGCCGGGCGTTCGCCTGCGGAAGAAGAAGCCATGGCCCGCTACGGCAAGCATCTGGGTGCTGCCTATCAACTGGTGGACGACGTGCTCGACTACAGCGCCACCAGTGAGGAGCTGGGCAAGAACGTGGGCGACGATCTTGCCGAGGGTAAGCCGACCTTGCCGCTCATCTATGTTCTGCAACACGGCAGCGAGGCGCAAAAGGATCTGGTTCGTCAGGCTATCGAGAACGGCGGCAAGGAATATATCGCTGCGATCACAGAAGCCATTGAAACCACCGGCGCCATCGCTTACACTTCGCGCGCTGCGCAAGGTGAGGCTGAAAAAGCCATCGCCGCTCTCGAAATCATTCCCGAATCGCCGCACAAACAGGCGCTGATTTCGCTAGCCAAATTCTCTGTTGCGCGTACGCACTAGTCGTTTTCGCGGGGTGTAGCTCAGCCTGGTAGAGCGCTATCTTCGGGAGGTAGAAGTCGCAGGTTCGAATCCTGTCACCCCGACCATTTTCCCGATAAAAAAGCGGCCGAAAGGCCGCTTTTTTTTCGTCCGCGCGCTGGTTGGTTTTTGCTGACTGCTGGACTATGGATTAGTTAAAGCGGCATCCGCCCGAGGGCCACCGCCATGCGCCTCCTGGTCACCCTGCTCGCGCTCCTTTCCTTCGGCAGTATCGCAGGCGAACAGCGCGAGGCCCGTTATCCCGACAATCCGAACATGGCCGATCAGGCGGTGTTCGTTTCCGACACCGGACTCACTCGCCTCGAATACGGCAACATGGAGCCGAGCTGGCACCAGCTGGAAGGCATGTTTCCGCTCGAACCCGTGGTTGTCGGCAACCTTGTGGTGGTCGGCAGTCCCGTGGGTGTTTTTGCCCTCGACGCCGGCAGCGGCGAAATCCTTTGGCACCTGCCGTCATCGCAAACGCTGTACAGTCCCACGGTGATCGGCGCCACGGCCTACGTCGGAGGCGAAGACGGCAGCCTGCGCGCCCTGGATCTCGAGAGCGGACACGTACGCTGGCGCCGCGCACTGAACGGATGGGTGTTTTCACCGGCCGTCGTGGGCAAGCAACTTGTCACCGGAGGCGGGGCCGGGGTGTTGTGGGGGGTGTCCTCTGAAGATGGCAATCCCCTGTGGCAGCGGGAAACCGGTGAGGAACTGGTGTTCCGCCCCATCGCCGGAGAAGAAGGCCCGGTGTACGTCAGCACGGTACAGGGCAAGGTGCTCGCCGTCTCCGCAGACACGGGCCGCATCGATTGGGAAACCACGCTCGATACCCCGACCACCACCACGGTGTATGAGGACCGCCTGTTGCTCGGCCAGTTCAGCGGCCTGGTGGCGGCCTACAACCGCTACACCGGCGTGAAGATCTGGGAATACCAGCTGAACGGTCCGACCACCATCCCGATCAAGATCCTCGACGGCAAAGTAGTGGCGATCACCGAAGAAGGAGGCAGCGTGCTGCTCAATCCGGAAGACGGCCAGGTGATCGAGGAAATCGAGCACCAGGAAGAGCCCCCCGCGGCACCGGATCTCGACAACCCAGAGTTCCTGGCGTCGGGTCCGGCGGCGGGCTTGCGGCTGGTTCGCTAGAACGGGATATCGTCGTCAAAGTCATCGAACCCACCGCGCGCCGGCGCGGGGGACGGCTTGCCCTGGTTCTGGGCAGGCGCTGCCGCCGGGGCGGAGCGCTGATCGTCGAAACTGGCACTGCTGCCACCGCCGCCGCCGCTGCCGCCGCGACCGCCCAGCATCTGCATGTCGCTCACCACGATTTCGGTGGTGTAGCGGTCCTGACCGTTCTTGTCCTGCCACTTGCGGGTGCGCAGCGAACCTTCCACATAGACCTGGGACCCCTTGCGCAGGTACTCGCCGGCGATTTCCGCCAGTTTGTTGAAGAACACCACGTTATGCCATTCCGTGCGTTCCTGGGCCTGGCCCGTCTGCTTGTCCTTCCACTGCTCGCTGGTGGCGATGGTCACATTCGCCACGGCGCCGCCACTCGGCATGTAACGCACCTCGGGATCCTTTCCGAGGTTGCCGACCAAAATCACCTTGTTTACGCCTCTTGCCATCTCACGCTCTCCGCCATCTCGTCTGGTTTTCCCCGCGGCGGTCACAGACCGCGCGAGAACCGCCCCAAGGCCGCGGCATCCAATGCTTCGCTGTCTACCTTGAGGTAGGCCGTACGATCTTCCACATTTACTGCCACCTCCGCCACTCCGGGAACGGCGGCCAGCTCCAGCTGCAGCTGTGTCATACCCGGCAGGTCGACCTCTCGCAGGTGAAGCACCCGGGTCGACAGGTGGCGGGGCCGGCGCATGGTCGCCACCAGCCCCAGCCAGATCAGCAGCACCGCAGCACTCGCAAGGAAAAGGCCCTCGAAGCCATAGGCGCCGAACATCCATCCGCCGGCCCAGCCGCCCACGAAAGCGCCCAGAAATTGGCTGCTGGAGTAGACCCCCATAGCCGTCCCCTTGCCTTCCACGGGTGCCAGCTTGGACACCAGGGAGGGCAAACCCGCCTCCAACAGATTGAAACCGACGAAGTACACCCAGACCACCAGGGCGAGACCAAGCACGCTGCCATGGAATTCCGCCAGCCCCAGCTCCCCCAGGACCAGCAGTCCGACCGCGCCTATCAACACGGGCTTCATCGCGCGCTTGCGCTCGGCGATGATGATGAAGGGCACGGCAACGGCAATGGCGAGCAGCATGACGGGGAGATAGACGCGCCAATGGTCGCCCGCGCCAAGCCCGGCGTCGCGCAGAGCCAGCGGCAGGGCAACGAAACTCGCCGTCATGGTCATGTGCAGCAGAAAAATGCCGATGTCGGCCCGCAACAGCTCCGGATCGCTCAGCACCCGACGGAACTGGGCCGGCGCGGGGGCGAGATCGCGATGAGTACGGGTCGTCACCGGATCGGGCACCAGCAGGTAAAGAACCGCAATGCCGGCGAGGGCGAGTATGGCGGTGGCCCCGAAGATGCCGGGGACACCGATCCAGTCGTTGAGCACGGGCCCGGCCACCATGGCGGCGAGAAAGGACATACCGATGCTCATGCCCACGAAGGCCATCGCTTTGGTGCGATTTTCGTCGCGGGTGAGATCCGCCAGCAGCGCCATAATAGCCGCCGCCACCGCCCCGGCACCTTGTACCGCCCGCCCGATGATGACACCGGTGATGGTATCGGCGGAGGCGGCAATCATGCTCCCGACCGCAAACAGCAACAGGCCGACGGCGATGACGCGCTTGCGCCCCCAGTGGTCGGATGCCATGCCGAAGGGGATCTGCAGTGCGGCCTGGGTCAGCCCGTAAATGCCGATGGCCATGCCCATGAGCGCAGGTGTCACACCCTCGAGGTGCTGCGCATAAAGCGCGAACACGGGCAGGATCATGAAAAGCCCGAGCATGCGGAAGGAAAAGATCCCCGCCAGGGCCGCGGCCGCGCGGCGTTCACCGGCGCTCATGTGCATCGGACTTTCCGTCATCTTGTTGGTCTAACTCTGCTGAAAAATAGGGGATTTTGCGCGCGAGCGCGGGAAAACCGTATATTAGCAGGTTCGAATTTCGAGGCGAGAGTCAGCATGGACACCATCCGCATCCGCGGCGCGCGCACCCACAATCTTCAAAACATTGATCTCGAACTGCCGCGTGACAAGCTGATTGTCATCACCGGCCTGTCCGGCTCGGGCAAGTCGTCGCTCGCCTTCGACACGATCTACGCCGAAGGACAGCGCCGTTATGTGGAATCCCTGTCCAGCTATGCGCGGCAATTCCTGTCCATGATGGAGAAGCCCGACGTCGATCACATCGAGGGTCTGTCGCCGGCCATTTCCATCGAGCAGAAGTCCACATCGCACAACCCGCGCTCCACGGTAGGCACGGTCACCGAGATCCATGACTATCTGCGCCTGCTCTATGCGCGCGCCGGTGAACCGCGCTGCCCCGAGCACGGCACGGTGCTGGAAGCACAGACCGTCAGTCAGATGGTGGATCAAGTGCTGGCCCTGCCCGAAGGGACGCGTGTCATGCTGCTCGCGCCCGTGGTTCAAGACCGCAAGGGCGAACACATGCAGGTGGTGGAGGAACTGCGTGCACAAGGCTTCGTGCGCGCGCGCATCAATGGCACGGTCCACGAACTCGACAATCCGCCCAAACTGGAGTTGCGCAGGAAACACACCATCGAAGCTGTGGTGGATCGCTTCAAGGTGCGCGCCGATATCCAGCAGCGCCTGGCCGACTCCTTCGAAACCGCCCTCGCGCTCAGCGACGGGCTGGCGCGGGTGGCTTTCATGGACGACGAACGGGATGAGTGGCTGTTCTCGGCGCGTTATGCCTGCCCCATCTGTGGCTATTCGCTGCAGGAACTCGAGCCACGGTTGTTTTCGTTCAACAATCCGGCCGGAGCCTGCCCCACCTGCGACGGCCTTGGCGTGCGCCAGTTTTTCGATCCGGCACGAGTGGTACGCCATCCGGCACTGAGTTTGGCGGCCGGTGCAATCCGCGGCTGGGACCGGCGCAATGTCTACTACTTCCAGATGCTGCGTTCACTGGCCAAGCACTACGGCTTCGACGTGGACACGCCCTTCGAAAAGCTGCCGAAGAAGATCCGCAATGTGCTCCTGCACGGCAGCGGCAACGAGGAGATCGCCTTCACCTACCTGGGCGAACGGGGCGGCTCGCGCAAGCGCCTGCACCCCTTCGAAGGCATCATCCCTAATATGGAGCGCCGCTATCGGGAAACCGAATCCGCCATGGTGCGCGAGGAACTGTCCAAATACCTGAGCACCGCACCCTGTGCCGAATGCAACGGCACGCGCCTGAACCGCGCCGCGCGCAACGTGTTCGTGGCGGACAAGTCGCTGCCCGAGGTGTCGGCCATGCCGGTGGGCCGGGCAAGTGAATTTTTCGCCGATCTCACGCTGCCCGGTTGGCGTGGTGAAATCGCGACCAAGATCCAGAAGGAAATCAGCGAGCGTCTCAGCTTCCTGGTAAATGTGGGTCTTGACTACCTGTCCATGGATCGCAGCGCCGATACGCTCTCCGGCGGCGAGGCACAGCGCATTCGTCTGGCCAGCCAGATTGGCGCAGGACTGGTAGGCGTCATGTATATCCTCGACGAGCCTTCCATCGGTCTGCATCAGCGCGACAACGATCGTCTCATCAAGACGCTGGAGCATCTGCGCGACCTCGGCAACACCGTGATCGTGGTGGAACATGACGAAGACGCCATCCGCAGCGCCGACCACGTGATCGACATCGGTCCCGGTGCCGGCACTCACGGCGGACGTGTGGTGGCGCAGGGCACGCCCAAGCAAGTCATGGCCAATGAACGTTCGCTGACGGGCCAATACCTGCTGGGTCGGCGCGCCATCGCTGTGCCAGAGACCCGTACGGCGCCCGATCCGAAACGCCAGTTGCGCATCCGCGGTGCAAGTGGCAACAACCTCAAGGGCCTGAGCGTGGACATTCCAGTGGGTCTGTTCACGGCCGTAACCGGTGTGTCCGGATCGGGCAAGTCGACGCTCATCAATGACACGTTATATCGCCACGCCGCATTGCAACTGAACGGCGCCGGCGACGACCCCGCCCCCGTGGCAGAGCTCATCGGGCTGGAGCAATTCGACAAGGTGGTGGATATCGACCAAAGCCCCATCGGCCGCACGCCGCGCTCCAACCCCGCTACCTACACCGGCCTGTTCACCCCCATCCGTGAGCTGTTCTCTGGCACGGGCGAAGCGCGGGCGCGCGGCTACGACCCAGGCCGCTTCAGCTTCAACGTGAAAGGTGGGCGCTGTGAGGCCTGCCAGGGTGACGGGCTCATCAAAGTGGAGATGCACTTCCTGCCGGACATCTATGTGCCCTGCGACGTCTGCAAAGGCAAGCGCTACAACCGCGAGACCCTCGAGATCCGCTACAAAGGCAAGAGCATCTACGAAGTGCTCGAAATGACCGTGGAAGAAGCACGCGCCTTCTTCGATCCGGTCCCCGTGGTCGCACGCAAGCTGCAGACCTTGCTGGACGTCGGCCTGAGCTATATCAAGCTGGGCCAAAGCGCCACCACCCTTTCCGGTGGTGAAGCCCAGCGTGTGAAGCTGGCCCGCGAACTCTCGAAGCGCGACACGGGCAGCACGCTCTACATCCTCGACGAGCCCACCACCGGTCTGCATTTCCACGATATCGAGCAGTTGCTGCAGGTGTTGCACCGCCTGCGCGACCACGGCAACACGATCGTCGTCATCGAGCATAACCTCGACGTGATCAAAACCGCGGACTGGCTCATCGATCTCGGCCCCGAAGGTGGTGACAAGGGCGGCACCCTGGTGGCCGCGGGTACCCCCGAGGCCATCGCCGCCAACAAGGACTCCCACACCGGCCGTTTCCTCAAGCCGGTCCTGGCGCGGGCTCGGGCGGCAACGGCTCCGAAGAAGAGAAAAGCCTGACCACGGGGAACACGGGGGGGAAATCCATCAATGGTTACCCCTACCTGTGGGAGCGGCTTTATGCCCGAAGGGTGCTCGGGCCGCGATTGTCGTCGGATACTGCGCCATCGCGGCGCTCCTACAGAAAAATCGATCTCCCCGTGTTCCCCGTGTCCCCCGTGGTTTATCGCTTTTCAACCAGCCGAATCGGAGTACCTATGCCAAGGCCGAGCAGCACGTCGGCCCGGCCCTGGTTGACCGCGATTTCGAGCAAGCCGTTGGCGTTTTCGTACCAGAAGGCCGCTCCCGGGGCGACGTCGCCGAAGGTGCGGGCGCGGGTGAGGCGGTGACCGTTCACTTCGACGGCATCCCTCGACACGCTTGCCGCACAGATGCCGGTCATGGCATTGCCGAAGTGGTCCACATAGATCACTTCCGCCAGTTCCGCGGGCCAGGGCCTTATCCAGTCTTTCGCGGGCGTTCCCGCCACCTTATCTCCCCGCGCGATGCGGGCCGCCACCGGCGCAAACAGGTCGCGCCCGTGGAAGCTCGCCGACAGCCGCGCGGGGTGCCAGCCGATCACCTGCGCACGCGCGTTCGCAGCACGTTGGCCGATCACGTTGAACAGGCCGTTGCCCGGCCCCACGAACCAGCGGCCGTCTGCCTCCACCATCAGCGGTTCGCGCATCCCGGTGCCCACCCCCGGATCCACAACGCCGAGAAACACGGTCCCTGCCGGGAATTCCTCCGCGTAGGCAGCAAGCAAGTAGGCACTTGCTTTCGCGGCGAAGCGCGGCGCATCGGCGAACAGGTCGATGACAGGCACGCCCGGTGCCTCGCGGGCCAACACCGCCTTCATCTGGCCTATATACGGGCCTTCCAGCCCGAAATCCGTAAACAGCACGATCATCGCCCGCTCCAGACGAAAAAAAGCCGGGGCAATGCCCCGGCTCTATTATCGCCAACCGCTTGCAGCAGCTTAAGCCGCCTCGCCCTCGCTGGCTTCCGTCTGCGGACGATCTACCAGTTCGACAATGGCCATGGGCGCATTATCACCTGCCCGGAAGCCGCACTTGAGGATGCGCAGGTATCCGCCGGGACGTGCCTTGTAGCGCGGGCCCAGTTCGCCAAACAGCTTGCTGACGACATCACGATCCTGGATGCGTGCGAAGGCAAGACGACGGCGGGCGACGGAATCTTCCTTCGCCATGGTGATGAGCGGCTCCGCCACGCGACGCAGTTCCTTCGCCTTGGGAAGGGTGGTCTTGATGATCTCGTGACGCAGCAGCGAGGCCGTCATGTTCTTGAACATGGCCTCACGGTGTGCCGTGGGGCGATTGAGGTGCCGGCCGGCTTTACGGTGTCGCATGGTCGTTACCCTGGAATGCGTTATTCGTTAATGGACTCAGGCTTCGTCCCGCTTCTGGAGACTCGCAGGCGGCCAGTTCTCCAGACGCATGCCGAGAGACAGACCGTGCGATGCGAGCACGTCCTTGATCTCGGTGAGCGACTTCTTGCCCAGATTCGGCGTCTTCAGCAGCTCGACTTCAGTGCGCTGAATCAGATCGCCGATGTAGTAAATGTGTTCCGCCTTGAGGCAGTTGGCCGAGCGCACGGTGAGCTCCAGCTCGTCGACCGGACGCAGCAGAATCGGATCAATCTCCGGCTCCTGTACCTGCGGCGCGGCTTCTTCCTTGCCCTTCAGCTCAACGAAGGCCGACAGCTGATCCTGCAGGATCGTTGCCGCGCGGCGAATGGCTTCGTCAGGCTCGATGGTACCGTTCGTTTCCAGCTCGATCACCAGCTTGTCCAGGTCGGTACGCTGCTCGACGCGCGCACTCTCGACCACGTAAGCCACGCGGATCACGGGGCTGAACGAGGCGTCGATCTGCAGGCGACCAATGGGACGGGTTTCATCTTCGCCCAGGGTACGCACGTTGGCCGGCTCGTATCCCCGACCCTTGCGCACCTTGATGCGCATGTTCAGCTCGCCCGCCTTCGTGAGATGAGCCAGCACGTGATCCGGGTTCACGATTTCGATGCCGTGATCCAGTGCGATATCACCCGCAGTGACCACGCCCGGCCCCTTCTTGGAAAGGGTCAGCGTTACCTCGTCCTTGTGGGGCATGCGAATGGCGACGCCCTTTAGGTTGAGGAGGATTTCAATAACGTCTTCCTGCACGCCCTCGATGGTCGTGTACTCGTGAAGGACGCCCTCGATCTCGATTTCGGTAACTGCTGCCCCCACCATAGAGGAGAGCAGGATCCGACGCAGGGCGTTGCCCAGCGTATGACCGAAACCACGCTCCAGCGGCTCGAGCGTCACTTTCGCCCGGGTATCGCTGAGCTTCTGCACGCCGACCAAGCGCGGTTTAAGAAGTTCTGCTACGGAGCCCTGCATGAACCTTCCTCACTGAATGGCTGTCGATGTCTGCTCTACTTGCTTGCCCATTAACGGCAAGGGATTACTTGGAGTAGAGCTCGACCACGAGCTGTTCCTGAATCTCGGCAGGCAGATCACTGCGTTCCGGGCGCTGCTTGAACACACCCTCGAGCTTCGCCGGATCTACTTCCAGCCACGCTGCAAACCCGCGCTGCTGCTGCGATTCCATCGACGCCTTGATACGGAGATGGTTCTTGGCATCTTCAGCAACGGAAATCACGTCGCCCGGCTTCAGCTGGTACGATGGGATGTTCACCTTGCGGCCGTTTACACGGACATTGCTGTGGCGCACGTTCTGGCGAGCTTCCGAACGCGAGGCTCCGAGGCCCATGCGGTAAGCAACATTGTCCAGGCGGCACTCGAGCAGCTGAAGCAGGTTTTCGCCCGTGGAACCCTTCTGGCGATCCGCTTCTTCGTAGTAATGCCGGAACTGGCCTTCGAGCAGGCCGTATACGCGACGCAGCTTCTGCTTTTCACGCAGCTGACGCGCATAGTCCGACAGGCGACCACGACGCTGACCATGCTGCCCGGGGGGCACAGGTCGGCTTTCGATGGTGCACTTGCTGGTGTAGCACTTTTCGCCCTTGAGAAAGAGCTTCTCGCCTTCGCGACGGCAAAGGCGGCACTTGGGACCGATGTACCTAGCCAAGGTTAGTCTCCTGCCTTAAACGCGACGCTTCTTGGGAGGACGGCACCCATTATGCGGAATGGGTGTAACGTCAGCGATGTTGGTGATCTTGAAACCCTTGTTATGCAAGGCGCGCACCGCGGAATCGCGGCCCGGGCCGGGGCCCTTCACCAACACTTCCAGATTTTTCATGCCCACGTCGAGCGCAACAGCACCCGCCTTTTCGGCGGCCACCTGCGCCGCGAACGGGGTGCTCTTGCGGGAACCGCGAAAGCCCGAGCCGCCCGCAGTCGCCCAGCAAATGGTATTGCCCTGGCGATCCGTGATGGTCACGATCGTGTTGTTGAAGGAAGCATGGACGTGCGCGATGCCGTCCACCACATTCTTTTTGACCTTCTTACGCGTACGCGAAGGGGTACTGGTCGCTTTTGCCATAACCCGGAATCCTGACGACTTTGTTTAGCTCGGAGCGCTTATTTCTTGACCTGACGCCGCGGCCCCTTACGGGTACGGGCGTTGGTGCGGGTACGCTGTCCACGCACGGGCAGGCCGCGACGATGACGCAGGCCGCGATAGCTGCCCATGTCCATCAGACGCTTGATGCTCATACCCACTTCACGACGGAGGTCGCCTTCAACGGTGAACTTTGCGACTTCGCCACGCAGGGCTTCGATCTCACCCTCGGTGAGATCCTTGATCTTGGCCTCGGGACGAACCCCGCTCGACTCACAGATCAGTTTGGCGCGGGTCCTACCGATGCCGTAGATCGACTGCAGGGCGATCACGGCATGCTTGTTGACCGGAATGTTTATGCCAGCAATACGGGCCATCTAGCCACTCCACTTATTCGTCTACTTAACCGGCAGGTCCGCCGAAAACGTTCAATCATACTGACCTGCGCCCGTCTATGCAAGCGCAAGCACCAATCCCGCGAGATCAGCCCTGACGCTGCTTGTGGCGCGCATCCGATGAACAGATGACGCGGACCACGCCCTGGCGGCGGACAATCTTGCAGTTACGGCACAGCTTCTTGACCGAGGCACGTACTTTCATGGGAAATCTCCGTCAAATCGACTCCGGGTCAGCGCAGCAGTCCGCCGCGGCCGCCCTTGAGGTTCGCTTTCTTAAGCAGGCCTTCGTACTGGTGTGACATCAGATGCGCCTGCACCTGAGCCATGAAATCCATGACGACGACCACGATAATCAGCAGCGAAGTACCACCGAAATAAAACGGTACGTTCGCGTACACGATCAGAAACTCCGGAAGCAGACACACCAGCGTGATATAGACCGCACCCGCCAACGTCAGCTTGCCCAGAATCCCATCGATGTACCTGGCGGTTTGCTCGCCCGGACGAATCCCCGGCACAAACGCGCCCGACTTTTTCAAGTTCTCGGCCGTGTCCTTGGGATCGAACATCAGAGCCGTATAGAAAAAGCAGAAAAAGATAATCAGGACAGCATACAAGGCCACGTACAACGGTTGTCCGGGAGACAGCGTGGTCGCGATGTCCTGCATCCAGCCGAAGCCCTCTCGCGTCCCGAACCAGCCCGCGATAGTGGCCGGAAACAGGATGATGCTGGAGGCGAAGATCGGCGGAATGACACCCGCCATATTCACCTTCAAAGGCAAATGGCTTGTCTGAGCCGCATAGACCTTACGGCCTTGCTGGCGCTTCGCATAGTTCACCGTGATGCGCCGCTGACCGCGTTCCACAAACACGATGAAGCCGGTGACCACCACAGCAATCACGAACAATGCAAGCACGAAAGCCGCGCTCATCTCGCCCGTACGCGCCAGTTCCAGCGTGCCGCCGATGGCGGATGGCAGACCCGCGACGATACCGGCAAAGATGATCATCGAAATACCATTGCCGATGCCGCGCTCAGTAACCTGCTCACCCAGCCACATCAGGAACATGGTGCCCGTCACCAGGGTGACCACCGTTACCAGGCGGAACGCCAAGCCCGGATCAATGACCAGGGGCAGATTCCCGGCGCGCTGCGATTCCAGCATGATGGCCACGCCGAGCGCCTGGAAGGTTGCAAGCACCAGCGTGCCCATACGGGTGTACTGAGTGATTTTGCGCCGACCGGCTGCGCCCTCTTTACTGAGCTGCTCCAGCTTCGGCAACACCTTCGTCATCAACTGAACGATGATGGAGGCCGATATGTAAGGCATGATGCCCAGCGCAAGCACCGACAAACGCTCAAGCGCGCCACCCGAGAACATGTTGAACATGTCCAGGATGGTGCCGCGCTGTTGCTCGAACAACGCCGCCAGGGCGATGGGATCGATGCCAGGCACAGGCACATGCGCACCGATACGAAAGACAAGCAACGCTCCGAGAAGGAAGAGGAGGCGCTGCTTGAGTTCCGTCAGTTTACCGGCCGACATCATCTCGGCCATGGCGGAGCGCGACGTGCTCACTTAATCCTCGACTTTACCGCCGGCCGCCTCAATGGCGGCACGTGCGCCTTTGGTGACGCCCAGACCACGCACGGTGACGGCCTTGTCGATCGTCCCGGACGCAATCACCTTCACGCGCTTCACCGCGTGACCGATGAGATTTGCCGATTTCAGGGCCAGCAAGTCGACCACACCGCCTTCAATTTTGGCGATTTCGTGCAGTCGCACCTCGGCCTTGTCAGCGGCGGTCATGGAATTGAAGCCAACCTTCGGCAGACGGCGCTGGAGGGGCATCTGACCACCTTCAAAGCCCATCTTCCGACCACCGCCAGAACGCGACGTCCAGCCCTTGTGGCCACGACCGCCGGTCTTGCCGAGGCCCGAACCGATGCCGCGACCGACGCGCTTTTCGCTGGTCTTGGCGCCCTCTGCAGGCTTAAGCGTATTCAAGCGCATGGTTACTCCTCCACCTTCAACATGTAGGAGACTTTGTTAATCATCCCCCGCACGGCAGGCGTGTCTTCCACTTCGACGGTATGGTTGCGGCGGCGCAGGCCGAGACCCGCGACACACGCCTTGTGGTTCGCAAGGCGGTGATGCAGCGTCTTGACCAGCGTCACTTTGATCTTCTTCGTGGTCGCCATGGTCTTATTCCAGAATCTCTTGAACAGTCTTGCCACGCTTGGCAGCGATCTCTTCAGGGCTGGACATGACAGTCAGACCCCTCATGGTCGCCTGCACCACGTTGATGGCATTGTTGCTGCCGATGCACTTGGCCAGCACGTTGTGCACGCCCGCCACCTCGAGGACCGCGCGCATGGCGCCACCCGCGATGATGCCGGTACCATCGGAGGCCGGCTGCATGTAGACCTTGGCGGCACCGTGTTCAGCCATCACCGGATACTGCAGGGTTCCGCTGACGATGTTCACTTTGCGCATGTTCTTGCGAGCCTTCTCCATCGCCTTGGCGATGGCGGCGGGCACTTCACGCGCCTTTCCGAGCCCGAAGCCTACGCGGCCCTGACCGTCACCGACCACCGTAAGGGCGGAGAACCCGAACTGGCGGCCGCCCTTGACCGTCTTGGACACACGGTTAACGGCAATGAGCTTCTCGTTCAAGCCGTCGGTGTTGGGAGCAATGTCAAATCCAGCCATCGTTTAACCTTTAGAAGTCGAGGCCGTTCTGCCGGGCGGCGTCCGCCAGGGCCTTCACACGACCGTGATACTTGAAGCCGGAGCGATCGAACGCAACCTTGGTGACGCCGGCGGCCTTCGCCTTCTCGGCGATCGCCTTGCCCACTGCAGTGGCAGCATCGACATTGCCGGAGTACTTCAGCCCGGCCTTGAGCTCGGCCTGAACCGTGGATGCCGCAGCGATCACATCGGACCCATTGGGTGCGATTACCTGCGCGTAGATGTGCCGCGGGGTACGATGAACCGTCAGACGGAACTCGCCCAGTTCGCGGATCTTGGCGCGGGAACGAGTCGCGCGCCGAATACGAGACGCTTTCTTGTTTTCCATCGCCTAGATCCTTACTTCTTTTTGGCTTCTTTACGGACGATGATCTCGTCCGAGTACTTCACACCCTTGCCCTTGTAGGGCTCGGGCGGACGGTACTGACGAATCTCGGCAGCCACTTGGCCGACGAGCTGCTTATTGATGCCCTTGACCAGAATCTCGGTCTGGGTCGGGGTCTCAATGGTGATACCGGTCGGGATCTCGTAATTCACCGGATGCGAAAAGCCAAGCGCCAGATTCAGCGCCTTGCCCTGCACCTGGGCCCTGTAACCGACGCCGACCAGTTCCAGCTTCTTTTCGAAGCCGGCGGAAACGCCGCGCAGGAGGTTCGCCACTTGCGCCCGGGTGGTACCGACCAGCGCGATGGCGCCGTCATGACCATCCTGGGTGGTGAAGCGAAGCGCAGAGTCTTCCTGATGAATCTTGACCTTGCCGTGGACGGAATAATCCATCGCGCCCTTCGGCCCTTTGGCCGAAACGGTTTGACCGCTGACCGTCACGGTCACGCCGGCAGGAATTGCAATCGGATTCGATACGCGTGCCATGTCGAACCCCCTTAAGCCACGAAGCAGATGATTTCGCCGCCGTGACCCGCCTTGCGGGCGGCACGATCGGTCATGACACCTGCCGACGTGGAAACCACGGCGATACCCAGGCCGCCGAGCACCTTCGGCAGCTCGTCCTTACCCTTGTACACACGGAGGCCGGGGCGGCTCACGCGGTCAATGCGTTCGATAACGGGCTTGCCTTCGTAGTACTTGAGCGAAATCCCAAGAACCGGCTTGCCATCGATATCCTTTACAGAAAACTCGCTGATGTAACCTTCATCCTTCAGCACCTGGGCGATCGCTTTCTTCAGCTTGGACGAAGGCATCTGTACCTCCGCCTTCGCAGCGCCCAGACCGTTACGGATGCGGGTCAGCATATCTGCGATAGGATCAGTCATGCTCATGCGGTTTGACTCCGAAATGCCGTACTTCGCAGGTACGGCGTCTTCTTACCAGCTGGCCTTGCGCAGACCAGGAACTTCGCCCCGCATCGTTGCTTCGCGGAGCTTGTTACGACCGAGCCCGAACTTGCGATAAACGCCGTGCGGACGACCGGTCAGATTGCAGCGGTTGCGCTGACGCGTTTTGCTCGAGTCGCGCGGGAGTTTCTGGAGCGCTACGACAGCGGCTTCCTTCTCCTCCATACCGATATCAGGGTTGCTGATCTTTGCCTTGAGCTCTTCGCGCTTCGCGGCGTACTTGTCAGCCAGCTTCTTGCGCTTGATCTCGCGGTTAATCATCGACGTCTTGGCCATGTCTCACCTCACCCGCGCAGCGGGAAGTTGAATGCGCGAAGGAGAGCACGACCTTCTTCGTCGGTGCGCGCCGTCGTGCTGATGGTAATGTCCATGCCTCGGAGCTGATCGACCTTGTCGTAGTTGATCTCCGGGAAGATGATCTGCTCGCGAACACCCATGCTGTAGTTGCCGCGACCATCAAAGGAGCGCGGATTCAGTCCACGGAAATCGCGGATGCGAGGAATGGCAATCGTGATCAGACGGTCAAGGAACTCGAACATGCGCTCACTGCGCAGGGTCACCTTGCAGCCGATCGGCCAGTCCTCACGGATCTTGAAACCCGCGATGGACTTGCGCGCATGGGTCACCACCGGCTTCTGGCCGGCAATCGCCGCCATATCAGCCGTCGCGTGGTCGAGCACCTTCTTGTCCGCAACAGCCTCACCCACGCCCATGTTGAGCGTGATCTTGGTGATGCGGGGCACCTCCATGACATTGGCGTACTCAAACTCCTTCAGGAGCTTGGCTACTACGACGTCACGGTAAAAATCTTGCATTCTGGCCATGTTCAAACCCGCCGCTTACGCGTCAATCACTTCTTGGTTCGACTTGAAGAAACGCACCTTGCGGCCGTCTTCGAGAACCTTGAAACCCACGCGGTCACCCTTGCCCGTCGCGCGATTGAAAATCGCCACGTTGGACAGATGCAGGGACGCCTCTTTTTCGACGATGCCGCCTGCCACACCGAGGACCGGGTTTGGCTTCTGGTGTTTCTTCACCATGTTGATGTTTTCGACGATCACGCGGTCGTCTTCCATCACGCGCACCACAGTACCGCGCTTACCCTTGTCTTTTCCGGCGATGACGATGACTTCGTCGCCCTTACGAATCTTGTTCATCTTCTTACCCTCGGCCCTGTCTTAGAGCACTTCCGGCGCCAGGGAGATGATCTTCATGAACTGCTCGGTACGCAGTTCGCGGGTCACGGGCCCAAAGATACGGGTTCCGATCGGCTGGAGCTGATTGTTCAGCAGCACCGCCGCGTTGCCGTCAAACCGGATGATCGACCCATCCGGACGGCGCACGCCCTTGGCGGTGCGCACCACGACAGCGTTGTAAACCTCGCCCTTCTTGACCTTGCCGCGCGGGATCGCCTCTTTGACGCTCACCTTGATGACGTCGCCCACGTTGGCGTAACGGCGATGGGAACCGCCCAATACCTTAATGCACTGGACGACACGGGCGCCGCTGTTATCGGCGACGTCCAGTTTGGTTTCCATCTGAATCATGGCTGTCTCCGCACACTCTTTTTCTATACCGGCGGTGCTTACCCCGGCAAAGGCGCGCGAGTATAGCACCAATGAGGCGCGGCCCAAACTGTTTTTGGGCCGGACCTCCACACATTTTTTACCGCCGGGGCAACCCGGCGCTTACTTCGCGCGCTCGACGATTTCCACCAGGCGCCAGGCCTTGTTCTTGGAAATCGGTCGGCCTTCGGCAATGGCCACGAGATCGCCCTCGCGGCATTCGTTGGCCTCGTCATGAGCGTGCAGCTTGGTCGAACGGCGCACAATCTTGCCGTAGATCGGATGCTTGACGCGGCGCTCGACCAGCACGGTGATGGTCTTGTCCATCTTGTCGCTGACGACGCGGCCGATCACGGTGCGCGCTTGTTTGGCTTGTTCGCTCATGCTCAGCTACCTGCCTTCTCGTTCAGAATCGTCTTGATGCGGGCGATATCCTTGCGCACGAGCTGGATGCGGTGCGGCTGGGAGAGCTGCCCGGTGCCCTTTTGCATGCGCAGGTTGAACTGCTCGCGACGCAGGCCGATGAGTTCCTGCTCAAGTTCCTGAACGCTCTTCTGTCGGATGTCTTTTGCTTTCATCACAGAACCGTCCGGGTTACGAAAGTGGTCTTGACGGGCAGCTTGGCCGCGGCCAGACGGAACGCTTCGCGTGCGATGTCTTCGCTCACGCCTTCCATCTCGTACAACATGCGGCCGGGCTGAATCTGGGCAACCCAGAATTCAACATTGCCCTTACCGTTACCCATACGCACTTCCAGAGGCTTCTGGGTGATGGGCTTGTCGGGGAAGATACGGATCCAGATCTTGCCGCCGCGCTTCACGTGGCGGGTCATGGCGCGGCGCGCCGCTTCGATCTGACGCGCGGTAATCTGTCCGCGCTCCACCGACTTCAGGCCAAACTCACCAAAGCTGACCTCGTTGCCCCGCTGGGCCAGGCCGCGGTTACGGCCCTTGTGCTGCTTACGGAATTTCGTTCGCTTAGGCTGCAACATGGTGTCCTACTCCTACTTGGCGGCGGCCTTCTTGGGCTCTGCCTCGACCGGCGCCTGCTCGCCGAACCCGAAGACCTCACCCTTGAAGATCCACACCTTGATGCCGATCACACCGTAGGTGGTCACAGCCTCGGCAAAACCGTAGTCGATGTCCGCTCGCAAGGTGTGCAGGGGCACGCGGCCCTCGCGATACCACTCGCTACGGGCGATTTCGGCACCGTTCAGGCGGCCCGCCACGTTGATCTTGATGCCCTGGGCGCCAAGGCGCATGGCGTTGCCCACCGCGCGCTTCATGGCACGGCGGAACATGATGCGCTTCTCAAGCTGCTGGGCGATGCTCTGGGCCACCAAAGTGGCGTCGAGTTCAGGCTTGCGCACCTCTTCGATGTTGATGTGCACAGGCACATTCATCATGTCGGAGACTTCGCGACGCAGCTTCTCGATGTCTTCGCCCTTCTTGCCGATCACCAGACCCGGACGTGCCGTATGGATGGTGATGCGGGCGTTACGGGCCGGACGCTCGATCTGGATGCGGCTCACGGAGGCCTGGGCAAGCTTCTTTTGCAGGAAGCTGCGCACATTCAGGTCGGTGCGGAGAAACTCCGGATAGTTCTTGCTGTTGGCAAACCACTTGGACGTCCAGTCCTTGGTGATGCCCAGGCGAATACCGGTAGGATTGACTTTGTGACCCATTACAGCTTCTCCATCACTTTTCCGCGACGACCACGGTGATGTGGCTCGTCCGCTTCGTAATGCGGTTGGCGCGACCCTTGGCGCGTGCGTACACGCGCTTCATGACGGGACCCTCGTCGATCATGATGCTCTTGACCTTGAGTTCGTCGATGTCGGCACCATCGTTGTGCTCCGCGTTCGCGATGGCGGACTCGAGCACCTTCTTCACCAGATCGGAGCCCTTCTTGGGGCTGAAGGCGAGAAGCTGCAGGGCTTTCTCCACAGCCATACCACGAACCTGGTCGGCGACCAGGCGGCACTTCTGGGGCGAAATCTTCGCGAATTTCAACTTAGCGGCTGTTTCCATCGCTAATTACCTCTTGCCCGCGGCTTTCTTGTCGGCCGCATGTCCACGGAACGTACGCGTAGGAGCGAACTCGCCCAGCTTGTGGCCCACCATGTTCTCGGTGACGAGAATGGGCACGTGCTGCTTGCCATTGTGGACGGCGATGGTCAGGCCGATCATGTCGGGAAGCACCATCGAACGACGCGACCAGGTCTTGATCGGACGGCGGTTGTTCGTCGCGACAGCTTCAGCGACCTTCGCGGCCAGATGGTGGTCGACGAACGGGCCTTTCTTTATAGAGCGCGGCATTGGACTAGCCCTCTAATTACTTGCTGTTACGACGGCGCACGATCATGCCTTGCGTGCGCTTGTTCTTGCGGGTCTTGTGACCCTTGGTCGGCGTGCCCCACGGGCTCACCGGGTGACGGCCACCCTTGGTGCGGCCTTCACCACCACCGTGCGGGTGGTCTACCGGGTTCATGGCGATACCACGCACCGTCGGACGGATGCCGATCCAGCGCTTGGCACCGGCCTTGCCGAACTTCTGCAGGCTGTGCTCTGAATTGCCCACTTCGCCCACGGTGGCCTTGCAGTCCACGTGCACCTTGCGCATCTCGCCGGAACGCAGGCGGATGGTCGCGTAGGCGCCTTCGCGCGCAATCAGCTGCACGGAGCTGCCGGCACTACGTGCCAGCTGAGCACCTTTGCCAGGCTTGAGCTCGATGCAGTGCACGTTGGTACCCACCGGGATGTGGCGCAACGCCATGGCATTGCCGGGCTTAATCGCTGCGCTGGAGCCGGACATGATTTCGTCACCGGCCTTCACACCCGCGGGGGCGATGATGTAGCGGCGCTCGCCATCCGCGTACAGCACCAGCGCAATGTTCGCGGTACGGTTCGGATCGTATTCCAGGCGCTCCACGCGGCCGGCGATGCCGTCCTTGTTGCGCTTGAAGTCGATCAGGCGGTAATGCTGCTTTTGACCACCACCCTGGTGACGGGTAGTGATGCGCCCCTGATTGTTTCGACCGCCGTTACGCGTCTGCTTTTCGAGCAGCGGCGCATAAGGCGCGCCCTTATGCAGGTCAGGGCTGACCGCCTTGACCACGAAACGGCGGCCAGCCGAAGTCGGTTTAGTCTTTACGAGTGCCATTTTGCGGTTCCTCGACCTTACTCGCCGCCAGCGAGATTGATTTCCTGGCCCGTCTTGACGGTGACGTAGGCCTTCTTCCAATCGCTGCGGCTGCCAAAACGCTGGCCAAAGCGCTTGTTCTTGCCCTTCACGTTCGCGACACGAACCGCATCCACGGACACATTGAACAGCTGTTCAACCGCAGCCTTGATCTCGGGCTTGGTCGCATCCGCCACCACACGAAACACATACTGATTGTGCTTCTCACCCACCGTCGTGCTTTTTTCGGACACCTGCGGCGCCAGCAGCACCTGCATCAAGCGTTCCTGATTCATGCCAGCATCTCCTCTACCTGCTTCACCGCGGGCACGGTAATCAGCACCTTTTCGAACCGGACCAGGCTCACGGGATCGAGCTGACGTGCGCCGAGCACCTCGACATTCGCGAGATTACGGGCGGAGAGGTACAGATTGTCGTCAACCTGATCGGACACGATCAGGACGTTGTCCAGACCCATGGCCTTGAGCTTTTCCACCAGACCCTTGGTCTTGGGGGCATCCATGGCGAACTGTTCCACGACCATCAGGCGATCCTGGCGAATCAGCTCACCGAGAATGGAGCGCAGGGCGCCGCGATACATCTTGCGGTTGACCTTCTGGCTGAAGTTCTCTTCCGGCATGGACGGGTGGATCTTGCCGCCGCCCCGCCACAGCGGGCTGCGGATGCTGCCGGCGCGGGCACGACCGGTGCCCTTCTGGCGCCAGGGCTTTGCACCGCCACCGCGGACGGCTTCACGACTCTTCTGCGCGCGGGTGCCCTGACGAGCGCCGGCCAGATACGCCGTGACGACCTGATGAATCAGCGCTTCGTTGAATGCCGCGCCAAAGGTGTTTTCGGAGACCTCCACCGTACCCGATGAGGCCTGGCCGTTTGCATTGATGAGATTCAGTTGCATGGGTCAGCTCCTCACGCCTTTACTGCGGGGCGCACAACGACGTCCGCGCCCTTCGGGCCCGGGACCGCGCCCTTTACCAGAAGCAGGTTGCGCTCGGCGTCGACACGCACGAGTTCAAGCGTCTGGGCGGTACGGGCGACCGCACCCATATGACCTGCCATGCGCTTGCCCTTGAACACGCGGCCCGGAGACTGACGCTGACCGATGGAGCCGGGCGCACGATGCGACACGGAGTTGCCGTGGGTGGCGTCCTGGGTGGAGAAGTTGTGACGCTTCACACCGCCCTGAAAGCCTTTACCGATGGTCGTGCCGGAGACGTCGACCTTCTGGCCGGCTTCGAAGATGTCGACCTTGATTTCTGAGCCCGCGGCCAGGCTTTCGCCTTCGCCTTCGCCCAGACGGAATTCGCAGAGGGTGCGGCCCGCTTCGACACCGGCCTTGGCGAAATGACCCGCCATGGCCTTGGTGACGCGCGTAGCACGGCGCGAACCCACGGTCACCTGGACGGCACGGTAGCCGTCGGCTTCCAGGGTTTTCACCTGGGTGACACGGTTAGGTTCGACCTCGATGACGGTCACCGGAACGGAGACGCCATCTTCAGTGAAAACGCGGGTCATACCGCGTTTGCGACCGATGAGTCCGATTGCCATTGTTATAAACCTCTCACCGTACCGATTTCGATTGACCGGTACTGTTAGGAGACCGAGGTCTCGTTAGCTCAACTTGATCTGTACGTCGACGCCCGCAGCCAGATCCAGCTTCATGAGGGCATCCACGGTCTTGTCCGTGGGATCGACGATGTCCATGAGACGCTTGTGGGTGCGCAGCTCGTACTGATCGCGCGCATCCTTGTCGGCGTGGGGGGATACCAGCACCGTAAAACGCTCCTGCTTGGTTGGGAGCGGAATCGGGCCTTTAACCTGGGCGCCAGTGCGCTTGGCGGTCTCGACGATCTCGCGCGCGGACTGGTCGATGAGCCGATGATCGAACGCCTTCAGGCGAATACGAATACGTTGACTGGTCGCCATTGTTCTGAACCTACCCGTTTCTAAAGAGCTGAGGCCAACACGAAAGGGGGCGCAGTATACACTGCGCCCCCGCGTCTGGCTAGACGGCTTTACTCGATGACCTTGGCCACCACGCCGGCGCCGACAGTGCGGCCGCCTTCGCGGATGGCAAAACGCAGGCCTTCTTCCATGGCGATGGGCGCAATCAGGCTCACCGTCATCTGCACGTTGTCACCCGGCATCACCATTTCCACGCCTTCCGGCAGGTCGCAGGCGCCAGTCACGTCCGTGGTACGGAAGTAGAACTGCGGGCGGTAACCGTTGAAGAACGGGGTGTGACGTCCACCCTCTTCCTTCGACAGCACGTACACCTCGGCCTGGAACTTGGTGTGCGGCGTGATGGAACCAGGCTTGGCCAGTACCTGGCCTCGCTCCACTTCGTCACGCTTCGTGCCGCGCAGCAGCACCCCCACGTTATCGCCCGCCTGACCCTGATCCAGCAGCTTGCGGAACATCTCAACGCCGGTCACCGTCGTCGTCGTGGTTTCCTTCATGCCCACGATTTCAACCGAGTCGCCCACCTTCACGATGCCGCGCTCCACACGACCCGTCACCACGGTACCGCGGCCCGAGATCGAGAATACGTCCTCAATCGGCATCAGGAACGCACCGTCCACCGCACGCTGCGGCTCGGGGATGTAGCTGTCCAGCGCTTCCACCAGCTTGTCGATCGACGGCATGCCGATTTCCGACGTGTCGCCTTCCAGCGCCTTCAGCGCCGAGCCCTTCACGATCGGCGTGTCGTCGCCAGGGAACTGGTACTGGTTCAGGAGATCACGCACTTCCATCTCCACCAGCTCCAGCAGCTCGGCATCGTCGACCATGTCGGCCTTGTTCATGTACACCACGATGTACGGCACGCCCACCTGACGCGCCAGCAGGATGTGCTCGCGGGTCTGGGGCATCGGGCCGTCAGCCGCGGACACCACCAGGATCGCACCGTCCATCTGGGCGGCGCCGGTGATCATGTTCTTCACGTAGTCGGCGTGGCCCGGGCAGTCCACGTGCGCGTAGTGGCGCGTGTCGGACTCGTATTCCACGTGCGAGGTGGAGATCGTGATACCACGCGCCTTCTCTTCCGGCGCGTTGTCGATCTGGTCGTACGCTTTCGTCTCGCCGCCGAACTTCTTCGCCTGAACCACGGTCAGCGCCGCCGTCAGCGTGGTCTTGCCATGGTCAACGTGGCCGATGGTGCCTACGTTTACGTGCGGTTTCTTACGCTCGAATTTTTCCTTAGCCACAGTACTGTACCTCGCTCGTTAATCTTGATTACGACGCTTTCTTGATCACTGCTTCGGCGACGCTGGCCGGCGCTTCGTTGTACTTCTTGAATTCCATGGAGTACGTCGCGCGCCCCTGGCTCAGTGAGCGCAGGGTGGTCGAGTAGCCGAACATCTCGGACAGCGGCACTTCCGCCTTCAGGAGCTTCACACCGGCATTGTCATCCATACCCAGGATGATGCCGCGACGACGATTCAGGTCACCCATCACGTCGCCCATGTACTCTTCCGGCGTTTCGACCTCGACAGCCATGATGGGCTCGAGCAGCACCGGACTTGCCTTCAGAGCACCTTCCTTGAACGCCATGGAACCGGCGATCTTGAAGGCCATTTCGTTGGAGTCGACATCGTGGTAGGAGCCGTCGAACAGGGTCACCTTGACGTCGACCACCGGATAGCCGGCGAGCACACCGTTTTGCAGCTGCTCCTGGATACCCTTGTCGACTGCCGGGATGTATTCCCTGGGGATGACGCCGCCAACGATAGCGTTGACGAATTCATAGCCCGCGCCGGCTTCCTGCGGTTCGATCTTGACCCAGACGTGACCATACTGACCGCGACCGCCGGACTGGCGCACGAACTTGCCTTCCTGCTCCACGCCCTTGCGGATGGTTTCACGGTAGGCCACCTGGGGTGCGCCCACGTTGGCTTCCACCTTGAACTCACGCTTCATGCGGTCAACGATGATTTCCAGGTGCAGCTCGCCCATGCCGGCAATGATGGTCTGACCGGATTCCTCATCGGTGCGCACGCGGAAGGACGGGTCTTCCGCGGCCAGGCGGTTGAGAGCAAGGCCCATCTTTTCCTGGTCGCTCTTGGTCTTGGGCTCCACGGCCACGGAGATGACGGGCTCGGGGAATTCCATCTTTTCCAGCTGAACCGGGGCATCTACGGCCGACAGGGTCGTGCCGGTGGTGATGTCCTTCAGGCCCACGCAGGCGGCGATATCGCCGGCGCGCAGTTCCTTGATTTCGTCACGCTGGTTGGCGTGCATCTGCAGGATACGGCCGACGCGTTCGGTCTTGCCGGTCTGCGAGTTGTACACGCTGTCGCCCGAGTTGAGCACGCCCGAATACACGCGGATGAAGGTCAGCGAACCCACATACGGGTCGGTCATGATCTTGAACGCCAACGCGGCGAACGGCTGGTCATCACTGGACGGACGCTCGACCGTGGCTTCGGTTTTGCAATCGAGGCCCTTGATCGCGGCAACCTCGGTGGGCGCCGGCAGGTAGTCGATGACCGCGTCGAGCATGGCCTGCACGCCCTTGTTCTTGAACGCGGTGCCGCACAGCATGGGGAAGATTTCCAGAGCGATGGTCCGCTTGCGCAGGGCCGCCTTGATTTCTTCCTCGCTCAGGTCGCCTTCTTCGAGGTACTTGTTCATCAGGTCTTCGGACGCCTCGGCGGCGGCCTCGACCATCTTCTCGCGCCACTCGTTGGCGGTATCCACCAAATCGGCCGGAATGTCCTCGTAGGTGAACGAGATGCCCTGATCGGCCTCGTTCCAGATGATCGACTTCATCTTGACCAGATCGACCACGCCCTCGAACCGGTCCTCGGCACCGATGGGGATCTGCACGGGCACGGGGTTGGCACGCAGACGCTGACGCATCTGGTTGTAGACCTTGAAGAAATCCGCGCCGGTACGATCCATCTTGTTGACGAACGCCAGACGCGGCACGCCATATTTGGTGGCCTGACGCCACACCGTTTCCGACTGGGGCTGCACGCCGCCCACTGCGCAATACACCATGCAGGCGCCATCGAGCACACGCATGGAACGCTCCACCTCGATGGTGAAGTCCACGTGGCCCGGGGTGTCGATGATGTTGACGCGGTGTTCGGGATACTGCTGAGCCATACCCTTCCAGAAGCAGGTGGTCGCGGCGGAGGTGATGGTGATACCACGCTCCTGCTCCTGCTCCATCCAGTCCATGGTGGCTGCGCCGTCGTGCACCTCACCGATTTTGTGAGAAACACCAGTGTAAAAAAGAATCCGCTCCGTGGTGGTGGTCTTGCCGGCGTCAATGTGCGCGGAAATACCGATATTACGGTAGCGTTCGATGGGGGTCTTGCGGGCCACAGTCGGAAACCTCAATTACCAGCGGAAATGGGCAAAGGCCTTGTTGGCCTCAGCCATGCGGTGCGTATCTTCGCGCTTCTTCACCGCGGCACCGCGGTTCTCGGCGGCATCGAGGAGTTCACCGGCAAGGCGCTGCGGCATGGACTTCTCACCGCGCTTGCGGGAAGCGTCCACCAGCCAGCGCATGGCCAGCGCCATGCTGCGGGAAGCGCGCACTTCGACCGGCACCTGATAGTTGGCACCACCCACGCGGCGGGATTTGACCTCGACCATGGGGCGGATGTTGTTCAGCGCCTTCTCGAACAAGTCGATCGGCTCAACCTTGGACTTTTCGGAAACACGGTCCAGCGCACCGTAGACGATCTTCTCGGCGACGGACTTCTTGCCGTCGAGCATGACGGTGTTGATGAACTTGGACAGCGTCTTGTTTCCGAACTTCGGGTCCGGAAGGATTTCACGCTTGATCGCTTGCTTTCTTCTCGACATGGCGTATACCTGTTTCGCTTACGCGTTTGTTACGACTTCGGGCGCTTGGCGCCGTACTTGGAGCGTGCCTGACGACGATCGTTCACCCCTGAGGTGTCGAGGGTCCCGCGCACGGTGTGATAGCGAACACCCGGCAGGTCCTTGACACGGCCGCCGCGGATCAGCACGACCGAGTGCTCCTGCAGGTTGTGGCCTTCACCACCGATGTAGCTGCTGACCTCGAAGCCGTTGGTGAGACGCACGCGCGCCACCTTGCGAAGAGCGGAGTTCGGCTTCTTCGGCGTGGTGGTGTATACGCGGGTGCAGACGCCGCGCTTCTGCGGGCTGCCTCCCAGCGCGGGGACCTTGCTCTTCTCGACCTTGTGGCTCCGCGGCTTGCGTACCAACTGGTTAATCGTCGCCATCTGGTTCTCCAACGAAATAAAGGACAGGCCGGTTCCGACCGGCCTGTCAAAAAAGAAGCGGAATTTTAGGAATGGGGCAAGGGGCTGTCAAGCAACAGCCCCTTTCCACCCCTGCTTTCATTCCCCGGCGCTCAGTTCCGTGATGGGTTGAGCCACCGGCATGGCCTCGGCTTCCGCCTCCACACGCCGGCGCTCCCGCCGGGTGGCATGGTAGGCCAAGCCGGTGCCCGCCGGGATCAGGCGGCCGACGATCACGTTTTCCTTCAGGCCGCGCAGCTCGTCGGTCTTGCCAGTCACCGCGGCGTCGGTGAGGACGCGCGTGGTTTCCTGGAAGGAAGCCGCCGAAATGAACGACTCGGTCGCCAGCGAGGCCTTGGTGATGCCCAGCAGCACGCGCTGGTACAGCGCAGGCAGTTTCTCTTCGCCCTGCACGCGCTCGTTTTCTTCCAGCACGCGCGAGAACTCCACCTGTTCACCCTGCAGGAACTTGGTGTCGCCGGCGCTCTTGACTTCGACCTTGCGCAGCATCTGGCGAACAATCACCTCGATGTGCTTGTCGTTGATCTTTACGCCCTGCAGACGGTACACGTCCTGCACCTCGTTCACGATGTAGCTCGCCAGCGCCTCGACGCCCTTCAGACGCAGGATATCCTGCGGATCGGGTGCGCCTTCCACGATGACTTCGCCGCTCTCCACGTGTTCGCCTTCGAACACGGTGACGTGACGCCACTTGGGAATCAGCTCCTCGTGGGCATCGCCCTCGGCCGGGGTGATGATGAGGCGCTGCTTGCCCTTGGTCTCCTTGCCGAAGCTGACGGTACCGGTGATCTCCGCCAGGATGGCGGGCTCCTTCGGCTTGCGGGCTTCGAACAGGTCGGCAACGCGCGGCAGACCACCGGTGATGTCGCGGGTCTTTGACGTTTCCTGGGGAATACGTGCCAGCACGTCACCCACGCCAACCTCGGCATTATCCTGCAGGTTGACGATGGCGCCCGCCGGCAGGAAGTACTGGGCCTGGATGTCGGTACCCGGGATCTTGATGTCCTTGCCCGCGGCGTCGACCAGCTTGACCATGGGTCGCAAGTCCTTGCCCGCCGAGCCACGTTGCTTGGGATCGGTGACCACCAGCGCGGACAGACCGGTGACTTCGTCGGTCTGGCGGTGCACGGACACACCTTCCACGAAGTCGCTGAACAGGATCCGTCCGGCGATTTCGGTCACCACCGGGTGGGTATGGGGATCCCAGTGCGCGACCACCTGGCCACCCTTGACCGGCTCGCCGTCCGCGACGCTCAGTACCGCACCATAAGGCACCTTGTAGCGCTCGCGCTCACGGCCGTTCTCGTCCAGCACGGTGAGCTCACCGGAGCGGGACACGGCCACCAGATTGCCGCTGGCGTGCTGCACGGTCTTGATGTTGTGCAGACGCACCGAGCCGTTGGCCTTCACCTCGATGTTGTTCACGGACGCGGAACGGGACGCGGCACCACCGATATGGAAGGTACGCATGGTGAGCTGGGTACCCGGCTCACCGATGGACTGGGCCGCGATGACGCCCACCGCTTCACCCACGTTCACCAAATGACCGCGGGCCAGGTCGCGACCGTAGCAGCTCGAGCACACGCCGTAGCGGGTCTCACAGCTGATGGGCGAGCGGACGCGCATGTGATCGATGGAGAACTCCTCGATCTTCTGCACCCATTTCTCGTCCAGCAGGGTACCGCGCGGGATCGCCACCTGATCGGTGCCCGGAACGAGCACGTCCGCAGCGGTTACGCGGCCGAGCACACGCTCACGCAGCGGTTCCACCACATCGCCGCCCTCGATCAGCGACTGCATCAGCAGCCCGTTGTCGGTGCCGCAGTCCTCCTCGGTGACCACCAGGTCCTGGGCGACGTCGACCAGGCGGCGGGTCAGGTAACCGGAGTTCGCGGTCTTCAGCGCGGTATCCGCCAGGCCCTTACGGGCACCGTGGGTGGAGATGAAGTACTGCAATACCGACAGACCTTCACGGAAGTTGGCCGTGATCGGGGTCTCGATGATGGAGCCGTCCGGCTTGGCCATCAGCCCGCGCATGCCCGCCAGCTGACGGATCTGGGCGGCGCTACCACGCGCACCGGAGTCGGCCATCATGAAAATGGAGTTGAACGAAGGCTGCTTGACCTTCTTGCCTTCGCGGTCCACCACCTCTTCCGAGCCGAGCTTTTCCATCATGGCCTTGGCCACCTGGTCGTTGGTGTGCGACCAGATGTCCACCACCTTGTTGTAGCGCTCGCCATTGGTGACAAGACCGGAGAGGTACTGGTTCTCGATCTCCTTCACCTCATTGTCGGCGCGCGCCAGGATGGACGCCTTTTCATCCGGAATGACCATGTCATCGGAACCGAACGACACGCCGGCGCGGGTCGCGTAACGGAAACCCATGTACATGAGCTGGTCCGCAAAGATGACCGTGTCCTTCAGGCCCAGGTTGCGGTAGCAGGCGTTGATGAGCTGCGAAATGGCCTTTTTAACCAGCGGCTTATCCACCAGCGCGAAGGGCATGCCGTCCGGAACGATATCGAACAGCAGCGCACGACCGGCCACGGTGTCCTTCAAAGACACTTTCTCGGTGCGCTCCCCGTCTTCACCCACCTCGACCTCACGGATGCGCACCTTGATGCGCGCGTGCAGGTCAAGCACGCCGTTCTGATAGGCACGCAGCACTTCGTTGGTGTCGGCAAACGCCATGCCTTCACCTTTGGCGTTCACACGCTCGCGGGTCATGTAATACAGACCAAGCACCACGTCCTGCGACGGCACGATGATGGGTTCACCGTTGGCGGGCGACAGGATGTTGTTGCTGGACATCATGAGTGCGCGGGCTTCCAGCTGGGCCTCCAGTGACAGCGGGACGTGCACGGCCATCTGGTCACCGTCGAAGTCGGCGTTGAACGCCGCACAGACCAGCGGGTGCAGCTGGATGGCCTTGCCTTCGATGAGCACGGGCTCGAACGCCTGAATGCCGAGGCGGTGCAGCGTCGGTGCACGGTTCAGCAGCACGGGATGTTCACGGATAACCTCTTCGAGGATATCCCACACTTCCGCCCCTTCCCGCTCGACCATCTTCTTGGCGGCCTTGATGGTGGTCGCGAGGCCGCGGCGTTCCAGCTTGGAGAAGATAAAGGGCTTGAACAGTTCCAGCGCCATCTTCTTCGGCAGGCCGCACTGGTGCAGACGCAGGGTCGGGCCGACCACGATGACCGAACGGCCGGAGTAGTCCACGCGCTTGCCGAGCAGGTTCTGACGGAAACGGCCCTGCTTGCCCTTGATCATATCCGCCAAAGACTTGAGCGGGCGCTTGTTGGAGCCGGTGATCGCACGGCCGCGACGGCCGTTGTCCATCAGCGCGTCCACGGACTCCTGCAGCATGCGCTTTTCGTTGCGCACGATGATGTCGGGTGCGGACAGGTCCAGCAGGCGCTTAAGACGGTTGTTGCGGTTGATCACGCGACGGTACAGATCGTTCAGATCGGACGTCGCGAAGCGGCCACCCTCCAGGGGGACGAGCGGACGCAGCTCGGGGGGCAGCACCGGCAGCACGGTCATGATCATCCACTCGGGACGATTGCCGGACTCCAGGAAAGCCTCCATGAGCTTCAGGCGCTTGGTCAGCTTCTTCAGCTTGGTCTCGGAATTGGTCTGCGGGATCTCCTCGCGGATTTTCTCCGCTTCCTTCTGCAGATCCATGCCGCGCAACAGGTCGAGAATGGCCTCGGCACCCATGCGGGCATCGAACTCGTCGCCGTACTCTTCGATGGCGTCGAGGTAGGCCTCGTCGGACAGCAGCTGACCACGCTCGAGCTGGGTCATGCCCGGGTTCACGACCACGAAGCTCTCGAAATAGAGCACGCGCTCGATGTCGCGCAGGGTCATGTCGAGCAGCAGGCCCATGCGGGACGGCAGGCTCTTCAGGAACCAGATGTGCGCGGTGGGCGACGCCAGTTCGATGTGGCCCATACGCTCGCGGCGCACCTTGGCCAGCGTGACTTCCACGCCACACTTCTCACAAATGACACCACGGTGCTTGAGGCGCTTGTACTTGCCGCACAGGCACTCGTAGTCCTTCACAGGCCCGAAGATCTTGGCGCAGAACAGGCCGTCGCGCTCGGGCTTGAAGGTACGATAGTTGATGGTCTCCGGCTTTTTGACTTCGCCGTAAGACCAGGAACGAATCTTGTCAGGCGATGCGAGGCCGATGCGGATGGCATCGAAGTCCTCGATGGGACCCGTTTGCTTAAGCAGCTTGATGAGGTCTTTCACCGTCTAGTCTCCTCGAATTCGGTTCGGCGCGGGCCGCGGTGCGGCCCGCATCTCCGTGAGCGGCTCGGCCGCGCCTTATTCCTGCTCCAGATCCATGTCGATCCCGAGCGCCCGGATCTCTTTGATGAGAACGTTGAAGGATTCGGGCATGCCCGCCTCCATCCGGTGATCGCCATCGACAATGTTCTTGTACATCTTGGTGCGGCCGTTCACGTCGTCCGACTTGACGGTGAGCATTTCCTGCAGGGTGTACGCCGCGCCATAGGCTTCCAGCGCCCACACCTCCATCTCACCGAAGCGCTGACCGCCGAACTGCGCCTTACCACCCAGCGGCTGCTGGGTGACCAGGCTGTACGGGCCGGTGGAGCGTGCGTGCATCTTGTCGTCGACCAGGTGGTTCAGCTTCAGCATGTACATGTAGCCGACCGTGACCGGACGTTCGAAGGCTTCGCCCGTGCGGCCGTCAAACAGCGTGGTCTGACCCGACTTGGGCAGGCCGGCGAGCTCCAGCATGTACTTGAGCTCCTCTTCTTCCATGCCGTCGAACACCGGGGTGGCCATGGGGATGCCGGAGCGCAGATTTTTGGCCAGGTCCAAAACCTCCTGATCTGAAAGGCTGGCGACATCCTCTTTCTTCCCGCTGTGGTTGTACACCTTCTCCAGGAACTCGCGCACCTCTGCAATCTTGCGCTGTGCATCCAGCATTTCGCCGATGCGCTTGCCCAGCCCCTTTGCCGCCCAACCAAGGTGCGTCTCGAGCACCTGGCCGACGTTCATACGGGAGGGAACACCGAGCGGGTTGAGCACGATGTCCACCGGGGTGCCGTCCGCGGAATAGGGCATGTCCTCGACCGGAACGATCATGGACACCACACCCTTGTTACCGTGGCGGCCGGCCATCTTGTCACCCGGCTGAATGCGACGCTTCACGGCCAGGAATACCTTGACCATCTTCAGCACACCCGGCGCGAGATCATCGCCCTGGGTCAGCTTCTTGCGCTTGGATTCGAACTTCTCGTCAAAATCCGTGCGCAGCTGCTTGAGCTGCTCCGCAATGGCTTCGAGCTGTGCATTCGCTTCTTCGTCCTTCAGGCGGATCTCGAACCAGCGTGCGCGGGTCACCGTATCCAGGTAGGACTGGCTGATCTTGTCGCCGGCCTTGAGCTTCTCGGGGCCGCCCGCGGCTTCCTTGTTGAGAAGCAGCCTCTCGACGCGCTGGAAGGAGTCGTCCTCCATGATGCGCATCTGGTCCATGAGGTCTTTCTTGATGCGGGCGAGTTCCGCCTCCTCGATGGACTTGGCGCGCGAATCCTTCTCCAGACCGTCACGGGTGAATACCTGCACGTCGATGACGGTGCCGTTCATGCCGGACGGAACGCGCAGGGAGGTGTCCTTCACGTCCGATGCCTTCTCGCCGAAGATGGCACGCAGCAGCTTTTCTTCCGGCGTCAGCTGGGTCTCGCCCTTCGGGGTGACCTTGCCGACCAGGATATCGCCGGTGTTGACCTCCGCACCGATGTACACGATGCCGGCCTCATCCAGCTTGGACAGGGCCGCCTCGCCCACGTTGGGGATATCCGCGGTGATCTCCTCGGCACCCAGCTTGGTGTCGCGGGCCACACAGGTCAGTTCCTCGATGTGAATAGACGTGTAGCGATCTTCCTGTACCACGCGCTCGGAGAGGAGGATGGAGTCCTCGAAGTTGTATCCGTTCCAGGGCATGAACGCGACCAGCATGTTCTGGCCCAGGGCGAGTTCGCCCATATCGACGGATGAACCGTCAGCCAACACGTCGCCGCGTGCGATCACGTCACCGGTCTTCACCAGCGGACGCTGGTTAAGGCAGGTGTTCTGGTTGGAACGGGTGTACTTGATCAGGTTGTAGATGTCGACACCAGGTTCGCCCGCTTCGGTCTCTTCGTCGTTAACGCGCACCACGACGCGGCTTGCGTCCACCGAATCGACGACGCCACCACGACGGGCGACCACGCAAGTGCCCGAATCGATGGCCACCACGCGCTCCATACCGGTACCGACGAAGGGCTTCTCGGGACGCAGACAGGGCACGGCCTGGCGCTGCATGTTCGAACCCATGAGAGCGCGGTTGGCGTCGTCGTGTTCCAGGAACGGCACCAGGGATGCCGCCACGGATACGATCTGACGCGGCGACACATCCATGAACTGGACACGATCCCGCGGCATCAGAGTGAACTCGTTCTGATGACGGCAGGAGACCAGTTCCTCGACCAGCACGCCATTCGCATCGGTTTCGGCGTTCGCCTGAGCGATGGCGTACTCGCCTTCGTCAATGGCGGAAAGATATTCGATCTCGTCAGTGACCTTGCCGTCCACGACCTTGCGATACGGCGTTTCGAGGAAGCCGTACTCGTTGGTGCGGGCATACACGGCCAGCGAGTTGATCAGACCGATGTTCGGACCTTCAGGTGTCTCGATCGGGCACACGCGGCCGTAGTGGGTCGGGTGCACGTCGCGCACTTCGAAGCCCGCACGTTCACGCGTCAAACCACCGGGGCCGAGCGCGGAGATACGGCGCTTGTGGGTGATTTCCGACAGCGGGTTGTTCTGGTCCATGAACTGCGACAGCTGCGAGGAGCCGAAGAACTCCTTGATGGCCGCAGACACCGGCTTGGCGTTGATGAGTTCCTGCGGCATCAGGCCTTCGGACTCGGCCAGCGACAGGCGCTCCTTCACTGCACGCTCTACGCGCACCAGGCCCACACGGAACTGGTTTTCCGCCATTTCGCCGACGGAACGTACGCGGCGATTGCCCAAATGGTCGATATCATCGACCTGACCGTTGCCGTTGCGGATGTCGATGAGCACCTTGAGGACGTCGATGATGTCCTCGTTGGTCAGCACACCAGGACCGGTGACCTCCTTACGGCCCACGCGACGGTTGAACTTCATGCGGCCGACCGCGGACAGATCGTAGCGGTCCAGCGTAAAGAACAGATTCTGGAACAGCGTCTCGGCGGACTCCTTGGTGGGAGGCTCGCCGGGACGCATCATACGGTAGATTTCCACCAACGCGTCGAGAGGTGTGCGCGTGCTATCGATGCGCAGGGTCTCGGACATATACGGTCCGCGATCCAGATCGTTGGTGAAAATGGTTTGGAACGACTTCACCCCGGCGGCGCGGATTTTCTGCAGGACGTCGAAGGTGATCTCGTCGTTGGCGGCAGCGATGATCTCGCCGCTGCCCTGATCGACCACATCGTGGGCGAGCGCGCGGCCGAGCACGAACTCGTCGGGAACATCCAGCGTCTTCAGGCCAACCTTGTCAATCTCACGGATGTGGCGCGCGGTGATGCGGCGCCCCTTCTCCACGATAACCTGGCCCTCGTGAGCGATGTCGAAATCGGCGGTTTCGCCGCGCAGCCGTTCAGGAATGAGATCGAGGCGCACCTGCTCACCGGCGAAGGTGAAGGTGTCCTTCTCGAAAAAGGTATCCAGGATCTGCTCGTTGGTGTAGCCGAGGGCGCGCAGCAGCACGGTCGCCGGGAGTTTGCGGCGGCGATCGATACGCACGAAGATGGAGTCCTTCGGATCGAACTCGAAGTCCAGCCACGAACCGCGGTAAGGGATCACGCGGGCGCTGAACAGCAGCTTGCCGGAGGAATGGGTCTTGCCCTTGTCGTGCTCGAAGAACACGCCCGGGGAACGGTGGAGCTGCGAAACGATGACGCGCTCGGTACCGTTGATGACGAAAGTGCCGTTCTCGGTCATCAGGGGCAGTTCGCCCATGTAGACTTCCTGCTCCTTGATGTCCTTGATGACCTTGCTGCCGGCGGGCGCGTCCTTGTCATAAATGACCAGGCGCACCTTGACACGCAGCGGTGCCGCGTAGGTGAGTCCGCGCACCTGACACTCTTTCACGTCGAACACGGGCGTGCCGAGGCGATAGCTCACGTATTCGAGGGCGGCGTAACCCGAGTAGCTCACGATCGGGAACACCGAGCGGAAGGCGGCTTCCAGGCCAACTTCCCTGCGCGCTTCAGAACGTGCATCGGCTTGCAGGAAGCTGCGATAGGAATCGAGCTGGATAGCAAGCAGATAGGGCACGTCCAGGATGCTGGGACGTTTGCCGAAATCCTTACGGATGCGTTTTTTCTCAGTGAACGAGTAAGCCATCAGGGTTCCTCAGCTCTTCAGATCAGCTCTACCAGCCGCACCCCATCCCCTTGATGGCGGCGCGTGGCTTTGCGGGTGGTACCCGCAGCGGAAAAAGGCCGGTGGCGCTTGCCACCAGCCGTTTTCATCAAAACTTGCACCTTTCCCTGGAAACTGGCCCGCCCACGAGAGCGGGCCAATTCCTTGTGCCAGGACCGGGCCTGACGTCTTTCGGCATGGTATGCCTTATTACTTCATCTCGACCTTGGCGCCAGCGTCTTCCAGCTGCTTCTTGAGGGCTTCGGCGTCAGCCTTGGAGATGCCCTCCTTCACAGCCTTGGGAGCGCTTTCCACCAGATCCTTGGCTTCCTTCAGGCCCAGGCCGGTGGCGGCACGCACAACCTTGATGACCTCAACCTTCTTGTCGCCAGCGGCGGCAAGAATGACGTTGAACTCGGTCTGCTCTTCAGCGGGAGCGGCAGCGGCAGCGGCGGCAGGCGCAGCGGCCATAGCGGCGGCGGCGGACACGCCGAACTTCTCTTCCATCGCCTCGATGAGCTCAACGACTTCCATCACGGTCATGTTGGAGATGGTGTCAAGGATGTCTTCTTTGGAAACGGCCATTGTGAATGCTCCTGTAACTTGGATGTTGCCCGCAACGGGCCCGTTGATACGAATGGGTGCTTAGGCTGCCTGCTTCTGATCGCGAACCGCAGCGATGGTACGAGCCAGCTTGGCGTGCGGCTCGGCCAGGGTGCGGACGAATTTCTGGATCGGAGCCTTCATGACGCCCATGAGCATGGCAATCGCCTGCTCCTTGGTCGGCATCTTGGCGAGACGGTCCAGTTCCTTCGCGTCGAGCAGCTTCCCTCCGATGGAGACCACCTTGACCTCCAGCTTGGCGTTATCCTTGGCGAAAGCCTGGATAACCCGAGCGGCGGCGCCGGGATCTTCCTGAGAGAAGGCCAGCACCAGCGGGCCCGTGAGGGCCTCCTGCATGCACTCGAACTCAGTGCCTTGGACGGCGCGACGAGCCAGGGTGTTCTTAACCACACGCACGTAGACACCACCCTCGCGTGCCTGGGCACGCAGAGTGGTCATCTGGGCGGCGGACAGACCCGAATATTCCGCACCGACGGCGGAATAGGCCTTCGCGGCGACCTCGGCGACTTCGTCGATGATGGCCTGCTTTTGATCGCGGTTGAGAGCCACGCGAAATCACCTCTCGATTTCCACATGGAACCTGGACCCGGCGAAAAGTTCCGTGTCCATGAACCTGTGTTTTGACAAACGGAAGCGGTCGAAACCCCTTCCCCCCTTGTACGGTGGCCCTCGTTCAAACACCTTAGGCGACACCGTCTGCGCAGGCGGTTGGTACCCTTAAACCTTGCGGCACCTGCGGTCACGGACGGCCACCGCCCGATGGGACGGGCGGCGACCTGTTGCACGGCCTTTACGGCTGTGCAAATTCGTTACGATCACGCAGCGGCGAGCGACGACTGCTCGACGATGACACCGCCACCCATGGTGGTGGAAAGCGTGATCTTCTTCAGATACTGACCCTTCGCCGTGGCGGGCTTGGCTTTCTGCAAATCGGCCAACAACGCCTGAAGATTTTCCTTGATGGCGTTGGTCTCAAAATCGATCTTGCCGATGGAGGCGTGGATGATGCCGGCCTTGTCGGTGCGATAACGAACCTGACCCGCCTTGGCATTACGCACGGCGCCAGCCACGTCAGGCGTTACGGTACCGGTCTTCGGGTTCGGCATCAGACCCCGGGGACCAAGGATCTGGCCAAGCGTACCCACCACGCGCATGGCATCGGGGGAAGCCACAACCACGTCGAAATCCATCTGTCCGGCCTTAACCTGCTCGGCCAGATCGTCCATACCGACGATGTCTGCGCCTGCGGCTTTGGCAGCCTCGGCATTGGCACCCTGCGCGAACACCGCAACCCGTACGGTCTTGCCGGTGCCGTTGGGCATCACGGTGGCGCCACGCACGACCTGATCGGACTTGCGGGGGTCGACGCCCAGGTTCACGGCGACGTCCACGGACTCGAGGAACTTGGCCTTCGGCAGGCTCTTCAACAGCTCGATGGCTTCATCGACGGTGTAAGCCTTGCCGGCCTGAATCTTTTCGCGAATGGCTTTTTGGCGTTTGGAAAGTGCCATGGCTTATACCCCTTCCGTCTCAAGGCCCATGCTGCGGGCGCTACCGGCGATAGTACGCACGGCGGCATCCATGTCAGCGGCGGTGAGGTCAGGCATCTTGGTCTTGGCGATTTCTTCGAGCTGCGCGCGCGTCACTTTGCCCACCTTGTCGCGGTTAGGAACGGCTGAACCGGACTGAATACCGGCAGCCTTCTTCAGGAGAATGGCGGCAGGCGGGGTCTTGGTGATAAAGGTGAAGCTACGGTCGTTATAAACCGTGATGACCACCGGAATCGGCAGGCCCGGTTCGAGCTTCTGGGTCTGCGCATTGAACTGCTTGCAGAACTCCATGATGTTCACGCCGTGCTGACCGAGTGCGGGGCCGACCGGCGGGCTGGGATTGGCCTGACCGGCCTTCACCTGCAGCTTGATATAAGCTGTGATCTTCTTTGCCATGTTTCTCTCCTCGCGGGTTCAGGCGCCGTGAGGCTCCCCGCCATTGATAACCGCGAAAGCAGACAGCCGCGCACCCCGTGTGGGGTGCCCGGCCGCCCGCTCCCGCGCCAATTCAGCCTTTATCGACTTGGCCGAATTCCAGTTCCACCGGCGTGGAGCGGCCGAAAATCAGCACAGCCACGCGCAGGCGGTTTTTCTCGTAGTCAACTTCCTCGACCACGCCATTGAAATCGTTGAACGGACCCTCGACGATGCGAACGACTTCGCCGGGCTCGAACAATACCTTCGGTCGCGGCTTCTCCGCGCCTTCCTGCACCCGGGCGAGAATGGCATCCGCCTCGCGGTCAGAAATGGGCGCCGGCCGATCGGCCGTGCCGCCGATGAACCCCATCACCTTGGGAACGTCTTTCACCAGGTGCCAGGTTTCGTCATTCATTTCCATCTGCACGAGGACATAGCCCGGGAAGAACTTGCGATCGCTCTTCCGCTTCTGACCTTCGCGCATTTCGATGACTTCTTCGGTGGGGACCAGGATCTGACCGAACATCTCCTGCATACCGCCACGCCGGATTCGTTCCTCAAGTGAACGCTTCACCTGATTTTCGAAGCCTGAATAGGCGTGGACCACATACCAGCGCAACGCCATCCGTTCAGCCTCCTTGGCCGGTCATGAACTTCACAGCCCAGACCAGAAACGTGTCGAACAGCCAGAGGATCAGGCCCATCAGGACAACCATAGCGAGGACGATGAGGGTCGTCTGCGAGGTCTCCTTGCCGGAGGGCCAAACCACCTTGCGGACTTCGATGAGGGCACCGCGACCGAAACCGATGGCTCCGGCACCGGTCGCAGTAGTAGAAGCCACGGCCGTCGCAATTCCGAGGGCGACAAGCAAGGCGACCACGCGCAACAGCATGGATTGATCGCCGAAATAGTAAAACGCACCCACGGCACCCAGCAGGATGAGGGCTGCGATCGTCAACTTGAGCTTGTCAGCCATTGCCTTTCCGAGGAATCACGCCAGTCCACTGGCCGGATATGGCAGGCCAGGAGGGAATCGAACCCCCAACCTGCGGTTTTGGAGACCGCCGCTCTGCCAATTGAGCTACTGGCCTAAAACTTACGCGTCCCCCGACACACCGTCGGGGGACGTCGCGAACACTTACTCGATGACCTTGGCCACCACGCCGGCGCCGACAGTGCGGCCGCCTTCGCGGATGGCAAAACGCAGGCCTTCTTCCATGGCGATGGGCGCAATCAGGCTCACCGTCATCTGCACGTTGTCACCCGGCATCACCATTTCCACGCCTTCCGGCAGGTCGCAGGCGCCAGTCACGTCCGTGGTACGGAAGTAGAACTGCGGGCGGTAACCGTTGAAGAACGGGGTGTGACGTCCACCCTCTTCCTTCGACAGCACGTACACCTCGGCCTGGAACTTGGTGTGCGGCGTGATGGAACCAGGCTTGGCCAGTACCTGGCCTCGCTCCACTTCGTCACGCTTCGTGCCGCGCAGCAGCACCCCCACGTTATCGCCCGCCTGACCCTGATCCAGCAGCTTGCGGAACATCTCAACGCCGGTCACCGTCGTCGTCGTGGTTTCCTTCATGCCCACGATTTCAACCGAGTCGCCCACCTTCACGATGCCGCGCTCCACACGACCCGTCACCACGGTACCGCGGCCCGAGATCGAGAATACGTCCTCAATCGGCATCAGGAACGCACCGTCCACCGCACGCTGCGGCTCGGGGATGTAGCTGTCCAGCGCTTCCACCAGCTTGTCGATCGACGGCATGCCGATTTCCGACGTGTCGCCTTCCAGCGCCTTCAGCGCCGAGCCCTTCACGATCGGCGTGTCGTCGCCAGGGAACTGGTACTGGTTCAGGAGATCACGCACTTCCATCTCCACCAGCTCCAGCAGCTCGGCATCGTCGACCATGTCGGCCTTGTTCATGTACACCACGATGTACGGCACGCCCACCTGACGCGCCAGCAGGATGTGCTCGCGGGTCTGGGGCATCGGGCCGTCAGCCGCGGACACCACCAGGATCGCACCGTCCATCTGGGCGGCGCCGGTGATCATGTTCTTCACGTAGTCGGCGTGGCCCGGGCAGTCCACGTGCGCGTAGTGGCGCGTGTCGGACTCGTATTCCACGTGCGAGGTGGAGATCGTGATACCACGCGCCTTCTCTTCCGGCGCGTTGTCGATCTGGTCGTACGCTTTCGTCTCGCCGCCGAACTTCTTCGCCTGAACCACGGTCAGCGCCGCCGTCAGCGTGGTCTTGCCATGGTCAACGTGGCCGATGGTGCCTACGTTTACGTGCGGTTTCTTACGCTCGAATTTTTCCTTAGCCACGGACCTGCTCCTCCGATGGGACGTCTACGCTTGGGTTTCAGACTGAAAACTTGGAGCCCATGACCGGATTTGAACCGGTGACCTCGTCCTTACCAAGGACGTGCTCTACCAACTGAGCTACATGGGCAGAAAAACTGCAAACCTCTACCACGGTGATGGAGCGGGTGATGGGAATCGAACCCACACCATCAGCTTGGAAGGCTGAGGTTCTACCATTGAACTACACCCGCATTTCTTAAAGCCGACGGGTCGGCTTTTACGTACTGGTGGAGGGGGAAGGATTCGAACCTTCGAAGGCTGAGCCAGCAGATTTACAGTCTGCCCCCTTTGGCCGCTCGGGAACCCCTCCGGCAAACGTAAGCCACACATTTTGCGTCGCCGGGGCGCGTGTGTCAATCCCACAATGACGCTAAATCGGTGTGGAGCTGGCGACAGGAGTCGAACCTGCGACCTACTGATTACAAATCAGCCGCTCTACCAACTGAGCTACGCCAGCATGCGCGAAACGCGGATTCTAGGCACAAGCGAAGGTCTCCGCAATCACTGTGCGTCATTGCAGGAGCGGATCCGCAGTTCTGGGGTCGCGGCCGACTGCAACAGCTTCGACAGTGCTTGGCCTGGTTTACTCCAGGTCACTTCCAGATAGAACCGACGTCCGGGCGAAATCACCTCGCGTGTGTGCAAGGTGAGTTTCAGTGAGCTCAGCTGCGCCACTCGGCGACGGGCTGCCTCGGGGGTGCTGAACAGCCCAAGAGACAGCGTGTTCTTGTTCTCGCCGTTGGGGACGAAGTAGAAATCTTTGATGCCCGCCGCGCGCAGGCGCGCCATCACCGGTGCAGCTTGTTCCCGCGATCGAAACGGCGGCAGCACTACCCAGTACCGGCGGCGCTCGAAATCCGCTTTCCCGGACGCTCGCACGTCCACACCTTCGGCTGCAAGGTGCCGGTTGACCTGCTCCAACGCCTTGGCATCGCGCAGTCCTTCAATGCGATAACAGGCGCCAGCACGCGTCGGCCCCAAGTTCGCCGGCGGCGCCTGCACCGCCATACGCACCGCCTCGGGAACACTGGCATGTGGCATCACCGGGCGGGGATCGAGTGGCTGCTGTGGTGACAGCTCTGAGACGAGCGTGAGCCCCTGCACCGCCTCTGGAGGGTCGACCGGCGCCGGTGTCGCTGTAGGTGTGCTGTCCAGCACAGTCAACAGCCCGATATTGGCCAGGATCAGCAGGAGGAAGAACCGGCGCATGCAGCGTCAGCCTCTTGCGTACGCCAGCAGGCCGCGAAATGTGAGATCCGGGACGACTTGGTGAGGCACGGAGATATGTGCTGCAAAGGTCGCGGCATCACCGCCGGCCACGAGGCATGAAACCGCGGCATCCCCCCCCAGATTGCGCACGGTGCGTTCCACCATGCCGGCCACACACGCCAAGGTCCCTGCGGCCACACAACTGCCCGTATCCGTCCCAAGCCCCTGGGCGGCGAATCCATGGTCGTGCGGGGACAGCCGGATTTGCCGGGTTCCGGCCACCAGGCACTCGGCCATAAGATGGCGGCCCGGAATGATCATACCCCCGAGGTGCCTGCCGTCGGCAGCGATCCAGTCAAGGGTAACTGCCGTCCCGCAATCGACAATGCAAACAGGGCCCCGGACCAACTCACGGGCGCCAATCATCGCTGCCCACCGGTCGGCTCCGAGGGACACCGGATCGGCGTAACCGTTCTTGAGACCACGAAACTCCGCAGCCGGCACCACGAATTCAACGTCACAACCGAGTCTGCCTCGGGCCACACGCTGAAGCGTATACCCGACGTCTTCGCCGGCCACGTTGCTGATGACGAGCCGCTCCACCGGGCGAAGGTGCGCAAACGCGGCAACGAACTGCGATTCGAGTCTGTTGCCGTCAATGGGGATGCTGCCACCCTCCAGGACCTGGACACCATCGCTGCAGCGCCATTTGAGCCGGGTATTGCCCGCGTCAAGCAGAAGCCACATGGTCCCTCACCCGCAAGCTCACTTCACCCGACGTAAAGCGTTGCATACCCTTAACCGTCTCCAGCAACAATGCCCCTGACGGATCGATACCTGCCGCAGTGCCTTCCACCACACCGTTAGGCAGATGCAAGGTCACCGCGCGTCCACACACCGCGTCCCATGAGACCCACGCATGGCGGAACGGTTCAAATCCTTCGCTGGCGAACACCTTGAGCGCTTTCACCATAGCCTCCACCAGTGCTGCCGCCACATGGTTGCGCGAGAGTGAAGAAGAGGCCTCGCAAAGATCTGCCCACGGTTGATCGATAACGGTATCCCGCGGCATGCCCAGGTTGACGCCGACACCTGCGATGACTTGGCACGGACCATTGGCCTCACCGCTCACCTCCAGCAGTAAACCGGCCACCTTGCGGTAATCCAACCAGATGTCATTGGGCCACTTCAGCTGGATGCCGGAAATACCAACCCCCGCGAGCGCCTCCGCACAGGCTACGGCCAAGGCAAGGCTTAGCCCCGAAAGGCGTGCCGGTCCCTCCGCAAAGCCCCAGGCCACCGATAAATAGAGATTTGCGCCCAGGGGCGAGCACCAGGTCCGGCCCCGCCTTCCGCGTCCCGCGGTCTGCATCTCAGCCAGACAAACATGCGCCTCGCCCATCCCGTTGCGGGCTTCGCTTGCGAGATAGCGGTTAGTCGAATCGATCGAAAAGTGCACTTCCAGTGCACGAATGCTCGCGCCTACGGCCGGCTGGATCGCTTGCAGAATCTGCGCCTCGTCGAGGAGTTCCACGGCTTGGCGAAGACGGTAGCCGCGCCCCGTCACAGCGTCGATGCCCACCCCCAGCGACTCGAGTTCCTTGATGGACTTCCAAATCGCCGCCCGGGAAACGCCGAGCACACGCCCGATTTGTTCACCGGAGTGGAATTTACCATCGGCAAGGAGTGTGAGCAGGCTTTGCATGGAGGGCATGGGCGGATTTTATCAGCGACGGTGTCAGAACGCCGAAAAAACCTGAACGGCGGCCATTACGTTGGTTCGGTGTGCCTTCAACCTTCAACAGTCTTCCGTGCCGGTCGATCGTCTTTGGGATCACCCGTGGGGACAGCAGAAAACAGCGTTTCTTCTAAGATGGAATGCCCTAGGTGCTGTTTGCTTCGGTTCGAAGCGATTTACGCCCAGGGGATTGGGCTCTGCCAGGTACTCCTGGCATGAACACCAGAAGTGACATCGCGGGTTCGCTACGCCGTTGCGACGAGCTTTCGCACCTGCATACGCACGGCTGTCCCCGGGGTGACAGGAGACAGGTACGCGCTACGCCTTACGTGTCACTGTTCGCACGAATAACGACTGCCGAACACCGACCGGCCACCAGAGTGCGCTGGGACGGACGAAAAAAAACCCCGACCGTTGGGTCGGGGTTTTTGGAAATAGCGCCTGGCAGTGACCTACTTTCGCATGAGGAGGCCTCACACTATCATCG
>JAWLCT010000011.1:0-70861 GCA_041687015.1 Gammaproteobacteria bacterium
GAGCACGAGGCCATGCTCACCCCCGATGGCCTGCGGGAACTGGCCTGGCTATATCGGCGTCGCGGTGACTGGCCACAGGCCTGCGCACTCTGGTCACGGTTGGCGGATGAAGGGTGTATCGAGAGCATCGAGCGTCTTGCGAAGTATCACGAACACGTGGCGCGTGACTATGCCACCGCACTCGACTATGCCAACCGCCTGGGTGACACCCATCACGGGCGTCGCGCAAGGCTGCGGCGCCGGCTCGCTATGTAGCTCATGCCTGTCGGCAAGCCGCGTCGGGTCACCGACACACCAATACACCGGCTATTGCGTCGGTCCCCGCACCACCATCAGATCGCAACGCGCCGTTCCCAGCAAACCGCTGGCCGTCGACCCCAGGCTGCCGAGCAGACCGTGCGGTAACGAGCCGAGCACCATCAGGTCCACGTTGTTTTCTTCCGTGAAAAGCTGGATTTCGTAGCGGGCAGAGCGCCGCGAGACGATGACGATCTGCGCCGCTTCGGCTATCCCCGTGGCGCTGGCAAGTTCCGCCAGGCGATCTCGTGCATGGTTCATCAGATAGGCTTTCGGGTCCTGATCCTCCCGACCGGGTAGGGCGGCCGGTAAATCCTCGGGGAAATGCTCGATCACATGAAGCAGGGTGAGACGCGCGCCGTACAGACGAGCCAACTCGGTGGCACGGACGCTCGCCTTGTGCGCGGCGTTGGAGAAGTCGGTTGCCGCCAGGATGTGTTTGTAGGGCATGCCGAGGCGCCAGTCAGAGCAGAACAATAAAAGCCTAGCGGATGCGATGCGCGCGCTGACCAGCGCAAGACAAGTCCATCTGGCGGGCAATGGCAGCACAAAAAAAGGCGGCCGGATTTCCGGCCGCCTGTGGGGGTTAGTTGGGTCCGCGCTGCGGTGGTGGAGGTGTCTCTTCGGTGTCCGGTGTGTATTGAGTGGCCTGGTAACGCTCGGTGGTGAGTCTTTCTTCCGGGGGGGGCCAATCGTCAAGCGAATCAAGGTAATCGGAATAAGCCCTACTTACTTCAACCGTCGTAAACCTCATCGTCATCACCCTCCTGTTAACACATGGAGCAGGGACCCGAATTTCACTATAGAGATCAGGGGCGCTGTGTCAACGAAAGCGCGAAGTCGGGCTCCGATCCTGTGAACCGTCCTGAAGATCAGGTCGATTCTTATGGTTTCCATCAGTCGGCAGACGGATTCTTATCGACCCCGGCTCCGGTTTCGCGGATGGGGGAACTACGCTTTTGAAAAGCGGAGGGCGTCGAGCATGGCAAAGCCACGATGAAGGCTGGCGCGTGGGTGTTTGGCACGCTTTTTTCCCTGATCAGCGGCCCGGTGGCTGCAGCAACACTTGTTTTCGTGGCCCTTGGTCCGGCCAACCGGATTCTCACTATCGATGCCTCACGGCATCTACCCACGCAATCGCTGCTGGGTGTGACAGACGCCCGGGCCGTCGTGGCGGGCGAAGATGGCTTGCTTGTGTCGGGGAGTTTCACGGAACGCAAAGCAGCCGGAAAAACCGAAAGCGAACTGTACGTCATCGATCCCGTACATGGGCATGCGGTGCTGACCGTTCCGGTCGCGGGACGGATTCATTCCCAGGCCGTGACATCGGATGGGCGCTATGTGCTCTCCAGTCACCCGACCTGGAACGGTATTAGCGTGTTTGATCTGCAAGCCTTGCGGATAACCCGTTATTTGAAGACGGGCAGCGGTCCGACCGCGCTCGCCGTGCGGCGCCTGGAACCCCGTGCCTTCGTGAGCAATCCGGATGACGGCACCGTGACGGAAATCGACACCAGGGAGTGGCAGGTGGTACGCCAGTGGCCTGTCGATGGCACACCGCGACACCTTGCCCTCGATCGTGATGAGAAACGGCTCTTGATTGGCGAGCCGGAGCAGGGACATGTCGCTGTGCTCGACCTCGCCGGCGGCAAGGTGGAGCGACGCATACCTGTGGGTAAAGGATTCGAGGGTTTCGCCCTTGGTGACGATGGTCGTTCACTGTTTATCAGCGGACCGGGAACGCGGCTGGCAATGATGGATATCGACTCCGGCGCCACCCGGGACACGGCACTGGGCGCGCGTCCGGGTGGGCTGAGCCCAATCAGTGGTACGGGCACCTTGTACGTCGCCGGCCGGGACCAGCCCGTCATCTGGGTGATCAACCAGCGCGATCTCGAACTGCTGGAAACCATCGAGCTTCCTGCCGGAGAAGGATTCCAGGTGGCGACGCTTGCCGGCGTCGCACCCGAAGAATCGCCCTCGGCGGCGTTCACGCAGTGATTTGATTCGCGTGCACTGATCGAAAGGAGTGCATATGGCCGGTACCTGGGTTCTTGTCGCAGACAGCAGCCGTGCGCGCGTGTTTCGTGCGGAAGGCGCACAACGGCAACTGATCGAGCTAGAAGACCTGTCCCATCCCGAGGGGCGCTTGCATGAAGCCAGTCTGACCACCGATCTGCCGGGCCGCAGGTACGACACCGGCGTACAGAACCGTTCCGCCATGGAAGATCAGACGCCGCCCAAACGGCACGAGGCCATTCAGTTCGCCAAGCGTATCAGCCAGTTTCTGGAAGCGGCGCGCAATGCCGGTGATTACGATCGGCTCGCCATCATCGCGGAGCCGCGATTTCTCGGCCTACTGCGTGACAACCTTTCCGACGAAACCATCAAGTTGGTGGATTTGCAGATCGACAAGAATCTCGTGCAGCAGTCGCCGGAGGCCATTCGTGAACGACTCCCGCTACGTTTTTGAAGCGCGCGAAAGGTGTTGGAGAGAAAGGCGGAAAAAACCCCCGGGAGCCGCTTGCCCAAGAAAAATTCTCTCCTAGTATTAACCCCAGTTAGAGCGCAACGGCGCCAAGGTGCGGAGAAAAATGGAAGCTCTTTACCGCTCGAGTGCAGCGAAAAAATTACAGTCCGGCGCCAAGACCGGACACCGTTTCCGCAGCAAGAGACTGAGGCATGTTTCCGTCGTCCCGGCTTTGCGCATGGCGCTCGTACGGGATGGCAGGTTGTTCGAATACCTGAACACCAACGCCGGTCTGTTGCGCCGCAACCAGCCCAGCGCCCTGCATTACCTGGCGCGGCGTTGCATGCAATGGCAGGAAGTGGATACCACCGACGGCGACGACCGGGCATGCAGCGAACTCGGCTGTATGGGCGCGCAGGCGCTGGAGCGTGCGGCGCCGGGCATGGAAGAAGATGAAGCGGCGGTGCTGGGCATACTCACCGAGGTGGCGTATTCCTATCTCGCCGGCGTACTGCCCATCTCCGATTTGGAACGCGTCCTGAGCCTGGTCGAAGGCCTCGGTTTCCCGTTGTTTCATCCCGAGCTCTACGGGGTGACGGCCGAACTCCGGCGTCGGAACCGCCCGGGCCGGAACGACAAACCGGTGTTCCTGTTGCGTGGTATCGGGCAAGGCACGGAAAGCCAGAGCTGCGACCCGGCACTGTTTGAACATGCCGTCCGCCTGCTCGAATCCTGGGGCGGCGAACAGGAGCAGCTCAGCTGGCCCGAGATGGTCGGCATCGAACGCTGAAGCCGTAGGCCGGGCGTCTCCGCGACGCCCGCGCAGTCGTCACCGGCAATCGTTTCCCGCTGCGCTGTCCTCCGGCGCTTCGTGCAAGCGCTTTTTCTTTCAGGCCTCTGTCAGTTCTGACACAATGTCGCCCCTATGAGCGTTCTGACAGGGAATTTCGGCGTGGCGGTGAGCTACTGGTTGCTCGCCTATGGAACGTTCACTTTTCTTTCCGCTTTTGGTGCATTCCCTGCGCCCTTCTGGCCCTCGGCGAGCATCGCGCTGGCCGCGGCACTGGCCGGCGGTCCGCGTCTGTGGCCCGGCATCTTCCTGGGCTCCTTCGGCGCCAACTGGCTCCTGTTCGGGGCCGCACCGCCGGTTGCCGCACTGATTTCCGTCGCCAACGTCGTGGCACCGGCGTTGGGGGCAATCCTGATCAGGCGCACCACCGGGACCACACTGCCGTTCTTCCAGATCCCGCACGTGGTGGCATTCGTTCTCTTCGGCACCGTACTGCATGGCATGCTTGCCGCCAGCGGCGGTGTGGGCGTTGCATTCCTGACCGGGACAGTCACACAGACCGATGCCTTTGCCCAGTGGGCCCGCTGGACCCTGTCCGATGCGGGCGGTACGTTTTTGTTTGGCCCGGCGTTGCTGCTTTGGTGGCGCGACCGCCGCATCGACCTGACGCGGGCCCAGTGGATTCAGGGCACGCTCATCGTCGCGCTGACACTCGCGCTGACGGCGGCTCTGTTCATCGGCGTCCGGGACAGCACCCATTCCTATGCGGGCCTGCCTTATCTCCTGATCGTTCCGCTCATATGGCTCACGGTCCGCTGTTCCGTGCGTGCGGGCACGACGTTGTTGTCGCTGGTGGCATTGACGGCCATCGGTGGCACCATCGCCGGCAGCGGTCCTTTCCATCTGGTCGGAGTGGAACGCCCGTTGCTCACCGTCGGGCTGATGGTGGTCGCCATGGGCAGTGCGATCCTGGCCGTTGGCGCGCTGGTCAGTGAACGGCGTGGGGTGGAATCGCGGCTTCGCGATCTGAACCGCACCCTGGAGGCGCGCATCGCGGAACGCACGGCGGAACTGCATCGGCGGGCCACGCAGGACGGACTTACGGGCCTGGCTAACCGCACCCATTTCTTCGAGTTGGGTGAACAAGCGCTCGTCGCCGCCCGTGCCCGGGGCGAGTCCATGGCGGCACTGATCATCGATCTCGACAGACTGAAGGAGATCAACGACACCTTCGGTCACAGTGCCGGCGACGAGGCCATCGTGGCACTGGCGTCCACCTGTCGCAGCTGTGTGCGCAGGGATGATGTGTTGGGACGTATCGGAGGGGACGAGTTCGCGGTGCTGCTGCCCGGCAAGGGGGCGACCGAGGCACAAGCCTTGGTCAATCGCATTCACGCGCGCCTCGAAAGCGCGCCCGGGGGAGGGATCCGCGCCAGCATCGGCTGGGCGGAACTCCTGGAGGAGGATGTGTCTGTGGATGACGTGCTGGCGCGGGCCGACGTGGCCATGTACAGCCGCAAACGCCAGCGTGGCGGAACGCCCGAGGATCAGGCGCGCTTCAGGACGACCTGATCACCGGGCGCCGATTTCCCTCAGGCCGCGATGCCTGGCACGCGGTAGTTGCCCTGGGTCATCAGATCCGTCCCACACTGCAGGTGTTCGAACCAATCAAGGAAACGACCGACCATGGCCTGGCCCTGGAACAGGGCGCCGTGCTGTGGAACGATCATATCGACGTCCATTTTGCGCACCATGTTCACCCAGTAGCGGCAGACCTTGTTCGATGCCATATAGCGCTTGTGGAAAGGTTCCATGGCCTTGAGGTGGGCATCGAAATCCTTTACGGGCTTGCTGCAGAGATCGTCACTGACCAGCGAAGCGCCCACGTCGCCCGTGAACAGGATCCTGCTCACCGGATCATAGAAGTGGAAATTACCTTCCGAATGCAGGAAATGGGCGGGAATGGCTTTGAAGGCAGCACCGCCGATCTCGATGTCCATGCCCTGGTCAGGGATACCGATCAGGCGTCCGCGGGTGGCGCCCGGGCTGCAGAAGTGCGGTACGAAACGTTTCCAGAGATTCGGCACCACCACCTTGCAGCTGGTGCCGACCAGCCATTTGTTCAATGACGCGACGATGTCCGGATCCTGGTGCGACGCAATGACGTAATCGAGGTTCTTGGGAAAAACGTAATCGCTGATGCCCATGAAAAGGCGCGTATAGGTGAGATTGCCGCCCGGATCGATGAGCGCGGCATGTTCATTGTTGACGATGAGGAACTGGTTGGCCTGAACGCTTTCGCACGCGCTTCCCTGATCGGTCTTGTCGTCAGAATCACAGACGACCAGGTCGGGGAAGGCGATGCATTTATGGCTACCGTTGTCAAAGAGGGTAATGGGCATGTGGTGGTTTTCCGCTGTCAGGCTAAAAGGGGCCTCAAGAAGCCGGCTAGTATACCAGCACGTCGGGACATCCGGCGGGCTGCCTTGCCCCACGCCGCGCCGGCAGAGGCGCGGGCGCGTTCGGTACTCAATGCCTGAACGACTATGTTTCGCTCAGCTGTACGGCGTTCCGGAAAACGGCTCTGGATGAAGGGACTCGCCCAATGACGCGCACACTTCACATCACGGTTCCCAGTGCGAAGGCGGACGAAATCGTGGCCGCGGTGCGCGGCATGCGCGGGCTTTTGGGCCTGCAGATGCAGCGTGGGGTGTCGCTTCAGCCCCGTGGGGATGTGGTCAGCCTGCTGGTAACCAATGATGCCCTTACACCTGTCATGGAAATACTCGATCGCCTGGGCGTGAGTACGGGCGCCAGTCAGACCGTTAGCATCGAGGAACCCAAAGCCGTCATTGCGGCCGATGCGCGCAAGACCCTCGCCGAAGGCCACAGCGAGGTCAGTTGGGAGGAGATGGAGGCGGAACTGGCGAAAGAGAGCAACATGACCGCGAACGCACTGCTGGTCATGTTTACCGCGGGTGTGCTCGCGGGGATGGGTGTGGGAACGGGAGCTTTGCATCTGGTGATCGCAGCCATGCTGATTGCACCCGGTTTCGAACCTTTCACCCGCATCGCCCTCGGTCTCGTCGCCCGAAGTGAGGCGGCGTGGCGCGGGTTGCGTGCGGCATTGAAGGGCTATGCCGCCGTATTCATCGGCGCAGGGCTATCGACACTGCTGATGACCGTGCTGGACATCGTTCCCTTTGCGGGCACCGACGCTTATTTGTCTTCCAACACCCTGGTCGGCTACTGGACCACCGTCAGTGCGGCATCGCTTGTCGTCAGCGCCATTGCGGCCATGGCAGGCACCTTGCTTGTTATATCCAATCGGGCCGTGCTCACGGGCGGCGTCATGATCGCACTGGCGTTGATCCCATCCCTCGGCATCGCCGGCATGGCCCTTGCCGCAGGACGCTGGGACCTGCTGACGCAGGGGCTGTGGCGTTGGGGAATTGAAGTGGTCGTCGTCACAGGCGTTTCCATCCTGACCCTGTTCTGGAAACGCACCAGTCTGCATCGCAGAAACATGCAGCTGTAGCATCGATACGGCGCACGATCGCTATCGACGCTTTGCGTTTCTTTGCACTTGATCGCATCCCCGCCAACCACGTTTGCAGGTTCAGCGCGTAGATTGGACCCATACCCGATTCCGGGGACGTGTAACACAAGGGGACCCACATGAAACGCAACCATCGTCTTATTGCCGCCGCCGCACTGAGCGGCCTTCTTGTCGCAGGCGCGGGCAGTGCCTTTGCCTTCGGAAAATTCGGCGGACCCGGCGGCATGGCCATGGGCGGGCAGGGCGCCGTGGCAGCTGCCTATCAGCTGGAAGATCTCACACCCGACCAGCGTACCAAGCTGAAGGCGCTGCGCGACGAAGCGCGCAAGCAACAGGCGGTTTGGCGTGAAAACCGCCAGGCCTTGCGTGATGCCATGCTCGACGGTGCCGATGCGAAGACACTGCGGCCGTTGGCCGAAAAACAGGGCCAGAGTGTGACCGAGCGCATCATGATGCGCGTGAAGCACCGCGAGGCGCTAAACGCCATTCTCACGGATGCGCAGCGCGAGAAGCTTGCCGGTCTGACCATGCAGCGTCCGCGCAAGGGCGCGCGTCCGTGCGCATGGTAATGAATAGTCCGCACCCATGACTTCCAGGGTGCCACCGAGCTCCTGCCGAGTCACCGACATCCCGAAGCGGGCTCCTGCACGATACCTCGGGCAGGAGCCCCTCCAGGGACCCCCATGCCCGGCACCCGTCCGCGGTACGCGGCTCGCTTTGAGCCGGAAATAAATTACTCAAGTCACCCTTTGGGAACGCCACTTGTGGCAAAGTGAACGGACCCGGAGCGCCTGTTTGCGCTCCGGCCGTTTCACCGTTTTCGGAGGGAATGACCATGTCAGCATCCGCCATGCGTTACCTGCCACACATCGAGGCGACCTTGCTCGGGGAGCTGTTGGTGGAGTGGCAGGGCAGCCATCCAGGCATGGGTGTCCTGGTGTTGCTGCCCGAAGCGGAAAAAGATTCGGTGCCCCTGATTCAGGCCGTGTGTGACAAGCACCGCGTTCCCGTGGTCGGCGCCGTGTTTCCTGCGCTCATCGCGGAGGCGGAATTCCGCTCCCGGGGCGCCTGGGTACTGCGGTTCGATACGATGCCCTACACGGCGTTGTATGCGGACCTTCCTCGTGGGCCGGAGGCGGTCGCGCCCACCGTGGAGAGTATCGTTGCGGAACTGAAACCCCACTTGCCCAACGGCGACCCGACCACCCTGTTCATGTTGTTCGACGCCATGGTGCCGGACGTCGGCTCTCTGCTCGACGAACTGTATCTGCGCCTTGCCAACCGGGTGCGCTACATGGGCGCGAACGCAGGCAGCGAGAGTTTTCAACCCATGCCCTGTTTGTTCGACGGTTCGCGCGTGGTCGAACGTGGTGTGCTGCTGATGCTGCTGACGCCGCATCAGGGCGCCATTCTGGATCACGGTTACGGCGTGCCGCCGAAAATGACCGCCGCCACGTCGACCGAAGGCAACCGCATCCTGCAGATCGACTGGCGTCCGGCCTTCGAGGTCTATCAGGAGTTGGCACGTGCCCAGTACGGTGTGGAGGTCAACCGCGATAACTTTTACGAATATGCCGTGCACTTCCCGGTGGGTATCGTGCGCGCGAACGGCGTAATCCTGGTGCGCATCCCGGTTTCCCTGGAAGAGGACGGTTCGCTGTTCTGCGTGGGCGAGGTGCCGCCCAATTCCATGCTGACCCTGCTGGAGGCGCCGGCGGTCGATTCGGTACACACCATCAAGCGCCTCGTGGACGGCTTGGCCGAGCTCAACGGTACGCTGGCGGGGCGCGACCTGCTGTTGTTCGGCTGCGCCGGCCGACGCATGCACCTGGGTGTGGAAGCGGCGAGCCGCGAGTTGCAGGCGTTGCTCGAACAAAGCGGCGCAGCGCAAATGGCCGGCGCGCTTTCCCTGGGTGAGATAGGCAGCACCACACAATGGGGCTACCCGCTGTTCCACAACGCTGCGCTGGTGGCCTGCCAGTGGGACGGGGCATAAGGTGAATCGCGAGCACATCATTTCGGTGCTCTACGACCTCACCATGGTCATCGGCGGTGAGGTGAGCCTGAAACCACTGCTCACGCGGACCCTGCAGCGGCTGCTGTACCACACCTCCTTCCCCACGGGGCTGGCGTTCCTCGACATGAAGGATGATGGCGGCGCAACCCTGTCCGTGCGTGTAGATGCGGCGGTGGGCGATTTCGAACTGGCCGAATCCATTGGCAAGCCGTTGACGCTGCCGGCAGGTCTGGTGCGCGGCGGGCCCGAACTCCTGGAAGATCCTGCGCTCTTCGCCACGTTGCCATGTTCCCGCAACGCTTACCGCGTCGGCGTGCGTCTGCCCATCGACCACTGCGGTGTCATCCTGCTGCTGGCACCGCAACAGCCGCACACGGAATTGCCACTCACCCAGGTGTTTCAGCCGGTGCTCGCGAATCTCGCCAAGGCGATCCTGCTGTGCCGGCGCAACGACGCCTACACCGCCGGACTGGTTGCCGAACGGGACGTCGTCAAGGAGGAACTGGCCGACAGCATGGCGCGACTGCAACGGGCCTTGCTGGGCACCATCCAGGCCATCGCCACCACGGTGGAAAAGCGCGATCCATATACGGCGGGCCACCAGCAGCGCACGGCACGCCTGGTCAGTGCCATAGCGCGCAAGCTGGCGTGGCAGGAAGAGCGGATCGAAGGGCTGCGCCTGGGCGCCATGATCCATGACATCGGCAAGATCTACGTGCCTGCGGAGATCCTCAGCCGCCCGGGCGTGCTGACGAACGCCGAATTCAGGATCATCAAGGCCCATCCCCAGGTGGGGTACGACATCGTCAAAGACGTGGAATTTCCGTGGCCCGTCGCAAACATGATCCTGCAGCACCACGAACGCTTGGACGGCAGCGGTTATCCGCAGGGACTCACCGCCGACACCATTTGCCCGGAGGCGCGTATTCTTGCCGTGGCGGACGTGATCGAGGCCATGAGCTCCCACCGGCCCTATCGACCCGCCATCGGCATGAACGCCGGGCTCAAGGAGATCGAGGCTCAGAAGGGCCGCCTGTTCGAGCCCGACGTGGTGGAGGCCTGTGTGCGTGTGGTGACCGAGGATGGCTTCAGCTTCGATGCCTGAAGAATGTTCCGAACTTCAGAAAAGGATATCTCTCGCAAAAGCGCCAAGATCGCCAGGGAAGCGCCCCGAAGCAAAAGTACCTTCTTCGGCTCGATGCTTGGCTTGTTCTCGACTTTCAACCGCGTGTCCAGTTCGGCCGGTCCCATGACCGCAAACGCGCAGGATGCGCCAGATCGTCGGCGTAAGCTCGGGCCATGAGGGCTTTGCAACGTAAGCTGTTGCGCGACGTCTGGCAGATGCGCGGCTCGGCCATCGCCATCGGCTTCGTGCTGGCCTCCGGCGTGGCCACCTTCATGATGTTCCTCACCACGCTCGATTCACTGCAGTTGAGCCTGGACAGTTTTTATCGCAATTACCGGTTCGCCGACGTCTTCGCCCCCTTGGAGCGGGCCCCGGAGAGCCTGCGCCATCGTATCGAGGAAGTGCCCGGGGTGGGGCAGGTGGATACGCGGGTGGTGACCTATGTCACCGTGGATATCCCGACGTTTCGCGAACCGGTCACCGGCCTGGTCACCTCCGTTCCGGACCAGGGCGAGCCCCCGCTGAACCGGCTGTATTTCACCAGCGGTCGGCACGTGGACCCGCAGCGCGACGACGAAATCGTGGTGAGCCAGGCCTTCGCCGAAGCGCATGGCTTCCGGCTGGGCGATACCCTGGCCATGACGGTGCGCGGCAAGCGCAAGGTGTTCACCATCGTCGGCACCGCCGTGTCGCCCGAGTACGTCCACCAACTGCGTCCAGGCGGGTTGTTTCCCGACTACGAACGCTTCGGCGTGTTCTGGGCCGCGCGCACGCCCTTGGCCAGCGCCAATGATCTCGAAGGCGCTTTCAATCACGTGGTGCTGACCCTGGCGCCGGGCGCGCAAGTCCGGGACGTGATCGATCGCCTGGATGCACTGCTCGCACCCTACGGCGGCACCGGTGCCATCGGCCGCGAAGACCAGCAGTCCCACCGTTTTCTGATTCAGGAACTGCGCACCTTGCGCAGCCTGGTCGGCGTGTTTCCCGTGATCTTCATGAGCGTCGCCGCCTTCCTGTTGCATGTGGTGCTCCATCGCCTGGTCGGCACCCAGCGCGAGCAGATCGCTGCGCTCAAGGCCTTCGGGTATACCAACGGCGCGATTGCCGCGCATTACGTGCAGATGGTCCTGTTGATCGTCGCCTTCGGCACCGGCCTGGGGGTGCTCGCCGGCACGGTACTCGGCTACTGGTTCAGCACCATCTACCAGGGCCTGTTCGAACTGCCTTACCTCACTTTCCATGTGGCGCCGGGATTCGTTTTCGTCGCCCTGGCGATCAGCCTGGGCGCGGGTTTGCTCGGCGCGCTTTCGGCGGTGCGGGCCGCTGCGCGCATGCGCCCCGCCGAGGCCATGCGGCCCGAGCCGCCCGCGGTGTATCGCACCACCCTGGTGGAACGCCTCGGCCTGCAACGGGCCCTCGGTGCGCCGACACGCATGATCCTGCGCCATCTGGGCAACCGGCCCGTCAAGTCGCTGCTGTCCGTGCTGGGGGTGGCCTTCGCCGTGGGCATCCTCATGACGGGCCGTTTCCAAGGCGATTCGGTGACCCATTCCATGTACCTGCAGTTCGGTCTGGGACAGCGTGAAGACATATCGCTCAGCTTCACAGAGCCCACCTCGCGGCATGCGCTGTACGGTCTGACCAGCCTGCCCGGCGTGCACCATGGTGAAGTGTTCCGCTGGGTCCCGGTGCGCCTGCAGCACGAACACCGCCGTTATCGCACCGCTGTGGTGGGCCTGGAGCCCGGCGGCGAGTTGCAGCGCGTCATCGACGAGCGGGCCTTGCGTCCGGTGGCGCTGCCGCCCGAGGGGATCGTCATCAACGATTTTCTCAGCCGACGCCTGGAAGTCTCCGCAGGCGATGTGCTCACGGTGGAATTTCTCGAGGGGCGACGCCCGGTACGCCAGGTACCGGTGGCCATGGTGGTGCCAAAGCTGCTTGGCGCCTTCACGTACATGAATCTGGACACCCTCAACCGCCTGCTGCGCGAAGGCCATGCCATCACTGGCGTGCTGCTTTCCGTCGACGAGGCACGGGCCGGGGAGATTTACGCGCACATCAAGGCCATCCCGCGGGTGTCGGGTATCGGTATCCGCGAACACGAAATCGCCAATTTCCACGAGACCATGGACGAGACCATGTTGTTCTTCACGTTCGTGGCGACGGTGTTCTCGGCCATCATCGCGCTCGGCATCGTCTACAACGCCGCGCGTATCACCCTGACCGAACGCAGCCGTGAGCTGGCGAGCCTGCGCGTGCTGGGCTTCACCCGTGGTGAGATTTCCTACATCCTGTTGGGGGAGTTGGCTCTGCTGGTGCTGGCGGCGATCCCGCTCGGGCTCGCCATCGGCTACGGCCTGTGCTGGTATATCGCACGGGCCATCGATAACGAGCTTTACCGTGTGCCTTTGGTGATCGAACCCGATACCTATGCCTTCGCTGTCACGATAGTGCTGCTGGCGGCCGCCGTCTCGGCCTTTGCCGTGCGGAGGCGTCTCGATCATCTGGATCTCATTGAGGCACTGAAAACGAGGGAGTGATGAAGGCGCTGACGCGAAGACGCGTTTTCTGGAGCGCATTGCTGGTGTTCATCCTGGCGGCGCTGGTGTTCGGCTACCTGCCGCGCGCCCAGCCGGTGGAGGCGGCCGCGGTGCGGCGTGCCCCCTTGCAGGTGACCGTGGAGGAGGAGGGCAAGACCCGCGTCATCGATCGCTTCGTGGTATCGGCGCCGGTAGCAGGCTATGTGCGGCGCATCGCCCTCAAGGTGGGCGATCCCGTGGCCCGCTCGCAGCCACTGATCTGGATCGAGCCCCCGCGCTCGGGCGTGCCCGACCCGCGCAGCCGCGCGGCCGCCGAGGCGCGGGTGGCCGCGGCGGAGGCCGCGCTGCGCGGGTCCCGCCAGCAGGCCGAAGCGGCGCGCAGCGAGGCGGAATACGCGCGTCGGGAATACACGCGCATCGGCCGGCTGGCCGCCGACAATCTGGTGTCGCGGGAGGCGGAGGACCAGGCACGGGTGCGTCTGCAAACCGCCGAGGCCGCCGAACGGTCCGCCGATTTCGCCGTCCAGGTGGCCCGTCACGATCTGGAGGCGGCGCGCACCGCTTTGCGCTATGCAGACCCGGCCACCACCCCACCAGGCGAACCCATCGCCGTCACTTCGCCCGTGGCAGGTCGCGTGCTGCGCCTGGTACGCGAGAGTGAGGGCATGGTGAGCGCGGGCCAGTCCCTGCTCGAAGTGGGCGACCCATCGGCCCTGGAGGTGGTGGTGGACGTGCTGTCCAGTGACGCCGTGCGCCTCGCCCCGGGCATGCGTGTGCTGTTCGAGCGCTGGGGCAGGGGAGAGGCGCTGGAGGGGCGGGTGCGCCTGGTCGAACCGGTCGGCTTCACCAAGATCTCGGCCCTGGGCGTGGAGGAGCAGCGGGTGAACGTCATCGCCGATTTCACGTCGCCGCGCGCGCAATGGGAGCGCCTGGGCGACGGTTACCGGGTGGAGGCGCGTTTCATTGTCTGGGAGGCCGAGGATGTGCTGCAGGTGCCCACCAGTGCACTGTACCGCAGGGGGGATGCGTGGGCGGTGTTCGCCGTGGAAGGGGAGCGCGCCCGACGCAGGACGGTCACGCTCGGGCAGCGCGGCGGTTTGCAGGTACAGGTGCTGAGCGGTCTTGCCGAAGGGGACCTCGTGATCACCCACCCGGACGGCACGCTGCGCGACGGTAGGCCGGTCGCCGTGGCGGAGCGCTGACGCCAGGCACGGCTACGCTGTACAGGTTTCGTCATGGAAACCGACCCATGTGGGAGCCCGGACTGACCTGGAGCGTCGTCGTTTTCGTCATCGCGGCGGCCGTGATCGCAGGCACTGCCTCGCTGCTCGCCGCCACGGCGGATCGCCTTGCCGACAAGACGGGGTTGGGCGAGGCGGTTTTCGGCGCCGTGTTTCTCGCCGTTATCACGTCTCTGCCGGACTTTGCCGCCACGATGAAGGCCGCCCTGGATGCACGCCCTGTGCTGGCCGTGAGCAATATCATGGGCAGTATGGCGGCCAACCTGGCCATCCTCGGCCTCGCCGACTTCGCCTACCGCCGGGCCAATCTGGAGCACGTGGCGGCCTCGGCAGCGAACCTGCTGCAATCGGGGCTGCTGGTGGCGCTCATCGCCATGCTGTTGATGGCCATTACCGGTCCCGCTGTGACGGTGGCCGGCATTCATCCGGTGAGTGTGGCGATGATCATCGGCTACGTGTACGGGATGCACCTGGTGCACGAGGCGCAGGGCCAGCCCATGTGGCGGCCGCGTACCGGCACAGTGCTGAGCGGCGCACCGGAACCGGGGCGGCAGCGCGCCTATTCCCTGACCCGCTTGTGGACCACCCTGGGTATTCTCGCGGCCGTCACCGCCGTCGCCGGCTGGGTGCTCATGGACAGCGCCGAATCCATCGCCTTGTACACGGGCATCTCGGAGACGACGGTGGGCGGGCTGATGACGGCACTCGCCACCTCGTCACCCGAACTCTTCACCACCATCGCCGCCGTGCGTCAGGGCGCGCTGGTCATGGCCGTGGGCGGCATCGTCGGCACCAACTGCGTGAACACCCTGGCCGTGGCACTGGCCGACGTGCTGTACCGCGGTGATTCCATCTACCATGCCGTCACGGACGCCCAGGTGTTTCTGGGCGGGCTCACCCTGCTCATGACGGGGATTCTGCTCGTGGGCCTGCTACGTCGGGAACGCCACGGCATCGCCAACATCGGCATGGAAAGTGCGCTCACCCTCGCGCTCTATGCGGGCGCCGTCGTGCTGCTGATCGGGATGGGCTGAGCCGCCGCCGGTAGAGGTGCGGCACGCACGCATCCGGTGATTGCGCCGTTGCCCGCGGAAGCAGAGAATACGCCGTCTTCCGCCCTTCTCCCCACCCATGCGACTCAACAAGTTCATCAGCGAAACCGGCGTGTGCTCCCGTCGCGAGGCGGACACCTGGATTACCGGCGGGCGGGTCGCGATCAACGGCATCATCGCCGGACTCGGCAGCCAGGTGCGCGACGGAGACGAAGTGCGCGTGGACGGGCGTGTGGTGGGTGCGAAACCCAAGCCCGTGTACATCGCTCTCAACAAACCCGTGGGCATCACCTGTACCACGGAGCGGCGGGTGGCGGGCAACATCATCGATTTCGTCGGCCACCCGGAACGGATTTTCCCCATCGGCCGTCTCGACAAGGACTCCGAAGGGCTTATCCTGCTCACCAACGACGGCGACATCGTCAACCGCATCCTGCGTGCCGAGAACAATCACGAAAAGGAATACGTGGTCACGGTGAACAAATCCGTCACCGGGGAATTCCTCGCGGGCATGGCGGGCGGCGTGTCCATCCTGGGCACACGCACCAAGCCGTGCGCGCTCACGCGCGTGGGAAAAAACGTGTTCCGCATCGTGCTCACTCAGGGACTCAACCGGCAGATCCGACGCATGTGCGAGGTGTTCGGTTACGAGGTGCGCCGTCTGCAACGGGTGCGCATCATCAACGTGCGCCTGGGTGACCTCAGGCCCGGCCAGTGGCGCAACCTGCGCGAAGCGGAACTGAAAGGCTTGTTGCCCATGCAGACGACGCCGCGGCAACAGGGTGTCCCATCCGCGCGGCGCACGCACGGCCGCAACACGCGCTGAGTAACATGCACATCTGGGTGGATGCCGACGCCTGTCCGGCGGTGATCAAAGACATTCTGTTTCGTGCCGCCGAACGGGTGCAGGTAGCGCTGACCCTGGTGGCCAACCGGCCATTGCATACGCCACCATCGCGCTTCATCCGCAGCATGCAGGTGGCTGCCGGTTTCGACCTGGCGGATGACCGTATTGCCGAGCGGGTACAGCCCGGCGATCTGGTCATCACCGCGGACATTCCCCTGGCGGCGAGAGTCATCGAGCGTGGTGCCCATGCCCTCAGTCCACGCGGCGAGCTGTACACCACCGACACCATTCGCGAACGTCTCACCCTGCGCGATTTCATGAGCCAGCTGCGCGACAGCGGCGTACAGACCGGTGGGCCCGCCGCCTTGTCCCAAAGCGATCGCCAGGCGTTTGCCAACCACCTGGACCGACTGCTTACGCATCGGAGTTGAGGATCAGGTGATCACTTGGCCCCGATAAACCCGCCGTGTCGCGGTGGCCGGCTTGGACTGCTTCTCGGCCGCGCCCTGCACGCGCACCGCGGCGCCACGGTACCTGGCCGGTTCGCCACGGAGTGGCTTCGCGCCCGACGTCCGGTGATGCCCTTCCAGCTCACGGGCCATCTGGCGCAACAGGGTATTGCGCGACCGTTCCGCGAAAGCGAGCAGTTCGTCTGCGGCCGCCGGATCGCTGAGCTGAATCGATACGGCGAACTCCTCCTTGATCATCCGGCGCATCATCAACATCAGGCGGGCGAGTTCGCGCGAAACTTCCGGTACTGAAATATCCATCCCGAGGGTGCTCCGAAGTCGTGTGGTTCGACTGTTACGAAGCAAAGCACAGGCCAGAAGATCAGGCCACGCAAGGCCAAAGACAGGTTGAAAGGCGGTCAGCGCTGGTGCACCGACCGTGCAGTCCGCGTCGTTACGGTGCAAGTCCGTACTGATTGCAGGGGTGCGGCCGACGGACGAAGCGTCTCATGCCGACTCGTCCCGCTGGCGTTTGGCAAGTTTGGCCCGCAACTCTTCGGGAGTACGGGCGATGGGTTCGCCCGGGCGCGGGCGCACGGCGAAATGGGCCTCAGCGAAATCCTTGGCGGTGAAGTTGGCAATGAAGTCGGGCAGGCGCACGTCACGGGCCAGGGGCGCGGGTCGCTCCTCGGCGGGCAACAGCTTTTGGCGATCCTCTTCCATGAGCTTGTGCAAATAGATGAGGCGCATCTCGTCTTCATCCGAACGCCGCGCCGCAACGGCCCCGCGCGGCGTCACCGGCGATGACGGTGGTTTGCCGGCGGCAGGCTGCGCGCGACCGAACAGGCCGGCAAGCCAGGCGAGCACAGCGCGCCATGCGCTTTGCTGCGGCGGCGCCACGGCAGGCGGGGGCCGGGATGCGCTCACTTCGGGAGCGCGCCGCTCGCCGGCGGGGAACTCCAGCAGCGCCTGGTCCACGTAAGGGCGAGGGATGTCGCGTGCCAACAGGTGGCGGAGGTAGATCATGCGGATGCGCGCCGCATCATGCTGTTCGGAAACGATGCGCAGCGAACCCGCTTCGCCGGTAGCGTACAGGGCGCTCTCGATCTCATCGAGGGTGGACACGAACCCGGTGCGGGCATGTTCCGGCATGTGCACACGTGCCGCCTCAGTGGCATTGGTCTGTTGCTGGCGTTCGCGCAGACAGGCGACGACGCGGGCTTCCAGTTGCTGCAATGCGCGCTCGATACGCGCGAGATCGTCTGGCATTGAGGTGGCCTTGTGCCGCTCACGGGAGGGAGCGGGCCGTTAGGCGGAAAATAGCCTAATCGTTCCCGCCTAACAATCCGCCCGGTTCGGCGAGCAAGGCGTCGATGCGCTGCGTGGCGCCGCGCGGCAGCACCAGGAAACCCTCTGCGGGCAGTCCGGCAGTTTCCAGCGCCACGCGCAGCCGTTTGGGGGGCTCGTCCAGGGGCTCGTCGGTGAGCGGGAAGGTGCCCCAGTGGATGCCGATGGCGCGGCGTGCGTGCACATCCAGGGCGATCTGTACCGCCTCTTCCGGATCCACGTGGGCCGCCTGCATGAACCAGCGCGGTTCATAGTGGCCGATGGGGAGCGCCGCCAGATCCATGGGCCCGAGGCGCCGCTGGATTTCGCGAAATACCTCGGAGTAAGCGGTGTCGCCGGCAAACAGAATTTGAAGTTCAGGGCTGCGTATCACCCAACCGCACCAGTGGCTGTGGTTGCGATCGAGCGAGCTGCGCGCGCTCCAATGGCGTGCCGGCACACAGTGCAGCGTGAGGCCCTCCAGCCGGGCGTCGCCCCACCATTCCCGCTCCACCACCCGCTCGATGCCCTGGCGCCGGAACCAGGAAGCCAGGCCACGGGGGGTGTAAAAACAGGGCGGGCCGCCCGGCTGCTGCGCCAGTTGCCGCACCGTCGGCCTGTCCAGGTGATCGTAATGATTGTGCGACAGCAGCACGGCATCGATGTGCGGCAGGGCCGTCAGCGGGGGCACCGGCGGCACCCGGCGTTTGGGGCCGAGGAACGACAGCGGAGAGGCACGCTCACTGAAGTGCGGATCGGTGAGCAGATTGAGGCCGTCCAGCTGGATCAGCAGGGTGGCGTGGCCCACCCAGGTTACGGTGGGGAACTGCCGGTTTTCGGCGAGGAAGCGAAGGTCCGGTTCGACTATGGCAAAGTGGTATCCGTTGGCCGGCTCCCTGGGCAGGCCGGCGCGCCAACGTTGCCATTGCCAGCGCAGGAAGCCACCCCGGGGGCCTTGACGACGTTTAGGCGTGGAGGGTGGCATGGGCGTGATTCGGTAGGGGCTTCAGGCGCGCAGCCAGACGCGCTTGAGCCCTCTGGGCAGCATGGCGCGCATGGCGCGATTCTGGGCCGCCGGAAGGTTGCGCTTCATGGAAGAAAAAATGGCGAGGGTGGCCTTTTCCACCTCGCTGCGGTTCAGCCCGGTCGCGTTGCTGATGTCACCGAAGAACTCGTCCGCATCGACGCGGGTCTTGGGCGGTTCCCCCAGCGCGAAACCACGCGGCGCTTCGCTTTCGGCGGCCTTGGCGATGGTGCGCGGCAGATGTTCGAACAAAGGGCCCGCCTGACCGGACGACAATCGCCACTTGAGGTGCGCCAGCACTGCGCGCAAGGCCTTGTCCAACTGGTCCTCGCCGCTCGGCTGCCACTTGCTTTTCACATGTTCGATGAAGTTCTCCGCATGCACATCGCCGGCGACGACGGACCCGGCACGCACCTGGCGCTCCCCGACGCCGGTGCGCACCGAGCGGAATTTTTTTCGCCAACTCGTCCCGGCTGCTGCCCCGGCACGCCCGCCCGGAGGCGTGTCGATGGCGCTTTCCTGAAGCGGGGGCGCGGTCAGCGCGTCCTGGAAATCGCCGCGCAAATAGGTGAGCGCCATCACTTCCTGCGCGATCTCCCCGCGTGTGCGAAAACCGAGCCGGCGCAGCAGGCGCACCGGGGGTGACCAGCCCAGCAAGGCCTGCTGCAACACAACCCCGAATACCGCCGCCGGCAGCCAGGACCACGCGACACCCCGCGCAGCGGTGACCGCCACCGCCGCCAGCCCGGCGAGCGCGGCATGCGCTTCCAGGGCGCGCTCCACGTCCCACTCCCGGTCGAGCGCGGCCAGGCGCGCATTGAGGGCCGCGGTATCGGCATTCGCGTAGTGGTGCAGGGCATGGCTCAACAGCTGTTGCGCATTCGCGCGGGCAGTTTCGGGCATGGACGAATTCCTCGGTGACTCCTGGGAAAACCATAGCCGTGCAACTTTACGCAGACTTCGACGGGGAGGCGCCAGTTGCGGCAGAATAGGCGCCCTTGCCGCCCAGCCACCCGTAAACAACCATGAGCCGTTTCTGGAGCCCCGTCGTCCATGACCTCACGCCCTACGTGCCGGGCGAGCAGCCCAAGCTGCTGAATCTGATCAAACTCAACACCAACGAAAACCCCTACGGTCCCTCGCCGCGGGTCATCGACGCCCTGCGCGCGGAAGCGACAGACACCTTGCGCCTGTATCCCGATCCCAATGCGGACCGCGTCAAGGGCACGGTGGCGGATTATTACGGGGTGGCCGCCAACCAGGTGTTCGTGGGCAATGGTTCCGACGAGGTGCTGGCGCATGTGTTCCAGGGCCTGCTCCGCCATGCCCGGCCGGTGCTGTTTCCGGACGTGACCTACAGCTTTTATCCCGTGTACTGCGGCCTGTACGGGATCGCGTTCGAAACCGTGCCCCTGGACGAGGACTTCGCCATCGACGTCGGCGCCTATGCGCGCCCCAACGGCGGCATCATTTTCCCGAACCCCAATGCGCCCACCGGGCGCGCGCTGCCCCTGGCGGCCATCGAACACCTGCTCGAGAGCAACCCCGACTCGGTGGTGGTGGTCGATGAAGCCTACGTGGATTTCGGCGCGGAAACCGCCATTCCGCTGGTGCGGCGCCATCCCAACCTGCTGGTGGTGCAAACGCTGTCGAAATCACGCTCCCTGGCCGGCCTGCGCGTGGGCTTCGCCGTGGGCGATGCTGCGCTCATCGAAGGCCTGGAGCGCATCAAGAACAGCTTCAATTCCTATCCGCTCGATCGCTTCGCCATCGCGGGCGCCGTGGCGGCGCTGGAAGACCGCGACTATTTCCAGCAGACCTGCGCCGCCATCGTACGTACCCGGGAAACCCTGGTGGCCGAACTCACCCGCCTCGGCTTCCAGGTGTTGCCCTCGCATGCCAATTTCGTGTTTGTGCGTCATCCCCGGCACGATGCGGGGACGTTGCAGCAGCAGTTGCGCGAGCGTGCCATCATCGTGCGCCAGTTCCGACAGCCGCGTATCGATCAATTCCTGCGCATCACCGTGGGAACCGATGCCGAGTGCACGGCGCTCGTGAAGGCGCTGGACGCCCTGGTGCAGGTATAGAAAACGCGCGGCCCGTTTGACATCCCATCGGGCTGCGCTAGACATACAGCAAGGCCTGTGAAAAGCAAACTCTTCGAAAGAAGAGGGCGCAAAGCCTCCGGCTTAAGGGATTGGGTTCTTCGGAATTCAGTTCTAAGGTAGCGGGGCTGCCAGGTCTCACTTCCTACGTTCTTCCTCTTTTGTGCCGCCATGAATTCGTGAGGTCATCGTCAAGGGCGTGAGCAGGCTGCCCAAAGCCGCCATGCAGGGTCGAGCGCGGCACTATGCTTTGTTCGAGCCCTGTCGGACACGCTCCCATGCCTGACGATGCCCCCGCAGCGCTTGACCGGCTGATGAACGCCTTGCTCGAAGGTGAAGCGGCCCATGCACGCGCCGAAACGCAGCGCCTGCTCGCGGCTGGGATGGCCCGGGAGCACATCGTCGTGGCGGGACTCGAAGCCGCCATGAACCGCCTCGACGAAAAGTGCACCGTCGAGGGCTTCAATCTGCTGGAAATCATGCTGGTGGGCCGGGCGGTGTCGGCGGTGGTGGGCGAGCTTTACCCGGCAGGCGTGACGCCTGAGGCCGGGCGCGCGACCTTCGTGATCGCCACGCCCGAGGGTGACGTTCACGACCTGGGCAAGAACATCGTCAAGACGGTGCTGATCGGCAGGGGCTTCCGGGTAGTCGACCTGGGGCGCGACTGCCCGGTGCGCAATCTGGTCGAGGCGGTGGCGCGTGAGGGCGCCGTGGCGGCCCTGGTCAGCGGACTGATTTCGTCGGTGGTTCCCCAGGTGCGCCGGGTCCGCAGCGCCCTTGCCGCTGCAGGCCTGGGGCATGTGAAAGTGGTGGCAGGCGGTGCAGCGCTCAAGCAGGCGAGTCCTGAAAGCCTGAACGTGGACTATGTGGCCGAGACAGCCTTCGACGGTGCGCGCTATTTAGAGCAGCTCGTGCAGGAGGCGGTATCGTGAACGGGCTGGAGCGGATACTGGCGGCGGTGGGATTTCAGCCCACCGATCGGGTACCCGGTATTCCGCTGGTGTTCGGGCATGCCGCAGCCTTGGCCGGGATAGCGCTGCCGGAATACCTGCGCAGCGCCGACTGCCTGGTGCGCTGCCAGCTCGCCGCACAGGAACGCTATGGGTATGACGCCGTCTACGCCTTCATGGATGCCTTCGTCGAGACGGAAGCCATCGGTTCCCAGCTGAGCTACCGTACCGATGTCTATCCCCACGTGGCGCAGTACGCCCTGAGCCCGGGGCAGGACCCTGTCACGCTCAAGATGCCGGACCCCGCGCGGGACGGACGCATGCCGGAGGTGTTGAAGGCCGCCGCAGCCTTGCGCCGCACCGTGGGGGATCGCGTGCTGGTGGTCGGTGCACTGGCAGGGCCCATGAGTCTGATCAGCACACTCATGGGGCTGGAGGAGACGCTGTATTACCTGGTGGACGCGCCGGAGGCGTTTGCGGAGCTGCTGGATTACGCCTCGGACGTGGCCATCGCTTACGGGCTTGCGCAAATCCACGCCGGCGTGCACGTGCCCGTGGTGTTCGACCCGTCTTCTTCGCCCGCGGTGATACCGCCGGCGTTTTTCAACGCGCAGGTGTTGCCGCGCATGGCGAAAATCTTTGCCGCCTTTGCCGACGCGGGTGCGCCGGGCTGGTTGAACATTCCCGGTCCCATTCTGCCGATCCTGGCCCGGCTCCCCGAGGCGGGCATCAACATCGTCAGTCTCGACTACGAAGTGCCCGTCGCCGAGGTGCTGCGGCTGCTTCCGCGTACCGTTCTCGCCGGTAACATCCGCTCGCTGGATTTTGTGTTGGCCCCACCGGAGCAAATTTTCCAGGAGGCGTGTGCCGTGCGTGAGGCGATGGCGGGGCGGGGTGGCTGGCTGCTGTCCTCCGGTTCCGAGGTCCCGCTGGAAGCCAAGCCGGAGAATGTACACGCGATGCTCGCCGCGTGCGCCGCGGATGCGCCGTGCCGCGCCTGAAGCTCCGCTTCGAGGACGAAACCCATACGCTGGTGTTCCGGCCCGGCGGCTCCGTACGCGACATCCTCGAGCCCACCCCATACCGGGTACGCTCCGGCTGTCATGGCAACGGGGCGTGCGGTTTGTGTCGCATTCGTCTGCTGGCCGGCGATGCCGGGCCGGTGACGGACAGCGAACGGATTCACCTGATCGACGATGCGCTCGCCCAGGGGGTGCGGCTGGCCTGCCAGGTGAGGCCCCACGGCGATCTCGCGGTCGAGGTTCTGAATCCCGCCCCGCCCTCCGACTGGCGTGCCACACCGGAGGGGTTCTGGCCGCGCGAGGAAGCGCGTGAGCACGATGCGGCGTCCGGCATGTCCGCTATCAAACGGCCCTGCGGCGTCGCGGTGGACATCGGCACCACCAACCTCTGTCTCTCCGTCTTTGAACTGACCAGCGGTCGCTGGCTGGCGGATCGATGGGGTCGTAATCCCCAGGCGCTGCACGGCAGCGATTTCATCGGCCGGCTGGCCGCTGCAGCGCGGACGGCCGAAACCGCCACCGAGATGAGTGCCGCCCTGGTGGCGGCACTTGGGGGCGCGCTGCAGGACATCGCCGTGCATGATGGCTTCGATCTGCGACGCATCGCGCGTGTCACCCTGGTGGGCAACACGGCGATGCTGGCACTGCTCACCGGCAAGCATCTGGACGTACTGCTCCGCCCGGAATACTGGACCACGCCGCTGCAGTGCCAACCCGATGATGTTGCCCCCTGGATCGCCCGCTGGGGGATACACCCCAACGCGCAAGTGGAGGTGGTGCAGCCCCTTGCGGGGTTCATCGGTTCCGACCTGCTGGCCGGGTTACTGGCCGTGCGCTTGCGCGACGGTGATGCACCGGCGTTGTTCGTGGACGTGGGGACCAATTCCGAAGTGGCCCTGTGGGACGGGCATCGGCTGCACGTGACCGCCGCAGCGGGCGGGCCTGCGTTCGAAACAGGGGGGCTCGGCGTGCCCGCGGAACCGGGGGCCATCTATCGTGTCACTTCCAGGGAAGGCCTGCACTTCCACATTCTCGACAGCGACAAGGCCAGCGGGATCTGTGGTTCCGGGCTGGTCGACCTCATCGCCCGTTTGCGCGAGAGCGGCACATTGGACGAGCGTGGCAATATTGCGGGCGGCGCATTCCGCTTCGTTGCCGGTGGGCGTGAACTGGTATTGACCAAACGCGATGTGGATGCGTTTCAGCGCGCCAAAGCGGCCATCGGCGCGGCAGTGTCGGCGCTGTGCAAGGAGGCGGAAGTGCTGCCGGGCGATTTTCGACGCATTTGGATCGCGGGCGCCTTTGGCCGCTATCTGGACGTCGCCAGCGCACAAGCCGTGGGACTGGTGCCCATGGTCGCCCGGGACCGCATCGCCCTCGCGGGCAACACCGCACTGAGTGGCTGCGCCGATCTGTTGCTGTCGAACAGGGCGCAGCAACGCTTGCTGCAACTGCGTAGTCCGACGACAAGCGTGCTCAATCTCGCCAATTATCCGGACTTCGACCTTACCTTTATGGAACACCTGTACCTGAGAAGCTTCGCAAACCCATGACGCCGCGTATGGCCGAACAGCGGCTCGATGCCGTCATCAAGACCGCCCAGTATCTGGCGGCGATCGACCCGCACCAGGACATCTGGGCCGAATTCGGCAAGATCGCCCGCCATTTGCTCAAATCGGATCTGGCCATCTTCGCTGCGCCCCGGCGTGACAATCGGCTTGCGTTCCACCACTGCGTGGGCATAGCGGATTGCGCTCAGATGCGGGCTGCAGCGTCAGGCGTGATCCGCCAGGTGTTTGAAAGCGGTTTTCTCGCGACGGAAACCCTGCACCTGGAGACCGACTATGCGGTGGTCTTCCTGCCGCTGCAGGTCGAAGATCGCACGGTTGGCGTCATGGGTCTCGGCAAGCGTGGCATTCCGATGCTCGGGCGTGACCTGCTGGACCTGTACCTGGCCGTGGCAGGATTGTTCGGTTCCACACTCACGCGGCTCACCTCGCAGCACCGGTTTTTTGTCATGGCCGACAACGTGCCGGAGATGCTTTTTCAGTTGGTGCATTACCCGGACAGCAGCCTTGAGTTCGCTTTCGTGAGCAACGGATCACGGACGGCGCTCGATATTCCACCGTCGGAATTGCGAACGGATCCCGAGCGCTTTCTTGCACGTCTTTACCCGGAAGAACGGGCAGCGTTCGAAACAAGCATCGCGACCGCCGCTGGAAGGCTCAATCGGGTTTTTCGCAGCACCGGTATCGACGGCAAGACGCGTTATCTGCTCTGCAATGCCATGCCCACGCTGCAGGAAGACGGCAGTATCGTCTGGGACGGCGCATTGCAGGACATTACGGAACAGCATGAGATGGAGGAGGAGCGCAAGCGTTATCTTTTACGCCTGGAAAAGAGCATGGAGGCGACCATCGATGCCATTGCTTCCACCATCGAAAAGCGGGACCCCTATACCGCCGGTCACCAACGGCGGGTGGCCGACCTGACCCGGCATCTGGGCGAAGAGATGGGCTTGCCGCCCGAGGAAATCCAGGGCATTGCATTGGCCGCCAGTATTCACGACATCGGTAAGATCCACATCCCCGCGGAAATCCTCAGCTTCCCGGGCGAGTTGGGCGCCATCGAGTATGAATTGGTGAAAAGTCATGCGCGCATCGGTTACGACATATTGAAGATCACGGACTTTCCCTGGCCCGTGGCGGAGATGGTGCTGCAACATCACGAGCGCATGGACGGCTCCGGTTATCCCAATCACCTGAAAGGTGATCAGCTGTTGCTTGGCGCGCGGATCATTGCCGTGGCCGACGTGGTGGAGTCCATTGCCTCGTTTCGACCCTATCGCCCCGCGCAGGACCTTGATGACGCCCTGGAAGAGATCGAACAACACCGGGGCACACTCTACGATCCCAATGTGGTCGACGCGTGCCTGCGGCTGTTTCGGGAAAAAAACTACCGCATTGCCGTGCACTGATCCGCGTGCACCCAGGCCCGTCCCTGCGCCATGCTTAGCGGAGAATCGGCTTGGTCAGTTGCGCGGGAGAATGCCATGGCATGGCTGGCACTGGTGCTCGCGGTGGTGCTGACAGTCGCCAGCCTTCTGCCCGTCCTGCGGCGCGAGGCCTGGTGGATCCGGGTGTTCGATTTTCCGCGCGCCCAGATTCTGGGTGCCGGCATCGCGGTGGTGTTGCTGTTGTTGCTTTCCGGAGAGGTGGGCACCGGGCCAGGCCTGGCGGCGCTGCTTGCCCTTGCCCCCGTGCTGGTGATCCAGGCTGCACGTATTTACCCCTATACACCCTGGGCGCCCCAAGAGGTGTTGTTCGCCGAGGATTGCGAAGGACCGAGTCTCGCCCTGCTGGTTGCCAATGTGCTGATGGAGAACCGTCAGGAACGACGTCTTCTCGAACTGGTCGCGCAGTACCAGCCGGACGTGCTCTTGCTGCTCGAACCGGACGGTTGGTGGGAGGAGAAATTACGGGCGCTCGCCGCCGACTATCCCTATGCGATCAGGCAGCCGCTCGACAACAAGTACGGAATGCTGTTGTATTCGCGCCTGCCTTTGCTCGAACCCGAGGTGAAATATCTGGTCCGCACCGGCATCCCATCCATGCATGCACGGGTGCGGCTGAATTCCGGTGAGCTGATCCGCCTGCATGCACTTCACCCGGAGCCGCCGTCGCCCACCGAGGCCGACACCTCACTGCCGCGCGACGTGGAACTGCTGGTGGTCGGCCGCGAGGTGAGCGCGCGCGCAGAAGCCAGCATCGTTGCCGGTGACCTGAACGACGTGGCGTGGTCCTACACGACCACGCTGTTCCAGAAAACCAGTGGGCTGCTCGACCCGCGCAAGGGGCGCGGCATGTTCAATACCTTCCATGCAAAAATACCGTTCATGCGCTGGCCGCTGGACCATGTATTCCACTCCCGTGATTTCGTGCTCTGCGACATGCAGCGCCTGCCCGCCTTCGGTTCCGATCATTTTCCGGTCTACGTGCGCCTTGCCTACCGACCCGGCGCCGCCGCGCGGCAAGCCGGTCCTGCCGTAAACGCGATGGACGCGGAGACCGTACGGGCGAAATTGGGTAAAGTGGAACGTCAGAAATCGCCTGAGTAACCCTCTTGCACGCAAACGCCTACCGTTCTGATGCCTTCACCTCGTTATCCTGACGCGTGTTTTCCTTGATCCTCAACATCGTCGGCACGCTCCTGCATGGGTATTGCACCTGGCGGCTGGGCAGCTTGCCATGGATTGTCCAACACGTCGGCCGGCATCGCTGGTGGGCATTCAGTCTGGTGCTATGGCTGGCCTTTATCACCGGCGTGCAGATCGGCGACGAAGCCGTCGGTCGGATACCGGCCGCCTTGTCCGGTTTCGCCTTCCATTGGCTCGCCGCCTTGTTTCTGCTCAGCGTGCCCGTGTTCGCGGTGGACGTCTTCAGCCTCGGTCGGTGGCGGCGCATGCAGGCGTCGCCGTTGCGCAGCGGTGCCGTGCTGCTCGGTGCGGCACTGGTGGGGGTTTCCGTGGTGCTAGGGTGATGGAAAACGAGCCGGGCAGGCTGGCAAGGGAGCGTTTTCTCTCGCAACGACGCGAAGAGCGCCAAGACATCTGTTGCGATGAAAAGCAGGAGTGCTGTTCCGCTCCACGGCATCTTGCCTTTTGTCATCCCCTTTGCTTGCTTGGCGTCCTTTGCGAGCGCCAATGAATCCGCTGGTTGGAAAAAATTACGCTGGCGCCTGGTTTCGCCTTTGCTCCGCGAGCCGTGGCGCGTTACGCTGCCACGCATGTTCCCACTCGACATTTGGATGGCGTATACCACCGCCTGTATCCTGCTGGTGCTGGCGCCCGGTCCTGACAACCTGCTTGCCATCGGGCGCGGGCTGAGCCAGGGGCGGGTGGCGGCGCTGGTTTCAGGTTGCGCGTCGGGAACGGGCATCCTGTTTCATGTGGCCGCGGCCACGTTCGGACTGACCCTGCTGGTCCAGACCTCGGCCGTGGCGTTCATCATCGTGAAGGTGGTCGGTGCCGCGTATCTGCTGTGGTTGGGCATCAAGGTGTTGCGTTCCGGTGCACTCATCACTGTCCAGCCGGCGGCGCCGGTGCCGTACCGGACGGTTTTCGTCACCGGCTTTCTGTCCGCGACCCTCAATCCCAAGCCCGGTCTTTTCGTGCTGGCGTTTCTGCCGCAGTTCGCCGATCCCGGGCGCGGTTCCGTGACATTGCAGATGCTCGGTTACGGCTTGTGGTTTGCACTGCTGACCGCGGCGGGGTTTTCCCTCCTGGGTATGTTCGCCTCGCGAATTTCCTCCTGGTTGCAGGGAAGACCGCGTGTGGTCGGGGCCCTGAATCTGGGCGCCGGTGTTTCCTTCATTGCCGCGGGCCTCTCGGTGGCGGCGCTGCGGCAACGCTGACGGCGATCCCGTATGACGCTGCCGTTCACCGTCGCGGCCTTTTTCGACATTTTTCGTGCCTACAACGAAGCGGTCTGGCCTGCGCAACTGCTGCTCGTGGTGCTTGCGCTGTTGGCCGTGGCGCTGGTGTGGCGTCCCCGGGCCGGATCCAGCGTGGCGGTGTCTGCGGTGCTTGCTCTGTTGTGGGCCTGGCTCGCGATTGCTTACCACCTGGTGTTTTTCGCGCGCATCAATCCACTGGCCTACGGTTTTGCGGCCGCTTCCCTGGCGGGTGCGCTGGTGTTTTTCTGGCAAGGCGTGATCGGTCGCAGGCTACGCTTCAGGCGCGTGGCAGGGCTGCGCGGCACGGCCGGTGCGGCGCTCATCGGTTTCGCACTCGTGGTGTATCCGCTCTGGTCCTGGCAAGCCGGGCACCCGTGGCCTGCCATGCCCACCTTCGGTCTGCCATGCCCCACCACCCTGTTCACCATCGGCATGCTCGCGTTCCTTGAACAGCCGCATCCACGCAGTGTGTACGTGGTGCCGGTCCTGTGGGCGTTGGTGGGCAGCCAGGCGGCGTTCCTGCTCGACGTGCCGCAGGATTTCGCGCTCGTTCCCGCGGCGGTCGCCGGTCTGGTGTTTGCGCGACAGGGTGCGCGCCGTCGGTAAACGCAGGGATTCCGCCGTTGCTGGTCAGATGCCTGCGTACCATTCGTAGCCGTGGTCTTCCCAGTAGCCGCCACGGCCGCCGTTGATGCCGTCGAAGCTTTCCACCAGTTCGATGCGCCGCAGGTATTTCGCCATTTTGTAACCCAACTGCCTTTCCACGCGCAGACGCAGCGGTGCGCCGTAGGGTACCGGCAGGGGCTGGTCATTCCATTCGTAGGCGAGGATGGTCTGGGGATGGTAGGCGTCGATGAAATCGATGCTTTCGTAGTAACGGGCCCCCGTGGCGTCCATGGTATCGAAACAATGGAACACTACGAAGCGCGCCCGTGGCAGGGGCCGTACCTCATCGAGCAAGGCACTGAGCCGTGCGCCGCGCCACTTGGCAATCGCGCTCCAGCCTTCCACACAATCATGGCGCGTAATCTGGGTGCGTGAGGGCAGGGTGCGCAGTTCAGCCAGCGAGTAACGCCGGGGCTGTTCCACCAATCCGTCCACGGGCAGACGCCAGGTGGCGAACCCACGGGCGGCCAGTGCCTGGTAATCCGCATCCGCCGGCCGGTAAGTGCCGTTGCTCGGAAACCGCGCCGACAGATCCGCCTCGGTAAACTCGGTGGCCAGGGTGCTGCGTCGCGCCAGGGCGCGATGCACACGCAGGTTCAGCCGTTCCGCACTGCCCAGCAGGCGCGGGAACCAGTCGCTCTGCGACAGTCGGTCGCAGCCCCCCAGCGCGAACAGGCTGCCGAGCCCGAGCAGGCGCAGCAGGACACGGCGTCGGTGCTGGGAAACGGGGCGCTTCATCCGTGCGGTCCCCGGGGCCGAAACCAACCGGTGATCATGGCGCGCAATTCGCGGACAGGCCCCACGGCGATGACCATCAGCACGTGCACCACCGTGAACACCACTAGCCCGAACGCCACGATGAAATGGATGCTGCGCGCCGACTGGCGCCCGTCGAAGGTGGTGACCAAGGCCGGAAACACTGCATCGAGCCACGGGGACATGGTCAGGCCGGTCAGCAGCATGAGGGGTGCGAGCACGAACACGACGACGAGATAGGAGATCTTCTGCAGCGGGTTGTAGCCTTGTTCCGCGTCGGCACGCAATGAGCGCAGGGAAAGGTGGCTGCGCACGGTGTGTGGGAGATCGCGGATCTCGTCGCCCCGCACCCACAGGTCGCGCCGCAGGTGACGGCTGGCAATGCCCCAGGCGATATAGGCCAGCCCGTTGAGCACGAACAGCCAGGCAAAGAACAAGTGCCAGCGACGCCCCATGGCCAGCCAGCGATCGCCGGGAATGGTCGCCCAGGCCGGAAAGCCGCGCGGCGTCCCGTCGGAATAGCCGAGTACGCCGGTGGTGTCGAACTCGCGGCCAAACAGGACGGTGATGCCCTGGCGTTCCCCATCGGCCAAATCGGTGCGGGCCATGGTGGCAAGCCAGGCCTGCCCGGGATCGGAACGCTCGCCCCAGTAGAGTGCCGGGTGGGCGTTGAAGATCTGCAGCCCGCTGCCCAGCATCACGACGAGGAACAGGAAATTCAGCCAGTGGGTGATGCGTACCGGCAATCGGTGGCGGTAAAACCCGCGGCGAATAGGGTGCGGTGCGTCCATGGCTTGTTGCGCGGGCCTTCACACGCCCGTGTCAGGAACAGGCTAGCAGAGGCGGGCGGCAGCGCGCGTCGCCTCATACCAGCCAACGCCCGATCTCCAGCAGCAGACGCACCAGGCCGGCCACCAGCAGGGCCACCCCCACGGACAGGGTGACCGAGGCGAGGGCCTCCTTGCGCCCAATGGTCTTGAGCATCACCGCAAAGGTCGAAACACAGGGCACGTAGAAGGTGAGGAACAACAGGAAAACGGTGATCTGCACCGGGTCGAGGATGTCGCCCACCTCGAAGGTGCCGAGCGCCTGATAGATCATCAGCAGCGACAATTCCTTGCGCAGCACGCCGAACAGGATGGGCAGGCCCAGCACCACCGGCAGGCCCAGCCACCAGCTGGTAACCGGCGTGAGCAAGGTGTTGATGATGGCATCGGCGCCGAAATGACTCAGCAGCGCCAGCACCACACTGCCGCCCACCAGCAGCGGCGTCACGATGGTGACGATGTCCTCGGTGCGCGACCAGGTGGTGGCGAGCAAGCTGCGAAGCTCGGGCAGGGCATAGGGCGGGATCTCCAGCACCTGACCGGGGCCGGTTTCAGGCTGGCGGCGTGCAAGCAACCGGCCCACCACAGCGATGACGGTGGTGGCCAACAGGAAGATGGCCAGCACACCGCCGGCGCCCAGGTATTTGCCGGCGAGCGCCAGGATGATGGCCGAACGCGCGGAGCAGGGTACGAAGGTGATCAGCAGCGATGCCACGACGCGGGCGCGCCCACGGGTACTGGCGGCCGCGGCGGAAAGCGCCGGCACGTTGCAGCCGAAGCCCAGCAGGAACGGTACCGCAACACTGCCGTGCAGGCCCACGTGGTGGAAACCGCGATCCACCACGAAGGCGATGCGCTGCATCACACCCGCTTGTTCCAGGGCAACGAGCAGCATGACCAGCGGCAACATGTAGGGCACAACGATGCCCACCAGGCCGATGAGCCCGTCCACGATAGCGCGCCCCACCACGCCCGTGGTGGATTGCGGGTTCCAGCCGGCGGCCAAATCGATGAGCCGCGCCGCTGTCAGGCTGTCCAACCAGGCACTGACCTCGAACACCACGAACAGCACCGCAGCGAAGACCACCAGGCTGCCGAGCAGGCCCCACTGCGGGTGGAGGAACAGCTCATCCAGCCAGTAACGCCAGCCCTTGCCCTCGTGGGGGGCACCCAGACGGGTGACACTCTCGAACAGGGTGGCGGCGCGGTGATGGCGATCGGCGTGTAGTTCCTCGGCCAACGGCCGCGGAAGCTGGCGTTCGGCCTCGGCACGCAGACCGGCGATGTCGGCGTGCAGGGCGGGGAAGTGCTGATCCATTTCCTCATGGAAATAGCCTTCACCCATGGCGATCTGGGTGAGCAGGAAGGGATGGGGCACGCCGAAGGCCTCGTGCACGTCCGGACGGCTGAGCAATTGGCTGAGCGGGCGCAGGCTGTCACGGATGTGGTGATTGCATGACTGCGGAATCGGGCAGGCCTGCTGGCGTACGGCGTCCACGGCACGCGCGAAAACTTCTGCGATGCCATGGCCCATGAGCGCCACCGTGGGCACCACCGGCATGCCGAGCGCACGGCTCAGGGCCCGCGCGCTGATGTGCAGACCCTTGCGTGCGGCGCTGTCCATCATGTTAAGGGCGATCACGACCGGTCGGCCGAGGTGGCTCAGCTCGAGGGTGAGTTCCAGATCGCGTTCCAGGGCGGTGGCATCCACCACCTGGATGATCACATCGGGTGGCGAAAAGGGCGCGCGTGTGCTTTCGTGCGCGGCAATGGGCGGCGGCTGGTCGCCCCAAAGCAGGTATTGCAGGGCATCCCGCTCGTCACTGCCGCTGAGATGCAGGGAACGGATACTCGGCAGCTCCACCACCCGTGCCTCGTCCAAGCCAATCTGCACCGCGCACTCGCGGTAGGGGCGATCACCGGAGAGCTCGCCTTTCTGAATGGAGGTACTGGACACCGCATCGAACAGGGTGCTCTTGCCGCAGTTCGGCATGCCGATGAGGGCGATGCGGAGGCGGTGCTCACCACGGAAAAGGTTGCGGGGAACGGGAACGACGGCTTCATGGGAGGCAGGTTTCATCGCACACAGTTTCCCGAAATGCTGCTTTGTCAGCAAGCCGTTGTTACGCGTGGGCGGGCGTGTGGATGGGGGCGCCACTGAACCAGGGACCCCGACACCCCGGTGAGGGATTTCACTCGAAGTTGCGGCATTTGCCACGGCCGTCAACATCGGTTCGGGGTTATGGTCAAAGCACCACGGGGGCCGGGGAATTGGCCCGATCCGTGCTCGGGTGTTGCAAACCTGCCATGACCATGCCGACAGCCAAATCACACCGACCGGGCAACCCGGTGCTCGCACTGTTGACGTTCGTCGCCTTGATGTTCGTCGGAGTGCTCGTCCATGCCGCTTGGGCATCCGACGCGACGGCGCTCGCCAACCGGGAGCGCGTCCGCGCGCTGGGTCTTACCGACCTGTGTCTGTCGACGGAAGCACGCTATACGCGACACCTGTCCCAAGCCGATTACCACACGCCGTTTCAGGACCACCCGGTGGCTCTGGAACACTTTCCCTCGGGCACTTTGATTGCACCGCCGCCGCACCTGCGCCATGCACCACTTTCTCAATAGACAGCGTTATCTGCTCGATTACACGGTGGCGGCCCTGCGTCGGCGCCGCGCCAAAAACCTCGGGCTGCTGACGGTCTACACGGCGTTGGTGTTCCTGGTCGCTTCCGTGATGCTGTTCAGCCACGCTCTGAAGCGCGAGGCGGCGTTGATGCTGGAGGCCGCGCCCGAGGTGGTGGTGCAAAAAGTCACCGCCGGTCGTCATGACCTCCTGCCCGCGGCCCACGTGGAAGCCTTGCGCGGAATCCGTGGCGTTCGCAAGGTGGAAGGACGCCTGTGGGGCTACCACTTCGATCCTGTGGTCGCCGCCAACTACACCCTGATGGTTCCCTCCGACCGGAAGGTGGCGGCAGGCACGGCGATACTCGGCAGCGGTGTCGCCGAAGCGCGTGGCGCCGCGGTGGGGGACCTGCTGTCCCTGCGCACCAGTAACGGCCGCGCGCTGCCTCTGCGGGTGGTCGAGGTGATGCCCCATGAATCGGCGCTGGTCGCCGCGGACCTGCTGCTGCTCAGTGAACGGGACTTCCTCGCCATCAGCGGCATGCCTGCGGGTTTTTATACCGATGTAGCCCTGTCCGTGGCGCACCCGCGCGAGGTGCGCACGGTGGCCGAGAAGGTACTGGCGCGTCTGCCCGACAGCCGCCCCATCCTGCGTGAGGAGATCCTGCGCACCTACGCGGCGCTGTTCGACTGGCGCGAAGGCCTGTTGCTGGTATTGCTGGTCACGTCGGGACTGGCCTTCGCCATGTTGGCCTGGGAAAAGGCCTCCGGACTCAGCGCCGACGAGCGGCGCGAGATCGGCATTCTCAAGGCGGTGGGCTGGGACACCGGCGACGTGATGCGTATGAAACTCCTGGAGGGCGGCCTGCTGTCTCTGCTGGCATTCATGCTGGGCTTCGTGCTGGCCTATGCCCATGTGTTCGCCTTCGGCGCACCGCTGTTCGCCTCGGCGCTGCGCGGCTGGGCAGTGCTCTACCCCGAAGTGCGACTCACGCCCGCCGTGGACGGCCTGCAACTGGTGGGCCTGTTCCTGCTCACGGTGGTGCCTTACACCGCTGCCACCCTGATCCCGGTGTGGCGCGCAGCGGTAACCGACCCCGATGCGGTGATGCGATGAGCGGTTTCATCGAAGTGCGCGGCGTGCGCAAGGCCTACAACGAAGGCCAGCCCAACATGTTCCATGCGGTGGACGGCATCGATCTGGATCTGCGCCAGGGTGAGGTGACCTTGTTCACCGGCCCGAGCGGCTCCGGCAAAACCACGCTGCTCACCCTGGTGGGCGGGCTTGCGCGTCCCACGGAAGGCCGCGTGCATGTCGATGGCGAGGCATTGTCCAGTCTGCCCGAACGCTTTCTCACCGAGCGTCGCCGGCGCCTGTTCGGTTTCGTCTTCCAGCAGTTCAACCTGATCCGCGGACTCTCCGTGCTCGACAATGTGATGCTGCCGGCCTATCCGCTGGCACCATCCCATCAGCATCTGCATGCGCGCGCCGGCACGCTGCTGGAAAGCCTCGGGCTTGCGCACCGGCAGAATGCGCGCGTGGAATCGCTGTCGGGCGGCGAGGCGCAGCGCACCGCCATCGCCCGCGCCCTGATCAACGACCCGCCTGTGATCATCGCAGACGAGCCCACCGCCAACCTGGACAGTCACTTGTCGGAAGCCTTCCTCGCCATCGTGACGCGCCTGAAGGCGGAGGGCCGCACGGTGCTGCTCGCCAGTCATGACCCACTGGTGATTAAGGCGGGCGTGGTGGACCGCCGTGTATCGCTGCGCGACGGACGCGTGGTGGGCTGATGCTGTTTCATCCCGCGATCATGGCCCTGCTCACCACCGACCTGCTGTCGCTGGTGTTGCTGGTGCCCGCGGCGGCGTTTGCCGTTCAGGTGCTGCGGCATTGGAATCTCGCGAGCGGCAGTGTGCGTCAAATCCGCCTCGAACGCGCCACCTATCTGGTCGCCACCATCGTCGGTTTCGTGCTCGCGGCACAGCTGCTCGCCTTGCTGTTGTTCGTGTTCACCGCCGACGCGCTCGCGGTCCAGTTCGTAGGTGCCATGTGCGCGGTGGGCACGTTGAACGTGAATGGTTGGGGATTTCCTGCGCTCGTGCTGAAGCTGGCACTGTTCTTTGCCGCGGCCGCCTGGCTCATCGTGCACAACATCGATGAACGGGCCCGCGACTATCCGTTCATTCGTGCCAAATACGGACTGCTGCTGTTCATTCTGCCGCTCGCACTCGCCGCCGCGCTGGTGCAGTTCCAGTATTTCCTGGGATTGCGCGCCGACGTGATCACCTCCTGTTGCGGCAGTCTGTTCAGCAGCCAGGCGCAAGGCGTCAGCGGGGACATGGCCGCGCTGCCGCCGCTGCCTGCGCAGATCGGCTTTTACCTGGTCATGGCGCTCACCCTGGCTGCGGGCGCCTGGTCGCTGCTGCGTCGCGGCTCGGCATGGCCGTTCGCCCTGCTGAGCAGCGCGGGTTTCTTCGTCGCCATCGCCGCGGTAATCGCCTTCGTGTCACCCTACATCTACGAGCATCCCCATCACCACTGCCCGTTTTGCCTGTTGAAGCGCGAATACGGCTACCTGGGATACCTGCTTTATCTGCCGCTGTTTTCCGCCGCCGCACTCGGTTTCGGCATGTTGACCAGCCTCGCTTTGGCCCGGACCGCCGGCGCCCGCTCTGCACTGGCGGGCGTGTTGCCGCGCATGACGGCAGCGGCGGCCGCACTGTGGCTCGTGTTCACCCTCCTGGTGGCCTGGTTCTCGGCCACCTCGCACCTGAAGCTGCTTGGATGAAAACTGTACGCATCGTTATTTTGGGATTCTTGGTGTCGTTGCTGCTCGGGTGCGGTGCGGATGCGCCGCGCCTCCAGGCCGGTGATGCGGCGCCGGCCTTTGAATTGGCGACACCGGAGGACACGGCCGTGCGGCTTGCGGACCTGCGCGGGCAAGTGGTTGCAGTACGTTTCTGGGCCGATTGGTGCCCGTACTGCAAGGACGAGATGACGGCGCTCGAACCCGTGTACCGACGCCTGCATGGGCAGGGGCTGGAGATCCTCGCCGTCAATGTGGCCCAGGACCGTGACACGGTGGTGCGTTTCATCAAACGCCTGGGCGTGACCTATCCGGCCCTGCTCGACGGTGAGTCGGAGGTGGCGCGTCGCTACGGCATCATCGGCTTGCCCACCACGGTGTTCGTGGATCGCACGGGGACGGTGCGCGGGAAAATCCTCGGTGAATCCGATGCCGAGAGTTTCGAGACCATGGTGCAGGCGCTGCTCGCTGAAACGGTGAACGACGAGGTGCCGCTTCCGTGATGCTCGAAACGACGTTGGCCATGGCCTTCCTGGCCGGATTGCTTGGCAGCGGTCACTGCATCGGCATGTGCGGCGGACTGGTGTGCGCCTTCTTCCTGGGCATGGGGGAGGGGGCGCGGCAGCCGCTGGCCTATGCTGCCTATCATGGAGCCCGCGTGCTGGTGTACGTCATCGTCGGCGTGTTGGCAGGGATGCTGGGTCTTGTGCTCACCTCCACCGGCATGGTGGGCAAGGCCCAGGCGATCCTCCAGATCTTCGCGGGTGTCGTGGTGATCCTGCTTGGGCTCGACATTCTCGGTATCGGACCATGGCGCCTGCGACTGAATTTGTTGCCCACCGCCTGGCTGCATGGCGCGGTGCGCCTGGCGGGTACCCGGCCTGTGGCCGGGGCCGCCGCAGGCGGTCTGCTCAACGGCATGATGCCCTGCTCACTGACCCTCGCCATGGCCGTCAAGGCGACCACCGCCCAGGGGCCGCTGGACGGCGGCCTGCTCATGCTCGCGTTCGGACTCGGTACGCTCCCATCCATGGTCTTCATCAGCATTTTGCTGGCGCGGCTGGGTGCTACGCGCCGCGCACAGTTGCTCAAACTGGCGGCGCTGTTCGTCATTGCGCTCGGCGTCGCCACGGTTTGGCAGGGGGCCACGTACTTCAGTGTGATGAAAGGACTGGCCAATTGGTAACGGCGACGGGTTCGCCGCTTCAGACGAGGCAATGGCCCGAGGAGGCATCATGAAACGACGGGAAGTATTGAAGGGTATGGTGGGAACGGTGGTGGTCGCCGGTACCGTCAGTCCGCAGGTTTTTGCCCAGGCCAACGCCGATGGCACGCCACTGCAGTTTATTCCCAAGACACCGCCGGATCCCAATCCGCTGGAAAACGAGTTGCAGAAATATCCGAAGTGCCCGTATTGCGGCATGGATCGGACGCAATGGCATCACAGCCGGCATCTGGTGCACTACGAGGACGACCTGGTGGACGGCACCTGTTCCATCCACTGTGCGGCGCTCAGTCTCAGCCTGAACATGGATCGCGGACCCAAGGCCATTTACGCGGCCGACTACGGCAGCAGGGAAAAGATAAAGCCGCTGGTAAACGTCGATCAGGCCACTTACCTCATCGGCAGCAAGATCAAGGGGACCATGACGGCACGCAGCAAAATTGCCTTCGCCAGCGAGGATGCGGCGAAACGCGTACGGCGTGAACAGGGTGGAAAACTCGGAAGCTTCGACGCTGCGCTCGCTGCCGCCCACGAGGACATGGCCAAAGACACGGCCATGATTCGCAAGCGCCGCGCCGAGCGACGGGCACGGCAGCAGAAGTGAGTTCCTTTTGAAAAGAGGGCGGCTGCGGCCGCCCTCTTCAGGTTGACGACGCCATGAAGAAAAACATTATCGCGCTTTTTTTGTGGTGCAGCATGGCTGCGCCCGCTTTGGCCCTCACGCTACCGGATCCAGCCCCCACGGACACCTGCCCGGTGTGCGGCATGTTCGTTGCCAAGTACCCCGAGTGGGTGGCGACCGTGCTTTACCGCGATGGTCACGCCCATCATTTCGATGGTGCCAAGGACATGTTCAAGTACCTCCTCGATCTGGAGCGCTATGCACCGGGACATCGCGCGGAAGATATCGACGGCATCGGCGTTACCGAATACTACGGCCTGCGGCGTGTGCCTGCGCGTGATGCGGTGTACGTGATCGGTTCCGACGTGCTGGGGCCCATGGGCCACGAGCTGGTCCCGCTGGTGAACGAGGATGAGGCGCGGGATTTCATGGCGGACCATGGCGGCACGCGAATGCTGCGCTTCGAGGACGTGGATGCGGCGTTGCTGCATGCGCTCGATGCAGGGGATTTCAGTCAGTGAGCGCGCCCTGCAGATTTCAAATGCGTGTTCGCACGATAGCCTTCACCACCACAGCTTACGCTTTTCGTGAAATCCATGATGGCGATCGTATCGTTCGGCCATAGGCTTTGCATAAGAGGGTCATCAAACGCCCTGGGAGGCATTGTCATGGCGAGCGTGAAAGACACCATCGACGTCAACGTGCCCGCGGCATTGGCGTACAGCTATTGGCTGCGGTTTGAGGATTTCCCGAAATTCATGGACAACGTGGAAGAGGTCAAGAAGCTCGATGATAAGCACATGCACTGGCGTGCGAAAGTCGCGGGCAAGAAGGAGGAGTGGGATGCGGAAGTGACGGACACCATCCCGGAACGCCGCATTGCCTGGCGCAGCACCACCGGTGCGAAGAACAATGGGGCCGTGGAGTTCGAGCCGATCTCCAGCGATATCACGCGTATCGCCCTCGAACTCGATTATGAGCCCCAGGGCCTCATCGAGAAGACCGGCGAAAAGCTCGGCCTCGAAAAGCACGCCGTGCACAAGAATCTCGAGAACTTCAAGAACCTGGTGGAAAAGCGCACCTAACCGTCGATGCTGGTTGCCCACGCTGCACCCGGCTGCGTCGGAAACGCAGCCCGGGTAAGGCGTGGGCCGGAAATCTGACCTCCAGGCAGGCTGCCTTCAAGACTGCGCATCGGCCGCGCAGGTCGGCAGATGCAGGCGCACACAGAGCCCACCATCCGGGGCATTCTCCGCAATGACGTGTCCCCCGTGGGCCTCCACCGCCTGCCGACTGATGGCAAGCCCAAGACCGAAACCGCCACGGCTGCGCTCGCGCGCCTCACCGACGCGCGTGAACGGCTGGAAGAGGCGGGCCAGCTCCTCCGCAGGAACACCTTCCCCGTGATCGCGCACCGTGAGGGTGACGCCCGTGCCATCGACATCCATGCCTACGTCCACCGTCGCCCCTTCGGGCGTGTAACGCACCGCGTTACGCAACACGTTTTCCACTGCGGAACGCAGCAGTACCGCATCGGCGTCGACGCAGACGTCGGTGGTCGGGGTGAACACCACCTGTTTGCCGGCCGCCTCGGCTTCGAAAGCAGCATCCTGCACCAGCGCAGCCAGCCACGTGGCGAGTTCCAGGGGCCGGCGCTTCAGATGCGTTTTGCCGGCTTCGAGGCGGGCCAGCGACAGCACATCGGAGATCAAGTGCTCCAGCCTGTCGGCCTCGCGCCCGATGCGCTCCAGTTCCGCCTCAGCGGCGCCTTTCTTGCGTGCGAGTTCAAGGGCGATGCGCAGGCGCGCCAACGGTGAGCGCAACTCATGCGATACATCGCGCAGCAGACGTCGTTGCGCTTCGAGCAGGTCGCGCACCCGATCCGCCATCAGGTCAAAATCGCGCGCCAGGGCGGCGATTTCATCACGGCCGGCGTAACCGGCGCGAGCCTCCAGATCGCCGCCGGCAATGGCTTGTGCGGCGCCGCGCAGACGGCGCAGCGGACGCGTGAGCAGCGTGGCCAGGCCGAAGGAAACCAGCCCGCTCACCGCCACGGCGATGCCGAGCCGGGTCAGGAAGGAAAGCCGGTGCGCGGCAGCCACCCGTACCACCGTGGCAAGCATGAGCGGCGGTTCCGTCGCAGGCACGGGGCGTACCACCGTGTACACACCCGGGACCACGCGATGCACGCCCGGTGCAAGCCCGTCCCTCAGATGTTCGCGCAAGCGGCGGGCGAAGGGCTGATTGGGCACCGGCAAACCCTGCGCGTCGAGCAGTAACAGTGGCGTACGCTCGCTGCGCGCCATGCCGCCCAGCCAGCGCCGCACCGCAGGCATGCCTTCGTCGGCGAGCAGTGTGGCCACGGTTTCGGCATGGGCGTCCGCACGCTCCACTGCCTGGGCGAGCGCATCGTCGCCGAGGGTGCGTTCGAGGGTGAACACCGACGCGCCCAGCAGGAGCGCCGCAATCCAGAAGGACAGAAATATTTTGGTGAACAGCGAGCCCATCAGTGCAGCACGTACTGGTAACCGGCACCACGCACGGTTTCAATGCGCTGTGTGCCGTCGGGGAAGGGACCGAGTTTGCGGCGGATCTGGGTCATGTGGGTTTCGATGCGCCGATCGAAAGCCTGCAGTTCGCGGCCCAACGCCTCGGTGGCGAGGGTTTCCTTGGACACCACGCGACCGGCATCACGCATCAACACGGCCAGGAGGTTGAACTCGGCGCCGGTGAGTGCGACCGACCGGCCTGAAACGCTGACACGGCGGCCGGCGGGATCCAGCTCTACGTCGCCCACCCGCAGTACGCCATGACCGGCGTCTCCGTGGCGTCGCAACAAGGCGCGCAGGCGTGCCACCAATACCCGCGGATTGGCGGGCTTGGCCACGTAGTCATCTGCACCCAGTTCCAGGCCCAGCACCGTGTCGGTGTCCTCGCCCCGCGCGGTCAGCATGAGCACCGGCGGCTTGAGTTCGGGCTTGAGGTGCTTGAGCACATCGAAGCCGTTCATTCCGGGCAACATGATGTCGAGAATGACCGCGTCCCAGCCCGGCTCTGCGGCCCGTTCCACCGCAGTGCGGCCGTCATGCACGGAAACCACGTCGAAACCCTCACCGGACAGGTAGTCCGAGAGCAGTTCGCAAAGCTCGATATCGTCATCAACCAGGAGAATTCGGGGCATGGCTCACCTCGCGGCCATTGTCACGCCAATGGCGCGATGCGAAAAGAGCAAAGGGGGGATACTTGCACTTCTTTGCATGCCTGCACTTTCACCAGAAGCGTCCGTGGCGGTGCCCCGCTGCCTATACTCGTAGCCAATCGGAAAGAGGGCGGCTATGGCTCGGCAGCGTCTCCCTGAACACGTGGGTTTCATTCCCGACGGCAATCGGCGCTGGGCGGTCGCGCACGGGCTGGCGCGGGAACACGGCTATGCCCATGGCGTAAAGCCGGGCATTGCCCTTTTTGAAGCCTGCCGGGCTCGTGGCATCCCTGAGATCTCCATCTTCGGTTTCACTCAGGACAATACGCGTCGCGCCACGGCGCAGACCAGGGGCTTCAGTGCCGCCTGCGTGGCATTCGCTCAAGCGATAGCCGCACGTGGCGCGGCGCTGTTGGTGGTAGGGGATCCGGCATCGCGCGTGTTTCCGGACGAACTGCGACCGTTCCGGCGCCGCAGCAGTGGCGATGTGCGCGTGAACCTGTTGGTGAACTACGGCTGGGACTGGGACCTGCAGGGGTTGCGCGACGAAGGCACATTGCGCTCGCGGGAAATTTCACGCCTCGATCTCATTGTCCGCTGGGGCGGCGGCCGGCGCCTGAGCGGCTTTCTGCCGGTGCAGTCGGTGTATGCCGACTTCTACGTGGTGGAGGACTACTGGCCGGACTTTCATCCGGCCCATTTCGAACAGGCGCTGGCATGGTTTGCACTCCAGGACCGCACCCTGGGCGGTTGAACCCGCACCATGTGGGGCGGCATGCATGCCGTCGTCCCGGGGAGGCGTGAGGCCCGTGGCGCGACGCTGGCGTGACCTGGCCGTTGCCGCGGCACTCATCGCGTGGGTCGGGACGGCCGATTTCCTGGTCGGGCCCGAGTTCATCCTTGCCATTCTGTACCTGATACCCATCGGTTTCGCGGCCTGGCGTTTGGGGCGGCCGCTGGCCGTGCTGACCGCTATCGTGAGCTGGGGCCTGGCCGTGTACAGCTCCGGTGTGTTCGCTCTGCACCTGCCGCAGCACCCGGGCGGGGTGTTTCTGGACGTCGTGACCACACTGGCTTTCTTCGTCATTACGGCCCTGCTGCTCTCGCACCTGCGGGAAAAACAGGAACGATTGCAGGTCTTGGTGGACACGGACGTGGTCACCGGCGCGGCAAGTGCCCACGCGTTCTATCGCACCGCCACGCGGGAGCTGGCCCGCACCGCCCGCTACGGCCATCCTGTTACGCTCGCGTACCTGGATATCGACAACTTCAAGCACGTCAATGACACCTACGGACATGCGGCCGGCGACCGCCTGCTGCGTCGGGTTGCGGAAACCCTTCGTGAAAACATTCGCCAGGTGGACCAGGTGGCGCGACTTGGCGGTGACGAGTTCGTTATCCTGTTCCCCGAAGCGGATGAGGCGGCGGCGCGCCAGGTGCTGCCCAAGCTGCGCGACCGCCTGCTTGCGAGGATGCAAATGGAAAACTGGCCCGTCACGTTCAGCGTGGGTACCGTGAGTTGCAGTCAGGCGTGCCCGGATTTGGAGCAACTGCTGCGCGAGGCGGACGAACGCATGTATTCGGTCAAGAATACTGGCAAGAACGGCATCGCCTACGGACGCGCCACACCACCCGAGGCGCGCACATGAGGCGTTGGCCCGGATGGGTGGTCGCCGTGTTGCTCAGTCTGCCCGCGGGGACGCAGGCCGATGAGGAGGCTGTGACGACGCAGTCCCTGCGGATAGAGAGTCGTTCCGGGGTCTTCCATCTGCGTGTGGAGATTGCCGATACACCCGCGCAACGCGCCCGCGGTCTCATGGAGCGCGCCAGCCTCGCATCGGACGCCGGGATGCTGTTCCTGTACGACAGGCCCCAGCCGGGCAATGCCGGCTTCTGGATGTACAAGACGCGCATTCCTCTCGACATCGCCTTTCTCGATGCGGCGGGCCGCATCCAGGCGATACGCACCATGGCTCCGTGCCTCAGCGAAACCGGATTCGACTGCCCGAGCCATCGTCCCCGCGTGCCCTATGTCGCTGCGCTCGAGGTCAACGGCGGTTACCTGTCTGCCCGCGGGATCCGCCCCGGGGATCGCGTGGTCTACGGCAAAAAACGGGAAGCCGAGTGATCCATGGGTGAGGGCGCACGGAGCGGGGTTCACTTCGGCCTGACCTCGGGCGTGATTACCACGCTCGGGCTCATCGTGGGACTGCATGCAGGCACCGAGTCGTTGCAAGCCGTGGTCGGCGGCATTATCACCGTTGCGGTGGCGGATGCCATGTCGGACGCCCTGGGCATTCACATTTCCAAGGAATCGGAGAGCCACTTGTCCGTTCGCCAGGTCTGGCACGCGACGATAGCGACCTTCATAGCGAAGTTCGTGATGGCGGCGACCTTTCTCGTCCCGGTGTTGCTGCTGCCCTTGCCCGCTGCGGTTCTGGCAAGTGTCGTCTGGGGGTTGCTGGTGGTGGGCATCCTGAGTTTCCGATTGGCCCGTGATCGACAGGTGGCGGTGCTGCCTGTGGTGGGGGAACACGTGGGCATCGCAGTGCTGGTCGTCATCGTGACCCAGGCGCTGGGCGAGGCCATCGCCCATATGTTTTCGACCTGAAGCGCGCAACCAGGCAAGGTCAGGCGCGCTGCCATACCTCGCCCAGGTGTTTGGGCAGCATCGTCCGCACCGCGCTGATCTGCTTGTCCGGCAGTGCCTGTTTCATGGCGGCGAACACGGCTTCGGTGGCGCGTGCCGCATCGTCCTCGGAGAGCGCCGCTTCGCGGCCTACGGTGAGGAAGAATTCCGGCGCGTCCTGGTGACGCTCGGCCGGCCGCGTGGGGGAATGGAATTCCTTCAGGTAGGCCGTATCGAAGGACAGACCCACCACTTCACCGGGCAGCTCCGAGAACAGGGCCTGCACTTCCTCGTGGGGGAGTCGGCGGCGCAGGTGATAAAGCACCGCATGGGCGGCGCCGCGCATTTGTTCGTCCGAGGCGGGCTGCCACTTTTGTCGGATGTGTTCCCAGAACATATCGGCGGCCATGAGCGGACTCCGCAGACGCACCCCTGTCTTCAGTCTAGCGCCCCACGGGCGAAGAACGCGTTGGCATGCCGGAACGGAATGCGTGCACGCCGCGCCGCTTCCTGATCGCATGGCGCATCGCCCACGAATACCGCCTCTGCGGCCGGTATGCGAAAGTGCGCCAGCGCACGCAGCAACATCCCGGGGGCCGGCTTCCGACAGGCGCAACCAGCCCCTTCGGGATGCGGACAGAATGCGATGAAGGGTGCGGGACGGAGGGGGCCGGCGGCCGCCAGGGCGAGATCCACCAGCAGGCGCCGGGCCAGGTTGGCCGACAACAATCCATAGCCCACGTGGTCCTGGTTGGAAGTGATGGCGAGATAGGGTCCGCGCGGACTCCAGGGGATTTGCGCCAGGCGCGCGCGCACCCCCGGCAACAATTCCCATTCGGCGACACCGTGCGGGCACGGCTGGCCCGTGGTGGTCCGCCGCAAGGTATCGTCCGCGTCGAAGATGTACAGCCGGGGTCTCATGGAAGGGCTTCCCGCAGGCGCTGGGCGTAACGGTGCGCCAGGATGGCGAAGCGTTGCCCGTCCGGCGTATCGGCGAGGCTCTCGCGCGCCAGGGTCACATAGCCCAGGCGGTGGGCCAGGTAAGCCGCACGCTGAAACGGCAGGCGTCGCGCGGCGTGTTTGTCCCCGGACAGTTCCATGTAGCGCGTCAACAGCACATCGGCGGCCTCGGGCAACAGCTGAAATTCCTCGGTGACCGTGGCCAGATCCCAGGCGATGTCGTTGCAACCGGGAAAAAAGTGGTCGGCATGGTGATCGAGACCATCGGTCTTGCGAAATCCCAGGGGCGTCACCAGCCATTCGTGCGGAAACATGCGACCGTCGAGCGCCACGGCGGGGGCCTCAGCGACCGCCGGATCACGGGCGAGGGCCGCGGCGCGTTCGCGCCAGGGTTCACCGAGCAATTCACCGGCGTTCTCCACCAGCATGGCGGCGGTGGCCTGGTGGGGTGTCGACCGGGGCAGGGCGAAATGGCGTGCCATGAAGGCCAGGTAGTGCGCCACCGTGTCCAGGAAGGCCCGGCTGGCCTCACCCGGGCGCAGGGGGCGACCGGTCAGGTAGCGGTAATCCAGATAACCCTCGCGCAATGCGCCCGGCACGGGACCGAAGCCTGCCTCGGCGAGAACGGCGGCGCGGGCCAGCTTGGGCTCGCCGTAGTGGGCCAGCCCGGCGAAGCGGTAGAGCCTGGCGCCGCCATCCTCCTGTACCACGTACTTGCGTCGCTCATGCTGGGGATGCACGGCCGGGTGTTCGTGGTCGACGTCGAAGACCGTCTCGCGCCAAGCACCGGCGGAAACGTCCCGCGCCTCCGCGAGGAACTCCGGCGGATGCCATTCGGCAACCATTTTGCGCTGGCGAGGCCAGCGTGTGCGGGCCGCCGGGGAACGCAGGCCCGCTGCGGGCGGATCCCAACTGGAGAACAACGCGATGCGCTCGTCGGGGATGCCCAGGGTGTTGAGTGCCTCCGCTACGCCGCACAGCGACGAACCGCTCAGTCCCGGTCCCTCATCGATCACCAGGAATTGCGCATGCGCGTTTCGCCATGCGCCGGCGAGCAGCGGGCCGATGCTCGGCTTGCGGTCGAAGGGATGCCCGCGGGGCCGCAGGGTGTGCAGGTCAACGTTCCAACCGCGTTCTGCGAGCGCCGCGCCCACCATGGCGGACAGGCCGGTGCCGATGCTGCGCAAACCGATACATACAGCCGACCCCGGTCGTTCGCCCGCAAAGCGTGCGGCCGCCACCGCAAAGGCCAGGGGATGGACACCGTAGTGGGCATAGCCTTCCGGAACCGCCGCGTGCACCAGGGGGGGAAGAAGCAGGGCACCGACGGCCCCGTGGGCGCGTCTTGCGGCCTCGAGGGCCGCTCCGCTGTCGCGCCCCCAGGCGGACCGCAGATAAGCGCGCGCGAGCCCAAGACTGGCCGTGCGCAGGGCCGCCGTGAGCGGGCTCAACTCGTCCGCCTGTGCCATCAGGGCATCGGTGAGGCCGGTCTCCAGTTCGCTGAATTCCAGGAAAACGGCCAGCAAGGCATCGCTGTCAGGGCGCGCGGCCAATCGCCGCCGCTGGCTGGCCAGGGCAGCCTGCACGTCGATGGCGACCTCGTCGGTCCGGTAGACGATCATCGTAGCGAACCATGGCAGAGACGCAGGTCCGGCGCCGTAACAGCCTTATCCGCCGGGCATCACGGATTTGGTGAAGCCCGCAGGCGCCGTTGCTGCCGCCCTTCCTATGCTTTGGCGAGCGGGGGCGTGTCGCTGCGCGATGCAGGGTGATCGAACAGCCTCAGGCCACGATGGTTCGTTCGGCAGGGCTTTGGTGAATCGCGGCCTGAGGCCGCTCCTACATGGAAGTGCACTAAGGATTTGCCTTGGAGGGACCCGTAATGTGCAATCCGGCAATGCAGATCGTGTATAAAGCAGCCCTCGAACAAGAACCACGAGTCCCATGAAGCTGTTCTATTCCCCCTTTTCCCCGTTCGTGCGCAAAGTGCTGGTGTTTGCCATGGAGACCGGCCTGGAGTCACGCATCGAGCGCCAGGTCGTGAATCCCTGGGAGCCGAATCCGGAACTCACCGAAGCCAATCCCCTGGGAAAGGTGCCCACCCTGGTCACCGACGAAGGCATGAGCCTCTACGATTCAGCCGTGATCTGCGAATACCTGGATGCCCTGCACAACTGCCCGGATCTGATCCCCCATGCGGGCCCCGAGCGTCTCAAGGCCCTGCGCCTGGAGGCGCTGGCCGACGGCATCGCCGAAGCCGCCGTGCTGCGACGCATGGAGAGCGTGCGCCCGGTATCGCTGCAATCCGAAGAATGGATGAGCCTCCAGGCGCGCACGGTGGAGCGGGGCCTGGATGCCCTGGAAGGAGAAGTGGAAAGCTGGGGCCAATGCTTCGGCATCGGCCAGATCACCGTGGCGTGCGCGCTCGGCTATCTGGATTTTCGTTTTTCCGACGATTCCTGGCGCGCCAATCGCCCGGGACTGGCCGCCTGGCAGGCGCGAATCGCGCAACGCCCGGCGATGATCGCCACCGAACCACCCAAAGGATGAAGCCATGATGCGTCATTTACGTCAGGTTGGGCTTGTAGTAGGGATGCTGCTGGCGACCACCCTGGCGTCGGCGCAGGAAGCGGTTTCCGTCTCCCGCATCAGCGTCACCGGGCATGGCGAGATGAGCGCCATTCCGGACAGTGCCGTGCTGACCTTCGGGGTGCTGGCACGGCACGAGAACGCCGCCCAGGCCCAGGCCCAGGTCAACGGCGCCATGAACCGCGCCACCGTCGCGGTGCGCAAGCTGGGCGTGCCGGCAGAGCAGCTCACCACCACGGGCATCAATCTCGCACCGGTCTACCCCGATCGGCGCACCGCATCCGGCCAGGAAGGCAGCATCATCGCCTACCACGCCAGCAACCGTCTCGAAGTGCGTCTCGAGGGCACTGATCTGATCGGCAAGGTGATCGATGCCGCCGTGAACGCCGGCGCCAATTCCGTGGACGGCATCGCGCTGACCTTGATCGACGACGCCCAGGAACGCCAGGAAGCCCTACGCCGCGCGGTGCTCGATGCCCGCGCCAAGGCCGAGGCGATCGCCGCCGCCATGGGGGTACGCCTGGAAAGTGTCGAGCAGGTGGTGGAGCAGGGCGTGGGCGTCTTCACCCCGACCCTACAGCGCACCAGGGCCGCCGAAGCGGCGACGACGCCGGTGTCGCCGGGGCAGGTGAGGGTGGATGCGAATGTGCATGTGGTGTATCGGATAGCGCAGGGGTTGTGATCTGTCACCAGGCTAAGCCCGAAGGTTGGTTACACAGTGGGCGGTGCACCGCTCGCAGCGGCACATCCCTGTGCCGCTGTGACGTAGCACAGGGAACCGCCCCGAAGGGGCGGCGAGCCATCCGGGCGGCCTTTCTTTTGGTGACTTTTCTTTGGCCGGGCAAAGAAAAGTTACCCGGCGTAGGGGGACGGAATCCCCCGTTAAATACAATCTTGGGCGAAGCCCGTCGTTAGAAATCTCAATCGAGCCCCCCCCGGGTTCCGCTCCACGCTGGCCCCCAACACTTACAACGAAGACAACAACTTACCCGCCTCCTTCGCATAAGCCGCACGGCGAAACAGCAACTTCATCCGACTTCCCCCGGACTGATGCCACAACACCGCCGATCGTATGCCCGCGAGCAACAACGTCCGCACGCGATTGGCGTTTTCCGCGTGATTGAGGTAGCCATGCTCGCCCGTGACCATGATGCGGGGTTTGAGTGTGCTCACGGTGTTCACGTAGATGTCGGCGAGCGCGGCGATCACGTTGTCATGCGTCAGTGAAAACATTTCCACCTTGTTGCGGCTCAAGGCGATGCCGTTGCCGATGGCGGCGAGCAGGTCGCTGCGGCGGGCAAGCCGGCGTTCGAGATGCAGAAGCGAGATCGCATAGCGCGTCTGTTCGGCGTCACGCAGCTGTGCCTGGGTGCCCAGGTTGGCCACCAGCGCGCGTAGCCCGGCCTGCAGATTCTCGCGCCCGCCGTACACCTGATCGGTGTCATCGGCATCGATCATGAAAACACTGCTGATGGCGGTTTCCAACGCCTCGGGCGACACGCGCCCCTGACGTGCAATTTTCTGGACCTGTTCCGCGGCCTGGAAAACGCCGGCCAGCGCGAGGGTTTGATCGGTGAGTGTCTTGCTCATGGTTCGCTGAAAAACGGCGCATCACCGCCACGGTCGGTGCGTTCGATGACGCCGCCGCCCAGGCATGCTTCGCCTTGGTAGAAAACGATGGATTGTCCGGGTGTCACCGCCCATTGGGGTGCATCGAAGCGCACCGTGGCGCGTCCGTCGACCAGACGCTCAACCGTGCACGGCGCGTCGTGCTGGCGATAACGCGTCTTGGCGGTGCAGCGCAACGGCAGCGGGGGAGGCGCATCTGCCACCCAATACAGCTGGACGGCTTCCAGTGTACCGCTCAGCAGCCACGGATGATCGTGGTCCTGGGCGGCGTAGAGGACGTTGCGTTCCATGTCCTTGCCCACCACGTACCACGGTTCTTCCCGTGCGCCGGGGCGCCCGCCGATACCCAGGCCCTGGCGCTGGCCGAGGGTGTAATACATGAGGCCTTCATGGCGACCGAGGCGCTCGCCTTCGGGGCTGCGGATGTCGCCCGGCTGGGCAGGCAGATACTGTTTCAGGAAATCGCGGAAATTGCGCTCGCCGATGAAGCAGATGCCGGTGCTGTCCTTCTTTTGCGCCGTAACGAAGCCGTGTTCTGCCGCAAGGCGGCGCACGTCGGGTTTTGGCAGGTGGCCTACCGGAAACAGGCTGCGTGCCAGTTGGCGCTGTCCAAGGGTGTACAGAAAATAGGTCTGGTCCTTGCCGGCATCGACGCCGCGCAGCAGGCGATGGCACCCGTCGACCACGTCGGTGCGCGCGTAGTGACCGGTGGCTATGAAATCGGCACCAAGGTCCATGGCGTGTTCCAAAAAGGCCCGGAACTTGATTTCCTTGTTGCACAGCACATCCGGGTTGGGTGTGCGTCCGGCGCGGTATTCGTCAAGGAAATGACTGAACACCCGGTCCCAGTATTCGGTGGCAAAGTTGACCGTGTGCAACGGGATGCCCAGCGTATCCGCCACGGCGCGGGCATCGGCGAGGTCGGCGGCCGCGGAGCAGTAGTCGCTCGTGTCGTCCTCCTCCCAGTTTTTCATGAACAGGCCTTCGACGTCGTAACCCTGTTCGCGGAGCAGGAGGGCGGCCACCGAGGAATCCACGCCGCCGGAGAGACCTACGATGACTTTCTTCATGCCACTTCGACAAGCAAAGAGAGCGGATAGCGCCGGCCGGCGAGATAATCATCCACGCATTGCAGCACCATGGGGCTGCGCAGCTTGAGCCCGGCGATTTCCTCGCGTGTGTACCAGCGCGCGGCCAGCACGCCTTCGTCCAGCGCCCGGCCCGGTTCCGGATCCGAACAACTGCCGGTGAGCGCCACGCGCAGGAAGGTCACGCCGCTGGCGGGATTGCGCCAGCGATAGATGCCCACCACGGCCTCTGGCGTGAAGTGGCAGGCGGTTTCCTCCAGCACTTCACGCACGGTCGCATCGATCAGGCTTTCGCCTTCTTCGAGATGACCCGCGGGCTGGTTGTAGATGATCTCGCCGTTGATGGCCTCTTCAACGAGCAGGAAGCGGCCGTCGCGTTCGATGACGGCGGCCACGGTGGCGTTGGGTTTCCAGGGGCGGTTTGCGTTCATGTTTTTTTCGCTGTGCTGTTCCTGTTGAATGGACCGGCAACAGGGCCCGCCATTCGGATTCGGGGATTTCGCGCCAGGTGCCGGGGGCCAGGCCGTCGAGGGTCCACGGGCCCACGGACCAGCGCACCAGACGCAGCGTGGGAAAACCCACCGCAGCGGTCATACGACGCACCTGGCGATTGCGTCCTTCCCGGAGGCGCAGTTCGATCCAGGCCGTGGGAATGGCGGCACGGTAACGCACGGGCGGTTCGCGCGGCCACAGGTCAGGTTCCGGGATGCGCCGTGCCGCCGCGGGCAGGGTGGGCCCGTCGCGCAGGACCACACCTTCGCGCAAGCGCTGCAGCGCCTCGTCGGTGGGCTCGCCTTCCACCTGCACCCAATAAACCTTTTCCATCTTGTGTCGCGGCTGCGCCAGTCGCGCCTGCAGTGTCCCCACATCCGTGAGCACCACGAGGCCCTCGCTGTCCAGGTCGAGGCGTCCGGCCGGACGCACGTCCGGCACGTCCACGAAGGACTTGAGGGTGGTTCTGCCCTCAGCATCGGTGAATTGCGTGAGTACGCCGTAGGGCTTGTTGAACAGGAGGACTCTTGGCATGGCTGCCGCCCGGGCAGGTTCGGCATTGTATGTTAGACTCCTGAACAGTATAAAGATTTGTACCTTCGCCCGTAACCGTAAATAACAACACAAAAAATATGATGTCAGGGCTCGGAAGCCTGCGCGGGCGCATCGTCGCTCTCTCGGTGGTGCTCATTCTCGGTTTGCTGACCGCGGCCGCGTATCTGCACGGGCGGGTAGCCGATTCCCTCAGCTATTCGCAGCAGGCCAGTGCGCGTCACACCGAACTGGCGGACGCTCTGAACCAGGTCACCACCGCCCTCTACGATGCGGAAGGCAGCCTTTACCAATACGCGGTGCTGATGGATGACAGCCAGCGTCTGACGGCCGAATCAGCACGGCGGCGGGCGCGGGACGGGGTGGCGCATTTTCAAGCACTCACCGAGCAGTTGGGTGACGAAACGCTGGTCGCCGAGGCGGGTCGCCTGCGCGCAACCGTGGCCGACATCGATCGCGATGCACGCGAGCTCATTCAGTTGCTTTCCCGCGTGGAGACACGTTATCCGGTTTCCCGCATCATCTCCTCACGACTACATCCCAATCATCTGCGCTTCATCACTCTCGCCGACGCAACCCTGACCGAGCTCGAGCAGGCCGGTGACGGGCAGCCCGAAGTCAGCCGCCTTCTCCAGGACGCCCGCTACTTCTGGCTGCAACAGATTGCGGTGGTGCGCATGTATCTGGCGACGCGCTCGGGCGTGTTCGGTCAACCGCAGGAAGTCATGAATCAGCAACTCGCCAACCGCCGGCACTACATGGGGGCGTTGGACGAGACCTTGCAGCGCCTCGTGCGATTGGAAAACGCCGAGCGGCTCGATTTCGTGGCGAGTGTGGCGCTCGAGGAAATGCTGGCGGTCCGTGGGAATTTCGAGCGCGACTTCGCCGATGTGGTGGCACTTTACGACTCGGACCGCTGGCGCGCCGATGTGCCGTTCCTGCGCGAGCGCATCAAACCCGATTTTGCCGAAGTGTGGCGCGTGGTTCGCAACATCGACGCGCGACTGGCCGCTCTCGCCAGCACGGCCATGCAGGAGTCGCACGAAGTCGCCAACCTGATGTCCTCGTTCGTATGGCTGGTCACGGGGTTGATCGGTGGCTTCATTCTGCTGACCAACGTCTCTTACGAGTTCCTGATCCGGCGGCCCATGGGGCATCTCACCAATGCGCTGCGCGCATTGGAGCAAGGCGTGTCGTACACGCCGCTGATGCAGACCCATGCGCGCGAAATCGATGCCATGCTGGCGGCATTCAGGGATATGCAGCGCCAGGTGTATGCACGCGAGACGCGACTCGCCGCGATTCTCGACAACGCCGGGGAAGGCATCATCACCATCGACCAGGAAGGCCGCATCGGCACCTTCAATAACGCCGCGGAACAGTTGTTCCAGTACCGTGCCGAAGAGGTGCTGGGCAGGAATGTTTCCATGCTCATGCCCCATCCCGCCCGCGACGAACACGACAGCTATATACGACGCTATCTCGAAACCGGGAACGGTCGCATCCTCGGCACGGAAATGAACGTGACGGCCCAGCGCAAGGACGGTGCGCTGTTCCCCATGTCCATCAAGGTGACGGAGCTGATGCTGGACGGTCGGCGTTATTTCACCGCCATCGTGGCGGATATCAGCGAACGCAAGGCCCTGCTGGATCACCTGCGCCAACTCGCCGAGCATGATTCGCTCACCGGTCTATACAACCGTCAGTACTTCCTCGAGGAACTCGAGCGGGTGGTGGAAAGGGCGCGGCGTCAGGGTGGGCTTGATTGTGCGTTGCTGTACATCGACCTGGACAATTTCAAATTCGTGAATGACACCCTGGGCCACATGGCCGGTGACAAGGTGCTCATCGAAGTCGCCGGCATCATCCAAAAGCGCTCACGGCGCGGCGACATCCTGGCGCGCCTTGGCGGCGACGAGTTCGCCGTGCTGCTGTTCGACGTGAACGAAGAAACAGCACGTGCGGTGGCCGATTCCTATCGCCAGACCATGGCCGAATACACCTACCGTGACGAGGGACGCCTCATCGATATCGGTTGCTCCATCGGTGTGGCGCTACTGCTGCCCGAGGTGAGGACCAAGGAAGATCTGATGGCGCGCGCCGACCTTTCCTGCCACATGGCCAAGCGGGCGGGGCGCAACTGTGTGCACGTTTACCGGTTGGACGACAACCAGAGCCTGGCCGACATGAGTGCCGACATGGGTTGGGCACGCACCATCAAGGAGAGCATCGAAGCGGATCGCTTCGATTTCGCGTTACAGCCCATCGTCGACGTGACCAGCGGCCGCGTCGCCAGTCACGAGGTTCTGCTGCGCATGCTGGACCCGGACGGCGGCGTGATCATGCCCTCGGGCTTCATTCCGGCCGCTGAACGCTTCGGTCTCATCCTCGACATCGACCGCTGGGTGGTGGAAAACGCCATCGCGCTGCTCGCGCACCGGGGTGGTCAGGAACGCTTCGCAGTGAACCTTTCGGCCATGAGCATGGGCGATGCGGGCTTCCTCGGGCACCTCACGGCGGCCTTGGAGCGCCACGGAGTCGCGCCCGATCGGCTCACCTTCGAAATCACGGAAACCGTGGCCATCGCGGATTTGTCCGCCGCCAGCGTCTTGCTCGAACAGCTGCGTGCACTGGGTTGCAGCACGGCGCTGGACGACTTCGGCTCCGGCTACAGCTCCTTCGCCTACCTCAAAGACCTGCCGGTGGATTACGTGAAAATCGACGGCTCCTTCGTGCGCAGCATCGACCAGGACCCGCTGCACCTGGCCATGGTGCGCTCCATGAACGAGATCGCCCACGCCATGGGCAAGCGCACGGTGGCCGAGTTCGTGGGTAGCGCACGTGGCCTGGAGATCATCGCCGAACTCGGGGTGGACTACGCCCAGGGTTATCACACGGGCATGCCGGAGCTCGCCGGGTACCCGGCGCTCATCGGCGGTTCCCGCGTCGGCGCGGCGCGGGTAGAATGACAGGTTTTCCGCACAGTCCCGGAGTCCCCATGGCCTACGAACGTATTCAGGTGCCGGCCGACGGCCAGAAGATCACCACCAACCCCGATTTCTCCCTGAATGTCCCCGAGCGCCCCATCATCCCCTACATCGAGGGTGACGGTACTGGCGTGGACATCACACCGGTGATGATGAAGGTGGTTGATGCGGCGGTACAGAAGGCCTATGGCGGCAAGCGTTCCATCGCCTGGATGGAGGTGTACGCAGGCGAGAAGGCCAATCGTGTCTACGGCCGCGAACTGTGGCTGCCGGAAGAAACCATGCAGGCGGTGCGCGAGTTCGTGATCTCCATCAAGGGGCCGCTGACCACCCCCGTGGGCGGCGGCATCCGCTCCCTCAACGTGACCCTGCGCCAGGAACTGGATCTCTACGTCTGCCTGCGCCCCGTGCGCTACTACGACGGTACCCCGAGCCCCCTCAAGGAGCCGGAAAAAACCGACATGGTCATTTTCCGCGAGAACACCGAGGACATCTACGCCGGCATCGAATGGGCGGCCGAGACGCCTGAAGCGCGCAAGCTGATCGAATTCCTGTCCACGGAAATGAACGCGGGCAAGAAAATCCGTTTCCCGGCCACTTCGGGCATCGGTATCAAGCCCGTTTCCCGCGAGGGCACGGAACGGCTGGTGCGCAAAGCCATTCTTTATGCCATCGATAACGATCGCCCGTCGGTGACCCTGGTGCACAAGGGCAACATCATGAAGTTCACGGAAGGCGGCTTCCGCGACTGGGGTTACGAACTGGCTCGCCGTGAATTCGGCGCCGAACTCATCGAGAACGGCCCCTGGTGCCGTTTCACGAACCCCAAGACCGGGCGCGAGATCGTGGTGAAGGACGCCATCGCGGACGCCTTCCTGCAGCAAATCCTGCTGCGCCCCGAGGAATACGACGTGATCGCCACCCTGAACCTGAACGGCGACTATATCTCCGATGCGCTTGCCGCCCAGGTGGGCGGTATCGGCATCGCCCCCGGCGCCAACCTCTCCGACACGGTAGCCATGTTCGAGGCGACCCATGGCACCGCGCCCAAGTACGCCGGTCAGGACAAGGTGAACCCTGGTTCCATCATACTTTCGGCTGAGATGATGTTGCGTCACCTGGGCTGGACGGAAGCGGCGGATCTGATCGTCAAGGGCATGTCCGGCGCCATCCTTGCGAAAACCGTCACCTACGACTTCGCACGCCTCATGCCGGGCGCGACCGAGCTGTCCTGCTCCGCCTTTGGCGAGGCCATGATCACCCACATGTGATCGGCAGTGGGAGAGCGGCCCCGCCGCTCTCCCTTGATTTTCTGAATTTTCCTGCGCGGCGGCTCTCTAAGCCTGGTGTGTCGGTTCGCTCGTGCCCGCAATCGCGGCCTGTGAAGCAGTATGCTGGAGCGTCCCTTGTCGAACGCCGCGGATTCCTGAATACTCAAGTCAACCAGTCAGGTCGACGGGGACCCGCTTCGGTTTTCCCGCCGCGCGCCGATATCCTTAACGCGCTGCCGCGTGCCAGTTTCATGCAATGAGCGAACATCAACCCGACAAATCCGATGGGTTGGTCGTCCAGGAGAGCAAGCCCAAGCTCCAGCGACCCCCCATGTATAAAGTGATACTGTTGAACGACGACTACACTCCCATGGAGTTCGTCGTCCATGTTCTCGAGGCGTTCTTTGGCATGGATAGGCCGAAGGCGACTCGGATCATGCTGACCGTCCATACCCAGGGCAAGGCGGTCTGCGGCGTCTTCACGCGGGAGGTGGCGGAGACGAAAGTGGCCCAGGTCAACGACTACTCGCGCCAGAACCAGCACCCTTTGATGTGCACCATGGAGGCGGGTTAGTCCGGAGCATTGCCATGCTGAGCAAAGAGCTTGAGTTCACCCTTAACAGCGCCTTCAAACGTGCCAGGGAGCGGCGCCATGAGTTCATGACAGTGGAGCACCTGCTGCTCGCCCTGCTCGACAATCCGTCGGCAGCGCCGGTGCTGCGTGCCTGCGGGGTGGACCTGGACAAGCTCCGCGCCGAACTTGAAGCCTTCATCGACCAGACCGTGCCACTGCTGCCGGTGAACACCGATCGCGACATTCAGCCCACGCTCGGCTTCCAGCGCGTGCTCCAGCGTGCGGTATTCCACGTGCAGTCCTCCGAGAAAAAGGAAACCAACGGCGCCAACGTACTGGTGGCGATTTTCTCGGAAAAAGAATCCCAGGCGGTCTATTTCCTCAACAAACACAACGTTTCGCGCCTCGACGTGATCAACTACATCTCCCACGGCATTTCCAAGGCCGAGGAGGAAGACGCGGGAGAATCCATCGGCAGCGAAACCGACGAGGAGACGGGGGAGGCGAGCAACCGCAGCCCGCTGGAGTCCTATGCGGTCAACCTCAACCAGCTCGCGCGGCAGGGGAAAATCGACCCGCTCATCGGCCGCAAGCACGAGGTGGAGCGCACCATCCAGGTGCTGTGCCGCCGCCGCAAGAACAATCCACTGTTCGTGGGCGAAGCGGGGGTGGGCAAGACCGCCATCGCGGAAGGCCTGGCCAAGAAGATCGTCGATGGGGATGTGCCCGAGGTACTCGGCAAGAGCACCATCTACGCCCTCGATCTGGGTGCGCTGCTCGCCGGCACCAAGTATCGCGGCGATTTCGAAAAGCGCCTGAAGGCGGTGCTGGCCCAGCTCAAGAAGGAGAAGGGTGCGATCCTGTTCATCGATGAAATCCATACCATCATCGGTGCGGGTGCCGCCTCGGGTGGCGCCATGGATGCCTCCAACCTCATCAAGCCGGTGCTCGCCTCCGGTGACATGAAGTGCATCGGCTCCACCACCTACCAGGAATACCGCGGCATTTTCGAGAAAGATCGTGCGCTGGCGCGCCGCTTCCAGAAAATCGACGTCACCGAGCCTTCCGTGGAAGAGACGGTGCAGATCCTCCAAGGGCTGAAGACCCGCTTCGAGGAACACCACGACGTGAAGTACACGCGTCAGGCCCTGCGCCATGCAGCCGAACTGGCCGGCCGCTACATCACCGATCGCCATCTGCCGGACAAGGCCATCGATGTCATCGACGAGGCGGGCGCCAGCCAGCGCCTGCAGCCGCCTTCCCGCCGCAAGCGCACCATCGGCACGCGCGAGATCGAGTCGGTGGTGGCCAAGATGGCGCGCATTCCACCCAAGACGGTGTCCACCTCGGACCGCGATGCCCTGCGCAAGCTGGAGCGCGACCTCAAGCTGATGATCTACGGTCAGGACCCGGCCATCGCAGCGCTGGCCTCGGCCATCAAGATGGCCCGCTCCGGGCTGGGCAACGAGGACAAGCCCATTGCCTCGTTCCTGTTCGCCGGTCCCACCGGCGTCGGCAAAACCGAGGTGACCCGCCAGCTCGCCCGCATCCTGGGCATCGAACTGGTGCGCTTCGACATGTCCGAATACATGGAGCGCCACACGGTCTCGCGCCTCATCGGCGCGCCGCCGGGTTACGTGGGCTTCGATCAGGGCGGTCTGCTCACCGAGGCTATCACCAAGCACCCGCATGCGGTGCTGCTGCTGGACGAGATCGAAAAGGCCCATCCGGAGGTGTTCAATCTGCTATTGCAGGTGATGGACCACGGCACGCTGACGGACAACAATGGCCGCAAGGCCGATTTCCGCAACGTGATCATCGTCATGACCACCAATGCCGGGGCCGAGCAGATGGCCAAGCGCTCCATCGGCTTCACCGAGCAGGAAACGGCCACGGACAGCATGGAGGCCATCAAGCGCCTGTTCACGCCCGAGTTCCGCAACCGCCTTGATGCGGTGATCCAGTTCAATTCCCTGGATCCCAAGACCATCAAGAGCGTGGTGGACAAGTTCCTGCTGGAACTGGAAAGCCAGCTGGAGCAGAAGGGCGTCACCCTGGACGTGGACGAACGCGCACGCGACTGGCTGGCCGAGCGGGGTTACGACAAAACCATGGGCGCCCGTCCCATGGCGCGGGTCATCAAGGAAAGCATCAAGAAGCCGCTGGCCGAAGAACTGCTGTTCGGCAAGCTGGAACACGGCGGCCACGTCTCGGTGACCGTGCGGGATGGCGAGCTCCATTTCGACATGGAACCGAAAGCGGCGCACCAGGCCGAAGCAGAGCCGGTGTAGCCGTTCCGGGCTAAAACGCGGAGGTCGCGGAGGCGCGGAGGACGCGGAGTTAAAGGACTAAGTGTGCACCACCCAAATTGATGCGGTACGAAACGCTCGGTCCAAGCCGGGAGCTTTCGGTTATCTGCGTGTGTCGGATGGGCGCGCACGCAAATAGAGATTCTCTCTCCGCGCCTCCGCGTCCTCCGCGTTTCAACCGTGGAAAACGAAAAACGCCCGGCTTGGCCGGGCGTTTTTCGTTGGGGCGGGTCAGCGGGCGCGGAAGGTGATGCGTCCCTTGGTCAGGTCGTAAGGCGTAAGCTGCACGGTGACCTTGTCGCCCGTGAGGATGCGGATGTAGTGCTTGCGCATCTTGCCCGAAATATGGGCGGTGACCACGTGACCGTTTTCCAGTTCGACGCGGAACATGGTGTTGGGCAGGGTCTCGACGACCGTGCCTTCCATTTCAATGCCTTCTTCTTTCGCCATGCGTTACCTGTATCGCTCCCGAGAACCGTGTAAAGCCGCGAATGATGCACTATCCGCCCGATTTAATAAAGCGGCACTGCATCAGCAGCGCTTCCGGCGCAAGGTATAGCTCAAGCGAGGCGCTGCCACGAGCCCTTACGGAAGCCTTCCAGGGGTCGGTAGCGCAGCTTGTAGGACATCTTCGGGCATTCCTCGATGAGATAGCCCAGGTACACCCAGGGTAGCCCGAGCCGACGTGCTTCGGCGATTTGCCATAGCACCGCCAGTACGCCCAATCCGCGGGCGTGCTCGTCCGGGTCGAAAAAGGTATACATGGCGGAGAGCCCGTCAACCATGCAGTCCACCACCGCCACGGCAAGCAGTCGGCCGTCCTTGCGGAATTCCACAAAGCGGGTGTCGGCCCAGGTACTCAGCAGAAATTGCCGGTATTGGGTGGGGCTATCCGAGTCCATGCCGCCGCCGGGATGACGTGCATGGGTGTAGCGCCGGTACAGGGCAAAGTGCTCTTCGTCGTAAACCCCTTCGCGGATGGTCAGTTCCAGGTCCCGGTTGCGTTCCCAGGTGCGCCTCTGACTGCGATCGGGGCGGAATTCAGCGACGGGGATACGCACCGCGATGCAGGCGTCGCAGCCCTCGCAACGTGGACGGTACACGTAGGCGCCGCTACGGCGGAAACCGTGCCGGGCCAGTTCGCCGTACAGCGCATTGTTCATGGGCGTGTGCGGATCCGCGAACAGCGTGACGGCCTTCCGATCGGGCAGATAACTGCACTCGTGAACCGGCGTGGCGTAAAACGCCAGTTGGCGGGCAGCGGAGGCGGCGGCCAGCGTCATGGGGTCGCCTCGAAGTGCCAGGGGGCGGGGATACCCGGCTCCTCGGCAAACAGGTCCAGCAGCCCTTCAAATTGCTCGCGCGGAATGGGGCGGGCGCCCAGGCTTTCCAGGTGCGCCGTGCTCACCTGGCAGTCGATCAGGCCGAAACCCCAGCGCTTCAGTTGCTGCACCAGGTGCACGAAGGCGACCTTCGATGCATCGGTGCGGCGGGTGAACATGGATTCTCCGAAAAACACCCGCCCGATGGCCACGCCGTACAAGCCGCCCACCAACTCACCGCCCACCCAGCTTTCCACCGAATGGGCGTAGCCGAGCCTGTGCAACGCCAGGTAGGCGCGGTGCATGTCCGCGGTGATCCATGTCCCCAGGCCGTCGTCACGCGGCTCGGCACAGGCGCTGACCACCCGGGCGAAGGCCTGGTCCAGGGTGATCTGAAAGGTGTCGCGTCGCACGGCCTTGGCCAGGCTGCGCGAGACACGCAATTCATCGGGAAACAGCACCGCGCGCGGGCTCGGTGTCCACCAGAGAATGGGTTGGCCCTCACTGAACCAGGGGAAAATGCCCTGGCGATAGGCCGCCAGGAGCCAGCGGGGCGAGAGGTCGCCGCCCACCGCCAGCAGGCCGTTCGGGTCCTTCAGTGCGTGCTGGGTGGGGGGGAAGGTAACGCTGCGATCGGCCGGGTCCAGCCAGTAAGGTCCACGGCGGGTCATGACTTCTTGTACGGCAGGTGGTCGGCAAGCTCGCGCATGTACTCCTCAATGGCCGCTTCTTCATGGGCCAGGTACCTGGCTACCGCCTCGCTAAAACCGCCATGGGCCAGCCAGTGGGTCGACCAGGTCGGCACCGGCTCGAAGCCCCGGCCGACCTTGTGTTCGCCCTGGGCACCCGGCTCGAAGCGGCTCAGCCCGTGCTCGATGCAGTAGTCGAGGCCCACATAGTAACAGGCTTCGAAGTGCAAACTGTTGAACTCCGCCTCACAACCCCAATGCCGTCCGTAAAGGGCATCGCTACCCCGGAAGCTGAGGGCTCCCGCCACGTAGCGTCCCTCGTGGCGCGCCATGACCAGCACCACCTGCCCGGGCATGGTTTCGCTCAGTGACCGGAAAAAGGCATCGCTCAAGGTGGCATAGCCGCCACGCTTGTCGAACGTGCCGGCATAGAACCGGTGGAAGGCGGCCCATTCGGCGTCACCGATGTCGCGACCTTCGTGCAGCTCCAGGGACACGCCCTGTTCGCGCACCCGGCGCCGTTCGCGTTTGAGCTTCTTGCGCTTTTCCGCCGTAAAACCATCGAGGAAATCATCGAAATCGCGATAGCCCCGGTTGAACCAGTGAAATTGGGTGCCGGCACGGCGCAACATACCGTGCCCGTGCAGAAACGCCGTCTGCTCGGCATCGGGAAACAGCACGTGCAGGGAGGAACACCCCAGGGAACGGGCCTGTTCGAGGGCGTGTTCCAGTAACTGGCGGGCGAGATCCGCCGGTGCATCGGGGGCCAGCAACAGGCGGGGTCCGGTGGCTGGAGTATAGGGGACGGCGGAGACCAGCTTGGGATAGTAGGCAAGGCCCGCGCGCTGGTAGGCATCGGCCCAGGACCAGTCGAACACCAATTCCCCGTACGAATTGTCCTTCAAATAGAGGGGCAGGGCGCCCATCAGTCGCTCCCCCTGCCAGGCGAGCAGGTGGCGTGGCAGCCAACCCCAGCGCTCGCCCACGCAGCCGTGCCGCTCAAGCCCGGCCAGGAAGGCATGGCGCAGGAAAGGATTGTGGTCGGGACCGACAAGGGCATCCCACTGATCGGCGGCCACGGCCGCCAGGCTGTCACAAACGGCGATTTTCATTGGGATGGACCTGCTTCCGGGAGCTTCACGAACACCCGGCACGATGCCAAGGCCATGTTCTCTCCGTGGCCTCCGTGATGCGTTTTTCTTCCCTGTTTCGCAGGGGCGTCAGGGGAGCGTAGGTCCCTTGCGTACCCGGTGCCAGCCGAGGGCACGCAGCGCGTCGTACTCGCGCACGGCCGGCTTGAGCGTCGGGGCTTGCGCGGGCGGCGGGATGCCGGGCAGGGCATAGGCGACATCCTTCTGGCCCCAGGGCGCCACAAAGTCCTGGCCCACCACGAAGTGGTCGCCAAAGCCGTAGCTGGGGGTGCTTTTGCCCAGCAGGTCACGCCCGAAGGCGGCATAGCGGAAATCGGCCGGGGCGCTCAACTCGTAGAGTGTCGGGGCGATGTCGATGTGGGCACCCGCCGTGTTGAGCGTTCCGGTACGCGGACCCAGCACCTGCGGCCCGTAGAGGATGAAGGGCACGCCGACCTGTTCATAGACGCCGTCGCCGGGAAAGCGGATTTGCAGGCGCGCGGTGTGATCGCCGGTGATGGCGAACAAGGGTGCGCTCAGGCGCCGTTCGGCCTCGGCCACGAAACGCCCGGTCTCGCGATCCGTGTACCACAAATGGCCGAGCACCTTGAGCGTGTCGGCCTTGGTGGCCTGCAACGGTGCCGGCAGGGCCTGCAGCGGAAAGCCCAACGCCTGGAGATCCAGGTCGTAGGGCGGGTGGTTGCTGGTGGTCAGGATGAAGTTGAAGCTGGGCGTCTCGTCCGTGACCGTGTCGCGCACGAAGTCGAACAGGTATTCGTCAGCCACACCCCATTCGTTGCTGGGCGTGCCTTCGCGCACCATGCTGCCGCCGCCCCAAACCTCGTCGAAGCCCTGTGCCAGGGCGAAGCTGTCCAGGCGCTGCCAGCCGAGATAACCGCCATAGAAGAAGCGGGTCCGGTAGCCGAGGCGGCGGAAATTCTCCGCCACCGCGGTGGGGTAGGCGCGCACCGCCGTGGTTTCGTAATTGATGTTGAGCCCCGTTTCCGGCATGCCCGCGATGAGCGCGTTCATGGAGCCGATGGTGCCGCTCGCCGAAGGCAGGAAGTTGCGGAAATAGAGGCCCTTGTCCGACAACGCCGCGAGCGCGGGCGAGAGCCCCATGTGCCGGTATTCGGGCAACACCGTCCAGCCGTCGTGGCTTTCCAGCAGGATCAAAAACACGTGGCGCGGCGGCGTGGCGGTGCCGCGTGCGGTCACGCTGAGATTGTCGTCGAGATTGTTTCCGACCGGGTCCGGCGGCAGACCGCGCTGCTCACGAATCAGCCGCACGGCATCGCGCAACTCACCCGCCCAGAAGGCGCCGTCGCCACCGGCCAGTTCCGCGCGCACCTTGGTTTCCACGGCCTGGGCGAAGGCCGTGAACGGGTTGATGACGGTGCGGTTCAGGAACAGATCATCGGCGACGAACGCATGCTTGAGCAGAATCGGTTCGCCCCAGAGGGTGCCACCGCGTGCCATGGCGACCACGAAAAGCAACAGTCCCAGGGTCACCGCGGTGCGCCGACCGGCGCCACGGGCAGTGGAAAGCGCATGAAGCCAAGCGGGCGTGGTCCCGAGCCAGGCGCGGACCAGACGCAGGCTGAGCCAGGCCGTCATCGCCACACCAAGCAGCACCGGAATCGGATGGTAGTCCTTCCAGACGGTGATCAGGATGGCCGTGGTGTCGTCGTGAAACAGGCCGAAGATGTGCTGGTTGAACTGATCGTTGTATTCGCTGAAGAACACCAGATCCGCACCAAAGGCGAACATGGCAAGGCACGCGTAGAAATAAGCCACGCCGCGCCGCAAGCGTGTGATGGTGTTGCCTGCGGCAAACACCACGGTCGCCACTGAAAGCAGGAAGGTGGGCAACACCCACATGGCGGCGGTGGAAAGATCGAAGCGCAGCCCGGTGAGTAACACCCGAGCCAGCTCGGCCGGCAGCCATTCGCTCATCTGCACGTGGAAGGTGCCGACGAGAATGACGCGGAAGATCTGCAAGGTGGCAAGAATGAACAGCCAAAGCTGCAGGTCCTTGCCCCATTGGTGCACGAGCGCGCCCCAGCCCTTGGCAGGGACGCGAGCGACAGAGGAGTTGGCCACAGAGTACGCAGAGTTCATGGAGAAAGTGGGTGGTGAATGCTGGTTACACCATGGACACGGAAGCCGGGTCCGCTCGTTTCCTGCCGACGTCCTTCACTGATCTCTGGTCTCTGTGGCATTGGCTCCCTTGATTACGGCTGGACTTCGTAGCCTTCCAGGTAACGCTCGGCATCCAGCGCGGCCATGCAGCCGGTGGCGGCGGAGGTGATGGCCTGGCGGTACACGTGGTCGGCCACGTCGCCGGCGGCGAACACGCCCGGCACGCTGGTGGCGGTGGCGTAGCCTTCACGGCCGCCGCGCACGCGGATGTAGCCGTGATCCAGTTCCAGCTGGCCTTCGAACAGATCGGTGTTGGGCTTGTGGCCGATGGCGATGAACACGCCGGTGACGTCGAGATCCTTGGTGGTGCTGTCGACGGTGCTCTTGATGCGCAGACCGGTCACGCCCGTGTTGTCACCCAGCACTTCATCCACGGTGTGATTCCATTCGATAGTCACGTTGCCGTTCTTCGCCTTTTCCATGAGCTGGTCGGCCAGGATGCGCTCGGAACGGAACTGATCGCGGCGGTGCACCACGGTGACGTGCTTGGCGATGTTGGACAGGTACAGGGCTTCTTCCACGGCGGTGTTGCCGCCGCCGATCACCGCCACGTTCTGATTGCGGTAGAAGAAGCCGTCACAGGTGGCGCAGCCGGACACGCCACGGCCCTTGAATTTTTCTTCCGAAGGCAGGCCCAGGTACATGGCGCTGGCGCCGGTGGCGATAATGAGCGCGTCGCAGGTGTAGGTACCGCTGTCGCCGGTGAGGGTGAAGGGGCGCTTGGTGAGGTCAGCGCTGTGGATGTGATCGAACAGGATTTCCGTGCTGAAGCGCTCCGCGTGCTTCTGCAGACGATCCATGAGCTCGGGACCCTGCACACCGGCGGCGTCGCCCGGCCAGTTGTCCACTTCGGTGGTGGTCATAAGCTGTCCGCCCTGCTGCAGACCCGTGACCAGCATGGGCTTGAGATTGGCGCGCGCCGCGTAAACGGCCGCGGTATAGCCTGCGGGGCCAGAACCGAGGATGAGCAGGCGGGAATGCTTGACTTGACTCATGAAAGACTCCGTTTTGATTTCTGAGCACTGGACGCGGAAATTGGCCGTTATGGTAACGTAAACGCCCTCGTCCGGGTAAAGGAGAAAGCATGCGCATCGGTGTTCCCAGGGAAACAAAAACCCTGGAAGGGCGCGTCGTCCTCATTCCCGCCGCCGCGGCCGAACTGGTGCGGGCCGGTCACGAGGTGTTCATCGAAGCGGGGGCAGGGGTTCCCAGCGGCTATGCGGACCAGGATTACGAGACGGTCGGCGTGCGCGTGTTGCCGGATGCAGCGAGTCTGTATGGGGCCGCGCAGATGATCATCAAGGTCAAGGAGCCGCAACCGCCGGAGCTGGCATTGTTGCGCAGCGATCACCTGTTGTTCTGCTATCTGCATCTCGCCGCCGACGTGGAACTCATGCGTGCGCTGCAACGCATCGGCCTGACGGCAGTGGCCTTCGAGACGGTGGAGGAGCCCGGACGGCGCCTGCCGCTGCTGGCGCCCATGAGCGACATCGCCGGCCGCCTGGCGGTGCAGATCGGCGCCCAGTTGCTGCACCGTCCCCACGGTGGCAAGGGGTTGTTGCTGGGCGGGCTGCCGGCGGCGGAACGCGGCCATGTGGTGATTCTGGGTGCCGGCATGGCCGGCGGCAATGCGGCCCTCGTGGCGGCGGCCCTGGGCGCACGGGTCACCATTTTCGACCACAACCGCGATCGCCTCGCGGCCATGCGCGCCCTCGGCCCCAACGTCACCGGGCTGTATCCCTACCAGGACGCCATCGATGCTGCGGTCGGCGAGGCGGACCTGCTGGTCGGCGCGGTGCTGATTCCGGGCGCCCGCGCCCCCCACCTGGTGAGTGCCGACGTGGTGCGCACCATGGCGCCGGGCAGTGTGGTGGTAGACATCTCGGTGGATCAGGGCGGCTGTATCGAAACCACCCGCCCCACCACCTATGCCGAGCCCACCTATGTGTGGGAGGGCGTGGTCCATTTCGGCGTCACCAACATGCCGGGCGCCGTGCCACGCAGCGCCTCGCAGGCCCTCTCGGCGGCGATCGTCTCCTACGCCTTGCGCCTGGCCGCGGGTGGCTGGGAGGACCAGCCGGCCCTGGCCGCGGGGGTAAACGTACGGGCCGGCGAGGTGGTGTATCCCGCCTTGCGGTCGCTCGCCTGAAAACGCGACAATCCAACACCTTAACTCACGTTCTTACGGTAAAGGCTCACCTTGCAGGCATCCCCCAACAATCCGGACCGCCAGGGCATCGGCCATTCCCTGAGCCGCGGGCTGCGCGAAGGCGCGCTCTACCTGTTCGGGGCGGTGGCCTGCTACCTGCTGATTGCCCTGGCCACCTACCACCCCAGCGACCCGGGCTGGTCACGCAGCGGGCTGTCCCAGCAGGTGTCCAACGTGGGCGGGCGTGCCGGGGCCTGGTTTGCCGACCTGTTCCTGTACGTGTTCGGCTACATGGCTTACCTGTTCCCGATCATGGTCGCCTACGCCGGCTGGCTGTTGTTCCGCTGGAGCGGCGCCCCGGATGCCCGGCCGCTGCACCTGGTGCTGCGTACCGTCGGGTTCGTCCTGACCCTGGCCAGCGGCGCCTCGCTGGCATTCCTGCATTTCGGTCCCGGCGCCACACCGCTGCCGCTGCACGCGGGCGGTGTGATCGGCGCCGTGGTGGGCGGCGGGCTGGCCGACATCTTCAGCTTCGTGGGCGCCACCATCTTCCTGCTCGCCCTGTTTCTCACCGGGGTCACGCTGTTCACCGGCCTCTCCTGGCTGCGGCTCTCGGACGCCACGGGCACCGCGACCCTGCGCTTCCTGCGCTGGTTGTTCACCCGGGGCGATGCCTTGCGCGATTATTTGGCCGCCCGCCGGGCACGCGCCCAGCGCGAGGAAAAGGTGAAGGTGGTCAAGGAGAAAACCGCCAAACGGCTGCCGCCGCGCATCGAACCCGTGGTGGCCAAGCCGCCCGTCCCCGTACAGCGGGTGGAAAAGGAACGCCAGGCCCTGCTCTTCGAGCCCACGGCTGAAGAGGGGCTGCCGCCGCTCACGCTGCTCGACGTCGCCCAACCCAGCGGCAAGCAGGTATCTCCCGAGGCCCTGCAGGCGGTATCCCGTCTGGTGGAGATGAAGTTGCAGGATTTCGGCGTGGAGGTGCAGGTGACGGAGGTGCATCCGGGCCCCGTGATCACGCGCTATGAGTTGCAACCTGCGCCCGGCGTGAAGGTCAGCCAGATCGCCAATCTGGCCAAGGACCTGGCCCGGTCCCTTTCCGCAGTGAGCGTACGCGTGGTGGAGGTGATTCCCGGCAAGACCACGGTGGGCCTGGAAATCCCCAACGAGCACCGCGAAATCGTGCGGCTTGCCGAGAACCTGAAGTCTAAGGAATACGAGGAATCCAAATCGCCCCTGACTCTGGCGCTGGGCAAGGACATCAGCGGCAACCCGGTGGTCGCCGACCTGGCCAAGATGCCCCATCTGCTGGTGGCGGGCACCACCGGCTCGGGCAAGTCCGTGGCCATCAATGCCATGATCCTGAGCCTGCTCTACAACGCCACGGCGCGCGACGTGCGGCTCATCATGGTGGACCCGAAGATGCTGGAACTCTCGGTGTACGAGGGCATCCCGCACCTGCTTGCGCCGGTGGTCACCGACATGAAGGACGCCGCCAACGCCCTGCGCTGGTGCGTGGCCGAGATGGAGCGGCGCTACAAGCTCATGGCGGCCTTGGGCGTGCGCAACATCGCCGGTTTCAACAAGAAGGTGAAGGACGCCATCACCGCCCACCAACCGCTGAAAGACCCCACCTGGAAGCCCATCGTGCCCGATGCGCCCGAGTTGGAGGAACAGCGTCCGCTGCTGGAAACGCTGCCCTACATCGTGGTCATCGTGGACGAGCTGGCCGACATGATGATGGTGGTGGGCAAGAAGGTGGAGGAGCTCATCGCCCGCCTGGCCCAGAAGGCGCGCGCCTCGGGCATTCACTTGATACTGGCCACCCAGCGCCCGTCGGTGGACGTGATCACCGGCCTCATCAAGGCCAACATCCCCACCCGCATCGCCTTCCAGGTGTCCTCGCGCATCGACTCGCGCACCATCCTGGACCAGATGGGTGCCGAAGCCTTGCTCGGCCACGGCGACATGCTGTTCCTGGCGCCCGGCCATGGGGTGCCGAACCGCGTGCACGGCGCTTTCGTCAGCGACGATGAGGTGCATCGCGTTGTCGAAAACCTGAAGAAGCGTGGTGCACCCGAGTATATCGACGAGATCATCAAGGGCGTGCCCGAGGGCGGTGGTGATTTCGCGGCGGGCGGCGGTGGCGACGGGGAGGGCGGCGAGAGCGATCCGCTCTACGATCAAGCGGTGCAAATCGTACTGGAGAGCCGCCGAGCCTCGGTTTCGGGTATTCAACGACGTTTGAAAATCGGCTACAACCGGGCCGCGCGACTTGTCGAAGAGATGGAGAAGGCGGGCCTGGTGGGCCCGCTGCAGTCCAACGGCAACCGCGAGGTGCTTGCACCCGCCCCCATACAGGATTGAAACCATGAAACGCCTTTATGGCGCCGCGCTCGCGGCGCTGTTCGCCCTCCCCCTGGCGCCTGCCCAGGCTGCCGACGGCCAGCAGCGCATGGACCAGTTCCTCACCGGGCTCAAGACCATGCGTGCGGCCTTCACCCAGATGGTCATTGACCCGGACGGTGCGGTGGTGGAGGAGAGTGCCGGCGAGTTGCTGGTGTCCCGTCCCGATCGTTTTCGGCTGTCGTATACCGCGCCTTACGAGCAGCTTTACGTGGCCGACGGCAAGCGGGTGTGGATGTATGACAAGGATCTGGAGCAAGTCACGGTCAAGCGACAGGGCGAGGCGCTGGGAAGCACGCCCGCGCTGCTGCTCTCCAGCACCGAGCCGCTCACCCGCAACTTCGACGTCACCGAACTCGGCGAACGCGACGATCTGACCTGGCTGGAACTGCAGCCCCTGAACCAGGACGCCAGCTTCGAATCCGTGCGCCTGGGCCTGGAAGGCAACACCCTGCGCGCCATGGAAATGGTGGACGGCTTCGGCCAGCGGACCTTGCTCCAGTTCGAACGCATCGAACGCAACCCGTCGCTCGCCGCCGAGGCGTTTCGTTTCACCCCGCCCAAGGGCGTGGATGTCATCGGCGAGAACGAGTGAGCGACGATCTCTTCACCCCCCCGGTGAGCGATGACGAGGGCAGCCTGCGGCCCTTGGCCGATCGCATGCGCCCGCGTGGCGTGGACGATTTCTTCGGCCAGGCACACCTGCTTGGTGCGGGCAAGCCGCTGCGCATTGCCCTCGAATCCGGGCACCTGCACTCCATGATCTTCTGGGGCCCGCCGGGCACCGGCAAGACGACTCTGGCGCGCATGATTGCCAAGAACGCCAACGCCCACTTCCTCACGCTTTCGGCGGTGTTGTCGGGCGTGAAGGAGATCCGTGCCGCCATTGAGGAGGCCAAGGCGGTGCGCGTGCGCGAACACAAGGGCGCGGTGCTGTTCGTGGACGAGGTGCATCGCTTCAACAAGTCCCAGCAGGACGCCTTCCTGCCCCACGTGGAGGACGGCACCGTCACCTTCATCGGCGCCACCACGGAAAACCCGTCCTTCGAGCTGAACAACGCCCTGCTGTCCCGGGCGCGCGTATACGTGCTCAAGAGCCTCACCCCGGACGACCTGGTCGGCATCCTGCAGCGCGCCCTGCACGACGAGGTCCGCGGCTTGGGCAAACGCCCGCTGGACATCTCCGACGAGCTGCTGCGCCGCATCGCCGAGGCCGCCGACGGCGACGCGCGGCGCTCCCTGAACCTGTTGGAGATCGCCGCCGATCTGGCCGAGCCGGTGGACGGCCGGGAAGTGGTGGACGAGCAGGTGCTGGGCGAGGTGCTGGCGGGCGGCGTGCGCCGCTTCGACAAGGGCGGCGAGGCCTTCTACGACCAGATCTCCGCCCTGCACAAATCGGTGCGCGGTTCGGCGCCCAATGCGGCCCTGTACTGGTTCGCGCGCATGATCGACGGCGGCGTGGACCCGCTGTACGTGGCACGCCGCGTGGTGCGCATGGCCAGCGAAGACATCGGCAACGCCGACCCGCGCGCCTTGCAACTGGCCCTCAACGCCTGGGACGTGCAGGAACGCCTGGGCTCGCCGGAAGGGGAACTGGCCATCGCCCAGGCCGTGGTGTATCTGGCCTGTGCGCCGAAGAGCAACGCGGTTTACACGGGATACAACGCGGCTTTGGCCGACGTGAAAAAGCACGGCAGCTACGAAGTGCCCATCCACCTGCGCAACGCCCCGACCCGGCTCATGAAAGAACTGGGCTACGGCCACGCCTACCGCTACGCCCACGACGAGCCGGACGCCTACGCGGCAGGGGAACGCTATTTCCCCGAAGAAATGCCCGAACGCGAATACTACCAACCCGTCCCGCGCGGCCTGGAGCAAAAAATCGCCGACAAGCTGGCCCATCTGCGCGAGCTGGACCGGAAAGCGAGGGGGAAGAAAGCGTGAACCACGGGGGACACGGGGTAAGAAGGTCTTCGATGCGGTGTGAAAAAACACCCGTAGGAGCGGCCTCAGGCCGCGATTACCTCGGTCAGACGGCGTATCGCGGCCTGAGGCCGCTCCTACAGGAGAAGGGGATTTTCCCCGTGTTCCCCGTGGTTAATGCTTTTCCCATCAAGGCCGGACGATGAAGCAACTGCTGCTGGTGGGATTCGGCGGGGCGCTCGGGTCGATGTTGCGGTTCGGGATGTCCATGGGGCTGCATGCCCTGGTGGGCCGCACCTTTCCGTGGGGAACGCTGTTCGTGAACGTCACCGGGTCCTTCGTGATGGGTTTGGTCTACGTGCTGCTCATCGAGCGCGTGGCGCTGGGGCCGGAGTGGCGCGCCCTGCTGATGGTGGGGCTGCTCGGCGGCTACACTACGTTTTCCAGTTTTTCCATCGAGACCCTGAACCTCATCGAGAGCGGCGATCTGCTGCGCGCGGCCGTGAACGTGCTGGCCAGCGTGGTGCTGTGCCTGGCCGCGGTGTGGACGGGCGTGATTGTGGCGAGGCAGGTATGAACATGCTTGATGTGACCGTGGCGCGCCTTTATCTCACGGAGGGCCACGCCCAACTGGAGGCCCTGCTCAAGCGCCTGCACCAGCTGGAGAAACTGCGCGGCGTGACCGTGTACCGCGGTATCGCCGGCATCGGCCCCTCGGGCGAACTGCACACCGCCAAACTGGTGGATCTGTCCCTGGAACTGCCCATCGTGGTGGAGTTTTTCGACACACCCGATAAAATCGCCGCCGCCATCGACCACCTGCAACCCCTCATCAAACCCGGCCACCTGCTCACCTGGCCGGCGCAGGTGAATGTTTGAAAGGCAAAAGGCAAAAGCTTTAACCACGGGGACACGGGGGACGGGAAAAATCGTTATCCGTCGCTAAGAACACCTGTAGGAG
>JAWLCT010000011.1:70961-83095 GCA_041687015.1 Gammaproteobacteria bacterium
AGGAGAAGGGGATTTCCCCGTGTTCCCCGTGTCCCCAGTGGTTAATGCTTTTTTTTCTTCGACCGGATTTTTGAAAGGCGTACAAATGCTCGACCCGCGTCTGTTTCGTACCGATCTCGAGGCCACCGCCGCCAAGCTGGCGCGGCGGGCTTTCGTGCTCGACACCGCCGCCATCGCCCGCCTGGAGGCGGAGCGCAAGGCGCTGCAGACGCGCACCCAGGAGTTGCAGGCGGAGCGCAATGCCAAGTCCAAGGCCATCGGCCAGGCCAAGGCCAAGGGCGAGGATGCGGCGCCTTTGATGGCGGCCGTCGCCGGACTGGGCGACACGCTCAAGGAGGCTGAGACGCGACTGGCAGCCATCCAGGAGGAACTGAACGCCATCGCCCTGGGCGTGCCCAACATCCCCCACGAGTCGGTGCCCGAGGGCAAGGACGAGAATGACAACGTGGAGGTGCGCCGCTGGGGCACGCCGGCAACGTTCGATTTCGAACCCAAGGACCACGTGGACCTGGGCAACGGCCTGGGCATGCTGGACTTCGATACCGCCGCCAAGATTACCGGCGCGCGCTTTTCCCTCATGCAAGGCCCCCTGGCGCGCCTGCATCGCGCGCTCATCCAGTTCATGCTCGACACCCACACCAGCGAGCACGGTTACACCGAGACCTACGTGCCGTACCTGGTGAACGCCGACAGCCTGCGCGGCACCGGCCAGCTGCCCAAGTTCGAGCAGGACCTGTTCGCCCTGCGCGGCGAGCAGAACTACTACCTGATCCCCACCGCCGAGGTGCCGGTCACCAACATCGCCCGTGACACCATCATCGAGGCGGCGAAGATGCCGGTGAAGTACGTCGCGCACACCCCCTGCTTCCGCAGCGAGGCCGGCGCCTACGGCAAGGACACCCGCGGCATGATCCGCCAGCATCAGTTCGAGAAGGTGGAGCTGGTGCAGATGGTGCGGCCCGAGGATTCCTGGCAGGCCCTGGAGGATCTCACCGGCCATGCGGAGAAGATCCTGCAAAAGCTCGGCTTGCCGTATCGCGTGATGGCGCTGTGCGCCGGTGACATGGGCTTCTCCTCCGCCAAGACCTACGACCTGGAGGTCTGGCTGCCGGGGCAGGGCAAGTACCGCGAGATCTCCTCCTGCTCCAATTTCGAGGACTTCCAGGCCCGCCGCATGCAGGCCCGCTGGCGCAACCCCGAGACGGGCAAGCCCGAACTCCTGCACACCCTCAACGGTTCCGGCCTGGCCGTGGGCCGCACCCTGGTGGCCATCCTGGAAAACTACCAGCAGGCCGACGGCAGCATCCGCATTCCCGACGCGCTGCTCCCGTACATGGGAGGGTTGACGTCACTCACCGCAGCGTGACGGAATGGAGTGGTCATGGCGCTTCGAAACGTTCTGATTGCCGTTAGTCTGCTCGCCGGCCTGTCCTCCGGGCCGGCCCACGCCGGCGTGTGGAGTGACGTGAAACAAGGGGCCCGGGAGGCCAAGCAGGAAATCAAGCAAACGGCCAAGCAAGCCAAGCAGGCGATCAAGCAGCGCGCCAAGAGTGGGGCCAGCCAGTTGAAGGAGGACAGCGGCGAGGCCCGTGGACGTCTCAAGGAGGGCTGGCAGGACGTAAAGGAGGGCACCCGTGAGGCCGCATCGGACGCGGGGGAGGCGATCCGCGAAACCTGGCAGGAGATCCGCAACTGACCGGTTGATACCCTCGTCGAGGCCGGGCGCGACCGTGAAAGCAGCGGGTTCGCCCCACCCGATCGCCCCGAATATTAACCATTCCTAATGAGATATAACCAAATACCGCCCTGGGGGATACACTTCCGGGCAATGTCGGCTCTTAGGCCCTGAGATTTTCCATGGATTTTCTACCTGTTTTCATGAACGTACGCGGCCAGCCCGTGCTGGTGGTCGGTGGCGGCGAAGTGGCGGCCCGCAAGACCGCCCTGTTGCAGGAGGCCGGTGCCAAGGTGGGCGTGGTGGCCCCCGAACTGTGTCCGAACCTGCTGAACGAGGCAGAAGAACACCGTATCAACTGGCGTCGCGGTCATTTCGCCCCGTCGGACCTGGACGGCCGCATGATCGTGGTGGCCGCCACGGACGACCAGAACGTGAACCGCGAGGTCTCCCAGCTCTGCAAGAAGCGCGGCATCCCCGTGAACGTGGTGGACAACCCGGAGCTGTGCAGCTTCGTGATGCCGTCCATCATCGACCGCTCCCCTGTGCAGATCGCCGTCTCCACGGGCGGTGCTTCGCCGGTGCTGGCGCGGCTGCTGCGCACCCGTCTGGAGGCCGCCATTCCCTCCACCTACGGCCGCCTGGCCGCGATGGTGGAGCGCTACCGCAATGACGTGAAGGCCCGTTTCAAGGACGTCACCGCCCGGCGCGTGTTCTGGGAAGGCATCCTGCAGGGCCGCATCGCCGAGCTGGTGTTCTCGGGCAAGGACGACGAGGCCGAGCGCGCCCTGCAAACGGCCATCGCCGAGGGTGAAGAGCGCAACGAGGGCGAGGTGTACCTGGTGGGCGGCGGTCCCGGCGATCCGGACCTGCTCACCTTCCGTGCCCTGCGCCTCATGCAGCAGGCCGATGCGGTGGTCTATGACCGACTTGTTTCCGAAGACGTGCTGAACCTGTGCCGCCGCGATGCCGAGCGCATCTACGTGGGCAAGGAGCGCGACAACCACGCGGTGCCCCAGCACCAGATCAACCAGCTGCTGGTGGACCTGGCCAAGCAGGGCAAGCGCGTATGCCGTTTGAAGGGCGGTGACCCCTTCGTGTTCGGCCGCGGCGGTGAAGAGATCGAAACCCTCATGGCCAACGGCGTCACCTTCCAGGTGGTGCCGGGCATCACCGCGGCCCTCGGCACCGCCGCCTACGCAGGTATTCCGCTCACCCATCGTGACCATTCCCAGGCAGTGGTGTTCGTCACCGGCCACCTGAAGGACGGCACCATGAACCTGAACTGGAAGAGCCTCGCGGCCCCCAACCAGACCGTGGTGTTCTATATGGGTCTCAAGGGCCTGCCGGTCATCTGCGAACAGCTGCAGGCCAACGGTTTACCCCAGGACACGCCCGTCGCCTTGGTACAACAGGCCACCACCCCGCGCCAGCGCGTATTCACCGCGACCCTGGGCAGCATCAACCAGGAAATCGCCGGCAAAGAAATCCAACCGCCCACCCTCATCGTGGTCGGCCACGTGGTGAAACTCCACGAAAAGCTCAACTGGTTCCGCTCCGAAGAGCAGATCCGCCGCGGGGAGCACTGAAAGACGGTCGGAACGCGGAGGGCGCGGAGGACGCGGAGCAAAACGAGGTTTTTGGGTAACGCGGAGCCCGTGCTGATTCGTGCCGAAGCCCTTTGTATCTCTGGACGCGGAGAACACACGATACTGGTTTTCTCCGCGTCCTCCGCGTTGAATCACTTGGGTCGGAGCTGGTCCGGGCGGACGCGGGAGGCGAGGGCTTCGTCGGCGGCGTCGACGTCCACGGTGTTGCCGGCGGCATCCACCAGGGGCTGGTCGTATTCGTTCCAGCCGCGTACCCCGGTCTTGAGCGAGACGACGTTCTTGAAGCCCATCTGCTGCATCACGTCGGCGGCGAGCACAGAGCGATTGCCCGAGCGGCAGATGACCACGATTTCGCGGTCGTGGCCGGCGGCCAGTTCAGGGATGGTGTCGTCGTAGTCCCAGTCACAGGAAGACTCCAGAATACCGCGCGGCACGCTGATGGCGCCGGGGATGTGCATGGCCTGGAACTCCGCCGGCTCGCGCACGTCGACCAGCATGATGTCGGGATTCTGTTCCAGCCGTTCGGTCAGGTCCCAGGGCATGATTTCCCGCACGCGGGTAAGGGCTTCGGTGACCAGGTCGGTGTAGCGTTTCATCGTGTACCTTATGACTATTCAAGCGTGACGCGATTCTAACGCGTCCGCGTTCGGCGTAAAAACGTGCCTGTCCGTTCCTGCGACGGAACGGCAACGGAGAACTGCATGAGCCTCGAGAAATTCATTCCTATCGCCAAAGCCGAAGAACTGGAGCGCGATCCCACGGCCGAAGCCTGTCAGGCGAAAGAACCGTTCGCTCTCATGGTGCTGGGCGACAGCATGGAACCGGAATTCACAGAAGGGGAAGTGATCGTCATCGATCCCGAAGGACTGGCGAAAGACGGTTCCTTCGTGATTGCCTGGCACAACGAGGAATATATCTTCCGCCAGCTGCGCATCATCGACGACAACTGGCACATCGCCGCCCTCAATCCCGCCTACCCCATGCAGCAACTGTCCGGACCCGACGCCATCAAGGGCGTCATCATCCAAAAGAAAACCCCCGGCCAGCGCGGCGCGCGCAAGAGGTACGCGTGATGCGAGAAGAGAAGGAAAAGCATTAACCACGGGGGACACGGGGAACACGGGGAACACCGGAAGAACCGTGATGCCATCGCTAAGAACACCTGTAGGAGCGGCCTCAGGCCGCGATACGCCGTCTGACACCAAGGTAATCGCGGCCTGAGGCCGCCCCTACAAGAGAAGATGATTTCCCCGTGTCCCCCGTGGTTCAGCTTTTCTCTTCAGAACCGCCGAGCAGCTGCTCAACCTCGGCTGGGATTTCAGGTCGGCCTTTGGCGTTCATGGCGGTGCCGATCACTTTGGCTTTGATCACCGGCTTCGTGTCGGGCAGGCGGTAGACGTCCTGGTGGAAGGCGAAGCGGATGCGTGATTCGCGGACCATGTTCAGGCCCACCACGAAGCGATCCCCGGACGCGAGCGGTAGTTTGTAGTCCATCTCAATACGCACCACCACGAAGTTGATGCCGCGCCGCGCGTAATCGGCAAAATCCACGCCAATGGCTTTCAGATATTCGTGACGCACGTGCTCCAGATAGTTCTGGTACACGGCATTGTTGACGATGCCCTGCATGTCGCACTCGTAGTCGCGCACGCTCATTTCCAAGGTGTAGGCGTATTCCTCCATGGGGCTCCTTTCTATCAGAGTGCGCCGAATCAGCGCAGATGTTAGGCGGACGGGATTTCCGTCTATCCTGTTTCGGGCGGTAATGGTAACCCGCCCGAGAGAAGGGCGAAATGTCGGGAGAAGAGATGAAGATGCGCCACGCTCGCACCACGATGTTTGCGGCTTGTTTGATGGCGGCAGGCATGTCAGCCGCAGAAGACACCCGGGAGCCGGTGACCATGCCGCCCATGATGCAGGCGCACATGCTCGCCAACATGCGCGAGCACCTCGAGACGCTGGACGGACTGCTCGCGGCACTGGTGGATGAGGACCTGGAGGCGGCGGCAGAGCTGGCCGAATCGCGCTTGGGCATCAGTTCGCTTGCACGGCACGGTGCCGATCACATGGCGCCACTCATGCCGCCCGGCATGCGCGAGGCCGGCACCGCCATGCACCGCGCTGCCAGCCGCTTCGCCCTGGTGGCACAGGAAGGCGATCGCGAACGGGCCTATGGCGCACTGCGCGAAGTCACCGCCAGCTGCGTCGCCTGCCACAGCAGCTACCGGCTACGTTGACATCGTCACCACCGCGACGGACGCCGGGATTCTCTGACGACTGCGCTCCACCGGGCTGGTTCCGGTGTTCGCTATCGCCCATGCTTGTTGTCGCGTGGCAACTCGCCTCGGGAGGTCGCATGAAACTCGGCATCGTGATCCACTCGTCGGACCCGGAGACCGTCTGGAACGCGTGGCGTCTGGCAGTGTTCGCCCGCAACGCCGGAGACAGGGTCTGTGTCTTTCTGCTCGGCAAGGGCGTGGAAAGCGAACACCTGGGCAATACGCAGTTCGACATCCGCGCCCAGATGGAAGCCTTCGCCGCCGCCGGGGGAGAGGTGCATGCCTGTGGTAGCTGCCTGGCGCTGCGCCACGCCGAACCAGGAGGCCTGTGCCCCGTCGGCAGTCTCGAAGACTTGCACGGGCTCCTGGCGTCCAGTGACAAGGTGCTGAGCTTCTGAACCTTTCGCACCGATCCGTGGCTTCTCCCCGTAGGAGCGGCCTCAGGCCGCGACACGCAGGTGGTTGGAACCACCAACGGTTATCCGACGCCGCGGGTTACGCTGCGCCCGACCTAGCCGCTTCTCCCGTAGGAGCGGCCTCAGGCCGCGACACGCAGGTGGTTGGAACCACCAACGGTTATCCGACGCCGCGGGTTACGCTGCGCCCGACCTAGCCGCTTCTCCTGTAGGAGCGGCCTCAGGCCGCGATGCGCCGGTGCTTGAAACCACCGCCCGTTATCGACCCTTCTGCGCTTGACCTACCCTTGGGGCATGAGGTTTTTCCGTTTGTCTGTGCGGCCGCTTTGTGCCGCCCACAGCCCGAAACAGCGCCAAAGGCGGCCCGGTATGACGTATTCGGGCCGGAAGGGTTCATGACCGGCCGCGGCGTGGTGTTCGTGCTGTTCGGCGCCACAGGTAGCCTCGCCGCGCGCAAGATCGTCCCGGCGCTGTTCAATCTCACCCTCGACGGACAACTGCCGGAACATTTCGCCCTGTTCGGGCTGGGCCGGCGCGAGCTGGACGATGCTGCGCTGACGGCCCATTACCACGACGCCGTCAGCCACCATTCCCGACGCGGCGTTCCCGATGTGGAAGCCTGGCGCGGCTTTGCGCAGGGGTTGCGTTATCTGCGCTTCGATGTGCGGGCGGACGAAAACTACGCTCGCCTGGCGACCCTCATCGAGGAGCAGGCCCGGCAGTGGAATGCGGCGGTCGATACCGTGTTCTATCTGGCCGTGCCGCCGCACTTGTTTGCGACGACCGTGCAGCAGCTGGCCGCGCAGGGTTTGCACCGGGACCGGTCGCGCGTGCGTGTGGTGGTGGAAAAGCCCCTCGGCCATGACCTGGATTCCTTTCTCGCCATCAATGCGGAGCTGACCCGTCATTTCCACGAGGAACAGATCTTTCGCATCGATCACTTCCTGGGCAAGGAAACCGTTCAGAACGTGCTGGCGTTGCGCTTCGCCAATCCGGTGTTCGAACCCATCTGGAACCGCAACTACGTGGACCACGTGGCCATCACCGTGGCGGAAGGTGAAGGCGTCGGCGAGCGCGGCGAGTATTACGAAAAGGCCGGCGCCTTGCGTGATGTGGTGCAAAACCACCTGGTACAGCTGTTGTGTCTGGTGGCCATGGAACCACCGGTATCCTATGCGCCGGAAGAGATCCGCAGCCGCAAAATGGATGTGATGAACGCCTTGCGGCGCATTTCACCGGAGACTCTGCACCAAGTGGCCGCCCGCGGCCAATACCGGGCCGGCTGGCTGGCCGGTGAAAAGGTGCAGGCCTATCGCGCCGAGCGCGACGTGTCACCGGTATCCCACGTGGAAACCTTCGCCGCCTTGCGGCTGTTTATCGACAACTGGCGCTGGCAGGGCGTGCCTTTCTACCTGCGGACCGGCAAGCGGCTGGCCGCGGACCTGTCGGAGATCGCCATCCGGTTCCGCGGTGTGCCCCATTGTTTTTTCCCGGGCTGCGTGGGACTCAACGCCGCGCCCGCGCAACTGGTGGTGCGCATCAAGCCCGACCAGGGCGTACAGCTTCATTTCGCCGCCAAGGAGCCGGGCTACTGCATGTGCCTGCGGCCCGTGCAGATGCGCTTCAGTTACGGCGAGGCCTTCGGCACCGACATCCCGGCCGCGTACGAAACGTTGCTGCGCGATCTCATGGAAGGGGACCCGACCCTGTTCATGCGCGCCGATCAGGTGGAGGCGGCATGGCGCTGGCTCATGCCGCTCATCACGTTCTGGGACACGAATCCCCCGCCGGATTTTCCCAATTACAACCCGGGGACGTGGGGACCCGAGGCGGCCGATCTGCTGGTGGCGGCTGACGGTCGCAGCTGGTTGTCGCCGGCGCTGGACACCTGAAGGAGCGTTGCCGGCGGGGCGCTACACTTTCCCGCGGGCAAGTACATGGACAAGAAAAAACATGGATGACGTGCCTCGGCGCCGTCTGCCGGTGGGAGCCGAGGTGCAGGCCGGTGGCGGCGTGCACTTTCGGGTGTGGGCACCACGGGTGCAACGGGTGGAAGTGCTTATCGAAGAAGGCGCCCACCGCGCCGTGCTCGCGCCCGAGGATGGTGGTTATCACAGCGGCTTCGTACCCCCGGCGGCGGCGGGCAACCGTTATCGTTATCTGCTGGACGAAAAGCAGGCCTTCCCCGATCCGGCGTCACGCTTCCAACCCGAGGGCCCGCACGGGCCGTCCGAAGTGGTCGACCCGGAACGTTTCGCGTGGAGCGATTCGGCCTGGCACGGCGTGCACGGGCGTACGCAGATCGTCTACGAGCTCCACGTGGGCACGTTCACGGAGGAGGGCACCTGGACGGCCGCCCGCCAACAACTCCAATCGCTGGTGGACCTGGGCATCACGGTTATCGAATTGCTGCCGGTGGCGGATTTCGTCGGCCGCTTCGGTTGGGGCTATGACGGCGTAGACCTGTTCGCACCCACGCGCCTTTACGGCCCGCCGGACGAGATGCGCCGCTTCGTGGACGATGCCCACGGCTATGGTCTCGGCGTGATCCTCGATGTGGTCTACAACCACTTCGGACCCGAGGGCAATTACCTGGGTGAGTATTCCGCCACCTACGTGCATCCCAGCCGCACCACCGAGTGGGGCGCGGCAACCAATTTCGACGGCCCGGATTGCGGTCCGGTGCGCGAATTCTTCGTGGCCAACGCGGGCTACTGGATAGACGAATTCCACCTGGACGGATTGCGCCTGGACGCCACCCAGGACATCCACGACGACTCGCCCGAACACATCATCGCTGCGGTGGTGCGGCGTGTGCGTGAAACGGCCGGTGAACGCGCCACCTTCATCATCGCGGAAAACGAACCACAGAAGGTGAAACTGGTACGTGCGCCGACGCAGGGGGGCTACGGCGTGGACGCGCTTTGGAACGACGATTTCCATCACAGCGCCATGGTCGCGATGACCGGCCGTAACGAAGCCTATTACAGCGATTACCACGGCTCGCCACAGGAACTGGTCTCCGCCATCAAGCGCGGCTACCTCTACCAGGGTCAGCGCTACATGTGGCAGCGCAAGCGACGCGGCACGCCCACGTTCGGACTGAGCCCGCCGCATTTTCTGCACTTTCTCGACAACCACGACCAGGTGGCCAATTCCGGCCGCGGGTTGCGCTGTCACATGCTCACCAGCCCGGGGCGGTTCCGTGCCATGAGCGCCTTGCTGCTGCTTGGCCCGCAGACGCCGCTCATCTTCCAGGGACAGGAATTCGGCGCCTCCACACCGTTCTTCTATTTCGCCGATCATCGCGACGGCCTGGCGCGCACCGTGCGCGAGGGACGCACCCAATTCCTCGCCCAGTTCCGCAGCCTGGCCCAGCCTGAAATGCAGTCCTTCCTGCCCGATCCCGCCGATCCGGGCACGTTTATCCGATCCAAACTCAATCTCGCGGAACGCGAACTCCACCGACCTGTCTACCGGATGTATCGCGACCTGATTGCCCTGCGCCGCAGCGACCTGGTGTTCTCCGAACCGGAGCGCGTCAGTGTGGATGGTGCCGTGCTCGGGCCGGAGAGTTTCGTGTTGCGTTTTTTCGGCCCCGACGACGAGCGCCTGCTGGTCATCAATCTGGGCCGCGACCTTCACCTCGAACCCGCGCCCGAACCACTCATCGCCCCACCCGAAGGCTGCGCCTGGCACGTGATCTGGTCCAGTGAACATCCGATTTACGGGGGGCGCGGAACGTCACTATGGGATTACGAAGAGAGTTGGTGGATCCCGGGCCATTCAGCCGTGGTGCTGGTGCCGAGGACGAGAACATGAGCGTTGAGGACCTCATCCGCCGCATGGCTTGGCCGGCCAGCGGCGACGACACCGAGGCATTGCTCACGCGCGAATGGCTGGTGACCAACGGACTGGGCGGCTATGCCTCGGGCACGCTGTCGGGCGTCACCACGCGCCGCTATCACGGCATGCTGGTGGCGGCCATGCCGGCCCCGCTGGGGCGCATGGTGATGCTCAAGCACATCGTGGAAACCGCCCGCCTGCCGGACGGGCGCAGCCTGTGCCTGGGCGGCGAGGAACGCGGATTGGGCGAGCTGGACATGCCGGCGCGCGATCACCTGCGCGAATTCCGCCTGGAAGCGGGCCTGCCGGTGTGGCGCTTCGAAATGGAAGACGTGATCATCGAGCGGCGCCTGTTCATGCCCCACCGGCAAAACACCGTGTATTTGGTCTACCGCCAGCTCGCCGGTCCCGAGCCGCTGCGCCTCGAAGTCCGCCCTTCCATGCACTTCCGTTCCCACGAGGGGCGGCACGAGCCCCGCGCCATCTGGCCCTATGAGCTCAAGGTGGCGGGCGATCATTACGAAATCTCCGCCGGTCCGGAGTTGCCCGTGCTGCGGGTACTGATGCGCGGTTCGCGTTCGGTGATGGTGGCCGACGGCGGCATCACCAAGGAAGTCTTCCTGCGTGTCGAGGCCGATCGCGGCTACGATTCCCGCGGTCTCATGTGGACGCCGGGCTACTTCGCCGCCGACCTGAGCCCCGGCCATCATGCCGCTTTCGTCGCCTCCACCGAGCCGTGGCACACGGTGCTCGCGATGGAGCCTGCCGAGGCGTTGGGCTACGAGCGGCGGCGGCGCGAACGCCTGGTGAACATGGCCGATCCACGGGTACGCAACAGCCCCGTGGAGGAACTGGTGCTCGCCGCGGATCAATTCATCATCACGCCCGCCGGGCGCGTGAAGGATGCCGCGCGTGCCCATGCCGGCGGCGACGAGGTGTGCACGGTGATTGCCGGTTACCACTGGTTCACCGACTGGGGCCGCGACACCATGATTTCCCTGGAAGGCCTCACCCTGCTGACCGGACGCCATGTGGAAGCGGGCTGGATTCTGCGCACGTTTGCCCACTACGTGCGCGACGGGCTGATTCCCAACATGTTCCCGGAGAGCAACGACGAAGGGCTTTATCACACCGCCGACGCCACCTTGTGGTTCTTCCACGCCATCGACCGCTACGTGACCCACACCGGCGACCGCCGCACCCTGCGCGGGCTGCTGCCCGTGCTGGAGCGGATCGTTGCCGAGCACCTGCGCGGCACGCGTTTCTGCATCGGGGTGGACCCGGAAGACGGCTTGCTACGTCAGGGCCTCGCCGGTTACCAGCTCACCTGGATGGACGCCAAGGTGGGCGACTGGGTGGTGACACCGCGTCGCGGCAAAGCCGTAGAGATCAACGGGCTCTGGTACAACGCCCTGCGGCTGCTGGAACAGTGGCTGCGCGAAGAGCAGGGAGACGAGGCGGCGCAGCCGTACGCGAACCATGCGGCGCGTGCCCAGGCATCCTTCAATCAGCGTTTCTGGCACGACAAGGGCGGTTACCTGTACGACGTGGTCGACGGCGAAAACGGCGACGACGCCGCCTTCCGTCCCAACCAGTTGCTGGCCTTTTCGCTCCGCCACCCGGTGCTTGCCCCTGAGCGCTGGCAGCAGGTGCTGCGGGCCGTCGAACAGCGGCTGCTGACCCCGGTGGGGCTGCGTTCCCTGGCGCGCGAACACACCGACTACAAGCCCCGTTACTTCGGGGGCTTGCACGCCCGGGATGCCGCTTATCATCAGGGCACCGTATGGGGCTGGCTCATCGGGCCGTTTGTTGATGCCTGGCTGCGCGTGTACCCCGACGACAAGGAAGGGGCTCGCCGCGCCCTGGAAGGCTTCCAGGCCCATTTCGGCGAAGCCTGCGTGGGCTCCATCAGCGAGATTTTCGATGCCGAGCCACCGTACCTGCCAAGGGGATGCATCGCCCAGGCCTGGAGCGTTGCAGAAGTGTTGCGCTGCTGGGCGAAGACAGCGCCCTAGCGTTTGCCCGCAGCGGGCGGGGGCATTCTCCCGACGCCGCTCCCGCCCATTCAAATAACCCGGGAATAAAAGAAAAACCACGGAGGCCACGGAGGCCACGGAGGCCACGGAGAAAAAATTCGTTCAGCGCATAGGTCGGGTTAGCGCAGCGTAATCCGACGCCGCCTGCTCCTACCACGCGCGCCATTTCCCCCGTAGGAGCGGCCTCAGGCCGCGATGCTCAGGCGGTTGGCACCACCGCCGTCATCGCCCAGAGACTGGGCTCCTACAACGCACGATGCGCCATTCCCCTT
>JAWLCT010000012.1:0-63072 GCA_041687015.1 Gammaproteobacteria bacterium
ACCACTCCGTGGGCGATGCCACGGTGCATTCAGACTGCCCATCGCCCAGAGGACTGGGCCCTACAACGGACGTGATTTCCATGTAGGAGCGGCCTAAGGCCGCGATGCTTTGCGGGAAAGAAGCCATGCTGCTGCAAGTCTGTCCCGCCCAAAGCTCGCACCAAGCCCCGGATTTCGCTTCGCTTCATCTTGCCACGCGAATGGGCAGAACACCGAAGCGTGTCCATTCGATGGGAGCGAACTAGAGTGGACCATGAAGCCCCAGTCTTCCGTCGGGAGAGCCGTTCGTGCCCACCGTCGATGCGCCGCTCACTTTACTTCCGTGGCCGATTGGCCTGTTCTCCGCCGAGGGGAATTTGCTCACCTCAAATGCCGCTTTTGCCCAACTGGTTCGTGACGTGGGCGCGCACGAAGCGACCGCCGCGGCAGACGCGCTGTTTGCCTCCCACCAGCCACTCCTCGGCGCGCTGCGCAAGGCGTTGGCCGGTGAGATCGCGCCGCCCATCGAGTTGACGAGCATCGGCCAGCGGCAGACCTATCGGGTGCAGGTCAAACCGGTACCCCAGGAGTTCGGTGGCCCGGCAGGGGCACTGGTCTACGCCGAGCCGGTATCAGCGATACCTGCACAGCGCGGGGCGCGGGAGCTGCGCCGCCGCGTCCTCGATGAAGCCCTCGATCGCATCAACGCGGTGATCTTTGCCACCCCCGACCATGACGCGATCCTCGACGGCGTCGTCACCGCAGTGGTGGAGGGCGGTGTCGCGGATTCCGCGATCATCTATCTGCGACGGGACCACAAGTGGCACATCCGCCACCTGTCCGGCCTGCCTGCGGAGCTGAAGGGGCGGGAAATGGAGCAACGGGAGTTGAAGGCTTCGCTTCGCGCTATGGAGGAGAACCGGGTTGTGGTCATCAACGATGCCGCGGCCAGTGACGAGGTGACCGACGAATGGGTTGAACGGTTCGGTATCAGGGCACTCATCGATACCGAAGTCGAGGTCATGAAAGGCGAGCTGGCCGATTTCGCCGTGCACTACCACAGCCTCAAACGGCCGTTCGATGACCAGGACGTCACGTTCATGGAGCGGGTGGCGGCGGCGGTGACCCTGGCGCTGCGCAATGCCCACCTGGTGGCGAACCTCCGGCAGGAGCGGCAGACCGCCGAAGCGCGACGGGAGCAGCTGGCGCGGGAACAGGTCCTCAGCGAGGCACTCGGCCGCATTCACGACCTCATCCATTCAACACAGGCCTTCGACGAGATCATGCGCGGCATCAGCGTGGAGGCGGCCGAGGCGGTCGGCGCCGAGTCGGCGGTGATCTACGTGCGCGAAGCGCGCGATTGGGTCGCACGCTACACCTACGGGCAGCTGACCGGCCTCCAGGGACAGCACTTCAGCAACGAGGCGCTGCGCGATTCCATCCGTGCAATCCGCGAAGGACAGACCGTGCTCATCAACGACGCACGAGCGGATCCCCTCGTGAACCGGGACCTGGTCGAGCACCATGGCGTGCGCGCGGTGCTTGATGTTGCGCTGTTCGTGGCGGAACAGCCCGTCGGCGATTTCGGCTTGTACCATCACACCCCGGGCAAGTGCTTCACCGAGTCCGATAAGGCGTTCATGGACAAGGTAGGCGCATCCGTCGGGCTGGCGCTTCAAAACGCCGACAGGTTGGCCAAGCTGCGGGAGACGGAAGCGGCCTTGCGCACGAGCGAGGCGCGCTATCGGCGCCAGGCGGAAGAGCTCGAAGCCATCTATCAGCAGGCACCCATCGGTCTGCTGGTGTTCGACCGGGAGCTGCGCTTTCAGCGCATCAACAACCGCATGTCCGAGATCAACGGCGTGCCGGTGGAGGACCACATCGGCAAGACACCTCGGGAGGTGGTGCCCCAGTTGACCGAGGTGGCCGACACGCTGGCACGGCAGGTCTTCACCACGGGGCGGCCGGTACTGAATTACGAAATCCGTGGGGAAACGCCGGCCGAACCAGGCATCGAACGCTATTGGACCGAGAACTGGTTACCCCTGAAGGACGAGACTGGCGAGGTGTGGGGTATCAACGTCGTGGTGGAGGAAATCACCGAGCGCAAGCGGGCCGAAGCGGCGTTGCGTGAGAGCGAGGCAAGGTTTCGGACCCTGGCGGACAACATCCCCCAGCTGACCTGGATGGCCGACCCTTCGGGATCGCGGTTCTGGTTTAACCGGCGTTGGCATGAATACACCGGTACCACCCTTGAGGAGGCCCAGGGCAGCGGCTGGCAAAAGGTTCACCATCCCGAGCATCTCCCGCGTGTACTCGAGATGTTGCGCCATGCGTTGAAAGCCGGCGCACCCATGGAAGGCACCTTCCCGCTGCGGGGGAGCGACGGCAGCTACCGCTGGTTCCTGACACGGGCGATGCCCATTCGGGACGAGCGCGGCCAGGTGGTGCGCTGGTTCGGCACCGACACCGACATCACCGAGCGCATGCAGGCGGAAGAGCGCGAGCGTCATCAGGCCCGCCACGACCCGCTCACCGACCTGCCCAACCGTCGCCTGTTGCTGGAATTGCTTCAGGCGGAGCTGCTGAAGGCGCAGCGGAGCGAACGAAAGGTGGCTGTGCTGTTTCTCGATCTCGACCGCTTCAAAGTGATCAACGACACGCTCGGCCACGAGGCGGGTGATGCCCTGTTGCAGGCGGTCGCGGTCCGGCTTTCTTCCAGGGTGCGTCGCTCCGACATCGTCGCCCGCCTGGGCGGCGACGAGTTCACCGTGCTTCTGCCCGGGCTGCTGCATGCGGACCAGGCCCGCGAGGTGGCGGAGGACATCGTCGGGGTCTTCCGGCAGCCATTCGACCTCGCAGGGCAGCGCCTCTATGTCACCACCAGCGTCGGGATCGGTCTCTTTCCCGAAGACGACGAGCGCGCGGACGGGCTGCTGCGGCGCGCCGACCTGGCAATGTACGAGGCCAAGGAGCAGGGCCGTAACACCTACCGGTTCTACAACCCGTCCATCGATCGCCGTGCCCATGAGCGGGCGCACATCGAGGCAGGATTGCGTCAGGCCCTGAACGACGGTGGCTTGCGTGTGGTTTATCAGCCCGAGTTCGACTTGCGCAGCGGGCGGGTCGTCGGGCTCGAGGCGCTGGTGCGCTGGCAGCACCCGGAGCTCGGCCTTCTTCACCCGGAGCGATTCATTCCAGTGGCCGAGGAGAGCGATCTCATCACTGCCCTGGACGACTGGGTGCTGAGCAGCGCCTGCGCCCAGGCCAAGCGCTGGCAGGAACTGGGGCTCGCTCCCATATGCATCAGCGTGAATGTCTCTGCACGGCGTTTTGACAGCCCGGACGTGGTCGACGTCGTGCGGCATAACCTGGAAAAGAGCGGGCTTGCCGCCGCGCATCTGGAGCTGGAATTGACCGAGGGCACCGTGATGCGCCGCATCGACCAAAGCATCAAGCGGATGCAGGAACTGGTTGCCCTGGGCGTCAGGGTCACGGTCGACGACTTCGGCATCGGTTACTCCTCACTTGGCTATCTCAAGCGCCTGCCCATCGCCAAACTTAAGATCGACCGGTCGTTCGTGCGCGACATCGGTACCGATCCGGACGACCGCGCCATCGTCCAGGCGGTGACGGCCCTGGCACACACCCTGGGCAAACAGGTGATTGCCGAAGGCGTGGAGACAGACGCCCAGAGACAGTTCCTGGACGCGACCGGGTGTGAGCAGGCGCAGGGCAATTTCTTTGCCGCGCCACTCCCCCCGGAGCAGATAGCGGACTGGCTCAGACCTTAGTCAATGCCGAGGTCGGACTAACACAACCGGGCCTCCCGATTGCGATGGCAGAGCTCCTTTGCGGGGAGTTTGGCGAGTGAGCTGGTGTTTTTTCGGCGAATCTCCTGCCGGAAGTCGAGGAAACTCCCGGATTCCGCTTCGCTTCATCCGGGCTGCGTGCGCAACAAAGAGGGACAGTCGCTCATCAGCGCATCGTGCGACGCCGAGCGTGTGTTTAGAAAAACACGATGGCGGAAGCGTTCAGCATGTCCACGTCAGTTTCGCCACCGAGATCATCATCCCCCACATTCGTATACCGTTCCCATTCCCCACGCACGGCGAAGTTTGTAAAGCGGTGCTCCAGGCCGACGCCGTAGAACACGTCGATGCCGTCCTCGCTGGTTGAATCGGAGGCACCGAAATTGGTGCGTACGTCCGCATCGATTTCCCAGCGGAACAGGCCACCGCGTGCGTAGAGGCTCGTTTGTGGCGTGAAGGGAAAGCCGCCCAAAGCCGATGCGCCCACACCGTAGCCCTGGAGGTCGAGGCTGGCGCGGAAGGTGCCGTCGTCCAGTGACTGGCCGTAGTTACCCAGGTCTATCCAGGTGAGTTCTGCCGCCAGCCATGGGGTGAACCGGTAGCCGCCGAACAACTTGAAGGTTTCCGACGCCTCGTCGCTGTCTTCGCTCACGCCCGGGATGTTTTGTCTGTCGAGATCGATACGCGCCTGGCCCACGCCGAGCCCGGCGTAGATGTCTTGCGCCAGAATCGGCTGGGCGCACAGGAGGACGCATGTGGTGGCCAGCCATCTCCTCATCACGGTCTCCTCCCTGATGTGTGACGGACAGCTTTGGGGCGGTCCGCCCGATGGCGGACGCGTAGCCCAATGAGCATGGGACACGTGACGGATTTCGCCAGTGAGCGGCTTCGGAAAAAGTGAGGGAGCGGGTTTGCGGGCGTTCCGCCCGGGGGTGTTGCAGTGCCTGCGCATCCCGGCACCCGCTGCGCGGCTACATGGGGTTGCGGGAAGCGAGGGGGAAGAACCCGCGGGGCAGGCCCGCGGGTTCCGGTACGTCAGAACACCAGGTTCAGCATGACGATCATCACGGCCCAGAACAGCAGGGTCATGACGCCGCCGGCACGCATGTAGTCGGACACGCGATAACCGCCGGGCCCCATCAGCAGCGCGTTCACCTGATGGGTGGGCAGGAAGAACGAGTTGGAGGTGGCGATGGCCACGGTGAGGGCGAAAATGGCCGGGTCGGCGCCGGCCTTCACGGCGATGTTCACGGCCAGGGGCACCAACAGCACGGTGGCGCCCACGTTGGACATGACCAGGGTGAAGAAGGTGGCGAGGCCCGCGATGACCACCTGCAGCAGTATGAGGTTTACATCGCCGCCAAGCACTTCCAGGGTCTTCACGGCAATCCACTCGGCGGTGCCGGTGGTTTCCACCGCCAGGCCCAACGGGATCAGGCTCGCCAGCAGGAAAACGGATTTCCAGCTCACCGCTTCGTAGGCCTCGTCCATGGTCACCACGCCGCTCACGATCATGCCGATGGCGCCCGCCATCAGGGCTACGGAGAGGCGGATGTCGGTGAACAGGATCAGCCCCAGTGCCAACAGGAAGAAGGCCAATGCAAAGCCCACCTTCTGGGGACGCAGCTCTTCATGGGGGAAGTCGGTGGTGATCACCACGAAGTTCTTGTGGTCCTTTTGGATGGCGGCCAGATCATCCCAGCTGCTGTGCAGCACCAGGGTGTCACCGGATTGCAGCACCAGCTCGCGCAGATCCTGGCGGATGGTCTCACCGCCGCGGTGCACCGCAAGGACGTTGAGGCCGTACGTCATGCGCATGCGGATTTCGCGCAGGGATTTGCCGATCAGCTCGGAGCTGGGCGGAATGACGGCTTCAGCCGTGCCTGAGCGGCTGCGGCTGAGTGCATCCGCGAACACGATGAGCCCGGAGGTCATCTGCATGCCGTGGTCGGTTGCGAAGGCTTCCACCGCGGTGCGCGGACCCATGAGCGCGAGCATGGCATCACGCTGGATCACCAGGTCGCGCGCCGGGCTGATGCGCAGTTGGTCGACATCGCGCATGGCCACGATGGCCAGGTCGCGGCCGAGCAGCTTTTCCACTTCCTCGATGGTCTTGCCGATCAGCGGGCTGTCCTGGTTCACGGCGGTCTCGTAGATGTCACCGCTCAGGCCGTACAGGTCCTGGAAATACTGCAGCGTGCTGCCGCCTTCGCCGGCCTCGGACTTGTTCACGGGCAGTACGAAACGGCCCGCGATCATGAAGTAGAGAATGCCCGTGGCGACCAGTGCGATGCCGATGGGGGTGACGTCGAACAGCTCGAAGGTCTGCATGGGCGCCACGCCCTGCGCCTCGAGTCCCCGGTTGGAGGTGAGGATCAGGTCGTTGAGCAGGATCAGCGGGCTTGAGCCGATCATGGTCATGGTGCCGCCCAGAATGGCGCAAAAGCCCATGGGCATGAGCAGACGTGACATGGGCAGACCGGTGCGCGTGGAGATGCGGCTGACCACGGGCAGGAACAGGGCGGCGGCGCCTACGTTCTGCATGAAGCTGGAGATGACGCCGACAGTGCTGGAGATCAGCGGGACGACGCGCTTCTCGGTGGTGCCGCCGACACGCATGATGAAGGCGGCTACCTTGGTCATGATGCCGGTCTTGTCCAGGCCCGCGCCGATGATCATGACGGCGATGATCGAAACCACCGCATTACTGGCGAAACCGTTGAACAGATCGCGGGTGTTGACCAGGGACGGGACCAGCGAATCGGGCAGCACGGTGGTAAGGCCGAGCAGCACCATCACGACCACGGCCGCCACGTCCACGCGTACCACTTCCGACACGAACAGGTAGATGGTGAAGGCCAGGAAGGCCAGCACCCACATCATTTCAACCGTGAGTTCCAAGAAAGTCCTCCTTCATCGGAGCGTGAAGATTTTGTGAAGGCGAACTTTACCATCAGGCTAATGGCAGGCAAAACGGCGGCGTCTGAAGCCGGGGGGAAAGCTCAGCGGCAGCGGGTAACGGCGTCCAGCAGGCAGCGGCGACGGTCCACCCAGGTGGCACCGCTGAGGCGCGCGCCAGTGAACACAGTCTGGAACAGCTCTGCATCCACCAAGGAGGCGCGGGTGAGGTTTGCGTCGCTCAAATCGGCCTGGGCGAGGCGCGCGTTGTGCAGCCGGGCCCGTTCCAGGTTGGCGCGCGTCAGGACGGCACGCTCCAGATTGGCGCCGTCCAGCATGGCCTGGGAGAGATTGGTTTCCGTCAGAATGGCCGCACTCAGGTCGGCCTGTTTCAAATCCGCCTGGGTCAGGTCGGCGCCGCCGAGATCCGCTTCGCGCAAGTTGCTCTGGTAAAAGGTGGCCTTGCGGATGCGGGCGTTCGCCAGGCTGGCACCGCTGAGATCGGCACGATCAGCCGAGATGCCGTCCAGCAGCGCACCGCGGAGCCTGGTGCCCTGAAGCCGGGCGCCGAGCAGGCGCGCCTCCACCAGGCGCGCTTCGTCGGCGGTGGCGCCGCTCAGATCGGCAAAGGACAGATCCGCCCCTGACAGGCGTGCACCGCTCAGATCCGCGCCCGCCAGATTGGTACGTATGAGCACGGCGCCTTCCAGGTCCACGCCACGTAGCGCAAGGCCCTGCTTGTCGCAGCCACGCCAATTTACCTGGCGTCCGGGTGGATCTTCGCAGGCGGCCTGTGCCGTGGCGCCCAGGCAGAGCAGGGCGGCGGCCAGCAGGTAAGGCAACAAACCGGGACGTATGCTCACCAGAAGTCCTTGTCCCAGCGCTCGGGGTGGGCCCAGAAACGGGCGTTGAGCCAGTCGGGGGTGAGTTTGTATTCGGCCAGGTCGTAGACCGCGATGCGGGCATCGCCGCCCTCGGCGGCGGTCAAGGTGAAACCGAGGGCCAGCAAGTCGTTGTCGTCGAGCCGGCAACGGGCGTCCGCCGGGGCGCGGCGCGGCAGCACGGCGATCACCCGCGGGGCGTGCACGTCGCGCAGGCGGGCGAGTACGGCCAACGCCTCGGGGCGATCGAGAAACTCCAGGGTGCCCCACACCAGGGCAAGATCGAACCTGCCCAATACAGACAGTCGTTCGAACAGCCTCTGTCCCGGATCAAACCGCAGCGATGTGGAGCAGAATTCCGGCCGCCCGCCGTCCGGGCCGATGCAAAGCATGGAAGCCGGGGCAAAGCGCACGGCCAGTGCCCGCGCCGCTGCCGTATAATCGCCTGCGTCTTTCGATTCCATAACGCCTTCTAGCATACCAGCTGCGGTCCGAGCCCATGTCCCTGAGCGGAAATCTGCAAAAAATGCGCGCCAGCTTCGCTGCCGACGGAACGGTGGAGTATGTGCTGCCGGTGGGTGAGCACGCGCTTGCCCTCAATCCCCTGCTGGGCAGGCGCCTCCGCATCGCTTTCGAGGGCGTGATCAACTGCGTCGCATGTGGTCGTGTGACCAGGAAAAGCTTCAACCAGGGGTATTGCTACCCCTGTGTGCAGCGCCTGGCGGAATGCGATCTCTGCATCGTGAGCCCGGACCGCTGCCATTACGACGCGGGTACCTGCCGCGATCCCCAGTGGGCCGAGGGGCACTGCATGCAGCCCCATTATGTCTATCTGTCCAACACGTCCGCCCTGAAAGTGGGCATAACCCGGGCCTCCCAGATCCCCACCCGCTGGATCGATCAGGGGGCCACCCAGGCGCTCCCCATTTTGCGTACCCGCACCCGCCACCAGGCGGGCCTCATCGAAGCAGCCCTGCGTGAGCATGTGGCGGATCGTACCGACTGGCGGCGCATGCTCAAGGGCGATGCGGATCCCCTTGAGCTGGCCGAGGAGCGTGCCAGGCTGCTCGCGGCTTGTGGCGCGGGGTGCATGGAGGATACGGACGTGGAGGCGGTGGAAGCCGAGGCGGTCGTGCTGCGCTATCCGGTGCTCGAGTACCCCAAGAAGGCCGTGTCCCTGAATCTGGACAAGACCCCCGTCGTGGAGGACGAGCTGCTCGGCATCAAGGGCCAGTACCTGATTTTTTCCGGTGGCGTGCTGAACGTGCGCAAGTTCGGCGGCTACCGGGTACAGGTCGCCGCGTGAGACGGGCGGCGCTCCTGTGGGTTTTCCTGCCGCTGGCAACAACGGCGGACGGTCTCGCGCCGCCCCCCCGTCCCCGCGCTGGATGTGGAGGCGAACGTACGGGCCATGCTGGAGCAAGCCCGTCAGGCGGAGCATGATGCGGCCGGCCCGGTGCTGCAACCGGCGTCACCGGAGCCGGTGGCACCGGCGTCCGCGCCTGCAAAGACATCGGTTCAGCCCGCCATCACGGAGGATCCCGAGCCCGCGCCGGCGGCGGCCGAGTCGACCCACGTGCCCGTCCCGCTGAAGACCATTACCGTCCGCGACCTGGACGGCGTGCGCGGTGTGGCCGATGAACTCGAGAACGCGCGTCAGCAGGCGCCGAAAAAAACGCTAGAATAACGCCCTTTTCGGAACGACCGTCCACGCATGTTCATCACCCTGTTGCACACCCCGGTCCTGGATGCCGCGGCGCGCCAGCGCATCGGTGCGGCGCTTTCCGGCGAGATCGAAAGCTGCGGCGGCTTCTTTCGCGTGCGGCACCGCGCACCGTTGGATACAGCGGCCCTGTCCGCCTTGCGCAGTGATCTGCCTTTCGATATCAACATGTTGCCCGCCGGTTTCGATCCATCCCGTGTCCGTCTGTTGGTCACGGATATGGATTCCACCCTCATCACCATCGAGTGCATTGACGAGATCGCGGATTTCGCCGGCCGCAAGACGGACGTCGCCGCCGTCACTGAAGCCGCGATGCGCGGCGAAATCGACTTTCCGACCTCCCTGAAGCGGCGCGTGGCCGCCCTGGAGGGGCTGGAGGAATCGGCCTTGCTGCGGGTTTATGAGGAGCGCCTGACCCTCAACCCGGGTGCGGAAGCGCTGCTGGCGGGCCTCAAGGCGCACGGCGTGCGGGTTGGCCTGGTGTCAGGCGGATTCACTTTCTTCACCGAGCGTCTGCGGGAGCGGCTGGGCCTGGACGAAGCCCTTGCCAATGTCCTCGAAGTGCAGGACGGGCGCCTGACGGGACGCGTGCTTGGCGATATCGTGGACGCGGACGGCAAGGCGCGCTTCCTCGCCGGACTCCGCGAACGCATGGCCATCGAGCCGATGCAGACCATCGCGCTGGGCGACGGTGCCAACGATCTCAAGATGCTGCAGACCGCCGGGCTCGGCGTGGCGTTCCATGCCAAACCCAAGGTACAGGCCGAGGCCGGGGCCGTGCTGAATCACGGTGGCCTGGACGCGGTACTGCATTTCCTGGAGTGAACATGAAGAGCTACATCTATCGCAGTTCCAAGAAGCAGGAGCTCTACCTGTTTGTCCCGGAGCAGGACAAATTCGACAAGATCCCGGAAGCGGTGATGAAGGCTTTCGGCAAACCGGAATTCGTTTTTGAACTGGAACTTACGCCGGAGCGCAAGCTCGCGCGCAGCGATGTGGGCGAGGTAATGCGCAGCCTGCACGGACAGGGTTTCTACCTGCAGATGCCGCCGCCTCCCGAGGCGGATCCGACGTACCGACGCGCGGAATAGCGGCCCGCCCCCCCTGGTTTCGCTGTGCTCCGCCCGGGCTACGCGCGCCCGCGATTCAGGGCGGCGGCGCCGGCAGATCGCGTGGCGCGGCAACTGGGCGGGTGCCGAGGGCGTCCGGCGACGGTGAAATGCTGGCGAAAAGCACGAACACCGCCGTCAGTACAGCGAAGCCGGCCAGCAATTTCACCATCACGCGCAATACCAGCCGGCGTTCCGCCATGGCTCAGTCGTTCTCGGGCGTGAGGGGATGCAGGCGTTCGCAAGCGCTGTCCAGACCGCTTTTGACTTCCTGGAGTTCCTGCACGATCTGACGCAATTCCTGTGCGTGCTCACTGCCGTCCCGCTCCAGGCTGGCGAGGAGCTCGATGGCGGTTTCAACGCTGAGCTTCGCTTCGGTCAGGTCGTGCTGGGCATTTTCGATTGCGTCCATCGGAGTTTCGACTGTTGCTGAAGGGGCTGCGATTCCGGCAGCTATAGTAGGGACATCGGCGCCCCGCTTAAAGCCCCTTCCGTTCCTTTTCCTTGCAGAGCAAAGACCTGGCGTCACTATCACCTTTGGCCTATCGCCCCCGCGAGGCGGTTTTCAGTACGTTGCTGCCTGGCTGAATAACGCCGTGGAATAAAGCGCGCACTTCCCGCCACTTTATCGAAGTGTGATGCGCCGAATAGAACAACGGCTTGACCACCGCGGGCACACCCCTGTTTCTTTCCGAGTCCGGCTCGGAACCATAAAAATATCGAGGAGTCGTTTCATATGTCGCTTAGCCGTCGCCAGTTCATCGCGTTGATGGGCGTTGCAGGCGCCGCCGGGTTGATTCCCGGCCTGGTGCATGGGGCCGCCGCGCGCCGCATGCCGTCCGATCTCTACACCGCGCCCAAGTTCGGCAACGTGAGCCTGCTGCATATCACCGACGTGCACGCGCAGCTCAATCCCGTCTATTTCCGCGAGCCTAACGTCAACCTCGGCATCGGCAGTTCCTTTGGAAAGGCTCCCCACGTGGTGGGTGACAAGCTGCTCTCCCACTTCGGCATCGCGCCCGGCTCCCTCGAAGCGCACGCGTTCACGTACCTGAATTTCTCGCGCGCCGCCGAGACCTACGGCAGGGTGGGCGGCTTTGCCCATCTCAAGACCCTGGTCGACACGATCCGCGGCGAGCGTGGCGCCGGTAATTCGCTGCTGCTGGACGGTGGTGACACCTGGCAGGGCTCGGGTACCGCCTACTGGACCCGCGGCATGGATATGGTGGAGGCCTGCAACCTGCTGGGCGTCGATATCATGACCGGCCACTGGGAGTTCACCTACACCGATGAAGAGGTGATCAAGAACATCCATGCCTTCAAGGGTGAGTTCCTGGCGCACAACGTGCGTGTGAAGGAAGACGCCGCCTTCGATTACCGCTTCGCCGATTTCGAAGGCTTCGATGAGAACACCAATCACGCCTTCAAACCCTACACCATCCGCCAGGTGGGCGGCGCCAAGGTGGCGGTGATCGGCCAGGCCTTCCCCTACACGCCCATTGCCAACCCCTCGCGCTTCATACCGGACTGGACTTTCGGCATCCGCGACGCAGAAATGCAGAAGCTGGTGGACGACGTCCGTGCCAACGAAAAGCCGGATGTGGTGGTGGTGCTGTCCCACAATGGCATGGACGTGGACCTGAAGATGGCCTCGGTGGTGAGCGGTGTGGACGTGATCCTCGGCGGCCATACCCACGACGGTATGCCGGCCCCCACGGTGGTGCAGAACCGCGGTGGCCGCACCCTGGTGTGCAATGCCGGTTCCAACGGCAAGTTCCTGGGTGTCATGGATCTGGATGTGCGTGGCGGCAAGGTGCAGGACTTCCGTTACCGCCTGCTGCCGGTATTCTCGAACCTCATCGAAGCCGACAAGGACATGGCGGCCTTCATCGAGAAGACGCGCGCGCCGTACAAGGCGAAGCTGGAGGAAAAGCTGGCCATCACCAACGACGTGCTTTACCGCCGCGGCAATTTCAACGGCACCTTCGATCAGATCGTGTGTGATGCGCAGCGCGCGGTGGGCGATGCCCAGATCTCGCTTTCGCCGGGTTTCCGCTGGGGCACCACGGTGTTGCCGGGCCAGGCCATCACCATGGAGCACGTGCTCGACCAGACCTGCATCACCTACCCCGAGACCTACGTGCGCGAAATGAGCGGCGAGGAGATCAAGCTCATCCTCGAAGACGTGGCCGACAATCTCTTCAACGCGGACCCCTATTACCAGCAGGGCGGCGACATGGTGCGCGTGGGTGGTCTCGATTATGTGTGCGATCCCACCGCAAGCATGGGCAAGCGCATCTCCGACATGCAGCTGGACAACGGCACGAAGGTGGAGCCCAACAAGAAGTACAAGGTGGCCGGCTGGGCCACGGTGGGTGCGCAGTCACCGGGGCGTCCCATCTGGGACGTGGTGGCCGACTATTTGCGCGATCAGAAGAACGTGTCCATCAAGAAGCTGAACACACCCAAGCTCAAGAATGTCGCCGGCAACCCCGGCCTCGCCGATTATCCCAAAGCCTGACGGCAAACCCCCTTGCGGGAGGGTAAACACCCTCCCGTTTTTTTTGCGCGGGATTCCGGTTACCGGATGCGTCCTCCGACCCGTTCAGTCCCTCTTCATGGACCCTGGCTTTCGTCGGGGTGGTGGTATCTCTGTCGCGTCTTTCCGGCGCAGGCCGGAATCCATTCACGGCTGCCGGGGTGAGGTCCGTTCGCCTCTCCACGGGGCGTCGTGCTGTCGAATTCGCAAGAAATCAGGGGGCGGCCGCTCCCCAATCAAGCCCGCAGTCGTCCGTACAGCCGCACCCGTTCGACGAACTGCCTGAGTCGTACGGGATCGGCGAGACTTTCGTGCTCCTCCACGGGCAGCCCCGGCAAGGCCTCCAGAAGCGCCCGCGCGAACAAGCCCGTTCCGTTGGGACAGGTCGTGCCGTCAGCCAGGTGCACCGTGACCGACAGGCCACAGCTGGGGGAACGGTTCTTGAGAATGAAGCCGCTCACGAGTTCAAGCGTCGCGGCGGTGTGGCGACCGAACGCCAGAAGGGCTTCGGTGGCGTCCAGATCCCGCTGTTCCACACCTATCGCGCGCGGGTTGTGTCGGTCGCCTTCCAACTGAATGGGCGGCCGCGGCACGCCCAGGCCGATGCCCACCTCGGGGCATACGGGCACAAGCTCGAATTCGCGGGCGAGTATGTCCGCCACCCGGGGATCCCGTTTGTGGGTGCCGTCGTAGCGCACGTTTTCACCCAGCAAACAGGCGCTCACGCCCAGCCGAAGGCGAGGGAGGATGGTCACTTTCTCTCCTCAAGTGTCGAAACGGTTTTTTTCTTAGCGTCCTTGTGAATCATAAAGCCTGTGTAAGGAATCAATCACTTAACGCTCTGAAGGTGTTCGGGGCCGGGGCCCGTAAACAGCGCCACAGCGTTTGACCCACAGGTTGCCCGTTTTCTTCCGCAGGGGGTGGCGTTAAAGTTAGTGAACCCTGATATTCCCGCGGAGCCAAAAGCGCGATGACTTCCCCCGACAACGTCCGCGTACGCCGTTTTTCCGATCTGCTGGATGAACTGCCCGACGGGCGTGTGCAGTTGCTGCCGGAAGTCCATCCTTCCCGCGACCTGCTTGAAATGGAGGTGGACGAAGTACTCACCCGCTTCAAGCAGAGCCAGGTGGACGATTTCGGCAAAATCATCGTCGACCTGGAAAATCCGGGCAACGCGCTGAACCGCCTGTTTGCGGAATTGCGCGCCATCGCCGAGCAGGAGCCCGGCAATCCGTTCCCGCGCAGCCGTCTGTTCCGCGCGGGCGAAATCGGCCGCCTGTTCCTCGAACTGCACGATCACGTGATGAGCCATCCGGTATGGCGCCATCCGTTCTTCTGCCGCTTTTTCCAGGGCGAGTTTAATGCCGAGCAGGCCACCCGCTTTGCCGTGAACTATTTCAATCAGGTCAAGAATACCCGCCAGTGCGTCGCTTTGGCCCTGGGCCGCTTCAACAGCCTCATGGATATGCCTTACGGCAGTCTCAACGAGCGCCTTTCGGAACTCACCCAAATCGTGTTGGCCCAGCTGATTGCCGATGAATACGGCGTGGGCATTCACGAAGTGGAGGATTATCCCTCCCTGTCGGGCCTGTTCCAGTCCACGACCCATATTGTCATGTACCGCAAGATGTTCGACGGCCTGGGTGTGCCGTTCGCGGAGCAGGATGTGCCGCTCCTGCATGGCGTGGCCGACAACGCGCTGACCCAGCGTCTGGTCGCCGGTGACGAGGCGTTCACGCCCCTGGAGGCACTGTCCTCGGTGGGCCTGGGCATGGAATGGGGCGTACCCGAGTTCTTCTCCCTGCTGCTCGGCGGCATGATCCGCTGGGCCCATCGCAATGATGTCCCGCTCACTCAGGATCACCTGCTGGTGCTCATCGCCCATGTGCGCTATGACGTACTACACGCCATCGCGGTGATGATGGTGACCAGCCTGTTCGTCAAGGAGGAGGCGGACGTGGACGCGGTGAAGGGGGCCACCAACACCCTCATGGCCGCCCGTTACGGGATGATGACCGATCTCTACGCCCATGTGTTCGGTGAACCTTGTCCGTCCCTCGCCGAAGCAGGTCTGGAACCGCGCTATCACTTGCGCGACCGGCGCATCGAAACAGCGTTGTTGCAGGCGCGGGGCCGTGCGGCGGACGGCACCGTGGTGGACACCGCCGCCTACCGGGCACGACGTGACACCCCCTTCGTGTTTGCCGAGGGGGGCTGAACCCTGTGAAGCAGTTCACGGGTTGCGCGCCTTCAATGCGGTGTAACATGAATTACCGGCCCTGTGTCGGGGCCGCAAACAAGGAGCAAAGAAGATGCAAAAAGGATTCATCGGAGTAATGGCACTTTGCGCCGCGCTGGGCGTATCCGGACAGGCGCTCGCACAGGAACAGGCCCCATCCGGCGAGCAGGCGCAGAACCAGGCCCCTGAGCAGGCACCGCCGCAGGTTGATACGCAGGCGCAGGTTCAGGGCCAGGTGGCACGTTCCGCATTCACCAGCGATATCAGCGAGCGCGAACCGGTCGACAATCTCACCACCTTGACGCCGGACATAGCGCGCGTCTATTTCTTCACCGAATTGCGCAACCTCGAAGGCCAGACCGTCACCCATCGTTGGGAACACGCCGGCCAGGTGGTTGCAGAAATTCCCTTCAACGTCGGCGGTCCGCGCTGGCGTGTATGGTCGAGCAAGAACCTGGATTCGGGGACCACGGGTGAATGGAGCGTGACCGTGGTGGATGGCGCGGGCAATGAGCTCGCGCGCGAGAGCATCGCACCGGCCCCGCAGTGATGCTGGCCGCGCGGTGACAAGAGAAGCCTGCTTGCTATGTTTCGACAGGGAGCCCGTTCGCGGGGTGCGGCAGGAGGGGGGTAGTCACATGGCCAATCGTTATGCGCCCGAAACGGGCACGTGGTACAAGGATGAGACCGGCGCATCGTTCGAGGTGATCCTCGTGGATGAGAGCGATGGCACCGTCGAGGTGCAGTATTTCGACGGCAGCCTCGAATCCTTCGACATGGAGACCTGGGAGGAGATGGCGCTCATACGCCGCGCGCCGCCCGAGGACTGGAGCGGTCCTTTCGATGATCTGGAAGCGGACGATCTGGATACGGGAGACTCCCCGGCCAGACCCCGCGACTGGTCCGATCCTCTCGACCTGGAGTTCGAAGACTGACCGAACGTCCGCCGCGCAACGACATTCTGCGAAAACAACTGTTGCGCGACATCGAGGAGGAAACCCGTCTCGCGGCCGGATACACCGGCCGCGAGCACCTGAACGCACGCGTCCTCGCGGCCATCGGCGAGGTGCCGCGTGAGCGTTTCGTGCCCGCACATCTGCAGCATGCGGCGTATGACAATGCGCCGCTGCCCATCGGCGACGGCCAGACCATCTCCCAACCCTTCATGGTCGCGCTGATGACCGATTTGCTCGAGCTGCAGGCTGATGCCGTGGTGCTCGAAATCGGTACCGGTTCGGGTTATCAGGCCGCCGTACTGTCGCGGCTCGCAAGCCGCGTTTACACCATCGAGCGCGTCCCCCAACTCGCCGATGCCGCGGCTGCGCGGCTTGCGGAACTGGGCTATCGCAACGTTGAAGTCCGTCAATCCGACGGCTATGAGGGCTGGCCCGAACATGCACCCTTCGACGGCATCATCGTCACCGCCGCTGCGCAACACGTGCCCCTGCCGTTGATAGAGCAGCTCAAGCCCCGCGGAAAACTGGTCATCCCCGTCGGCCAGCCCTATTTCGGCCAGGAGTTGCTGGTGCTCCACAAGGATGCTGACGGTCAGGTCAGCACTCACCATCTCCTTCCGGTCGCTTTCGTTCCGCTGGTGCGCGAGGGGAGCAGCGAGTAACCGGCAAAGGGTAAACCACGGAGGTCACGGAGGACCACGGAGACGATGATTTTCTGCCAATCGTCCGATCGGTTCCGGAGCGGTATCCGTCACGAGACCTGTCTGGAGAGCTCCCGCCGGAACCAGGGGCCTATCCTTCTTCGTCGCCTCCGGAATCAACTCACTCGGAAGATTCGGAGTCCTCGCCGTCACCGCGCTTGTGGTGGTCGCCGAAACGGGCACGGATCTCCGCCATTTTCACCAGGCGCGCCTGTACGCGGCCGTTGGCGGTTTCGAGCGGGAAGTTGCCCTCCGCGTCGGCCTCGCCGGCCGGAAGGCCGGTGAGTAATTCAAAGGCCTGGTCCACGTTCTCGTAGGCGTAGACGTGAAATTGGCCCTTTTCTGCCGCTTCCACCACATCGTGCCGCAACATCAGGTGTTTCACATTCATCACCGGAATGAGCACACCGTGACTTCCGTCCAAACCGCGGGCGCGGCACACATCGAAGAAGCCCTCGATTTTTTCATTCACGCCGCCGATGGGTTGGGCTTCGCCGTTCTGGTTCACGGACCCGGTGATGGCCAGGGATTGCTTGATGGCGATGCCGGATAAGGCGGACAGCAGGGCGCACAGTTCAGCCATCGACGCCGAATCGCCGTCCACGTGGCCGTATGACTGCTCGAAAACCAGGCTGGCCGTGAGGGACAACGGATGATGCTGAGCGTAGCGCGCGGCGAGGAAGGAACCCAAAATCATGACGCCCTTGCTGTGTATGGCGCCGCCCAGTTCCACCTCGCGTTCGATATCAACCACATTGCCTTCGCCCAGGTGCACCGTGGCGGTGATGCGCGCGGGTTCACCAAAGGAGAAATTACCCAGCCCCAGCACCGACAGCCCATTGATCTGGCCCACGACCGCACGCGTGGTATCGATGAGCAGGGTGCCGCGCTGGATTTCTTCCTGGATTTGTTCGCGCACCCGCGAGGCGCGATAGATCTGCTGATCCATCGCGTGCTGGATGTCCTCGGCCGTGATCACGGGCGATTCGCGGGTGCATGCCCAGTAATCGGCCTCGCGCAACAGATCGGCAATGGAACGCATGTGGGTCGAAAGTTTCTCGGCATCTTCCACCAGGCGTGCACCATAGTCGATCACCCGCGCGACGGCATGGCGGTCGAAAGGGCGTAGCTGTTCCTTTTTCGCGAGGGTCGCGATCAGGCGCGCGTAGAGTTGGTTGTTCTCGGCATTGCGATCGATGCGTCCTTCGAAATCCGCCTGTACCTTGAAGAGTTCACCAAAATCCGGGTCGTACTGATACAACAGGTAATACAGGAAACGATCACCGAGCAACACCACCTTGATGTCGAGTGGAATGGGTGCGGGCTCCAGTGAAACCGTGCTCACCAGCGAAAGCATTTTTTCCAGCGACTCGATGCTGATCTTGTTGGAATAGAGTGCGCGCTTGAGTCCCTCCCAGGCGAAGGGATGCGTCAGCACCTTGTGTGCATCGATCATCAGGTAACCGCCGTTGGCACGATGCAGGGCACCGGGCTTGAGCAGCGTGAAATCGGTGACCAGGGTGCCGAACTGGGCAAGATGTTCGGCGCGACCGACCAGGTCTTGGTAGGTGGGGTGGTCCAGGTACACCACCGGCGCACCCTTGGTCTCACCGTTGTCCACCAGCACGTTGACTTTGTAGCGGTGCAGTTCGGTAGGTTTCGGCGCCGGCCCGCCCATCGGATTTTCCGCACCATCCTCCTTGCGGAAATCATCGACGTTTTCCACCACGTCCCTGGCCACGGCGTCCAGGTATTTCAGCACTTCCGCCTGGTCCTGGTACTGCTGCTTCAGGTCTTCGATGAAGTGGCCCACTGCGCCCAGCGTGACGTCATGATTGAGTTGTTTCAGCCTCTCCCGGCTTTCCTTACGCCACTGGGGGATTTGCTGGATGATGGCCTGCAATTGGGATTGAAGTTCCGCCACCACCTGCTCGATGCGCTCCTGCTCCGGCTTGGGCAGCTTTTCGAATTCCTCCGGGCCGAGTACCTTGCCGTCATCCATGGGCGCGAAGGCGAAACCGGAGGGCGTGCGGAAGAGCTTTACATGACGTTGTGCCGCCTCGGCAGCCAGACCATCGAAGGCTTTGCTCTGGTGTTCACGGTATTCCTCATCGATGGCCTGCGCGCTGGCGCGATATTCGTCGCTCTCGAACGCTGCCGGAATGGCGGTGGACAAGTCTTCCATGAGGTGGGCCATGTCGCGTGCGAATACGTTGCCGCGCCCGGGCGGCAGCCGCAGTGCGAGCGGCCGGTGACTCTGATCGAAATTGTTCACGTACACCCAGTCGTCGGGCGTCGGCCGTGTGGCCGCGCGGCTCTCCAGGGCATCGCGCACCATGGCGTGTTTACCCATGCCCGAGGGGCCCATGGCATAGAGGTTATAGCCTTCGCGCTGAATGCCGACGCCAAAATTGACCGCGTGTTGCGCACGCGTTTGGCCGATGATCTGGGTGAGTTCTTCCAGTTCGGCCGTGGTTTCGAAACCGAACTGCTGCGGGTCGCAAGCCGTGTAGAGAGCGTGGGCCGGAAGGGCTTCGCGCGCCATGAGTGTCCCTGTTGTTTGGTGTTGTTTCAGTGAAAGCGTAGTGGTCGCCCGTGCCGGGCGTAAAGCGGCCGGAGGCCCTGGCCCCCGGCCGCTTACCGGATGTCAGCCCACCTGGGGCAGCCGGTGCAGCGCGGCGTCGATGGCTTCCGCCGGGTACTCGTAGTCGCCGAGTTCGCCGGCGAAATAGCGGTCGTAGGCGGCCATGTCGAAATGCCCGTGACCGGAGAGGTTGAAGAACAGGGTCTTGGCTTCACCGCTTTCCTTGCAACGCATGGCCTCCTCAATGCACGCGGCGATGGCATGGTTGGATTCCGGCGCGGGAATGATGCCTTCGGTGCGGGCGAAGGTCACACCGGCCTCGAAGGTGGCCAGCTGTTGCACCGCCACGGCTTCGATGAGCTTTTCGTGATACAGCTGTGACACCAGCGCCGATTCACCGTGATAACGCAGCCCGCCCGCGTGGATGCCCGGCGGCACGAAATCGTGGCCCAGGGTGTACATCTTCATCATCGGCGTGAGGCCGACACTGTCACCGAAATCGTAGGCGTAATGGCCGCGGGTGAGGGTGGGGCAGGAGCTCGGCTCCACCGCCACCAGGCGTACGCCTTTGCCGGCGGCCTTGTCGGCGAAGAACGGGAAGGCGACGCCGCCGAAATTCGAGCCGCCGCCACAGGGGGCGAAGATCATGTCGGGGTAGTCACCCACCTTTTCGAACTGCTTCTTGGCTTCCTGGCCGATGATGGTCTGGTGCAACAGCACGTGGTTGAGCACCGAACCCAGCGCGTAGTTGGTGTCTTTGCGCGTGGCCGCCTCTTCGACCGCTTCGGAAATGGCAATGCCGAGGGAGCCCGGTGAATTGGGATCGTCGGCGAGGATGGTGCGACCCGCTTCCGTGATGTTGGTCGGGCTGGCCAGCACCTCGGCGCCCCAGGTCTGCATCATGGAGCGGCGGAAGGGTTTCTGCTCGTAGCTGACCTTCACCATGTACACGCGCACTTCCAGGCCGAACATCTGGCCCGCCAGGGCAATGGAAGAGCCCCACTGGCCCGCACCGGTTTCCGTGGTGAGGCGCTTGATACCCGCCTGCTGGTTGTACCAGGCCTGCGGCACGGAGGTGTTCACCTTGTGCGAGCCTGCCGGGGAGACGCCTTCGTACTTGTAATAGATGCGTGCCGGTGTACCGAGTGCCTGTTCGAGGCGATGAGCGCGGAACAGCGGCGAGGGACGCCACAGACGGTAGATTTCGCGCACAGGATCGGGAATGGGGATCCAGCGCTCCGCACTCACCTCCTGCTCGATGAGCGCCATGGGAAAGATCGCCGCCAGGGCATCCGGGCCGATGGGTTTGCCGTCCGGTCCGAGCACAGGCTCGGGCTTGTTGGGCATGTCGGCGACCACGTTGTACCAATGGGTCGGAATTTCGGACTCGTCCAGCAGGATCTTGGTGTCAGCCACAGCGCACCTCGGGTGTGAAATGGAGCGTTCCGTTTTAGCCCTTTTGCCCTGCGGTGGTCAATCCGGGGGGAAAAGCATCAACCACGGGGGACACGGCGGGGGAAACTGGAACCACAGATGCCTTGGAGCAAGGTGGTGCTACGGACGTGGATAGCGACACGCATGCACAACCCGCGCGATGCAGGTGCATGCGTTGTTAATACACCTACTAATCTCCGTGGCCCCCGTGGTTTTTCTCTTCTTCCCCGTGTCCCCCGTGGTTCAAGCTTTTTCTTCGCCTTTCTTCCCAGCGAAGTCGCGGGCGAATTGCCAGGCGGTGCGGCCGCTGCGGGTGCCGCGGGTTTGGGCCCAGCGGAGGGCTTCCAGGCGCAGGTCTTCGTCTGCGGTGTTCTGCACGCCGAAGTGGGCGAGCCAGTGACGCACGATGGTGAGATATGCCTCCTGATCGAAGGGGTGGAAGGAGAGCCACAGGCCGAAGCGATCGGACAGCGACACCTTTTCCTCGATGGCTTCACCGGGGTGCAGTTCGCCTTCGACGACGCGCGCCTGACGATTTTCCTCCATGTATTCGGGCATCAGGTGGCGGCGGTTGGAGGTGGCGTAGATCAGCACGTTCTCGGGCGGTGCAGTAACAGAACCGTCCAGCACCACCTTGAGCGCCTTGTAAGCGGCGTCATCGGCTTCAAAGGAAAGATCGTCGCAGAAGATCAGGAACCGCTCAGGACGGGCTTCGAGCAAGAGCACGATGTCGGGCAGGTCCACAAGGTGATGCTTCTCCACCTCGATGACCCGCAGGCCCTGGTCACGGAACTCCGTGAGCAGCGCCTTGATGAGCGAGGATTTGCCCGTGCCGCGCGCACCCGTGAGCAGCACGTTGTTGGCGGGCAGACCGTTCACGAACTGGCGCGTGTTCTGCGCCAGGATGTCTTTTTGCCGGTCAATGCCCTGCAGATCCGCGAGCCGGATCGCGTGCGGCCTCGGCACCGCCTGCAACCACCCACGCCCGCCCTCACGCCGCCAGCGAAACGCCGGCGCGCCCCAGTCCGGTTCACCCGCCTGCGCAGCAGGCAGCACCGCCTCGATCCGATCGAGCAGCGCACTGGCCCGGGATAAGAAATTTGATAGTTCAGTCATCTAACAGGTGCTCAAAGAGCGGAGGACGCGGAGGCGTGGAGGGCGCGGAGAAGAATCTCTTTGGGATATGTAGCTTTTCTTCCCCAGAAGCATTTTCCTTCCTCCGCGTTCTGCGCCTTCGCGCCCTCCGCGTTCAACCATCACCGAGATATGGGCTTGTACTTGATGCGATGGGGCGTGTCCGCCTCGACGCCCAGGCGGCGTTTGCGGTCGGCCTCGTATTCCTGGTAGTTGCCCTCGAACCAAACCACCCGGGAATCGCCTTCGAAGGCGAGAATGTGGGTGGCAATGCGGTCGAGGAACCAGCGATCATGGGAGATGACCACGGCACAGCCCGGGAACGCCAGCAGGGCCTCTTCCAGTGCGCGCAGGGTTTCCACGTCCAGATCGTTGGTGGGCTCGTCCAGCAGCAGCACGTTGCCGCCGGCCTTGAGCACCTTGGCCAGGTGCAGGCGGTTGCGCTCGCCACCCGACAGGTCACCCACGCGCTTTTGCTGATCGTTGCCCTTGAAGTTGAAGCGGCCCACGTAGGCGCGCGAGGATGTTTCGTAGTTGCCGATGCGGATGATGTCATGACCGTCGGAGATCGCTTCCCACACGGTCTTGTTGGGGTCGAGGTCCTGACGTGACTGGTCCACATAGGCGAGCTGCACGGTGTCGCCCATGCGCAGGGCGCCCGCATCCGGCTTTTCTGTGCCCACCAGCATGCGGAACAGGGTGGTTTTGCCCGCGCCGTTGGGGCCGATGATGCCGACGATGCCGCCTTTGGGCAGATTGAAGGAAAGATTGTCGACCAGCAACCGCTCGCCGAAGGCCTTGCTGATGCCTTCCGCCTCGATGACCAGATCGCCCAGGCGTGGGCCGGGCGGTATGTAGAGTTCGTTGGTCTCGTTGCGCTTTTGGTAGTCGGAGGACTGCAGTTCCTCGAAGCGGGCCAGGCGCGCCTTGCTCTTGGCCTGGCGGCCCTTGGGGTTCTGGCGCACCCATTCCAGTTCCTGCTTCATCACCTTGACGCGTGCCGCTTCGGCCTTCTGCTCCTGCTCCAGGCGCTTTTCCTTCTGTTCCAGCCACGAGGAATAGTTGCCCTCCCAGGGAATGCCGTAACCGCGATCCAGTTCCAGAATCCAGCCGGCCACGTTGTCCAGGAAATAGCGGTCGTGGGTGACGGCCACGACGGTGCCCGGGTAATCGTGCAGGAAGCGCTCGAGCCAGGCCACGGATTCGGCATCCAGATGGTTGGTAGGCTCGTCGAGTAGCAGCATGTCAGGTTTTGACAGTAACAGCTTGCACAGCGCCACTCGACGCTTTTCGCCACCGGAGAGCTTGCTCACCTCCGCATCCCAGGGGGGCAGGCGCAAGGCGTCGGCCGCGATTTCGAGGGTGCGGTCCAGTTCCCAGGCCCCGGCGGCGTCGATGGCATCCTGCAAACGGCCCTGTTCGGCAAGCAGGGCATCGAAGTCCGCGTCGGGCTCGGCGAACTTCATGCTAATCTCATTGAAACGGTCCAACAGCGCCTTGGTCTCGGCCACCCCTTTTTCCACATTGCCGCGTACGTCCTTGTCAGGATCGAGTTCCGGTTCCTGGGGAAGATAACCGATGCGAATGCCGGGCTGTGGACGGGCTTCGCCCTCGATGTCCTTGTCCACGCCGGCCATGATGCGCAGCAGAGTGGATTTTCCCGCGCCGTTCAGGCCCAAAACGCCGATCTTGGCGCCGGGGAAAAACGAGAGGGAGATGTTCTTGAGGATTTCACGCTTCGGCGGCACGACCTTGCCGACGCGGTTCATGGTGTAGATGTATTGCGCCATACCCTTTTTGGACTGCGACAGGAACGTGCGGAATATTCTAACATCGGCGAAGCCGTGAAAGCGGTCACATGATTCCCGATCGAAGAGCGCTATAGGAACCTTTCGTATAAATCCGGCGCGACGATAATAATAAGGATACGAATGGAGGGGGGATTGCATGGATTCAGCGAGCACGTACGCCGCGCCGCTCACCGGTGCAGCGGTGTGGTTCGAGCGCGCACCCGATGCAATGGCCGTGGTGGGTTTCGACGGCCGCATTCGCCACGTGAACGCCGCCACCGTGGACGCCTCCGGTTATTCCCGCGCAGAGCTGATCGGGAGCCCCATCCAGCGCTTTTTCCATCCTGAAGATCAGGCACTCATCGAGGCTTCTGTTCAAGTGATGTCCCAGGGGGCACCGGGGCTGGTGCTGGAGTTGCGCAGCATCGATCCTCACGGTGCCGTGCGCTGGTTCGAATGGAACGCGGCCCCGCTGGATCACGAGTCTTTCATCGCCATCGGACGGGACATCAGCACCCGTAGAGCCATGTCCCACACCCTGGAAGATGCGGGGGCGGCCATGGCCGGGTTGTCGCAGGGTTATTGGATCCGGGATGTCCCGTCCAACACCATCTACTGGTCGCGTGAACTGCGCGATGTTTTTCGCCTCGGGCCCGAAGAACAGCCCTGTGCCCTCGAGGACGTCTGCGCGCTGATCCACCCGGACGACCGCGAGCGTGTGCAAAGCGAGGTGGACGCCGTGATGAAGGCCCCGAACCTTCACCAGTTCGCCACCGAATACCGCCTGCAAACGCGCGATGGTACGCGCATGGTGCGCGTGAGCGTGCGTATCGCTCGTGACGGCGCCGGCCGACCGATGCGGACCGTGGGGACCGCACAGGACATTACCGAGCAGCGCCTGGTGGAGCAGCGGCTTGCCTGCGAAGAACGACTCAATCGCGCGGTGTTCGAGAGTAACGGTGCGCTGATCATGGTGATCGACAGGCAGGGCCGCGTCGTGCGTCTGAACCGTGCTGCCGAACATCTGACCGGTTTTCCCAGTCAGGAAATCGAAGGCAAGCCCTTCTGGGAACAGCTGATCCCGGCGGAAGAGCGCCATAACGCCCTCAAGGCCTTCGAGCGGCTGCTGCATGGTGCTGCGCCTTCGGTCTCCAGCAGCCACTGGTTTACCCGTGACGGGCGACGCGTGCCCACCACCTGGTCGACGACGGCCATCAAAGACGATACGGGCCAGGTCGAATCCATGATCGCCACCGGCGTCGACATTTCCGGCCTGACCGAAGTCCGCAAGCAGCTGGCTGCGGCGCGGGAGGATTACCAGCGGCTCATCGAGCTGATCTTCGAAATGGTGCTGGTGCACTCGGTCGACGGCGTGATCCTGGACATCAATCAGGCGGGCGCACAGATGTTCGGCGTCGAGTCGCCGGAACAAATCATCGGCCGCAATCTCAACGACTTCATTCACCCGGAATCCACCCGTGGCGCACTGGAGTGTGCGGAAAGGACTGTCGAAAAAGGCGATCACCTGCCCGACGCGGAGATCAAGCTGCTCACCCTCGACGGGCGCGTGCTCGACGTGGAAATGACCGCTTCCATCCGTGTCGAGTGGCAGGGGGTCCCCGCGGTGCAAGTCGTCATTCGCGACATCACCGAGCGCCGCCTGGCCCAGACCGCGGCACGTGCCCGCGAGCATTATTTCGAAACCCTGGCCCAGGTGGTCAATGTAGGCATGCTCCAGACCGATGCTGCAGGCTTCGTGGTTTACGCGAACCGCCGCGCCAGCGAGATCGTGGGTTCTGCCGACGTTTACGGCGAAGACTGGCAGCGCTTCGTCCATCCCGACGACCTGCCGCAGGTGCACAGCGTGCTCGCGGCCGCCGTACCCTGCGGGCGCCCGATCACTGCCGAATGGCGCTTTGTGCATGTGGACGGCAGGGAACTGTGGGTGCTGTACCAGGCGGTAGCGCAGCGCGGCGAGCAGGGCGAGGTGTTGGGTTACATCGGCACGCTCACCGACATCACCCCGTTCAAATTGCTGACGGGCCAGTTATTGGAAGCGGAGGACCGCGCACGGCGCGTGGTGGCCATGTCCTTCGATCTGATCCTTATCGTGCGCGCCGACCTCACCATCGCGGAGATCAACGTGCGCGGCGCCCGCATGCTCGGCTGCCGCCCGAAGGAGTTCGTCGACCAGCCGTTTCTGGAGTTGATTCTGGCCAAGCAGCGGGGCGCCGAGGCATCGCGCGTGCGCCGGGCATTGGAATCCGGACAGCCCGGTACCGTGGCCGAGCGAAGGCTGCTCAAATGTGACGGCAGCTACCAGGACATGGAGGGGGCGGTGATTCCCGTCACCTATGACGGTGAGCCGGCGGTTTACGTGGTGTACAGGGACATCAGTGAGCGCAAGGCCGCGGAACGCGCCCTGCGCCAACGCGAACATCATTTCCAGACCCTTGCCAAGGCCGCCCCCGTCGGCATTTTCCAGACCGATGCCGAGCGTCTGTGCATCTACGTGAACGAACGCTATCTCGAGATCACGGGTTATTCCTATGTGGACACCCTCGGCCAGGGTTGGCGGGATCATGTGGTCGAAGAAGACCGTGAGCGGGTCGAGCAGGCTTGGTGCGGCCTGGTGGAAAATGACGCACGGTTTCAGTGTGAGTACCGCTTGCGTCGCAAGGACGGCCAGGTGATCTGGGTCCTCGGCCAGGCGGTGTCCGAACTCGACAAGGAGGGCGAACTGCTCGGTTTCATCGGCTCGATCACCGACATCACCCGCGGCAAGCTCAATGAACTCGAGCTGCGCAATTACCGCGAACACCTTGAAGACATGGTGCGCGAACGCACCCTCGAACTGGAGGCGGTCAACCGCGAACTGGAATCGTTCAGTTATTCGGTCTCCCACGACCTGCGCGCACCCTTGCGCGCGATTCATGGGTTTGTCACCACGCTTGCCGACGAATACGAGCACATGTTCGACGAAGATGCGCGTTTTTTCCTGCGGCGCATCCAGGTGAACAGCCGTCAGATGTCGGACCTCATTGAAGATTTGCTGGAGCTGTCGAAGGTCTCTCAGGCGCCCTTGAAACGCGAATGGATCGACTTGTCCGAGATGGCCGTCGGCATCATCGACGAGCTACGGCTTGCGGCGCCGGACCGGGAGGTTGAAACCTCGGTGGTGACGGACCTGCGAGCCTTCGGTGATCCCAAGCTGTTGCGCTCCCTGATGCACAATCTCCTGGGTAACGCCTGGAAATACACGGGCAAGACGGATGGGGCGCGCATCGAGTTCGGCGCGCTGGATGCCGGCGGCACGCGTACGTTCTACGTGCGAGACAACGGCGTGGGATTCGACATGGCGGCCGCCAACGAGCTCTTCCGGGCTTTCCAGCGCCTGCATCATCCCTCGGAATTCGAGGGCACGGGCATCGGCCTTGCGACCGTGCACCGTATCGTCACGCGCCATGGTGGCCGGGTTTGGGCGGAAGCCACCGAGGGGGTAGGTGCAACATTTTTCTTCACCCTGCACTGATGCGGCGCGGGTCCGCACCGGCGCCGCTGGCAATCCCGCCGGCTTGGCTATACTTGGCTGACCGCACTTTGGGGTGCGGCACGGCATACGTCACAGAAAAACAGCCGAAACAACCAGAAAACGTTGAAAGCATCGCCCCCTACGGGTGGGAAGTGCGCCGGCAGTATTCTAAGGAGGGGTTATGAAGGGCGGACCGGTCGCCAAGCCGCTACGCGTCCTCATTGTGGAGGATTCCCAGGACGACGCTTATTTTCTTCTGCGTGAGTTGCGTAAAGGTGGCTACGAACCGGAATATCTGCGCGTTGATACCCTCGGCGCCGTCAGTGAAGCCCTCACCGAAGAACGTTGGGAGCTGGTGATCTCCGATTACCGGCTGCCGCGCTTCACCGCCCTGGATGTGCTTGCCCTGGCGCGCGAGCGCGCCCTCGACCTCCCCATCATCGTCATCTCCGGCGCCATCGGCGAGGATCTCGCCGTGGAGACCATGCGCGCCGGTGCCCACGACTACATCATGAAAGACCGCATGGTGCGCCTGTGCCCGGCCATCGAGCGTGAACTGCGCGAGGCCGGGATTCGCCGTGAGCGCCACCAGGCGGAACAGGCCCTGCGTGAGAGCGAAGCGCGGTTCCGTGAACTCACGGAAACCATTGCGGAGGTCTTCTGGATGATCGACCGCGGGCGCGGTCGCATGATTTATGTCAGTCCCGTGTACGAGAAAATCTGGATGCGTTCATCGGCACCCCTGCGTGAACGGGCGTCGACCCTGCTCGATACCGTGCATCCGGAGGATTACGATCGTGTGCACAACGCCCTGGAGTGCGACGGTTGGGCGGGATTCAACCTGGAGTACCGGATTCAGCTGCCGGACGGCGGCGAACGCTGGATTCACACCCGTTCATTCCCGGTGCGCGGGGACAACGGGGCAGTGCAACGCATTGCCGGGATCAGCACCGACATCACGGAACGCAAGCGCCTGGAGGCCGAAGCACAGAAGCTCTCCCGCGCCTTGGAACAGACTGCCGACGCGGTCATGATCCTCGATCGGGACGGTCGCATCGAATACGTGAACAACGCCTTCGAAGACATGTCCGGCTACGGCCGTTCCGAAGTGCTGGGGCGTCAGCCCAAGTTTCTGCGCTCGGGGTATCAGGATGACGCCTTCTTTGCCCAGGTGTGGCGGACCCTGCGTGGTGGCCTGCCGTTCACCGACGTCTTCGTCAGCCGACGCAAGGACGGCGAACTGTATTACGAAGAGAAGACCCTCACGCCGGTGCGCGACGCCGGCGGCGACATCACCCATTACGTTTCCACGGGCCGCGACATCACGCGGCGGCTGCGCATGCAGCAGCGCCTCCAACATGCGGCGCGCCACGATGCCACCAGCGGCCTGGCCAATCGCATCCTGTTCACCGAGCGCCTCGCGCAAGCGACCCTCAACGCGCGACGTCGGGGGCGCAGCGTCGGCGTGCTTTGCGTGGGCATCGATATCGCGGGTCTGCTGGGCGGCGATGCGAAGGCGCTGGAAGAGAAACTGCTGCCGGTCATTGCCGAGCGCCTGCGGGGCCTTTCCGGCCCCAAGGACGTGGTGGCGCGGCTGGAGCCTGACCAGTTCGCGCTGCTGCGTTGCGAAACGGACCCGGAGGCACTCGAGAGCGTGGCGCAGGACATCGTTGCCGCATTCGCAGAGCCGGTGCGTGCCCAGGGGTACGAATTATTCCTTAGTCCCAATGTGGGTATCAGTCTCTACCCCCGGGACACGGAGGAAACCGACGAACTGTTGCGCAATGCCGATTTGGCCATGCGGGCATCCCGTGAGCAACGCCGTACCGGCTACCGCTTCTTCTCCCACCAACTGTCTCCCTCCAGTAATCCTCCCGCCAGCTGATTTAAGGTTTGTCCCTACCGGGCCGATATGTCTTATCATCAGGCCGTGTGAACTGCGTCACAAAACCAATAAGCCAGAAGCGGTCGCAGTGAAGTCTGGGACGGTGTAGCGCGCGCCGTTACTGCCGCCCCTGTTACCACCGCTATGGGTAGAGCTGAGAAAGATCTATGAGCGATCACGGTCGTCGTATCCAGGGCCTGTCGGTCCGCGCCAAAGTGAGCCTCGCACTGGCCGCCGCTTTCCTGCTGGTGCTGGTAGCCTCACTGAGTTTCGTCGCCCGCAGCGAGCGCGAGCTTATCGAGCAGGTCATCACCCAACAGACCCTGGATACGGCCGATTCCTACTTCGACAGTTTCAACATCCTCATGATCACCGGCACCATGGGGAACCGCGATGCCCTGCGCCAGAAGATCCTGGAGCGCCCCGGCATCCTGGATGCCCGGATGATTCGGCACAAGTCCATCAACGATGTTTACGGGCCGGGGCTGCCGGAAGAGCAAGCCGCGGACGACATCGATCGGCGCGCCCTCACCGGCGAAAAGATCCTGCGCATCGACGACACGCCCAAGGGGCGTGTGCTCACGGTGGCCGAACCCATTCTCGCCAGCGAGAATTACCGCGGAACCAACTGTCTGCTTTGCCACCAGGTCCCGGTGAACAGCGTGCTCGGGGCGGTGCGCATCAGCTATTCGCTGGAGCAACTCGATGGCCAGATAAGCAGGGACTTGCTTACGTCGGGCGGCGTTCAGCTGGGGCTGTTCCTGCTGGGTTTCGCCATCCTGTTCGGTTTGCTTCAGCGTGTGGTGATCGGTCCCATCAACCGGCTGCGCAAGACCATGGAAGACATTGAGCACGACTCGGACCTCAGCCGGCGCATCGAGGTGGCGGCGCGTGACGAAATTGGACAGATGGCCGAAGCCTTCAATCGGATGGTGAGCAAGTTCCGCGACAGCCTGGCGCACGTGAGCGAGGCTACGCAGCAACTGGCCGGCTCCGCGACACGGGTGTCGGATGTATCCCACGCGACGGTGCAGGCGGTGCTCGAGCAGCAGCGGGAGACCGATCAGGTCGCCACCGCCATGAACGAGATGACCAGCACGGTGCAGGAAGTGGCCCGGAATGCGACCCGCACGGCGGACGCCTCCCAGGGTGCCAACGGCGAGGCCAGAAACGGCGCCCTGGTGGCCACCGAGGCCTTGGGCGGTATCGAAGTGCTGATGCAGGAGATCCAGCGTGCGGCCGACGCGGTGCACGAGCTGGACGAGAAGAGTGAAGGCATCAACACCGTGCTCGAGGTGATCCGGGGCATCGCCGAACAGACCAATCTGCTGGCCCTCAACGCCGCCATCGAGGCGGCCCGTGCAGGCGAGCAGGGGCGTGGTTTCGCAGTGGTGGCCGACGAGGTCCGCAGCCTGGCCAACCGCTCGCACGGTGCCACTGAGGAAATCCGCCAGCTCATCGACCAGCTTCACTCGGGCGTACGGGATGCGGTGCGGGCGATGGGCCTCGCCGAGGCCAAGGCCAAGGAAGGATCGGACATGGTGGAGCGCAGCGCCGAATCCCTGGCGGCCATCGCCGGCGAGGTGAGCACCATCAGCGACATGAACACACAGATCGCCACGGCCGCCGAGGAACAGAGTGCGGTCGCGGAAGAAATCAATCGCAACGTCGTCAACATCAGCCAGTTGGCCGATCAGACCTCCGAGGGCGCCAAACAGACGTCCCAGGTGAGCGAGGAACTGGTCAGACTGGCAGAACAACTGCAAAGCGCGGTGAACCGCTTCCGGGTGTAGTTCCGGCGGCGGGCCATGCCTGGATGCAGGGGAGGCGGTTGCCTCCCCTTGAATTTTTTCTGGCCCGACCCGATTAACGTGAGGTATATTAGCAAAAGCTAATATATATTTCCGTTTTATCACAGGGGGTTTTGCCAATGCGCATGATGCGTGCCATAGCGGCGGCAGTGTTGCTGGGAACGTGGACAGCGGCTCAGGGTCAGGAACCCGCGCTGCCTTTCGATGTAACGGCCGTGAGTCTCGAAACGGTGGTCCAGGAGGACGAGTTCGACGCCCTGGTCGAGGCCGTCAACCAGTCGACCGTTTCCGCCCAGACATCCGGTCGTGTGGTGGAAATCAACTTCGACGTGGACGACTACGTTGAAAAAGGCGCGGTGATCCTGCGCATGCGCAGCGCCGAGCAACGCGCCGGCGTGGCGGCCGCTGAAGCCCGCGCCCGCGAGGCAAAGGCCGAGTTCGACCGGGTGAAGGACCTGGTGGACAAGCAGCTGCTCGCCAAGGCGGCCTACGACAAGGCCGAGGCCGCTCTCAAGGCCGCCAATGCGGCCCTGGCGCAGGCCCGTGAGGGGCTTGGCTACACCGTGGTGCGCGCCCCCTACAGCGGCTTCGTGGTGGAACGCCACATCGAAGTGGGCGAGACCGCCAGTCCCGGCCAGCCGCTCATGACCGGCATCTCACTGAACGCCCTGCGCGCCACCGCCAGTGTGCCCCAGGCACATATCGCCACCGTGCGCGCCCTGGCCCGCGCCCGCGTAATCCTGCCCAACGGCGAGAGTCTGGCGGGCAAGTCCGTCACCATCAGCCCCTTCGCCGATCCCCAGAGCCATACCTTCAAGGTGCGCGTCGACCTGCCCGAGGGTGAGCAGAAGGGGGTTTACCCCGGCATGTTCGCCAAGGTGGCCTTCGCGACCGGCGAGATGCAGGCACTGCTGGTGCCGGTGCAGGCCGTGGTTCACCGCTCCGAGGTGACGGCGGTTTATGTGGTGGATGCCCAGGGCAAGGTCAGCTTCCGTCAAATCCGTGGGGGCGCCCGTCATGGCGATCGGGTGGAAGTGCTGGCCGGCCTGGCCGCGGGCGAACGCGTGGCGCTCGATCCTATCCGCGCGGGCGTGATCCTCAAGGAACAGCGCGCAGGTAAGGGCTCATGATCGGCAAGCTCGGCATCTCCGGTTCCATCGCCAAGCGCTTCCTCGTCACCGAGATCACGCCGTTGCTGGCCCTGGTGGGCCTGTTGCTGGGCGTGTTCGCGGTGCTCATCACCCCGCGCGAGGAAGAGCCGCAGATCAACGTCACCTTCGCTAACATCTTCATCCCCTATCCGGGGGCGTCCGCCAATGAGGTGGAACACCTGGTCAGCACGCCCGCGGAGCAGATCCTTTCCGAGATCGAGGGCGTGGAACACGTGTACTCGGTGTCGCAGCCGGGCATGTCCGTGCTCACCGTGCAATACGAAGTGGGTGAGGACCGCACCGGTGCCATCGTGCGCCTGTACAACGCCATTTTCTCCAAGGGCGATTGGCTGCCCGCCAACATGGGCGTGGGCCAGCCCATCATCAAGCCCAAGGGCATCGACGACGTACCCATCGTCACGCTCACCCTGTGGAGTGACGATGAGACCGTGGGCGGCTATGAGCTGCAACAGGTGGCGCACGCCATCGAGTCTGAACTCAAGCGCGTGAAAGGCACCCGTGACATCTACACCCTGGGTGGCCCCGACCAGGTGGTGCACGTGTTGCTCGACCCGGTGAAACTGGCCGGCTACAACATCGCCGTCGACGACCTGCGCAACGCGCTGCAGTTGTCCAACGCCACCCGCCCGTCGGGTGCTCTGGTCAGCAATAACCGCGAAGTGCTGGTGCAGGCCGGCACCTTCCTGTCCTCCGTGGACGAAATCAGCTCGTTGGTCGTTGGGGTGCACGAGAACCGGCCCGTTTACCTTCATGATGTGGCCACTATTCGCCATGGTGCCGACCAGCCCGAACAATACGTTTGGTTCGGCACCGGCCCCTCGGCGGCAGGAAAGGGCATCACCACGTCCGGTGAATCGCCGGCGGTGACCATCGCCATTGCCAAGCAGCCCGGCACCAACGCGGTGCAGATCGCCGAGCAGGTGATCGAGCGTTTCGAGCAGCTCAAGGGCACCTTCGTACCCGACGGCGTGCAGGCCACGGTGACCCGCGACTACGGCGCCACGGCCAACGAAAAGGCCAACAAGCTGGTGGGCAAGCTCATCTTTGCCACCCTTTCGGTGGTGGGGTTGGTGCTGCTGACGCTCGGCTGGCGCGAGTCCTTCATCGTAGGGTTGGCGGTGGTCATCACCCTGGCAGCCACACTGTTCGCCTCCTGGGCCTGGGGTTTCACGCTCAACCGCGTGTCGCTGTTCGCGCTCATCTTCTCCATCGGTATCCTGGTGGACGACGCCATCGTGGTGGTGGAGAACATTCATCGTCACATGCAAATGGGCGACAAAAAGCTGCTCGAGGCCATTCCCGTGGCCGTTGACGAAGTGGGCGGCCCCACCATTCTCGCCACGCTGACGGTCATCGCGGCGCTGTTGCCCATGGCCTTCGTCACCGGTCTGATGGGCCCGTACATGAGCCCCATTCCCATCAACGCCAGTATCGGCATGCTGATTTCCCTGGCGGTGGCCTTCGTGTTCACGCCTTGGCTGTCCAACGTGATGCTGCGCAACACGACCATCGGCCATCACCACGGCCCGGCCATCGACACCGGCTGGCTTTACCGGTTGTTCGACAAGCGCGTGCGTCCGTTCCTGCGCGGTTGCGACGGTTCGCCGCGCCGGCGGAAGCTGTTGCTCGGCGTACTCGGCCTCATCGTATTCTCCGTCGGCCTGGCCGGTGTGAAGCTGGTGGTGCTCAAGATGCTGCCCTTCGACAACAAGTCGGAGTTTCAGGTGGTGGTGGACATGCCCGAGGGCACCAGCGTCGAACACACCGCGCGCGTGCTGGGCGAACTGGGCGCTTATCTGGCCACGGTGCCCGAAGTCACCGACTACCAGGCCTACGCAGGCACGGCCTCGCCCATCAACTTCAACGGCCTGGTGCGCCAGTACTACCTGCGCGAAGGGGCCAGCGTGGGCGACATCCAGGTGAACCTGGCGGAGAAGCATCTACGTGACCGCAAGAGCCACGAGATCGCACTGTCGGTGCGCGAGCCGTTGCAGGAAATCGGTCGCCGGCTCGGCGCCAACGTGAAGGTGGTGGAAGTGCCGCCGGGCCCGCCGGTCCAGGCACCGCTGGTGGCCGAGGTGTACGGCATCGACTACGCGGGCCAGATCCGCGTGGCGAAGGAGATCCGTCAGGTGTTCGAGAGCACGCCGGACATCGTCGACGTGGATGATTCCGTCGAGGAGCCCGCACCCAAGCTCATCGTGCGCGTGGATCAGCAAAAAGCCGCGTTGCTCGGCGTGGCGCAGCAGAGTGTGGTAGGTGCCTTGTCCGCAGCGCTATCCGGCGACGATGCGTCGTATCTGCATGGCCAGAGCGCCAAATACCCGCAGCCCGTGCGGCTGGAATTGCCGGTGGCGGACAAGGCGAGCATCGACAAGGTGTTGCGCATCCGGGTGCGTGCGCAGGACGGCAAGCTCATTCCGCTGTCGGAAATTGCCCGCGTGCAACACACCGAGCGCGAGCACGCCATTTACCACAAGGATTTGATGCAGGTGGTATTCGTGACCGGCGACATGGCCGGTGAGCTGGACAGCCCGCTTTACGGCATGTTCGACATCCTGTTCGAGCTCAAGGACAAGGTGCTCGGCCACGGCGATACCGTGAACCAGACGCTCATCTCCGCGCCTGAGAATCCGTACGAATACACCGTGAAGTGGGATGGCGAGTGGCAGGTTACTTACGAAACCTTCCGTGACATGGGTATCGCCTACGGCGTGGGCCTGATTCTCATCTATTTGCTGGTGGTGGCCCAGTTCCGTTCCTACCTGGTGCCCATCATCATCATGGCGCCCATCCCGCTGACCATCATCGGTGTCATGCCGGGTCATGCTCTGCTGTCCATGTTCGGAATGGACGCCAAGTTCACGGCCACGTCCATGATCGGCATGATTGCGCTGGCCGGTATCATCGTGCGCAACTCCATCCTGCTGGTGGACTTCATCAACCAGCAGGTGCGCGAGGGCATCGAGTTCGAAGAGGCGGTGATCCGCTCGGGCGTAGTTCGCGCCAAGCCCATCGTGCTCACCGGCCTCGCCGCCATGATTGGTGCGTTCTTTATCGTGGATGATCCCATCTTCAGTGGCTTGGCCGTATCGCTGATCTTCGGCATCCTGGTTTCGACGCTGCTGACCCTGGTGGTCATTCCGGTCATGTATTACGCCTTCATGTACAAGAAGGTCGACTGGATTCGCGCGCAGACGGCATAAGTGCCAAGCTACCTCCGTAAATGAAGGCAAACGGCCGAAGAGAAAAGCATTAACCACGGGGAACACGGGGGACACGGGGAAAGGCAAGGACAAGTCAACGCTTGGCGTCTACTTGAAAGGGGTGGTGCAAACCTATGGGTGCGAGCTTCTGCTCGCAACGCGCTCACGAGTTCTTCTGGCCAAAGCATCGCGAGCGGACGCTCGCTCCCACACAGGCCTGAGATCTTTCCCCCGTTCCCCGTGTCCCCCGTGGTTTGGCTTTATTCTTCGTTTGGCGGACGCGCTCCGTCAGAGCGCGATCGCCTCGGGCGAGGGGTCTTCTCCCCAGATGGCGCGGATGGCCGGCAAGGCCGGTTCGACCGGGCCCGTGGTGAGGATGCGTACGTGGCCGGGTTGATCTGCGTTGCTCAACTGGCCGGCCTCGGCGAGCCGCCTTTGCACCTGACGCGCTACGGCGCCGCCGGTGTCGATGACCGCGACCTTGGGACCGGCCACGGCCTCAATGAGCGGGCGTAGTGGCGGAAAATGGGTACAGCCGAGGATCAGGGTGTCCGCGCCCTGTGCGAGCAGGGGCTCCACACAGGTGCGCACCACGTGGCGGGCGCGATCCGAGCGGATGTCCCCGCGTTCGACGAGATCGACCAGCTCAGGGCTCGGCCGGCTGATGACTTCCACGTTCTCCGCGAAGCGAGCGAGTAGCGCCGCATAGCGTGTGCTCTTCAGGGTGCCGGCGGTGGCGAGCACGCCCACCACACCCTTGCGGGTGGCCTCGGCGGCGGGTTTCACCGCCGGCTCCATGCCGATGATGGGTACCGCGAATTCCTCGCGCAGACCCGCCACGGCCGCGGCGGTCGCGGTATTACAAGCCACCACCACGGCCTTCGCGCCCTGCGCTACAAGCCAGCCCGTAATCACGCGTGAACGCTCGCAGATCTGTTCCGGCGGGCGTGGGCCGTAGGGCACCCAGGCGGTATCCGCGATATAGAGCAGGTCTTCGGCAGGGAGCAGCAGACGGATCTGGCGCAGGACGGAAAGGCCGCCCACACCGGAATCGAAGACGCCGACGGGTTGCGAAACAGTGCCGATCATCACAAATGCAGGTGAATGAAGGGGCATAAGCATACGGCATCGTGCCCTCCGTGCGCATGCGCCGTTGAGTCTTTCCGCGCCATCGGGCATAGTGCCCGGTCATGGCCGATCGTCGACTCAAGGTTTTCTACACCGTTGCCCGCTTTATGAGCTTCACCAAGGCGGCGGAATCCCTGCACATGACCCAGCCCGCGGTGACCTTCCAGGTGCGGCAGCTGGAGGAGTTCTTCAACACCCGGCTGTTTGATCGCACCCACAACCGCATCAGCCTCACCGAGGCGGGCCGACGGGTGTACGAATATGCCGATCGCATCCTCGCCCTGTACTCGGAAATGGAAAACGCCGTACGCGATCTCACCGGTGAGGTGAGCGGCGTGCTTCAGCTCGGCGCCAGTACCACCATCGCCGAGTACATGCTCCCGTCACTGCTGGGCGCCTTCAAGGCGCGCTATCCGGAAGTCACCATCCGGCTCACCGTGGGTAACACCGACGGTATCGTGAGCATGGTGGAGAACAACACCATCGACCTGGGCGTGGTCGAGGCGCCGGTGCACAACAAGAACCTGTCGGTGGAATTGTGCCGCATGGATCAGATGGTCCTCATCGTGCCCCACGGTCATCCGTTGGCGGGCGAGAGCGTTGTGCCTGTGTCGCGCCTGCTGGAATTCCCGTTCATCGGGCGCGAGGAAGGTTCGGGTACCCGCGAGGTCATTCTGGAGCACCTGGCCTCCAGCGGTTTCGATCCCGCCGACCTCGACATCGTTCTGGAGTTGGGCAGCCCGGAGGCCATCAAGGGTGCAGTCGAGGCGGGGTTGGGCATTTCAGTGATGTCCCGTGCCACGGTGGTGAAGGAGCTGAAGCTCGGTTCCCTGGTGGCCGAGAACATCGAACCCGCGCTGGAGCGACCGTTTTCCTTTGTGCACCAGCGGCAGAAATTCCGGCTGCGGGCCATCGAGATCTTCCTGGAATTCGCCCGCGAGCACTGTCACAAGGCTCCGGCACTGGAGACCGGTGGGCCGGCGGTTAAGCTTGGCAAATGACCAAGGACGAACGCCGGCTGTTGGCTGTTTACGAGGGGCTGCCTGAGGCCGCGCGTGCCCAGTTGCTCGATTTCGCTGAGTTTCTGGCCAGCCGCAACGCACATCGCCCCGTGGCCCCCCCCAAGGCCATCGCGCGCCCTGAGAATGAAACCGTGATCGGCGCGGTCAAGCGTCTTTCGGCCACCTATCACATGGTGGACAGGGACAAAATCCTGCACGAGACATCTGCGCTGGTGAGCGCTCATATCCTGCAGGGACGCGCGGCCGCGGACGTGATCGACGAACTGGAATCCGTGTTCCGTCGCCACTACGAAAGGCTGCTTGGTGACCAGTAGATCCCGCAAGCCCCACCTGTTCCTGGTGGCGGCCGAGTGGTTCCGACGCTATTTCTCCGATCCGGAGGCCATCGTCCTCGCGGTCCTGATTGCCGTTGGCTTCGGCATCGTGCTGACCTTCGGGCGCATGCTGGCGCCCGTGATTGCGTCCCTGGTCATCGCCTATCTGCTCGATGGTGCAGTGCGCGCCCTGGAGCGGCGGCATCTGCCGCGTCTCCATGCCGTGCTGCTGATCTATTCGGCGTTCATGACCTTCGTGCTCATTCTCGCATTCGCGATCACGCCCTTGCTGTGGACACAGTTGCTCGAGTTGGCGCGGGAGGCACCCAACTATCTGACCCATGCCCAGGACGTACTGGCGACGCTGCCGGAGCGCTATCCGTTCATTTCCCAGGGCGAAATCAACCAGCTTCTGCAGATGGCACGCGGCGAGCTGGGGGAATGGGGGCAGCGCCTCATCGGCCTGACCCTGTCCAGTCTGCCCGGGGTGATCACGCTGCTTGTTTACCTGATTCTTGTACCCTTGCTGGTGTTCTTCTTCCTCAAGGACAAGGCAAGCCTCACCACCTGGTTCACTGGCTTCCTGCCTCGTGAACATGCCCTGGCGGGCCAGGTGTGGGGTGAGGTGGATCAGCAACTCGGCAACTACGTGCGCGGCAAATTCTGGGAGATTCTCGTCGTAGGCGGTGTCAGCATCGTCACTTTCGCCGTGCTCGGGCTCAAGTACGCCGTCTTGCTGGGCTTCCTGGTGGGGCTCTCGGTGATTGTGCCGTACATCGGCGCCGCCGTGGTGACGGTGCCCGTGGCGCTGGTCGCTTATTTCCAGTGGGGCTGGAGCAGCGAATTCCTCTGGCTCATGGCCACCTACGGTGTCATTCAGGCGCTCGACGGCAACGTATTGGTGCCGCTGCTGTTCTCGGAAGTGGTCAACCTTCACCCGGTCGCCATCATCGTCGCCGTGCTGGTGTTCGGCGGCCTGTGGGGCTTCTGGGGCGTCTTCTTCGCCATCCCCCTCGCCACCCTGGTCAGCGCCATCATCACCGCCTGGCCGCGGCCGGTGCCCGAGGAGGCGGTGGAGGGGTGAAGAAGAAAAGCTAAAACACGGGGGACACGGGGAACACGGGGGGATTAGTTTTGCTGCGAAACACCTTGCTTGCTCTGTGGTGCTCGATTGACCTGATCGAGCTCCTCAAGATCCCTCAGTAAACCCCGTGTTCCCCGTGGTGAATGCTTTCCTCTTAAAGCACTTCTGACGCGTAATCCGCCAAGCGTGAGCGTTCGCCGCGCTTGAGGGTGACGTGGCCGCTGTGGGCCCAGCTCTTGAAGCGGTCCACGACGTAGGTGAGGCCGGAGTTGGTTTCGGTCAGGTAGGGCGTGTCGATCTGGGCCACGTTGCCGAGGCAGATCATCTTGGTGCCCGGGCCGGCGCGGGTGATCAAGGTTTTCATCTGTTTCGAAGTGAGGTTCTGGGCCTCGTCGATGATGATGTACTTGTTCAGGAAGGTGCGGCCGCGCATGAAGTTGAGCGAGCGGATCTTGATGCGCTTGTTGAGCAGTTCCTGCGTCGCAGCCCGTTCCCAGTCGCTGCCGTGCTCCTTCTGGGTCAGCACTTCCAGGTTGTCCATGAGCGCGCCCATCCACGGGGTCATCTTTTCTTCTTCCGTGCCGGGCAGGAAACCGATGTCCTCACCCACGGGAATGGTCACGCGGGTCATGATGATCTCGGAGTAGATGTTCTGGTCGAGGGTCTGCACCAGGCCCGCGGCCAGGGCGAGCAGCGTCTTGCCGGTGCCGGCCTGGCCGACCAGGCTGACGAAGTCCACTTCCGGGTCCATGAGCAGGTTGAGGGCGAAATTCTGCTCGCGGTTGCGCGCCATGATGCCCCACACGTTGTGCGCCTTGTGGCGGTAGTCGCGGGCGGTTTCGATAACGGCGGTCTCGCCCTCGACCGTACGCACCACGGACTCGAAGCCGCTTTCCTGATCCAGAAACAGGAACTGATTCGGCGCCCAATTGCCAGCTTCGGGGCCGGTGATCCGGTAAAAAGCGCGACCTTCTTCCTGCCAGGATTCAATGTTCTTGCTGTGGCGCTCCCAGAAATCGGCACCCAGTTCGGCAACGCCGCTGTAGAGCAGATCGACGTCTTCCAGGACCTGGTCGTTGCGATAGTCCTCCGCATGAATGCCGAGCACGGCCGCCTTGATGCGCATGTTGGTGTCCTTGGACACCAGGGTGACCTGCACGCCGTGATGTTCCTCGCGCAGGGCGAGCACGGTGCCGAGAATGCTGTTGTCGCTCTTGCTGCCCGGCAGCGTGGTCGGCAGATCGACGGGATAGGGACGGGTCTGGAAGAACAGCCGGCCGGTAGGTCCGACGCCGATCCCGTTCTGGGCGCCGCTGTTGAGCGGAATGCCTTTGGTGATGTCTTCCGTGGCGATACCGGTCATGAGCTCGTCCATGAAGCGGCTGGCCTGGCGTGCGTTGCGCGCCACTTCCGAATGGCCTTTCTTGTTGTTGTCCAGTTCTTCGAGCACCACCATGGGCAGGTAGATGTCGTGTTCCTGGAAACGAAACAGGGCGGTGGGATCGTGCATGAGCACGTTGGTGTCGAGAACGAAGAGGTTTTTCTGGTCGGCGTTGGTCATCACGGCTCTTTCGTGTGTCAGAAGACGTTGATTGTCAGGCGTTCAATTCGCGCACGGCATCGAGGACCTGGGCCGCATGACCGGCCACCTTTACCTTGCGCCATTCCCGGCGCAGCACGCCTTTGCTGTCGAACAGAAACGTGCTGCGCTCGACGCCCAGGGTGATGCGACCGTACATGTTCTTTTCCTTGAGCACGTCGAACAGCTTGCAGGCCTTCTCGTCGCTGTCCGAGAGGAGTTCAAAAGGGAAGTTCTGTTTGGCCTTGAAGTTTTCGTGGGACTTGAGGCTGTCGCGGGAAATGCCGAAGACCTCGGCGCCCGCTTTCCTGAACTGGTCGTACAGGTCGCGGAAATCCTGGCCCTCGGTGGTGCAGCCGGGCGTGCTGTCCTTGGGATAGAAGTACAACACCACGTGCCGGCCCTTGAGGGCGGAGAGCCGGATTTCCTGGCCGCCGGTGGCGGGCAGGGTCAGGTCGGGGATCTTGGCTCCGGAAACGATTTTCGTCATGGGCGTTCTTTCTTTCGTGGCTCAGCCCTTCACGGGCTCGAGTACCGCGTCAAGGTTGAGGGCGTCGCAAAACTCGAAAAACTCATCGCGCAGGCGGCCGATGTGGGTGGACACGGGCACGCTCACGGTGATGTTGGCCGAGAACATGCGGGTGCCGGTCTGGGCCGCGTGATAGCTGTCGGTGTAAAGATCGTGAATGTTGATGTTGCGCGAAGAAAAGAAATGGGCCAGCTGGTAAATGATGCCCGGATGGTCGATGGAGACCACGTCCACGGAGTAGGGAATCGCGGGCGGCCCGGGCTTTTGTTCCTCCGTGCGCCGGGCGATGATGGTCAAGTCCAGCTTCTTTTCCAGGCTGGGAAGCTGGTGCTCCAGCTTCGCAACGGCGTTCCAGTTGCCTTGGACCATCATGAGGATGGCGAATTCACCGCCCAACACGGTCATGCGGCTGTCGAGGATGTTGCCGCCGCAGTCCAGCACCTGTTCGGTCAGATCATTGATGATCCCGGGCCGGTCGCGACCGAGTGCGGAAAGGACGAGGAACTGGGGCGGGCTCTGTTTGGACATGACCGGGGTGCGAAGGGGCTCTTTAGTAATTTAGGCCCGATTGTAACCCGCGACGATGCGGCGCGGTTCTCTTGAGTTCCCGGGGGCGCGCCAGTACCATGCGTGATTCTTTTCTGGGAGATGGTCCATGTTTCACGGGAGTATGGTCGCGCTGGTGACGCCCATGCGCGCCGATGGTTCGGTGGACGGGGAGAGCCTCCGCGGTCTGGTCGAATACCACGTGGCGAACGGCACCGATGCCATCGTCGCGGTGGGCACCACGGGCGAAGCCTCGACCCTCGATCATGACGAGCACATCGATGTGGTTCGCCAGGTGGTTGATACGGCGGCCGGACGCGTCCCGGTCATAGCCGGTACGGGTTCCAATTCCACCCATGAGGCCATCGAACTGACCCGCGCCGCCATGCAGGCCGGTGCCGATGCCTGCCTGTTGGTCACCCCCTATTACATCAAACCCACCCAGGAAGGCCTGTACCGCCACTACCAGGCTGTGGCCGAAGCGGTGCCGGTACCTCAGATTCTTTACAACGTGCCGGGCCGCACGGCGGTGGACATGCAGAATGCCACCGTGGAGCGCCTGTCCCACATTCCCAACATCGTGGGCATCAAGGACGCCACCGGCAACCTGGAACGCGGCCGTGAGCTGATCCAGCTGTGCGGTGAGCGCATGGACATCTACTCTGGTGACGATGCCACCGCCATGGAGCTGATCCTGATGGGCGCCAAGGGCGACATTTCGGTGACTGCCAACGTGGCTCCGCGCCAGATGCACGAGATGTGCGCCGCCGCCCGGGCCGGTGACCGCGCCCGCGCCGAGGCGATCAACCAGCAGCTTATGGCACTGCACAAGAACCTGTTCGTGGAAGCCAATCCCATCCCCGTGAAGTGGGCTGTCCAGCAGCTTGGCCTGATTCCGCCGGGCATTCGCCTGCCGCTCACGCCGTTGTCCGAGCAATTCCACGGGACCGTAAGGCAGGCCATGAGCCAGGCGGGGGTGCTCTGAGGTGAATGTTTTCCGCCGCAGTCTCCCGCTCGCCGTTTGCCTTGCCCTGACGGCCTGTGCCGGCAGCCCCGAGAAGGACGGCCGGATCGATTACGAAAAAGCCGTCACCCTGCCACCCCTGGATGTCCCGCCGCCGCTCAGCATGCCGGCGGAAGGCGCCGACGCCATGGCGCTGCCCGAGATGGCCGGCGCCGGGGACACATCCCTGTTGCCCACGGCCACGGATGTGCAGATGGAGCGCAGCGGCGACACCCGCTGGCTGGTGGTGGAAAAGACGCCGGAAGAGCTCTGGACCCCGGTACGCCAGTTTCTCGAAGGCCAGGGACTGGAAGTCGCCCGTGAAGACCCGCGCGTCGGCATCCTCGAGACCCAGTGGGCCGAGAACCGCGCCGACATCCCGGAAGGGTTCATTCGCGGTGTCATCAGCAAGGTGGCGCCGAAGCTGTATTCGGCCAACACCCGCGATCGTTACCGCGTACGCCTGGAGCGGGGCCAACGGCCCGGCACCACCGAAATTTACGTCGCCCATTATGGCGTGGAGCAGGTGGAGAAGGGTGAGGCACTGGTCTGGCAGCCGCGCCCGTCCGACCCGGAACTCACCGCCGAGATGCTTGCCCGTCTGATGCTCGCCCTGGGTGCGCCGGAAGAGCAGGTGGTCGCCCAACAGCAGCAGACCGCCGCCGTTGCCGTGGCGCGCGCCCGGCTCGAAGGTGACGCGGTACTGATGTCCGAGGGCTTCGCGCGTGCCTGGCGTCGCGTGGGCATCGCCCTGGACCGCATCGGCCTGATCGTGGAAGACCTGGATCGTTCGCAAGGCCTTTATTGGGTGCGCGTGAGCGAGGAGGGCGAGAAGAAGAGCTGGTGGGCAGGCCTGTTCTCCGAGAGCGAGGAGGCGGTGGAGCGCAGCTTCCGGGTGAAAGTGGCAGGCAGTGAGACCAGCGCACGCGTCACGCTCGAGAACGAAGCCGGCGAAACCATCGCCGAGGCCACCCGCCAGAAGGTGCTCGGCCAGCTGGAGGAGCAGCTCCGCTAGGCATGTCGCGCGCGGCACTCAGGCGCACGGTGGGACAGGCGACGTGCGGGGCGCGCACAATCTGATGCGCTTCGCCTGCCTGGGCAGCGGCAGTCGCGGTAACGCCGTCCTGGTCGAGGCCGGGACTACCTGCGTCATGATCGATTGTGGTTTCAGTGTGCGCGAAACCGAGCGGCGCCTGGCTCGCCTGGGCAAGACGCCTGCCGACCTGGGCGCCATCCTGGTCACGCACGAGCACTCGGATCACCTCGGCGGTGTCGCGCCCTTTGCGCGCCGTCATGGGGTGCCGGTCTGGATGACCGTGGGAACGCGCGCAAACAGCGCAGCCGGTGAACTACCGTCACTGCAGCTTTTCAGCAGTCACGAAGCCTTCGCTCTGGGCGACTTGTCGGTGCACCCCTATCCGGTGCCCCACGATGCCCGCGAGCCGAGCCAGTTCGTGTTCGACGACGGCGCGCGCCGCCTGGGCATGCTGACCGATGCGGGGGCGGTAACCACGCACATGGAGAACATGCTGGGCCCGTGCCACGCACTCCTTTTGGAGTGCAACCACGACCCGCACATGCTGGCTACCGGCCCTTATCCGCCGCCTCTGAAGGCGCGCGTAGGTGGCCGTTACGGGCACCTCAGTAATGTTCAGGCGGCGCAGATCTTGAGCAGCCTGGGTGGGCGGCGCCTGCAACACGTGGTGGCGGCGCATCTGAGCGAAAAGAACAACCGACCCGACCTGGCCCGAGCGGCGCTGAGCGAAGCGCTGGGCTGCGAGCCCGGGTGGATTAGCGTGGCCGACCAGAACCAGGGTTTTGGCTGGCGCGAGATTGTGTGAGCTTTCCCTGACTTCCGAGACAGACCATGGAAAAACGCGAACAACTCTATTCGGGCAAGGCCAAATCCGTGTACGCCACGGATGACGCCGATCTGTACATCATGGAATTCCGCGACGACACCACCGCCTTCGACGGTCTCAAGGTGGAGTCCCTCGCGCGCAAGGGCATGGTGAACAACAAGTTCAACGCCTTCATCATGCAGAAGCTGGAGGCCGCCGGCGTGCCGACCCATCTCGTGCGCATGCACTCGGACAACGAGGCCGTGGTGAAGCGCCTCGAGATGATTCCGCTCGAGTGCGTGGTGCGCAACATCGCCGCGGGCTCGCTGGTGAAGCGCCTGGGCGTTACCGAAGGTGTGGACCTGGATCCGCCTACTTTCGAGCTGTTCCTCAAGAATGATGAACTGCATGACCCCATGGTCAACGAATACCATGCCCGTTCCTTCGGCTGGGCCACGGAGGCCGAGATCGCGCGCATGAAGGAACTCACCTTCAAGGTGAACGACGTGCTGAAGAAACTGTTCCGCGATGCGGGCATGCTGCTGGTGGACTACAAGCTGGAGTTCGGCCGTTTCCACGGCGAAATCGTGCTTGGCGACGAGTTCTCGCCGGACGGCTGCCGCCTGTGGGACGCGGACACGCGCAAGAAGCTGGACAAGGATCGCTTCCGGCAGGGGCTTGGCGGGGTGGTCGAGGCCTATGAGGAAGTGGCCCATCGGTTGGGCGTGCCGCTTTAAGCGTGTTTCGTTCCTTGCTGCGGTTTCGGAAAAGGCGGGGTGACCCGCCTTTTCCTTGTGGTTTGCCGAAACGTCCGTAGGTCACGTTGCGACCCTACGTGACATCTTTGTTTCTTGAAGGATGCGCTGCGCGCGAAGATTAGTTGGCGGGGGACGGAATCCCCGTCAAAGATAATCTTCGGGCGTAGCCCTTCGTTGAACAACCCAAGCTGGAATTAACCGCCATGTCACCGGATTCCGCTTTGCTCCACCCGGGACAATGAGAAAGCCGCTCCCTAACGACGGAAACCCACCCCAATCCCCCCGAGTCAAACCCGAAGTCGAGCCCGCGGACGCACCACCGGCAATCCCCTTTTGACCTCCCCCCGCCGCCATAGGCTATGATTGCCCGCGCTTTTCCCGGCCCGTGCGACGGCCCATAACGCCTAACTTGTTGAATTACATGGCCCAGACCTATACTGCCGAATCCATCGAGGTCCTCTCCGGCCTGGAGCCCGTGCGCAAGCGCCCGGGCATGTACACGCAGACAGAGCGTCCCAACCATCTCGCCCAGGAAGTCATCGACAACTCGGTGGACGAGGCCGTGGCCGGCCACGCCAAGACCATCGAGGTGATCTTGTTCAAGGACGGCTCCCTGGCGGTGAAGGATGACGGACGCGGTATGCCGGTGGACATTCACCCGCAGGAGAAGCTGCCGGGTGTGGAGGTCATCCTCACCAAACTGCATGCGGGCGGCAAGTTCTCCAACAAGAGTTATCAGTTCTCCGGCGGCCTGCACGGCGTGGGTGTATCGGTGGTGAATGCGCTCTCGAAGCGCCTGGACGTCTGGGTGCGCCGCGACGGCGCCGAGCACCACATGGCCTTCGAGGACGGCAGGCGTGTGGAGAAGCTGAACGTGATCGGTTCGGTAGCCAAGCGCGAGACCGGTACCACGGTGCGCTTCACGCCCGATCCGAAATTCTTCGACTCGCCCAAGTTCTCCGTGCCGCGCCTCAAGCATGTGCTGCGTGCCAAGGCGGTGTTATGCCCGGGCCTGCGCATCACCTTCCTGGATGAAGCAAGCGGGGAACAGGAGGCGTGGTTTTACGAGGCCGGGTTGCGCGATTACCTCATGGACGCCCTGTCCCAGACCCTCACGCTGCCCGAGGACGAGCCCTTCATGGGCAGTTTCAGCGGCACCACCGAGGCGGTGGAGTGGGCCATCGTGTGGCTGCCCGAAGGCGGTGACCCTGTCACAGAAAGCTATGTAAACCTCATCCCCACCGCCCAGGGCGGCACCCACGTGAACGGGTTTCGCACCGGCCTCACGGAGGCCATGCGCGATTTCTGCGAGTTCCGCAACCTGCTGCCGCGCGGTGTGAAGCTGGCGCCCGAGGACGTGTGGGACAAGGCCAGTTACATCCTGTCGGTAAAAATGCAGGACCCGCAGTTTGCCGGCCAGACCAAGGAGCGCCTGTCCTCCCGCGAGACCGCGCCTTTCGTTTCGGGCGTGGTCAAGGATGCCTTTTCACTGTGGCTCAACACCCACACCGACATCGGCGAGAAGCTGGCCGAACTGGCCATCAGCGCCGCGCAATCGCGCCTGCGCGCCGGCAAGAAGGTGGCGCGCAAGAAGATCACCCAGGGCCCGGCGCTGCCCGGCAAGCTGGCGGACTGCACCTCCCAGGACATCAAGCGCACCGAGCTGTTCCTGGTGGAAGGCGACTCCGCGGGCGGCTCCGCCAAGCAGGCCCGCGACAAGGAATTCCAGGCCATCATGCCGCTGCGTGGCAAGATCCTGAACACCTGGGAAGTGGACCCGAACGAGGTGCTCGGTTCCCAGGAAGTGCACGACATCGCCGTGGCCATCGGCGTGGACCCGGGCTCCGACAAGCTGGACGGCCTCCGCTACGGGAAGATCTGCGTGCTGGCCGACGCCGACTCCGACGGCGCCCACATCGCCACCCTGCTTTGCGCGCTGTTCCTGCGCCACTTCCGCTCGCTGGTGGCGCGCGGCCACGTGTACATCGCCATGCCGCCCCTGTACCGCATCGACATCGGCAAGGACGTCTATTACGCCCTGGACGAGGCCGAGAAAAAGGGCGTGCTGGATCGCATCGCCGCCGAAGGCAAGCGCGGCAAGGTACAGGTGACCCGCTTCAAGGGTCTGGGTGAAATGAACCCCTTGCAACTGCGCGAGACCACCCTGGCGCCCGACACCCGCCGCCTGGTGCAGCTCACCGTGGAGGACGACGACGACACCGCCGCCCTCATGGACATGCTGCTCGCCAAGAAACGCTCCGGCGAACGCAAGAGCTGGCTGGAGCAAAAAGGCGACCTGGCCGAGGTGCTCTGAGGGCGAACGAAGAAAGAGAAAAGCAAGAGAAAGCCAAACCACGCGGGACACGGGGAATACGGGGAATTTGATGCTTTCTGTAGGAGCGGCCCCAGGCCGCGATGGCGCGGTACCCAGAAACAATCGCGGCCTGGGGCGGCTCCTACAGGTGACATCTACCCCTCCACCGATTTTCCCCCGTGTTCCCCGTGTCCCCCGTGGTTAAAGCTTTTTGCTTCACGGATTGACTGATTTTCCGGATACGACATGGCCACTGAAATGAATTACGAAGGTGTGGAGCGTCTGCCGCTCAAGACCTTCACCGAGAAGGCGTACCTGGATTACTCCATGTACGTGATCATGGATCGCGCCCTGCCGCACATCGGCGACGGCCTCAAGCCCGTGCAGCGGCGCATCGTCTATGCCATGAGCGAGCTGGGCCTGTCGGCGGCGTCCAAGCACAAAAAATCGGCACGCACCGTCGGTGACGTGCTTGGCAAATACCACCCGCACGGCGACTCGGCCTGCTACGAGGCCATGGTGCTCATGGCCCAGCCGTTCTCCTACCGCTATCCGCTGGTGGACGGCCAGGGTAACTGGGGCTCGCCGGACGATCCCAAGTCATTCGCCGCCATGCGCTACACCGAGGCGCGCCTGGCGCGCTTCACCGAGCTGCTGCTGGCGGAAGCCGACCAGGGCACCGTGGATTGGGTGCCCAACTTCGACGGCACCCTGGAAGAGCCGGCCGTGCTGCCGGCACGCGTGCCCCACGTGCTGCTCAACGGCACCACGGGCATCGCCGTGGGCATGGCCACCGACATCCCGCCCCACAACCTGCGCGAAGTGGCGAGCGCGTGCATTCATCTGCTGGAGAGTCCCAAGGCTACGGTGGCGGAGCTATGCGAGCACGTGCAGGGCCCGGACTATCCCACCGAGGCGGAGATCATTTCGCCCGCGGCGGACCTGCGAAAGATCTACGAAACCGGCACCGGTTCGGTGCGCATGCGCGCGAAGTGGGAACGCGAGGACGGCGACATCGTCATCACTGCCTTGCCCCACCAGACCTCCGGCGCGAAAGTGCTGGAGCAGATCGCCCAGCAGATGCAGCAGAAGAAGCTGCCTATGGTGGAAGACCTGCGCGACGAGTCCGATCACGAAAACCCTACGCGCCTGGTGATCGTGCCGCGCAGCAACCGGGTGGACGTGGACGAACTGATGAACCACCTGTTCGCCACCACGGACCTGGAGCGCACCTATCGCGTCAACATGAACGTGCTCGGCCTCGATGGCCGCCCGCGGGTGAAGAACCTGCGCGACATGCTCTCCGAGTGGCTCACTTTCCGCCTCACCACGGTACGCCGCCGCCTGCAACATCGCCTCGAGAAAGTGGAGCGCCGCCTGCACCTGCTGGATGGCCTGCTCATCGCCTTCCTGAATCTCGATGAGGTCATCCGCATCATCCGTGAGGAAGAAAATCCCAAGGCCGAGCTCATGGCGCGCTTCGATCTCACCGAGGTGCAGGCCGATTTCATTCTCGATACCAAGCTGCGCCAGTTGGCGCGCCTGGAGGAAATGAAAATCCGTGGCGAGCAGGCGGAACTGGCCAAGGAAAAGGCGGCTATCGAAAAGATCCTCGGTTCCGAAAAGCGCCTGAAGAATCTCGTGCGCGACGAACTGATGCGGGATGCAAAGGCGTTCGGCGACGACCGGCGTTCACCCATCGTGCAGCGCGCCGCCGCCCAGGCCCTGGACGAGAGTGCCCTCATCGGCGCCGAACCGGTCACTGTGGTGCTGTCGGAAAAGGGCTGGGTGCGTGCCGCCAAGGGGCACGACATCAATCCCACCGCGCTTTCCTACAAGGCGGGCGATGCCTACCGAGCCAGCGCGCCCGGCAAGAGCAATCAGTTCGCCACCTTCCTCGATTCAACCGGCCGCAGCTACTCGATCATGGCCCACACCTTCCCGTCGGCGCGCGGCCAGGGCGAGCCGCTGACCGGCCGCGTCAGCCCGCCGCCCGGCGCGGAATTCATTTCGGTTCTGATGGGCGAGCCCGACGAACTGTGGCTGCTGACAACAGACCTGGGCTACGGTTTTGTGGCGAAGCTGGAAGACCTGCTGGCCCGCAACCGCAACGGCAAGGCGGTGCTCACGGTGCCTGCGCAGGCGCGTGTGTTGGTGCCGAGCCGCGTCGCCAACCTCGACACGGACCTTATTGCGGCGGTGAGCAATGAAGGCCGTTTGCTGGTTTTCCCGGTGAAAGACCTGCCGCAGTTGGCGAAGGGCAAGGGCAACAAGATCATCGGCATCGCCACGGATCGCCACACGGCACGCGAGGAGTACGTGGCCGGTGCGGTGGTGCTGCCACGCGGTGAAAGTCTCACCGTACTTTCGGGTAAACGCCATATGACCCTCAAACCCGCCGACCTGGAGCATTACATGGGCGAGCGCGGCCGGCGCGGAAGTATGTTGCCGCGTGGTTTCCAGCGCGCAGAGGGCCTCAAAATCGGGAGTTGAGCCGCAAGCGGAGGGTTGATGATCGGAAGCTGAGCCGCAAGCGGCTCAGCGGGCGGAAACCGGCTGTGTCCCGCTTTGTTTTTCGCGCAGTTCCTTGAGCTTCTGGATGACCCGCTCGGCGCGCTCCACGCCGGCCTGTGCCTGCTCGTGGTGGGGATCGATGGCGAGTACCCGGCGCCAATGAGCCACGGCTTCCTCGAAACGGCCACGGCCGTACAGGCTGATGGCCGCTTCCAGGTGAGTGCTCAGCACCTGCTCCAGCTGGGCCTCGAAGCGGCTGCGTTCGGCCTTGACCTCACTGTTGTCGCTGTCGATCTCGATCAAGCGCATCATGTGCTGACGGGCCAGGCGCAGATCACCGGCTTCCTGCGCCTTCCGGTACTCGGCCAGCGTCCTGGCGGTCTCACGTTGGCGCAGGCGCTGAATGGCCTGCATCTGGCTGCGGCGCTGTTGCTGCGCCTGGTCGGCCTCGGCAAGGCTGAGGCGGTCCTGGGCGGATTGCGACGACGGCGAAGGATTCAGGCGTGCCGCGATGGGCAGGGTGCGCGCCGCAATGCCGAGTTCCTCCTTTTCAAGCGCTGCTGTGCCGATGCGGGTGAGTTCGCCGGCCAGTTCCACCGCTTCGGTCATGTAGCGATCCAGCTCGTAACGCTCCACCCAATCGTCCGGATCCACCTGCACGATGGACTTTTGCAGTGTCACGGCCCGTTCCAGCCAGCGCGCCCGCGCCACCAGCCGATCGATCTTCAGTTCCTCGATGCGACGCGCCTGGGTGCGGCGGAAAGACTGCAGTTCCATGCGCAGCGGCACGCTGTGGGGCATCTTGTTGATGGCCGTCCGATAGGTTTCGAAGGCCTCGGCCCACTGGCCGCGTGCAGTGAAATCGGCTGCGCGTCGGATCTGGGCCTGTTCGAAGGTGCGGGCGCGCCTTTCCACCTCGGCGCGGCGCGAAGACAGGTTCGCATAGGCCGGATGGTCCTCGCGCACGTAGGTTAGGACGTCGAGGGCCTTGCCGTACTCGTCGTTTGCCAGATAGCGGGTCACCTGCGCATCCAGATCGCCTTCCAGGGCTGGAATGATGGCGCACGCGCCGAGCTGAAGCGTTGCCACCAACAGGATGAGCAGGCGCATTGTCATGCGGCGGCCGTCTCCCCGCTCAGCAGCGCTTCGAGTTTCTCTGTAAGCATTGGATGGTAATCGGCTGCCAGACCGGTGATCTGGTAGGTGGCTACCGGCAGGCGCTTTCCGCGCAGCCGGATGGTGCCGAGCTTGCGGGTTTCCACGCGTCCAATCAGGCGCGGGTCCAGCTGCATTTCCTCGCTGATGACCAGCTGACCCGGCTCGCCCGCGGATGCCAGGCGTGAGGCCAGGTTCACCGAATCGCCTACGACCGTGTATTCCATGCGCTCGCGGGAGCCCATGTTGCCTGCCAGCATGGGACCGGAATTGATGCCGATGCGGAACAGCACCTGTTGCAAGCCACGCGCGGCGCGTTGCTGGTTGAGTTGTTGGATGAGATTTTGGATGGTGATGCCGCAGGCCACGGCCTGGAACAGGTGGTCCGGGTCTTCCACGGGCACGCCGAACAGCAGCATGGCGCAATCACCGATGTATTTGTCCACGTGGCCATTGAAGGCATGGGCCGCTTCGGCGATGTAGCTGAAGTATTCGTTCAGCAGTGCGCTCACATCCTCCGGATGCATGTTTTCGGACAGACTGGTGAAGCCTGCAATATCCGCGAACAGCACCGTCGCCTCCACGCGGCGCCCACCCAGTTGCACCGTCTCCAGGTGAGCGAGCACCTCCCGGGCCACATTGGGCGACACGTAGCGTGAGAAAGTCTGCTCCACCTGTTCCTTGCGCAGCAGGCCCTCGCTCATGGTGTTCATGGACTGCATGAGGGCACCCAGTTCATCGTTGCGGCGCTCATCGAAGCGCATCTGGTAGTTGCCGGCGCTGATCGCCCGACTCACGTCCATGAGCTGGTGGATGGGGCGGGTCAGGCGCTTGCCCAGAAAGACGGAGGTGCCGATGCCGACCAAAACCAGCATCAGGGTCGCACCGGTCACAGCCTGCAAGGTATGGGTTTCCGCGCCTTCCATATCGCTGCGATCGAAGGTGACGATGGCATACCCCACGATCACGTCCTGAAACATTACCGGCGCGATGAAGGAAGCCAACGCCCGGGGCGGCGTTTTGCTGTCTTCGACCGGCTCGCTCCAGTCCACCGGGCCTTCCTTCCAGGCCTGCAGCGAGACCGAGGGTTCCAGCGGTACCAACCCGGTCTTCAGCGCCACCTTGCCTTCATCCGTGTAGACGCCGGCACCGAGTACCCGGCTCTTGCCCACCAGATTGTTGAGCGTGGCTTCCAGGCCGAGCCGATCGCCGGCGAGCAGGGGTTCCTTGGAGGCCTCAGCAACCTGATCCACGATGGTGTGACCGAAATCCGCCATCTGCTCGCGCAGCAGGCGGGTCTGATCGCGTACCACCACCACACCGAGCGTCGACATGCCGCCTGTGATGACCAGGGTGAACACCACCGCCAGTTTGTAGGCGATGGGGAAGTGGCGCGGCGTATAGCGCGCCACCCGTCCGGCGGCATGCAGCGCGGCGTTGGCCAACAGTGCTTTGAATTTCCGGACCAACAACCTCACGTCTTTCCCCAAATGCTGCGCAGACGGTGGCGTCTTTTTACGATCTTGGCGTTGTTAACACCAGCGCCATTCCATCTTAGCACGCCAAAATCATGCTTCCTGTTAGCTCCGTCCGCAGGTTCGCGTGAGTCAGGCCGCTCGATCCTCCGTTTCGGCCTTGTCGGCCTTTCCGGGTTCGGGCGTTTCCTGCGCGTACTGAGCACATTCGCTGAAGATCCGCTTGTCACAGCTACGGCAGATGGCGTGATCGAGACGTTGCTCGACGATGGTGGCAAGCGCCTTGGTCTTGGAGCGGAAGATGTTCTCATCGCCGATATCGTCCATGAAACCGCCGCGATGCAGCATGTCGCACACCGTGTCCTTGACCTCGTAGAGGTACAGGCCGCCGCCCAGGCCCCGGCGACGCTTGGCCTCCTGGGCGAGCATCTCGGCACCGGCGATGTCCACGAAATTGATGGCCTTGGCCACCACCAGGAGATGTTTCTTGGCCGGGTCCACTTCATCCACTTTCTGCAGGGTGGTTTCCACGTTGTTCACGGCGCCGAAGAACAACGAGCCCTCGATGCGGACGATCTTGAGCTGCGGACACTCGGGCAGGCCCGGGCTGGTGATGAACTGACGGCGCGGCGCGCGCGGGTCGGGTACGCGGCTCAGGATGCGCGGGTTGGAGGTGCGCTTGAGATAGAGCACCAGCGAGAGCATCACGCCGGCGAAAATGGCGAATTCCAACTCCACGAACAGCGTGGCCAGAAAGGTGGTGGCCAGTACCGCAGTTTCGGAGCGGCTCGCCTTCATGATCACGCTGATGTGGTGGAAGTCGATCAGCCCCCAGGCCACGAGGAATAAGATGCCGGCCATGGCAGCAACCGGCAGATAGGCGGCCAACGGCGCCACCAGCAGCACGATGAGCGCCAGGGCGCCGGCAGCGAATACGGAGGCCAGAGGGGTCTTTGCGCCGCCTTCGTAGTTCACGCCACTGCGGTTGAAGGAGCCGCTGGTGGGGTAGGCGGAGAAAAACGAGCCGACCATGTTGGACAGGCCCTGACCCATGAATTCCTGGTTGCCGTCGATGCGTTGCTGGGAGCGGGCGGCGATGGAACGGGATATGGACACGGCTTCGGTGATGGCCAGCAGCGATACCGCGAGCGCGCTGGGTGCCAGCTTTTGCAGCGTGCCCATGGACAAATCGGGCATGGAGAGCGGCGGCAAATGGGTGGGGAGGGCGCCTACCGTGGTGATGCCGGTCACGTCGGCGCCGTACACCATGTTCAGCACGTACGCGGCCACACCGCCGACCAGCATGGCGACAATCATGTACACCTTGCGTGCGTACTTGCGCGCAAGAATGCCGGTGATCAACGTGATGGCGCCCACCGCCGTGACGTAGGGGTTGGCATCGCCGATCTGCACGAGGAGCTGGTGGATGATTTCGTAGAATTCGGTACCGCGGGGAATGTCCAGGGCGAAGAAATTCTTCACCTGGCTGGCCGCGATGAGGATGGCGGCGCCCGCCGTGAAGCCGATGACCACCGAGTGGGAAATGAAATTCACCAGCGTGCCCATGCGCGCCACGGCCATGGCGATCTGGATGACGCCCACCAGGAAGGCCAGGGTGAGGGCGTAGCGGATGTAATCACCGCTGCCTGGTTCGGCCAGGGGACTCAGAGAAGCGAACACCACGATGGAAATGGCCGTGGTCGGGCCGGAAACCAAATGCCAGGAGCTGCCCCACAGCGCGGCCACGATGGCAGGGATCATGGCGGCATACAAGCCGTATTCGGGCGGCAGGCCCGCAATGGTGGCGAAGGCAACGCCCTGGGGCAGGACGATCAGCGCACCGGTGAGGCCGGCGAGTGCATCGTCACGCAGGCTTTGGCCGGTTACCCGGTGCCACCAGCGTAAAAACGGAAACAGTTGAACCCAAAAGACGTTGCACTGCACGGGCTTGTTCATTCCTGTGACTTTTCCTCGTGTTCGCGGTTTTGTGAGGCAGGCATGTGGCGCGAAAAGGCGCAAAACCGCAATTATACAGGGAATAACAGGGTACAATGATGCGCTTATGAACCCTCTGATTTGTGTGGGATTTCGTCACGGAACCTTTGGCTTTCCCCGAAGTCTTTGGTGAGGTGTTGAAAGCCCGCCGCCCGCCCCCATACACGGGCGGCATAGAGGGAGTGCTACGGAGCATCTATGAAACGCATCATTCTGTTCGTCATGACCAATTTGGCCGTGATCCTGTTGTTGAGCATCACGGCGCGCCTGCTCGGACTGGACCGCTTCATCGAAAACGGCGGTATCAACTTCACTGCGCTGTTGGGTTTCGCGGCCGTGTTTGGTTTCGGTGGCGCGTTCATTTCCCTGGCCATGTCCAAGTGGTCGGCAAAGCGTATGGTCGGTGCACAGGTCATCGATACCCCGCGCAACGAAGCCGAGGCATGGCTGTTGAACACGGTGAAGCGTCAGGCCCAGCAGGCCGGCATCGGCATGCCCGAAGTCGCCGTCTATGACAGCCCGGAGGTGAACGCCTTCGCCACCGGCATGAACCGTGACAACGCACTGGTGGCGGTGAGCACGGGTCTGCTGCGCAGCATGACCCGCGACGAGGCCGAGGCGGTGCTCGCCCATGAGGTGAGCCACGTGGCCAACGGCGACATGGTGACCCTGGCGCTGATCCAGGGTGTGGTAAACACCTTCGTCATCGCCCTTGCGCGGGTGATCGGCTACTTTGTCGACCGTGCCCTGCAGGGCAACAACAACGAGGAATACCGTCCCGGCATCGGTTACATGCTGACTTCGCTGGTCGCCGAGGTGATCCTGGGCATGTTCGCCTCTGTGATCGTCATGTGGTTCTCGCGCCAGCGTGAATTCCGTGCCGATGCCGGCGGCGCCAGTCTGGCCGGCCGCCAGAAGATGATCGCGGCCCTGGAACGCCTGCGCGCCAGCCACGTTCAGCCGCTGCCCGACCAAATGGCCGCCTTTGGCATCTCCGGCGGCGTTGCCCAGGGCCTGCGTAAACTGCTCCTCACCCATCCGCCGCTTGAGGAACGCATCGCCGCCCTGCGCGCGATGGGCTGACGGGGCGGTAACGAAGATTAACCACGGAGGCCACGGAGGGCCGCGGAAGGGAAGAAGATCAACCACGGAGGCCACGGAGAAGAGGGATCGGTCCGAATGGCTTCCCTGGTTCGGATGGAGCGAAGAGCACGCGGCAAGCCCGCATTCCGCTAGGAACCGCCTGTAGGCGGCGATTTGTCGGCGACCCACCAAATGAAGCAAAAAATTTGTTCTTCTCCGTGGCCCTCCGTGGCCTCCGTGGTTTTCTCTTTCCTTCTTACAAACTGGCTTCGCCGCTGAAGTCGTAATTGAGTTCGCGGATGGGGCGTTGCAGGAAGTAGCCCTGGATGTAGTCGACGCCACTGCCCCACAAAACTGCCAAAGTGTTGGCATCTTCCACGAACTCCGCCACGGTGCGGCTCTGGGCCTCCTTGGCGGCGCTGGTGAGTTCCTTGAGGCGGTTTTGCAGTTTGCTGTCGCGGGCCACGTTCGACACCAGGCTGCCTTCGAGTTTGAGGAAATCCGTGCGGATGTGGCGCAGGAGGTGGGTGGCATTTTCCGCTGAGCCGAAGTGATCGAGGGCGGTACGTACGTGGAGCTGCTTGAGACCGTCGAAGAACGGCTTCAACAAGCGCAGGTTGGCCTGGGCCACACTTTCGGCTACCTCGATGACCAGACAACCGCCCTCGAGGCGCGCCGCTTTCAGCAGTTCGCGAACCCACGGGAGCAGGTTGGGATCCCTCAGCGATGCCTCGGACAGGTTGACGAACAAATTGGTGCGCTTGCCGCTACGCCAGCGCTCGGCAAGGACCTTCACCGCGTGGTGCAGCACCCAGCGATCCACCGCGGCCATGAGACCGGTCTGTTCGGCCACCGGGATGAACTCCGTTGGGTCCACCTCCTTGTCACCGTCGGCCATGCGCAGGTAGACCTCGTAGTTCTCGTTGGCGTCGCCGTGCAGGCTCACGATGGGCTGGTAGACCAGATAGAAGCTGTTGTCGCGCAGGGCCAGCTTGAGTTTCTTGGTCCATAGCAGCGCACGTTCCTTGGCCGCCATTTCTTCCGCCGCGGGATTGTAAATCTCGGCCCGGTTGCCACCGGCATCCGCGGCCTTGCGACGGGCCCGTTCCGCACGGCCGAGAACCTCCTGGACATCGGTGAGGCTTTCGTTGAACAGGCCGATGCCGATGCTGCAGGTCAGCGAGACCGAGCGAGCGCCCGCATCTGCCACGTGGGCTTCGACTGCCGCCACCAACCTTTCGGCCAATGCCTGCGCCTGCGCGTCCTCGGCCCCGGGAACCAGGAGGGTGAACGCATAGCTGTCGAAGCGCGCCAGCACGGAGGTCGTTTCTGCGAGCTTCTTCTTCAGCAGGCCGGCAAGGTCGGCTACCAGCAGATCGCTGGCGGCAATGCCGATTTCCTCGCGAATGCGCCGGAATTGGTCAGGTTCCAGGTACAACACGGCGCCGTGTTGACGGCCGGTGGATACCGTTTGCTGCAGTTCTTCGAGGAAGTATTGGCGGTTGTACAAGCCCGTGAGCAGGTCCTGCCGGGAGAGATCGTCGAGACGCTTTTCCAGCTCGCGACTGAGGGTCTGATCCCGGATGACCACCTGGATGCAGTGCTCGCCCTCATACATGGTGGGCGAGAACTCCATGGTCACGCGGAATTCGGTGGCGTCCGCTTTGAAGGCCCGTACTTCCAGGGAACTGCTGCCGCCCGACGGGTCCTTGCCCATGCGTCGCAGGAATTCCTTGAACTTGGCGTGATCGTCCGGGCTCACCATGCTGAGCAGGGGCATGCCCTCGATTTCCACCGCATCCTGGTAGCCGAACATCTGCAGATAGGATTCGTTGGCGTAGATGTGCATGCCCTCGTGCACATAGGCGATGGCGTCGCGCGAGGTATCGACCAGTGCCTGGGCGCGTTCGTTGGCCTGGGCGAGGGAGCGCTCGCATTGCGCCAGACGGCGGCGCACGCACACATCACCCACTTCGCGCATCACCACGTGTTCGAGGCGGGCAGGGTCCGTGAGGGATACGGTATCGCGCGCGCCGGCGCGCAGACAGGCGAGGGCTTCCGGGTGCTTGCCCGCTTCCTCAAGCACCACCAACGGCACATCCAGCTTCATGTCCTTGATGACGGCGAGCGCATCGGCGGCATTGAAAAAGGGGATTTCCAGCTTCGAGAGCACCATGTCGCAGCTTTGTGCGGCGAGGCTTTTGCGCAGGTCTTCGCCGTCCTCGATGCGCGTTGTGCGCACGGCATGACCGGCGTTGCGGAGCATGTTGGATACCGTCTCCGCATCATTCGAAGAGTCGTCGATGACGACCAGGTGTAGTGCTTCTTCTAGGGTCTTCACGGTCTCTCCCGGACCGGGCCGCTGATTGAGCGGCCCCCATTCTTGCTTAATCAGCTCGGGTTTTCCACCATGGCGACTACCGGCGTCTTCGCCGCCGCACCCGGGATCTCGCGCACCAGGCGCGGCAGGAGATATCCCGGCAGTTGCCCACGCAGGCTCTCCAACAGGGCCGCGGCGCGCGGTTCGCTCACGGCAAAATGGGCTGCGCCGCTGACGGGATCGAGCATGTGCAGGTAATAGGGCAGCACGCCGGCAGCGAACAGCGCCTCGGACAGGGCCGCAAGCGTCGGCACGTCATCGTTCACCCCGGCAAGCAGCACGGCCTGGTTCAGCAGGGTGATCCCGGCGTGGCGCAAGGCGTGCAATGCCTCGGCCACGGTGTTGTCCAATTCGTCGGCATGGTTGGCATGTATCACTATGACACAGGGCAGGCGCGTACCGGTGAGCGCGGTGACGAGTCCGGCAGTGACCCGCTCGGGCAGCACGACAGGCAACCGGGTGTGTACGCGCAGGCGTCGCACGTGAGGAAGGGCCGCCAGTTGGCGGACCAGGGCCGCGAGGCGCTCATCGTCGAGCATGAGGGGATCGCCGCCGCTGAGGATCACCTCGTGGATATCCGTATCGCCGGCAATCACGGCGAGGGCGGATTGAAATTCACCCTGCGCAGCGTTCTCAGCGCCGTAGGGGAAGTGACGGCGGAAGCAGTAACGGCAGTGCACCGCGCAGGCTCCGGTCACCACCAGCAGGGCGCGGCCACGGTATTTTTGCAGCACACCGGCACCTCGGCGCGCGTCCATGTCGCCGACCGGGTCGGCGATGAACCCGGGTACGTCGAGGCGTTCCTCGGCCCGCGCGAGTACCTGGCGCAGCAAGGGGTCGGCGGGATCACCCTTGCGCATGCGAGTGACGAAACCGCGGGGCACGCGCAGGGGGAAGTCCTGGGCGGCGTCCCGGGCGCCTGCAAGCAGCGTGTCGGGCAGGTCGAGCTCGGCGAGCAGTTCGGCCGCATCGCGCACGGCGTTGGCGAGGGCGTGTTTCCAATCGGCGCTTCGGGGTATCATATTCGGCTTTATTGGGAGGGGTATTGGCCCCGAAACGAGGCAGGTATGGCTACTTTCAGCACCAACGAATTCAAGCGCGGACTGAAAATCATGCTGGACGGCGACCCGTGCAGCATCATTGAAAACGAGTTCGTGAAGCCCGGCAAGGGCCAGGCGTTCAATCGTGTCAAAATCCGCAACCTCAAGACCGGGCGTGTGATCGAACGCACTTTCAAGTCCGGCGATACCGTCGAAGGGGCGGACGTGGTCGACCTCGAGTACCAGTACCTGTACTCCGATGGCGAAGTCTGGCACTTCATGCATCCCGAGACCTTCGAACAGTTGTCCGCCGACGCCAAGGCCGTGGGCGATTCCTCCGTTTGGCTGAAGGAGCAGGACATCTGCATTCTCACCCTGTGGAACGGCGTGCCCATCGCGGTGACCCCGCCCAACCATACGGTGCTCAAGGTGGTCGATACCGAACCCGGCATCCGCGGTGATACCGCCACCGGCGGCAGCAAGCCTGCGCGCCTGGAGACGGGTGCCGTGGTGCAGGTGCCCCTGTTCATCAACATCGGCGACACCCTCAAGGTGGATACCCGCACGGGCGAATACCTGTCGCGCGCCGAGAAGGGTTAATCCCCGCGTGACCGACACCGACCTCTGGCGCCCCAGCGCCGCGCTCGAGGTGCTTCAATCCCGCGCCCGTATCGTTGCCAGGATACGGGCGTTTTTTTCAGCCCGCGCCGTTCTCGAGGTGGAAACGCCGCTGCTGTCCGCTGCGGGTGCAACAGACCCGCACCTGGACAGTTTCCGCACCGTGTATCAGGGGCCGGGCGCACCCGCCGGGCGCACGCTGTACCTGCATACATCCCCGGAGTTTCCCATGAAGCGCCTGCTCGCGGCGGGCAGCGGGCCGATTTATCAGCTCTGCCGCGTGTTCCGCCAAGGCGAGGCCGGGCGTCGGCACAACCCCGAGTTCACCATGCTGGAGTGGTACCGACCGGGTTTCGACGATCACGCCCTCATGGACGAAGCGGAGTCGTTACTCCGTGACGTGTTGGGTGAAAGCCGGGCACTGGGCGCGACCGAGCGGCTCAGCTACCGCGAGGCCTTCGAGCGCCACGCGGGCGTGGACCCGCACCGGGCGGATGAAGCGGCACTGCGTGAGGCCTGCGAACGTCATGGTGTCCCACCCGTGCCGGGATTGGAGGGGCGCGATGCCTGGCTCGACCTGTTGCTCACCCACGTAGTGGAACCGCAGCTCGGCCGCGGCCGGCTGTGTTTTCTCCACGACTATCCTGCCTCCCAGGCCGCGCTCGCGCGCCTGCGGACTGACGCGCGCGGCGATACCGTGGCCGCGCGCTTCGAGCTTTACTGCGAGGGCGTGGAATTGGCCAACGGCTATCACGAATTGCTGGACGCCGATGAGCAGGCCAGGCGCTTTGCCGCGGACCGCAGCACGCGTGTCCGCAACGGGCTGCCCGATGTTCCCGCCGACGAGAACCTCATCGCCGCGCTCCGGCATGGGCTGCCCGATTGCGCGGGTGTTGCGCTGGGAATCGACCGGTTGGTCATGCTGGCGGTCGGGGCGGCATCCGTCGAGGATGCGATGGCGTTTTCGCTGGGGCGGGCGTGAGGGGCTTTTCGCCTGGTTGAGGCGGATGTGTGGTTTTTCGCGGTCGTGGGGCACCTTGGTGCACAACATGGCTTCGCAACGTGACCTACGGAGAAACCCGCGAAGGTCATCCGCTCAGCTGCGGCTGCCGATGCGCTGCCCCATAAGCACCGGCGCATGTGCCGAAAGGCCGTCTTCCCAGGCGAGGGCGTCGGGGCCGAACAGCAGGATCACCGTGGAACCCATGTTAAAGCGGCCGATCTCATCGCCTTTTTCGAAGGGGTGCGCACGCGGCCCCTCATAACCCCAGGCGCGCACGATCTTGCCGGCGGGCGGTGTCACTACGCCATGCCAGACCGTCTCGATGCTGCCCACGAATACCGCGCCCACCATCACCACGGCCATGGGGCCCAGTTCCGTATCGAAAAGCGCCACCACGCGCTCGTTGCGTGCGAACAGGCGCGGAATGGCTCGGGTGGTGGCCGGGTTGACGCTGAACAGTCGCCCGGGCACGTGCACCATGCTGCGCAGGGTGCCGCTCACAGGCATGTGGATGCGGTGGTAGTCGCGGGGTGAGAGATAGATGGTGGCGAAGCGCCCACCCTGGAATGGGTCCGCCAGTTCCGCCACACCACCGAGCAGTTCCTGTACCGAGAAGTCATGCCCCTTGGCCTGGAACACCCGACCGTCGGTGACGGTGCCGAGCTGGCTGACGGTGCCGTCCACCGGTGAGCAAACCGCCTCGGAGGCCGTATCGACAGGACGCACGCCCGGCTTGAGGGCGCGGGTGAAAAAGCTGTTGAAATCCGCGTAGGCGTGCGACTCGCTCTCCGCTGCCTCGGCCATGTCGATACGAAAATGGCGGATGAACGCATCGATGAGCCAATTCTTGAAGCCCTGGTGACGCACGCGCGTGAGCCACAGCATGCCAAGCGAAAGCAAATGCCCGGGCATGAGGTATTGTGGCCAGGCTTTCAGGTAGTCGGTCGGGGAGGCGGGACGTTGCGATGACATGATTCAGCGTTCGTAATAGCTGCGGATGCGGGCCAGGGTTTCGGCAACCTGCGCGGCCTCGTGGGGCGGCTGCAGGCGCGCGTAATAGCGGCCTTGCGGGTCGATGAGGTACAGGGTGGCTGAGTGGTTGACGATGTAGCTGTCGCCTTCGGTGTCGCCCTCGAACATGTACACCCCACCCAGCTGACGCACCAGGGCGTCGATTTGTTCCCGTTCGCCGGTGGCGCCGATGAAGGCCGGGTGGAAGTAAGCCAGATAGTCCCTCAGTTGCGCAGGGCTATCCCGTTTGGGGTCTACCGAGACGAACACGAACTGGGTATGGTCAAGACCGTCCGGCGACGCTTCCATGCGCCTGGCGGTGCCCACCAGGGTCTGGAGCGTGGTGGGGCAGACATCGGGGCAATGGGTGTAGCCGATGAACATCAGCGACCACTTGCCTTGCAGGCGCGCTGCGTCCAGGACGCTGCCGTCCTGAGCCGTGAGCTGGAAGGGTGTTATCGCGCGGGGTTCCGACAGCAGCGGTGCGCTCAATTCGGGCGGCGGAAGTACCGGCCCGGACTGTTTCCAGAACAACACGCCTGCGACCAGGCCGAGGGCCAGGCTCGCGGTGATGAGCAAGGGATAACGTCGTTTCATGCGGCGTAGTATACGGGGCCAGGGCCGGCCGGGGAGAGGGAGAAGACGCGATGGCGGACATTTCTTACATCCTGGCGAAGCAGGCACGCCCGGTCTGGGCCCCGGACCTGGAAGACGTGGCGCTCGATGCGGCCGACATGGTGGAGATTCCGCTGCTCGGCCACGTGACCGCCGGCGCCCCCATGGACGTGTGTACCGTGGAAGAACGGGTGTCCGTTCCGGCGCAGATGGTGCGCAAGAACACCTATGCCCTGCGCGTGCGCGGGCATTCCATGGTGGACGACAACATCCAGGACGGTGACATCATCGTGGTCGAAAAACGCGAGACGGCGGAAAACGGCCAGTCCGTGGTGGCCATGATTAACGGCGAGACCGTCACGCTGAAAAAATTCTATGTAGAGCCCGACGGTATCCGCCTGCAACCGGCCAACCCGTCCATGGCACCCATCATCCTGCGCAACGAGGAAGTGCAGATCCTCGGCATCGTCACCGGCGTCATTCGCGCGCTGTGAAGAACGAATAAGGGGGGAGGGCCGCGCCCTTAACGCGGTAAAGCCGCTTCGGTAACGAAGCGGCTTTTTTTTTGAAAGATCAACCACGGAGGGCCGCGGAGAAGGCAAGCGTACTGCTGTCAGGTGCTTCGAAACGTGATTTCCCCGCGCGGGCATCTTTCTCCGTGGCCCTCCGTGGCCTCCGTG
>JAWLCT010000012.1:63172-70777 GCA_041687015.1 Gammaproteobacteria bacterium
GGAGGGCCGCGGAGAAGGCAAGCGTACTGCTGTCAGGTGCTTCGAAACGTGATTTCCCCGCGCGGGCATCTTTCTCCGTGGCCCTCCGTGGCCTCCGTGGCCTCCGTGGTCCTCTCTTCTATTCCGCCCGCTTGCCGGCCTTTTCCATGTCGAGCACCACCTTGCTCATGCGCAGCACGGAATCGGGGTTGAGGGAGATGGACTCGATACCGCGCTGCACCAGCCACTCAGTGATTTCCGGGAAGTCGGAAGGCGCCTGGCCGCAAATGCCAATGTATTTGCCGCGGCGCCGGCAGGCGGCGATGGCCATGTCCATGAGCGCCAGCACGGCCTCGTTGCGCTCGTCCACGCCGGTTACCAGGCCCGAATCGCGGTCCACGCCCAGGGTGAGCTGGGTGAGATCGTTGGAGCCGATGGAGAAGCCGTCGAAATGGTCGAGGAACTTGTCGGCGAGCAGGGCGTTGGCCGGGATCTCGCACATCACGTAGATCTGCAGGTCGTTCTCGCCGCGCTTGAGGCCGTTCTTCGCCATCAGGTCGAGCACCTTCAGGCCTTCGTCCACGCTGCGCACGAAGGGGATCATGAGTACCACGTTGGTCAGGCCCATGTCATCGCGCACCTGCTTCATGGCGGCGCATTCGAGGGCGTAGCAGTCGGCGAATTCCTTGGACGGATAACGGTAGGCCCCGCGGAAGCCGATCATCGGATTCTCTTCCTTGGGTTCGAACTGGGCACCGCCCAGGAGTTGCGCGTATTCGTTCGACTTGAAGTCGCTCATGCGCACGATCACCTTGCGCGGATAGAAGGCCGCGGCGATGGTGGCCACGCCTTCCGCCAGGCGATCCACGTAATAGCTCCGACGGTCCGGATAGCCGGCGGTGAGCTCGTCGATCTTCGCCTGGGTCTCGGCGTCCAGCGTGTGGTAGTCGAGCAGGGCGCGCGGGTGCACCTTGATGGAATTCATGATGATGAATTCCAGGCGCGCGAGGCCGACGCCGTCGCTGGGCAGGCGCGAGACGTCGAAAGCCGTCTCGGGATTACCCACGTTGACCATGATTTTGGTCTTGGGGTGCTCCATGTCGGAAAGATCGGTGCGCTCGATGCTGAATTCCTGTTTGCCCTGGTAGACGTAGCCGGTATCGCCCTCGGCGCAGGAGACGGTGACCTCTTCGCCGTTCGGAATGGTGCTGGTGGCGTCACCGCAGCCGACCACGGCCGGGATGCCGAGTTCGCGGGCGATGATGGCCGCATGACAGGTGCGTCCGCCGCGGTTGGTGACGATGGCCGAGGCGATCTTCATCACCGGCTCCCAGTCCGGGTCGGTGATGTCGGTGATGAGCACCTCGCCGGGTTTGAGGTCGTTCATCTTGGCGGCGTTCTTGATGACGCGTGCGCGACCGGTGGCAATCTTCTGGCCCACACTCTTGCCGACGGCAAACACTTCACCGCGGGACTTGAGCTTGTAGGTTTCCTGTACACGCTTGTCGGCGCGCGCCTGCACGGTTTCGGGGCGGGCCTGCACGATGAAGAGATCGCCGGTGATGCCGTCACGGGCCCATTCGATGTCCATGGGACGTCCGTAGTGCTGCTCGATGGTCACCGCCATGCGGGCCAGAGCGAGTACTTCGTCATCGCTGATGGCGAAGCGGTTACGGTCTTCCTTCTCCACGCTGACGTTGCGGGTGGAAGCGCCGGCATTGTGGGCGTCGGTGTAGATCATCTTCACCGCTTTGCTGCCCAAATGACGCTTGAGAATGGGGCGTTTGCCCTGTGCCAGCGTCGGCTTGAAAACGTAGAACTCATCAGGATTCACTGTGCCCTGCACCACGTTTTCGCCGAGTCCGTAGGCCGCCGTGATGAACACCACGTCGGGAAAACCCGATTCCGTGTCGATGGAGAACATGACGCCCGAGGCGCCGATATCGGAACGCACCATCTTCTGCACGCCGATGGACAGGGCGACGTCCATATGGGCGAAGCCCTGATGCACGCGGTAGGAAATGGCACGGTCGGTGAACAGCGAGGCGAACACGTGGCGGCAGGTGTCGATGAGATTGTCGGCGCCGCGGATGTTCAGATAGGTCTCCTGCTGGCCGGCGAAGGAGGCGTTGGGCAGGTCCTCCGCGGTGGCGGAGGAACGCACCGCCACGTCGGTGAGCTTGCCGTATTCCTTCTCCATGCTGGCGTAGGCCTCACGGATCTCGTCGGCCAGGTCCGTGGGCATTTCGCCGCTTGCCACCCACTCGCGGATCTGCGCGCCTGCCTTGGCCAGGGCCACTACGTCACGGGTATCCAGGTCTTTGAGCACTTTGGCGATGCGCTCATGCAGACCGTTGTGGTCGATGTAATGGCGATACGCATCGGCGGTGGTGGCAAAGCCGTTGGGCACGCTCACGCCCTTCGCGCTCAGTGCGCGGTACATTTCCCCGAGCGAGGCATTCTTGCCGCCCACCATCGGAACGTCCTGAATGCCCAGTTCCGCAAAACGCTTGATGTATTTCATTGTTCTTTCACTCCCCTGTTCACCCGGATAAGGGAGACGCTCCGCGCCTCCACGTTTTTATTGTGCGGTGTGCATGCACCGCGTCATTCAGTCGATCAGGTAATTACGGAAGGCCGTTCACGGCCCGTGCGTTCCCGCAGCCCGGTCAGTTCATCGGCCAGGGCAATGAGGTCGGCCAGCGCCGTTTGCGGGTCCTCGTCATGACGGCCGGCATCGGCCTCGTAGCGTTCCACATAGAGGCGCAGCGTGGCGCCCACGGTACCCGTGCCGGAGAGTCGAAAGACCAGGCGCGCCCCATCGTCGAAAAGGATTCGCACCCCCTGGCCGGCGCTCACGCTGTCATCGATCGGGTCGGTGTAGGCAAAATCGTCCGCCACGGTGACGGTGCGCTGGCCGAAGCGTTGTCCGGGTAAAGACGGCACACGCGCTTTCAGGTCGTTGTACAAGGCATTGGCCGGCGCCGCCTCCAATTCCTCGTAGTCGTGACGGGTGTAGTAGTCGCGCCCGAAGCGCCGCCAGTGATCCCGGAGAATGTCCTCCACGGATTCACGCCGCGCGGCGAGGATGTTGAGCCAGTACAGCACGGCCCACAAACCGTCCTTTTCCCGCACGTGGTCCGAGCCGGAACCGAAGCTTTCCTCACCGCAGAAGGTAATGCGCCCGGCGTCCAGCAGGTTGCCAAAGAACTTCCAGCCGGTGGGGGTCTCGTACATGGCGTAACCCAGGGCCTTGGCCACGCGATCGGCAGCGAAGCTGGTGGGCATGGAGCGGGCGATGCCGCTGACGCGGCCCCGGTAGCCGGGCACGTGTTCGGCATTGGCGGCGATCACGGCCAGACTGTCTGATGGCGTCACGAAGAAGCGCCGGCCCAGGATCATGTTGCGGTCCCCGTCGCCATCGGAGGCGGCGCCGAAATCGGGGGCATCATCGCCGTACATGATGTTCACCAGATCGCGGGCGTAGGTGAGGTTGGGGTCCGGGTGGCCGCCGCCGAAGTCGGGCAGGGGCTCGGCATTCATCACCGTGCCGGCGGGCGCGCCCAGGCGCCCCTCGATGATCTCCCTGGCATAGGGGCCGGTGATGGCGTGCATGGCGTCGTAGCGCATGCGAAACCCGCTTTTGAGCAGGCCGCGGATGGCCTCGAAATCGAACCGCGATTCCATGAGCTCGGCGTAGTCGGCCACCGGGTCGATGACTTCTACGGTGGTGCCCATCAGGTTGTAGGTGCCGCAGGCGTCGAGGGGGATCTCCTCGAATTTGAGCGTCTTGTAGGTCGTGATCTCACGGCTGCGGGCGTAAATGGCCTCGGTGATGCGCTCCGGGGCCGGACCGCCGTTGGCGATGTTGTATTTGATGCCGAAGTCCCCGTCGGGCCCACCCGGGTTGTGGCTGGCGGACAACACCAACCCGCCGAAGGCCCGGTGCTTGCGGATCACCGCCGAGGCGGCGGGCGTGGAGAGCAGGCCGCCACGCCCCACCAGGACGCGACCGAAGCCGTTGGCGGCGGCCATGCGCAGGATGGTGTGGATGGCCTCGCGGTTGAAATAACGCCCATCGCCACCGAGCACCAGGGTCTGGCCTTCATGGCCGGGCAGTGTGTCGAACACCGATTGGACGAAGTTCTCCAGGTAATGGGGCTGCTTGAAAACCTCCACTTTCTTGCGCAGCCCTGACGTGCCGGGCTTCTGTCCTTCGTAAGGCGTGGTGGCGACGGTGAGAATATCCATGGTCTCGGAACAAGTTGTTTTTATCGTGCCCAATTCAAGCATAGGGTCGGCCGCTTTGCGAGCTACCGGGGCCCTTGAATTGGCTAGGTAGCGACCCTATTTGTCCCCGGGTCTAGGAAACGTCCGCAAATGAACGCCAGCGGACGAAGAGAAGAGAAAAGCTCAACCACGGGGGACACGGGGAACACGGGGAATTCGATTTCTTTCTGTAGGAGCGGCCACCGGCCGCGATGGGGCGACGTGACCGCCGCGGCTTCGGCAAGCCATCGCGCCCGGTGGGCGCTCCTGCAGCAGGGTGACCGTTGATGGATTTCTCCCCGTGTTCCCCGTGTCCCCCGTGGTCAATGCTTTTTGCCTTTATGTCCGCTAGCGTTCATCTGTTGACGTCTGGTTGATTGAACGGCACGAGGAGTATTGAAGACACATGAGCGTGGAAGCCCAGAAAGAAACCCGAGGATTCGAAACCGAGGTGAAGCAGCTGCTTCATCTGATGATCCATTCGCTCTACTCCAACAAGGAGATCTTCCTGCGCGAGCTGGTTTCCAACGCCTCCGACGCCTGCGACAAGCTGCGCTTCGAGGCCCTGGCGGATGCCGCACTGTGGGAGTCGGACAACGAGCTGGCTATCCGGCTGAGCTTCGACAAGGACGCACGCACCATCACCATCACCGACAACGGTGTTGGCATGAGCCGTCAGGAGGTGATCGACAATCTCGGGACCATTGCCCGCTCCGGCACGCGCCAGTTCCTGGCCGCGCTTTCCGGCGATCAGGCCCGTGATGCCCACCTCATCGGCCAGTTCGGCGTGGGTTTCTATTCCGCGTTCATCGTCGCCGACAAGGTGACGGTGCTCACCCGTCGAGCAGGCATTGGCGCGGAACACGGCGTGCGCTGGGAATCCGATGGCAGCGGCGAATACAGCATCGAAAATGTCGAGCGTCCGGCGCGTGGCACGGAAGTGATTCTTCACCTCAAGCCGGACGAGGACGAATTCCTCGACGCCTGGCGTCTGCGTTCCATCATCCACAAGTATTCCGATCACATCCAGGTCCCCATCCGCATGCTCGAGGAGCATCCGGCGGAAGGCAAGGCGCCGGATTGGGAAACGGTCAACAAGGCCTCGGCCCTGTGGGCTCGCAGCAAGAACGAAGTCTCCGACGAGGAATATGCAGAGTTTTACAAGCACGTCGGCCATGACTTCGAGGCGCCCCTCGCCTGGACCCACAACCGCGTGGAAGGCAAGACGGAATACACCTCGTTGTTGTTCATTCCCAAGCGTGCGCCCTTCGACCTGTGGGATCGCGAGCGTCGCCGCGGGGTGAAGCTTTACGTACGCCGCGTGTTCATCATGGACGACGCGGAACAGCTCATGCCGGCCTATCTGCGCTTCGTGCGCGGTGTCATCGACTCCAACGATCTGCCGCTCAATGTCTCGCGCGAGATCCTGCAGCACAACAAGGTCATCGACACCATCCGCAACGGCTCGGTGAAGAAGGTGTTGGGCCTGCTCGAGGACATGGCGAAAAACGAGCCCGAGAAGTATGCCGAGTTCTGGAAGGAATTCGGCAAGGTGATGAAGGAAGGACCGGGCGAGGATTTCGCCAACCGCGAGCAGATCGCGCGCCTGCTGCGCTTCGCCAGCACGCGCAACGACAGCCCTGATCAGACGGTTTCGTTGGCCGATTACGTGGCGAACATGAAGGAAGGGCAGGAGAAGATCTATTACGTCACTGCCGATTCCTTTGCGGCGGCGAAACACAGCCCGCATCTGGAAATCTTCCGCAAGAAAGGCATCGAGGTGCTGCTGCTTTCCGACCGGGTGGACGAATGGCTCATGTCCAGCCTGACCGAGTTCGAGGGTAAGGAACTCCAGTCGGTGACCAAGGGTGCACTGGACCTGGGCAAGCTCGAGGACGCGACGGAAAAGCAAGCGCAGGAGAAGGCGGCCGAAGACCTGAAACCGCTGCTGGAGCGTGTGCAGAAGGTGCTTGAAGAACAGGTCAAGGAAGTACGTGTAACCCATCGCCTCACCGACTCGCCTGCCTGCCTGGTGGCCGGTGAGCATGACATGAGTGCCAACCTGGAGCGCATCCTGAAATCCGTGGGCCAGAACGTGGGTGGCAGCAAGCCCATCCTGGAGCTGAATCCCACCCATCCGCTGGTCACACGGCTGCGTGATGAAAGCGAGGCTCAGCGGTTCGAGGACTGGGCGAAAATCCTGTTCGATCAGGCGCTGCTCGCTGAGGGGGGCCAACTGGAGGACCCGGCCGGATTCGTGGCCCGACTCAATCAGTTGTTGCTGGAGCTCCAGCGCTGAATCGCTGTGCCATCACCAAAACGGCGGCTTTCGAGCCGCCGTTTTCACTTATTCCTTTCACTTAAATCGTTAGACCACAAAGGCGTTACATTCCCCGCGAATTTGTGATGTCATAGCAGGGCACGCTAGCTTGCCGGAGGTCCTGCCATGGCCAACATCCTCCTCCTGGACGACGACCAGAATCATCTCAATGCCATGTGGCGGGTGTTGTGGTTGAACGGGGAGCACGAGGCGGAGCGCTTCACCAGTCCCACAGAAGCGCTGGCACGGGCACGGGAAAAGGAATTCGACCTGGTCGTTGCGGATTACCGCATGCCCGAAATGGATGGTGCGCAGTTCCTCAGCGAATTCCGTCAGCTACAGCCTCTGGCCTTCCGCATCATCCTCAGCGCCCATGCCGATACGGAGCTGTTCCGGGCCGCGATCAATTCGGCACAGATCCATCATTTCATTCAAAAGCCCTGTGACGGATTCATTCTGATGCAGGTGGTGAGTGACGGTCTTGCCCAGGTGGGACTGAGCCGCGAAGTGGTCCGCCTGCAGGCGGAACTGGAGACCACCCGGGCGTTGCTCGACAGGCGTACCCGGATGCTGGAGGCGGTGGCCGAGCGTTGCCCGGACGTGCTGCCCTCCGACTGGGCGGAAGCGAGCGCATCCTGAAAAACCACTGGCGTTTTTCTCAAGCAGGCGCGGCGGCCCTGATGGATCGCCGGACAGACGTCTGTGTGATCCCCCCACCTATCCCTCGCGCGGAACGGGTGTAGCAAGCGAAGCAGCGCGGGCGCCGTCGCCGATTTGAACGATGCCGTTCCCCCCGAGGGAAACGGGGCAGGGCGAGGGCGCGAGGCGCGCACGGGGTGCAGCGCCCTGGCGCCTCTCGCCCAATCCCAGCGGGGAGGGGCGGTCTTTTGAACTTATATCCTGAACCGGCTCACCAGAACCTGGAGCTCTTCGGCCAACTGCGCCAATTGTTGGCTGGCGGAGGCCGTTTGCGAGGCGCCCTCTGCGGTTTGCTGGCCCACGTCACTGATGTTGCTGATATTGCGGTTGATCTCCTC
>JAWLCT010000012.1:70877-78813 GCA_041687015.1 Gammaproteobacteria bacterium
CTGCGCCAATTGTTGGCTGGCGGAGGCCGTTTGCGAGGCGCCCTCTGCGGTTTGCTGGCCCACGTCACTGATGTTGCTGATATTGCGGTTGATCTCCTCGGCGACCGCACTTTGCTCTTCCGAAGCGCTCGCGATCTGGGTGTTCATGTCATTGATGGTTTTCACCGCGCCGACGATGGCATCCAGCGACGTACCGGTGGTCGCCGCCTGCTCGACACCGGCCTGTGCCTGCGTCCGGCTCTTTTCCATGGCTTTCACAGCGTCGCTGGTGCCGTGCTGCAGGCGCTCTATCATCGCCTGGATTTCCTGCGTGGACTGCTGGGTGCGTGAGGCCAGCGTGCGGACTTCATCGGCCACGACGGCAAATCCGCGCCCCTGCTCGCCGGCGCGTGCGGCCTCGATGGCGGCGTTCAGGGCGAGCAGATTGGTCTGTTCCGCAATACCGCGGATGACGTCGAGGACTGTGCCAATGCTTTCGCTCTCGTTCTCTAGGGTGCGAATGACTTCGGCGGCCTGTTCCACTTCGCGCGCCAGACCGTCGATGACCTCGAGGGTTTGGGCGACCACGCGTTTGCCTTTCTGGGCCTCATCCTCGGCGGCATGAGCGGCCTGCGCCGCCTGATTGGCGCTGCGTGCCACTTCATGCACGGTGGCGTTCATTTCGTTCATGGCGGTGGCGACCTGATCGGTCTCCGACTGCTGCCGGCCGATACCGTCGCTGGTTTCTTTGGTGATGGTGGAGGTCTCCTCCGCGGCCGATGCCAGTTGCGCGGTTGCGCTGGCGAGCTGATGAATGGTCTGGCTGAAGCTCTCGGCCATCCGGTTGAAGCCGGCTGCGATGTGACCGAGTTCGTCCTTGCCCTGGTAGCTGATCCGGGTGGCGAGTTCACCGTCGGCAAACCGGGTGGTCGCCTGATCGATTTCCCCGACGGCGCGCGCGATGCCCCGTATGGTTGCCAGGGCAAGCAGCGCATTGGCGCCGATGCCCACGACGAGCAGGACAATGGAGAGGGTGCGCAGGGTCTCGTTCTCGCTGACCGCATGCCCGTAGGCTTCCCGGGCATCCTCCAACTGAGATTCGATGATCGCCTGGGCCGCAGCGCTGGCCGGGGCGTAAATGGGGTTGATTTTCTCCAGTACCACCCGGTTCGCTTCCGTGTAGCGCCCGGCCTGGAGCAACTGCACCGCAGGCTGAATCCCCTCACGTACATAGGCGTCCAGCATCTTGGCGAACTCGGCCGCCTGTGTTTTCGCGGCTGCGTCCTCAGCCGGTATCGCCTGGGTGTAGTTTTTCCAGCTTGCCTGCGCCTCGCTGATGGCATTCGCCACGGTGTCGGTATGCATGGACAGCGGGTGGTCGTGCATGGCTGCGAATGCAGAAACCGGATCGTGCTGCAGGCTGAGCAACACCTGGGTGCGCGCTGCCTGCATGTTTTCGAGTACGTGGCTCAGTTCGCTGGTGGGGACCAGTCGCTGCTCATAGAGCCATACCAGATGTTCTTCAGCTTCGCCCATGGCACGGATGCCGAAGGCGCTGATGACGATCAGGAGCACGCCGAACGCCGTCGTGAGTAGAACGAGCCGGAATTTCAGGCTGAGATGGTTGAGCAGATTCACGGTTGCAGCCCCTTCGGAGTAAGGCATGGGATGGCCCCTTTAACGGCAGATGGCGGCCAATTCTTTAGCCAGCCCGGACACCAAAAAAGCCTTGGTGTTCGGGCGGCATGGGCCATAATACGATGCTGTTTCGGGACAAAGGCTTCCATGGTCAACAAAATTTATAGAGGATGGGGTACCTGCCTCGATTGTGGTTACGAGGGCATGCTCGAGTACGTGCATGTGGAAGGGGAGAGCTACTCGGATCCCGACGCGCTCGGCATGGTGATGGCGTTGCGCTGCCCCGCTTGTGAGAGTCATGACCATGCGCTGCTGACCATCGAATACTATCGGGAACTGCTCGCCGGGGAATGAACGACAAGGTACGGCTGGACAAGTGGCTGTGGGCCGCGCGCTTTTTCAAGACCCGCGCACTGGCCACGGAGGCGGTGAACGGCGGGCATGTTGAGGTGGCGGGCGCCCGGGTCAAGCCGGCGCGACCGGTGAAGATCGGCGACGAAATCACCATCCGCAAGGGCACCCAGGCATTCATCGTCCACGTGCGTGCGCTGTCGGAACGGCGCGGCTCGGCCAGTGTGGCCCAGCAACTGTATGAAGAAACGGAGGAAAGCCGACGCAAGCGGGAGGCCGCCGCAGAGCAACATCGTTTCGCGGCACTGCTGTCGCCGGCGCCGGGGCGCCGTCCCGACAAGCGCGACCGACGCCGCCTCATGCGCTTCCATCGCGGCGACGATTAGCCCCGGCTTTCGACCGGCAACACAAGTACGCTAAGGTTTATGCAAACAACGGTCGCCGCGGTGGCCGTTTTATCCATAGGAGAGAAGCATGGCGACTGTAGAACTCACGCGTGACAATTTCGAAGAAATCGTAACCAAGAACCCCTTCGTGGTTGTCGATTTCTGGGCACCCTGGTGCGGTCCTTGCCGCTCCTTCGCTCCCGTCTATGAGGCTTCCTCCGAGAAGTACCCCGACATCGTGTTTGCCAAGGTGAACACCGAAGAGCAGCAGGAACTTGCCGGCCATTTCAACATCCGCTCCATCCCCACGCTCATGCTGTTCCGCGAACAGGTGATCCTGTACTCGCAGCCCGGCGCCCTGCCTGCGAACCAGTTCGAGGACCTCATCGAGAAGGCCAAGGAGCTGGACATGGCGGAAGTGCACCGCCAGATCGCAGAAGAGCAGCAGAACAAAGGCTGAAACGTCGCCGTGGCATGTGACGCGTAATCCGTTACGCGTCACGCGCCATGCATCACGTTCAACGCATGTCCCGTCCCGTCACACCGCCCGTTGCTGCCGATGCCATCATCGAACTCGTTGATCGGCCCGGTCGGCCCATCGTGCTCATCGAGCGCAAGTACCCGCCACCGGGCTACGCCATCCCAGGCGGCTTCATGGATGTCGGCGAGACCGTGGAGCAGGCGGCGGTACGCGAGGCGCTGGAAGAAACGGGGCTGCACGTGCGCCTCACCGCCCTGCTGGGCGTCTATTCCGACCCGGCACGGGACCCGCGCGGCCAGACCGTGAGCGTGGTGTACGTGGCCGAGGCCGAGGGCGAACCCGAGGCGCGTGACGACGCCCGGGCGCTGGACATCTATCACCCGGATGCACTGCCGGCACCGCTCGCCTTCGACCACGCCCGCATCCTGGCCGATTACCGCCGCTGGCGGGAAAGCGGACGGTTGCCGGGGCTGCCTGTTTAGATTCGTCACAGCGCCGGGGGCGCGGAGGCGCGGAGGATCCTGAGGGGGCGTTGTTCGGGTCGTCTGCACTGCCGCGCTTCGATTCAAGCCGATCCCTAAGCGATCTTTCCTCCTGTAAGAGCGGCCTCAGGCCGCGAGTCTTCGGTTTTCGTCGGTTGATTCCTGTTTGCGCTTGAGGGGCGCTCGGCGGGTTTTCTCCGCGCCCTCCGCGTTACCCCCTTACCCCCCCCCGAATGGTCAGGTTCAGTAAATCCGACGATACTGATAAAGTATTTGGCGAGTTACGCTTCATGAGGCCGGGGTGGTCCCGGTCGTGATGAAAGATTCGGGGAGAGGCAATGCGGCCGGCACACATCAGCCAGGTTCTGGAACGCGAATTCACCAGCACACGCGAGGGCCATCACACGCCCGTGATGCTGTGGGGGCCGCCGGGCGTCGGCAAGTCTCAGCTGGTGGGGCAGGTGGGTCAGCGCCACGGTGTGCCGGTGATCGACATCCGGCTTTCACAGATGGAGCCGTCCGACCTGCGCGGTATCCCGTTCCGGTTGGACGATCATGTGGAATGGGCCGTGCCGGCCATGTTGCCCGATGCGCGTCGCCACGGCCCCGAAGGCATTTTGTTCCTGGACGAAATCACCTCGGCCCCGCCCAGTGTGTCGGCGGCCGCCTACCAGCTCATCCTCGACCGGCGCCTGGGCGAATACCGCGTGCCGGAGGGCTGGGCCATCTTCGCGGCGGGCAACCGTCAGGGTGACCGCGGCGTGACCTACGCGATGCCGGCGCCGCTGGCCAACCGTTTTGCTCATTTCGAGGTGGAGACCCACCTGGACGACTGGGTGGCCTGGGCCTATGAGGCGGGAATCGACGAGCGGGTGATCGCCTTCCTGCGCTTCCGTCCCGAACTGCTGTTCGATTTCGACCCGGCGCACAATCCCACCGCCTTCCCGTCGCCCCGCTCCTGGGAATTCGCTCACCGCGCCTTGCAGAAATTCGGCGACAGCCCTGACCTGTTGCTCTCCTCGCTGCAGGCCTGCGTGGGCCCGGCCGCCGGCATCGAGCTCGACGCCTTCGTGCGCCACCTGGACAAGCTCCCGGACATCGACGCCATTCTCAAGGGCGAACCGGTGACCATTCCCCGCGAAGTGGACCTGCAGTACGCCGTGGCCGCTGCCCTGGTGGGGCGCGCCATCCGCGCGCGGGGCACGGCCGACGCCAAGGCCGTCTACGGTGCAATCCTCGACTTCGCCGGCCGTTTCCCCGAACGGGAAATGGGTGTGATGCTGGTGTCCGACATGCACCGCGCCATCGGCCAACCCATCTTCAGCGTCCCCGAGTTCTCGCCTTGGGCGAAGGCGGTCGCCGACGTGATGTTGTACGCGTAGACATCGAACAACGCGGAGGACGCGGAGGTACAGGGAACGCTGAGAGACACAAGCGTGTTTACGCCGGGAAACAAGCCTATGCGCCGCCATCTTGTGATCCTCCGCAATCTCTGTGCCTCCGCGTTATGAGCGGGACCATGCAAAGCGACCTCGAAACAAAACTCGCCGCAGCGCGCACGCGCCTCATCCTGGACAAGCCGTTCCTGGGAGCCTTGGTGCTCAGGCTGCCCATGAAGGCGGCCGGCGCGTGGTGTCGCACCACGGCGACCGATGCGCGCGCGTTCTATTACAACCCCGACTACATCAACGACCTCTCCCTCGAACAGACGCAATTCGTGCTCGCCCATGAGGCCTTGCACTGCGCGCTGTCCCATTTCGCCCGGCGTCAGCACCGTCAAAAGGCGCGCTGGGACATCGCCTGCGATCTGGCGGTCAACCCCATTCTCGTGGCGGACGGTTTGCGGCCTACCGCCGATGCCCTGTTCATGCGCGAATTCGAAGGCATGACCGCCGAGGAGATCTATCCGTGCCTCGATGAACACGAGGATTTGCAGCCCCAGGACGATCACCTCTACGACGAAGGTGAAAGCGAGGGTGGCACGCGCGGCGAAGGTGGCGGCGGCGGCGACCAAAACCCCCAGGGTAGTGGCCGCCCACAGGAGAATCAGGGACAGGGTGGACGCTCGCAACCTCACGACATCGAAGACGACCGCCGCGGTGAAGACCGGCCCGCGCCGCTCTCCCACGAGGAACGGGAGCAGCTCGCCGCGCAATGGCGTCAGCGCCTCGCCGGCGCCGCGCAACAGGCCATGCAGGCGGGCAAGCTGAGCGGTCCGCTGGCACGCCTGGTCGATCACCTGCTGCAGCCGCAACTGCCCTGGCGGGCGCTGCTGGCGCGCTTCATGAGCGCCACCGCGCGTGACGACTACAATTACACGCGTCCCTCACGGCGCGAGGGCGCGGCCATTCTGCCCAGCCTGCGCAGCCATGAAGTGGACGTGATCGTGGCCCTGGACACCAGCGGATCCATTTCAGACGCCGAAATGCGCCAATTCCTTTCCGAAGTGGATGCGCTCAAGGCACAGGTGCGTGCACGTGTCACGTTGTTTGCCTGCGATGCCGACCTGGCCGGCGATGGCCCCTGGCGTTTCGAGCCTTGGGAGGAATTCAAGCTGCCGCGCGAATTTCAGGGCGGTGGCGGCACCGACTTTCGCCCGGTATTCGATTGGATCGCCCGCGAGGGCGCGCGGCCGGACCTGCTGGTGTATTTCACCGATGCGCAGGGCCGCTTTCCTTCGCGTGAACCGGATTTCCCGGTGGTGTGGCTGGTAAAGGGGCACGGCAAGGTGCCGTGGGGCCAGCGCATCCAGCTCAACTGAATGAGAATGATGAATTTAAGTGCCGAAGACAGTCTGCGCCTCAATGTGCTGGTGACCAATGCAGAGGCCGTGCGCATCGATGAGAACGCCATGGCGGTGTACGGCCTGCAGGCCGGGCGCGAATTGAAGGTGCAGCTCAATCCCACGTGTAACGGCGACAAATACCTGGGCTATGTGCGCGAGCTGCTCTCGGGGGCCGTGCTCGACTCGCCCGGCGGCTATCCCGTATTCCTGCGTCGCTGGACACGCATGGGTCAAATCGATCACGAGCAGCTCGATCGCCTGCTGCGCCTGGGCGAACCCGAGGCCGTGATGGCCGTGGTGTGCTCACCGGGTCTCACTGACGACTTGGCGCGGCGCGCCTGGTGGGCGGCGCCCAGCGCAGAGCACGCCCGTCGCATGCTCGAACATCCGCGGGTGGCGCAAGGCGTCATGGGCCCGGAGTTGGCCGAGTATCTGATCGAATACCTGCCCTTCGAGACGGAACACCGCGACGTGCTCGAATCGGTGCGCCTGGTGCTGCAGCCGGGACTCATCACCCCCGAGCGGAGGCAGCGCCTGTGGGACGCGGGCCGCAACAAGAAGACCTATCGCGTGGGTTTCCTCAGCGCCGTGCCCGACGAACTGCCGGACGCTCTCCCCGGGCGCCACGATGCGGCAACCCATGTTGCCGCGCTGGCTGAGGTCCCCGGTGCACCGGCGGCGCTGCTTGCCAAGCTGCTCGACGGCAAAGGCCAGACGTTTTTGGACGTGGCGGCGGATGCGCTGCGCCGCCCGCCCGACCAGGACGTGGTTTCCGCATTGCTCAACGCTATCGGTCGCTATTTCGCGGCCGTGCGCACGGGCGACGCAGGATTGCGCACCGTGGCGGCCATGGAAGCACGGGTGGCAGCGCGGGTCGCCCATCCTGACGACATGCTTGCGGCGCTGCTGGCGGCGGCGCCCGGATTGCAGGCCGAGGTGCACGCCATGCTGTTCCTGGCAGAAGTCAGCGAGGCCGCAGTGACTGACATTTTCGCCCACACGGACGCGGTGGGTTCGGTGATGCGCACGCGCATCGAACCGGTGGTCAAACCGATCCTTGCGCGACTGGCGGTGCTGCGCGGGACGGCCTGATGACCCGCCCACTGAAGATCACCCGCGTTGCGCTCGGCATTACGGTCACCGTACCGGAAGATCTCATCGAGTTGAACATGGGGTATCTGCCCTGGGTGCTCGGTGACAGCCTCGCCGCCCAGGTGAGCCAGGAAGTGGCCGAGCGCCGCATCGGCTATTTCCCGGCCATCGACTTTTTCCGCGAAAACTGCCAAACGGTCGACCCGGCGCTCATTGCGCTGATCGATGAAGTAGGGCAGTTCAGTATCGACTTCACCCGTCGTGAACTGCGCCGCCGTCTCTCAAGGGTCTTCTCCAACGTACAGATTGCGCAGGCCCAATGCCTCGCCTACACCCTCCCTCGGGTGCGTCCCAGTCAACCCCAGGCGCTGACGGAACTGGGCCGCCACTTCGCCCCGGACAAAGTGCGCCTCGATCTGGTGCTTTCCACCATCCAGAAAGCGCCCAGTGAAGAACCGCTGGACCTCACCCTCCGCAAAGTCAACCACTGGGGCCGCGACCCCTTCGCCTGCTTCGAAGTCAACGGCACGCGCCTTCTCGGCACTTGAGCCATCCGCTGAGGAATTGCAAAAAAAAGTTTAACCACGGAGAGCCACGGAGGCCACGGAGAAAGAAAACGAAAGGAGGTGCGGCCCGGCGCGACGCGCAGGCGATTGGAACCACCGCCGGTTATCGCCCAGAGGACTGGGCCTCTAACGTGCGATTTCCCCCGTAGGAGCGGCCTCAGGCCGCGATACGCAGG